>JAZRAQ010000018.1:0-29925 GCA_045634645.1 Acutalibacteraceae bacterium
ATTGTTCTACTTTCTTATTAAACTTTTCTTCGGTAGGCATAAACATACAGTGTTTGTAAATCTCATATGTTTGTAAAATATCGTTCTTGTGAGTTAATTCTATTAGGTTCATTGCACGCACCTACAAATTCTTATTTATCGGTGAGATTATTATATCATTTTTCGCACCTTTTCTCAATACCTTTTCTTTGTCTACTGCGGTGCATACCGACAGGTTGCAATATCATTGGTTTTGTGGTACAATTACCATACGGTGAAAGCCGAATTCATTTTTTTGGAGAATGCTGTTTGAAGAAGAACAACACCTTGGAGATTGTATTGTAAACGAGAGGTTTGCAAATACATCTCGCAATCCTCTCGTATTTCGAGCGTCACAACTATGAAAGGATTTAAAAATGGAAAATTTGACGATACGTTTAGAAACAGAAAAAGACTACAGAGCCGTAGAAGAACTGACCCGCGAGGCGTTTTGGAATGTCTACAAGCCCGGTGCGGACGAGCACTACTTCGTACACATGATGCGAAATCACCCCGATTTCATTCCCGAGCTTGCCTTTGTGCTGGAGAAGGACGGAGAGATCGTGGGCAACATCATGTACACCAAAGCTTGGCTTGAGGACGAGGAAGGAAACCGTAAGGAGATACTGTCCTTCGGACCGCTTTGCGTTGCGCCGAAATATCAAAGGCAGAAGCTCGGAAAGCTGCTCATCGAGCATTCCTTTGAGGCGGCTCGCAAGATGGGTTATGATGTGAACATCAACTTCGGCAATCCGGGTAACTACGTCAGCCGTGGGTTCGTTAGTTGCAAAAAGAAGAACGTGAGCTTTGTTGTGGATGGCAACTTCCCGACGGCACTTCTCGTTTGCGAGCTCGTTCCGAACGTGCTGGACGGCAAAAAGTGGATGTATATCCCCTCCACTGCTGCCGATTGCTGTGAGGATATAGCCTCTGTCGAAGCATTTGATGCTTCTTTTCCACCCAAGGAAAAGAAGTGGATGCCCAGCCAAGAGGAGTTCTACATCTATAGTCATTCTTTGGTAGTCCGATAAACGTAAAAAACGCCGCTGAGGAGTTTCGATTCCTCAGCGGTTGCTTTATCTTTTCTTATAAATTACAAGTTCAGGATTTTCGCCGTTTTCTTCATAGGTACAAACAAGTAAGAAATCCATATTTGCGGCGATACCGAAACAGCGATCACCGCCGAATTCACATTCCAGTTGGCTGCCAAGGTAAGTGGCATTATCATCAAGGAATTTTACTGTTTGTCCATTAGGCAGGCGGTATTCCAAATTGATAAAACTGCCTGACAGAACATTAAGATTTTCAACCTTTGGCAAACCTTCAATATGAAGCAAAGTGTTAAATTCGTGGATAAGTTGTTGTTTAAATTCCTCAAACTTTTCTTTTCCGCCAAGATCCTTATATTTTTCAAAAAAATCAAGAGTGTATTCGCCGTCTGCATAGCACCATTTGCAGTATTCTTCATTTAATGCGCCGTCTTTTTCGTGGCTAATATTACTGTCATCAATAGGCATTCCGCAACACTCGCATACAAGTTCTCTCGGCGAGCCGAGAAGTGTATTAATAGAAACATCAAAAAGGTTTGATAATAGTTTAAGCGTTTCGGTATTTGGTATAGTTTCACCATTCTCCCAGCGAGAAACAGCCTGCCGGGTTACAAACACCTTTTCAGCAAGTTCGTCTTGCGATAATCCTTTTTTAATCCTGAGTTCTAAAATAATATCTTTTGTTTCCATATCATTACCGCCTTTTATTTCTGTATTTTTATTATAGCGGAGTTTAGGCTGAATCACAAGCAACTCGTTGTTGCTGTTTGCTCGACAAGTTCTTATTTTTCATTTGCCTTTATTGTGTAGTAGCCTTCTTGGATCGCAGCAATCGTTGCTATGGTACACACTACCGCAAAGCTATATGAGGGTACAATAAATTGTAATGTTAACGGCAGAAAAAAGAGCAACAATCCCGTGGTTTTATTCAAAAAGGTATGGTAATCCACGAGTTTCTTTCTCCGAATAAATCCCCAAATAATATTGGTAAACTTAACAATTGCTATAACGGCTATCCATATCCACAGCCAAACGGGAATGTTCATCTTAGGCAAAAGTTTAACCGCGCATACTGCCATAAAAACAAAGTCAGCGGCAGTATCTAATTTTGAGCCGAAACTACTGACGGTGTTCGTTTTTCTCGCAATCGTTCCGTCAAGCATATCACTAAAACCGCAGAAGAAATATATGATATAAAAACCTAAGGAAAATGCAGGAAAGAACAACAACAAAACACTGCCGAGAACGCGACACGAAGTAAGTATATTTGCGATACGCTTAGTCATCTGTTCACCTATAAACTAAAATTTTATCGAACTAATTATACCACATAATTGTAAAAAATTCCACCTTAATAATCTGAATCACCACATCACTGCTCCACCGTTGAGGAAGCCGGCGTGTATAGGTTTAAAATTAAACTTGCGATAAACCTCCCTTTATGCAAATTTGTGTGTAGAAAAAGACCATACCTTCGGGGTGGCGGTGGTTGAGTTAGGGCGAAGTTTTTTAGGTTTAAGTTATTTTTGCTTTGACAAGGCGAAAAGCAGAGAAATACTTATTAGTATTTCGAGCATTTTCAACACAGGCACAAGCGAAAATAACAACCGAAAACTCGTTCTAATCTCAGCCACCGACACCCATTGGGTATGGTCTTATTTTAACATCATCAGGTGCCATTGCCGCACCCATATTATTTGCATCGGTTACCCCGTAGTCCTCAATCTCACCAAATGCTATTGAGTTTATATACGGTCCATTTCCCTCTTTCGCAATAATAAGCGCACCTGAGCCTGTTACAGTCCACTGCGCAGTTGGGGTGCGTTGTGAGCCATAATTTAAAGGAAAGCGGTATTGCCTTTCCGCAGAGCAAAAATGTGACGAAGTTACCGCTACCGTCCGTTCACTTATACCGCTATCAACAAAAATTGATGCTAAAGCAGTTGAGAGCGCCATTGTTGAGCAGGCACCGTAAAGTCCAATAAATGGTATACCGAACTGACGAAGTCCAAAAGAAGAGCCTATGCATTGATTTAAAAGGTCGCCCGCAAAAATGTTATCTATCTGCTTTTCATTAAGACCGACCTTTTTCAAAGCTATTTCAACCGCAGTTTTTTGCAGCTTGCTTTCAGCCTTTTCAAAAGACTTTTCACCAAAAAAACTGTCTATAGTATATTCATCAAACTCATTTGATAAAGGTCCTTCGTGTTCCTTTTTTCCAACTATTGAGCCGTAACTGATTATCTTCGGCTTATTTTCAAGTATAATTGTTCTTTTGCCTTGTCTTTTTGCCATTAATGCCACCTCAAAAATATCTTGCGGTAAAACAAAAAAAATATTCTTGCCTAATTTTGCAAACTGTATTTACAAAAATATTTTATTGTGTTAAAATATTTTTATAAAATTTAGGAGAAAAATATGTTCGATTTTCATTTACATAGTAATATTTCTTTTGATTCAAATTGTCCGGCCGAAATAATGATAAAAAAGGCAGAAGAACTAGGTCTTGAAGAAATTTGCTTTACCGACCATTATGATTTTTGGCCAAACAAAGACCAAGAGCCATATTTGTTTTTGCCTCAAGACTATAATAACGCTTACAATTTAAAATCAAATATTAAAGTTCGCAAAGGTGTGGAATTTGGTTTAACCAAATGGAACCAAAAAGAATTAACCGATTTACTCAAAAAACAAAATTTTGATTTTGTAATAGGCTCTATGCATTATCTTGAAAGCGGTGACCCTTATAATAAGCCGTTTTGGAAAGATAAAACAGTTTCTGAAGCTTTAAACACATATTTTACAGAAACATATGAATGTGTAAAGTTGCATAGTAACTTTAATGTTTTAGGTCACCTAACTTACATTAGCAAATGCCCTCCAAATCCTGAAAAAACACCTATTTTATACAAAAATTATGCAGACATTTTTGATGGAATATTAAATGAATTGGTTAAAAAAGGCATCGGTTTAGAGGTTAATACAAGCGGTATTGACACTTGTAACACTTTTCTACCCGATAAAGATTTTTTAAAAAGATTTAAAGAATTAGGTGGAGAAATCGTAACTGTTGGCAGTGATTCACACGACGAAAAACGCGTAGGACAATATTGTAAAGAAGCAACCGAAATGTTAAAGGAAATATTCGGTTATGTATGTACTTTCGAAGACAGAAAACCTATTTTTCATAAATTGTAATTAAAGCGACGGAAATTCCGTCGCTTTTTTAAAACATTTTATAAATCCAATAAATTATACCATAAACTACACTCGCAACTGTGCCGTAAACAATAACAGGACCTGCAATAGTGAACATTTTGACGCCGAGGCCTAAAACCCAACCCTCTGCTGCTGTCAATATAGGACACAGTGTTTTGTAAAAATATTTACATTAAATCGTCGGTGTGGTATAATGAAATTAAGTGAGGTGTTTATAATGAAAACATTAAAAGCATTAAAGATTACATCTATTTTAAATGATATTTTTTGTTTTTTCTGTGTAGCGTCAACCATTTGCTTTGCCATTGCCCGATATTTTGATTCGGATCTGTTTTTTAGCATTGGCAACATTCTGATCTACGGTTGGATGATTAACCCTATTGGCATCGTATCTTTTATTATTTGTTTTTCTATATTCCTGACAGAACGAAAAAATCAGGAAGCAAGAAAAGCGATGGGAAAGAAATGGATTTGGGTGTTTGCATGGCCTATCATTACCACTTTACTTTACCTCATTGCAGGCGGCTTAACAGTAGCATTTACTGGCGGTGTATGATAAAAAGGCTTGACCTCGAGGTCAAGCCTTTATCGTTAGAATAAAGTTGTAATCCAATAAATAATACCATAAACAACACTCGCAACCGTGCCATACACAATAACAGGCCCTGCGATTTTGAACATATTTGCACCTACACCTAAGACAAAGCCCTCACTTTTGAACTCAATTGCAGGTGAAACTACTGCGTTTGCAAACCCTGTTATCGGCACTAAAGTACCTGCACCCGCACGCTTTGCAATTTTATCAAATATCCTTAATCCTGTTAAAAGTGCGGCTAAAAATATTAACGAAACAGGAATTAGCATTTTAGTCATTTCTTCATTAAGTCCGCAAACCGTTTTATAAAATTCTATTAATAATTGTCCTATTACGCAAATAAAACCGCCAACACAAAATGCCCAAATCATATCCTTTAATTTTGGTGAGGGCGGTGATAGTTTTTTAGTAAGTTTTGAATATTCTTTATTTGACATTTGCATAAAAAAACCACTCCTTATAAAGTATTTTTTTCAAAAGGAGTGGTTTTATTCAATTATAACTCAATAATTTCAATATTTTCAATTACAACGTCAAACATTGGCTTGTCGTTCATACCAACCTTAACATCGGCAATTTTATCAACAACATCCATTCCCTCAAATACTTGACCGAAAACGGTATGTCTGAAATCAAGCCAAGGTGTACCGCCCATTTCTGCATAAGCCTTTGCACATTCTTCTGGGTAAGCGTCAGGCAAATCTTTCATTTGGTCTAACATACCGCCGGGAACTTCTTTTGCCTGAACAATGAAGAACTGACTACCATTAGTGTTAGGGCCTGCATTAGCCATTGATAATGCACCGCGAAGATTGTGAAGTTCGGGAGTAAATTCATCCTCAAAACTTCTGCCCCAAATAGATTCTCCGCCCATTCCTGTACCGTTTGGGTCGCCGCCTTGTATCATAAAATCTTTAATAACGCGGTGGAAAATAAGGCCGTCATAATAACCGTTTTTAGCGTGTGTAGTAAAGTTTTCAAAGGTCTTTGGGGTTTGCTCTTTAAAAAGTTTAATCTTAATGTCACCCATTGTGGTGTGCATAATTGCAACAGTATCGCCTTTTTTGGCTTCAGTTAACTGAATATTCGGCATAATAGCCCTCCTAAAATAAAATTTACTCTTGTATTTTACCACTATATATAGTATAATACAAGTAATTTCTATAATATTTTTATTAAAGGGAGCTTATAACTATGAAATGTCCTTTTTGCAGTTTTGAAGAAAGCAAGGTAATCGACTCTCGCCCTACGGATGAAGGTCAAAGAATTCGAAGAAGAAGAGAATGTCTTCAATGCGCAAAGCGTTTTACCACATACGAAGTAATTGAAAGTCTTCCGATTATTGTAATTAAAAAGGATAAGTCTCGCGAAACCTTTAACCGTGACAAGCTTATGACCGGTCTTTTGCGCGCCTGTGAAAAACGTCCGGTATCAATAGACACTTTGGATAATATGATTGATGAAATTGAAATCATTATTCAAAACTCACTTGACCGTGAGGTTTCAAGCGAAAAAATCGGCGAACTTGTAATGGAAAAATTAAAGAATATTGATGAAGTAGCTTATGTTCGTTTTGCTTCGGTTTACCGTCAATTTAAAGACATTAATACATTTATGACCGAACTTAGTAAGCTTTTATCAAACCAATAACTTCAAAGGGTATGCAAATACCCTTTGTTTTTGAAAACGGAGAAATTATGACAGACAATATTTTATTAGCAGATTTACTTTTACCAAATATTGATAAAGAACCCGAGTATTATGAAAACCTCTACCCCGTTCGTAATTTAAGCGAGGGCGCAAGGGTTACAAGAATAGCGCCAAGTCCTACAGGTTATTTACATTTAGGCACTCTTTTTGCAGCATTGGTTAACCGCATTACCGCTACCTCTTCAAACGGTATTTTCTATACAAGAATTGAAGATACTGATAAAAAGCGTGAAATTGAAGGCGGTATTGAAGATATTATTGACGGTCTTAACCGCTTTGGAATAACCATTGATGAAGGCTTTTTTGACGGTCAGAATCAAAAAGGCAAATATGGCCCCTATCAGCAAAGCCATCGCGCTGAAATCTACCAGACTTACGTTAAAAAACTAATTAAAGACGGACTTGCCTATCCTTGCTTTTGCACAAGCGAAGAATTAGAACAGGTTAGAAATATTCAGGAAAGCCAGAAAATAAGAACCGGTTACCACGGTGAATGGGCAAAACACAGAAATATCACTTATACCGAAGCAAAGGAACTTATTGACCAAGGCAAACCTTTTGTAATCAGATTAAAATCCCCCGGTAGTGAAGAAAATAAAATCGTTTTTGAAGATACCGTTAAAGGTAAAATTGAAATGCCGGAAAATGATGAAGATTTTGTTATTTTAAAATCTGACGGTATTCCTACCTATCACTTTGCTCACGCTGTTGATGACCATTTGATGCGCACAACACACGTGCTACGCGGTGACGAATGGATTTCTTCGGTACCAAAGCATATTCAGTTATTCAAACTTTTGGGATTCAGACCCGTTAAATACGGTCATATCTCCCCCATTATGAAATTAGATAACGGCGCAAAACGCAAAATTTCCAAAAGAAAAGACCCTGAAGCTGCCGTTCACTATTTCGCCGAGGAAGGTTATTTAAGTCAAAGTGTTATAGAATATTTAATGACAATCGCTTCAAGTGAATTTGAAGATTGGCGCCGTGCAAACCCCGATAAATCTTATAAAGACTTTAAGTTCAGTCTTAAGAAAATGAGTGTTTCTGGTGCTTTGTTTGACCCTGTAAAGTTACTTGATGTCAGCAAAAATATTGTTTGCCGTCTTACAAGCGGTCAGGTTTACGACTATGTAACCGATTGGGCAAAGGAATTTGATAAAGAATTCTATGAAATTTTAACTCAAAATCCTGAATACACCAAAGCAGTTTTCGCAATTGACCGTGATGTTCCTAAACCGCGTAAAGATATTGCAAAATGGAACGAAGTACGCGAATATTATTCTTATATGTTTGAACAACTATACACTCCTGATTTCACATTACCCGAAAATATCGATAAATCGGATGCTGTTGCTTTCTTAGAAGAATATGCAAAGGTTTACTCAGCAAATGATGATAAGCAGGAATGGTTCAATAAGATTAAAGAAATTGCTCCAAAACTAAACTTTGCAAGCGAAACAAAGGAATATAAAGCAAATCCCGAAGCATATAAGGGACACGCGGGTGATTTGAGTACTGTGCTTCGTATTGCAATTACAGGCAGACGAAACACTCCCGACCTTTGCAGTATTATGCAAGTTTTAGGACAAGATAAATGCATTCAAAGAATTAACGATGCAATAAGAGGTTAGATTATGGAAGAGAAAATTTTAAACACAGAAGAAATTAAACCTTCAAATTTTATACACGATTTTATTGACGAAGATTTGGCCGAGGGTGTTTACCAAAAGGTTCAAACCCGTTTCCCTCCCGAACCTAACGGATATTTGCACATCGGTCACGCAAAGGCAATTTGCATAGATTTTGCAACCGCTGAAAAATACAACGGTAAATGTAATTTACGCCTTGACGATACTAACCCCACAAAAGAGGACGTTGAGTATGTTGACGCTATAAAAGAAGACATTGAATGGCTTGGTTTTAAGTGGGATAACGTATATTACGCTTCAGATTATTTTGATTACATTTATGAATGTGCGTTAAAGTTAATTGATAAAGGCTTAGCTTACATTGATGAATCAACTCCCGAACAAATCAAAGAAATGCGTGGCACTTTGACTGAACCCGGTATTAACAGCCCTTATCGTGACAGACCTATTGATGAAACCCGTGATTTATTCAAAAGAATGACTGACGGTGAATTTGAAAACGGTGCTATGGTACTTCGTGCAAAAATTGATATGGCTTCTTCTAATATCAATATGCGCGACCCGATTATCTACCGTATTATGAAGGCTACTCATCACCGCACAGGTGACAAATGGTGTGTATATCCTATGTACGACTTTGCTCATCCTTTAAGTGATGCCAAAGAAGGTGTTACCCACTCACTTTGTTCTCTTGAGTTTGAAAATCACAGACCACTTTATAACTGGTTCTTAGAGGTTTTGGATATACCTACTCCACCCCGTCAGATTGAATTTGCAAGAATGAATGTAAATTACACTCTGACAAGTAAGCGTAAATGCTTAAAGTTGGTTCAAGATAATCTTGTAAGCGGTTGGGATGACCCGAGAATGGCAACAATTTGCGGTATGAGAAGACGCGGATACCCTGCTGAAGCAGTTCGCAATTTCGTTGATAAAATCGGTGTTTCAAAAGCATACAGCGTTATTGACTACGCTTTGTTGGAATCTTGTGTAAGAGATTATTTAAACGAAAATGCCAATCGTGCTATGGCGGTACTCCGTCCTTTAAAGGTTGTTATTGATAATTATCCGGAAGGCAAAACTGAAAATATTGAGGTTGATATTAACCCAAATAAGCCAGAACTCGGCAAAACAACAGTTACCTTCTCCCGTGAAATATTTATTGAACAGGATGACTTTATGTTAGACCCTCCGGGTAAATATTTCAGACTCTGTCCTCAAAAAGAGGTTCGTTTAAAGAGCGCATATTATGTTAAATATGCTTCGCATGAAACTGATGAGAACGGCAACATTACTGTTGTTCACTGCACTTATGACCCTGAAAGCTTCGGCGGTGAAACACCGGACGGCAGAAAGGTAAAAGGTACTCTGCACTGGGTTAACGCAAACAATTGTATCGATGCTGAAATTCGTCTATACGACCGTTTGTTTAACGTTCCAAACCCAAGTGACGAAGAAGGTGTTTCATCCTTTGCGGATAACCTTAACCCCGACTCTTTGACAGTGTTAAAGGGATGTAAATTAGATAAATCATTGGCTAACGTTAAATTAGGTGATAGTTTCCAATTTATGCGTCAAGGATATTTCTGTGTCGACAAAGATACAACAGCTGATAACATTGTATTTAACCGTACCGTAGCATTGAAAGATTCTTTTGTTAAGAAGGCTTAAAATATGACAGTACAAAATATTTTTGACTTTTTAAATCTTAATTTCCCCACCGATACTGCTTGTGATTTTGATAATGTGGGAATTTTAGTTGGTAATAAAAATCAGGAGGTTACCAAGGCGTTAGTAGTACTTGACTGTACTATGATTGCTATTGAAGAAGCCGTTGAAAATGGTTGTGAGCTGATAATCACGCATCACCCCGTAATTTTTGAGCCTTTAAAAAATGTTTTAAAAGGCAGTATTGTTTACGAGGCTGTTAAAAATAACCTCTCTATAATTTCTATGCACACTAACGTAGACCAAGGTGAAAACGGTATAAATGATTACCTTTGCAAAATTATAGGTGGCAACGACATTGAAACATTTATTGGGTATGACGGTTTTGTAACAAGAAAATGCCGTATTTCCCCTGTTTCAAGCGATGATTTAGCGCAAAGCTTGAAAGAAAAATTAGGTGGCGCAATTAAATACGTTCCCTCAAACCGATTAATAGAAAACGTACTTGTTTGCGGTGGCAGCGGCGGTAATTTTATAAAAGATGCAACTGATTTTGATGCACTTATTACTGCTGACGTAAAACACAATCACTTTTTAGATGCACAGCATAAGGGTATCGCTTTGTTTGATGCAGGGCACTTTAATACAGAAGATATTATAGTAGAACCACTAAAAGATTTATTGCAAAAGCAATTCCCTGAAATTCAATTTAAAACAAATCATATATCACTTATTAAAAGCCGTTAAACTAACGGCTTTTAATATTTTTATAAATTTTGCCAATACTATTTTCGGTGATATAATGATAACTACAATTATACGAACAATAATTCTCTACGCATTTGTAACCTTTGCTATTCGTGTAATGGGAAAACGACAAATCGGTGATATGCAACCAAATGAGCTTGTTATTACTCTTTTAATATCAGAAATTGTAGCCATTCCCTTGCAGGATATTTCACAACCGATTTTAAGCGGTGTAGTAGCAATTTTTATGCTTATAGTATTAGAAATCGGTATGTCTGTTTTATCAATGAAGTGTCTGCCTGTAAGACAATTTATGAACGGAAAATCTGTAGTTATAATAAAAAACGGTGTTGTTGACCAGCAGGCAATGAAAGACGTAAGAATGACGGTATTAGATTTAGTAGAGCAATTACGTGGTCAAAATGTGTTTGATATATCAACCGTAGCATTTGCAGTACTTGAAGTAAACGGCAATTTAAGTGTACTTTTAAAAGGCGCCGAACAAAGCGTTACAGCAAAAGATATGGGAGTAAAAAAGGAAAAAGAAGCTCTCCCCTTACCTGTTATTAGTGACGGAAAAATATTAAGTGATTCGCTAACTGCACTAAACATTACAAAAAAAGATGTAGATAAAAAATTAAGGGCAAATAATACAACTACTCAAAATGTATTTTTAATGACACTTGACCGCTTTGATAATATATGCCTAATAAAGAAAGGCGGTAAAATTTAATGAAAAGATTAATCCCTGCCGGAATACTTTTAGTTTTTGTTATTCTCACCTATTTTTTGAGTACAACATACATTTTAAAAAGTTGCAATTCAACTCTTGAATTAGTTGAAACTGCAATTAACGAATATACAGAAAATAATCTTGCAAAAGAAATCAGCAAAGAAATCAAAGACTATTGGCAAAAAGAAGAAAAAATACTTTCGCTTTTTGTTAACCACAAGCATATTGATGAAGTTGAACTTGCTATTTCATCTATGATTGTGTATGCAAGCGAAAAAGACAATGTTTTATTCTATGAAAATGCCGATAAAATTAAAGTTTTAATTCATCAAATAAAGGAAGAAACGAAAATCAGTACACATAGCATTTTTTAATGCATAAATATGCAAACAAAGTTGACAAAACTAAATATTTATGATATACTCTTCTTATAATTTTTAAGGAGAGTATTTTTATGAAAAAAATATTAGCATTAGTTATGGCCTCTTTAATGATTTTAGCATTAGTTGGCTGTGGCGCAAAAAAGGACGATAAACTCATTATGGCTACCAACGCTGCTTTTCCTCCCTATGAATATATTGAAGATGGCGAGTATGTTGGTATAGATGTTGAAATTGCGCAACTCATTGCTCAAGAATTAGGCAAAGAACTCGAAATCAAAGACGTTGAGTTTGGCTCAATCATCGGTGGTGTTAAATCAGGCAAGTTTGATATCGGCATGGCTGGTATGACAGTTACAGAAGACCGTAAAGTTAACGTTAACTTCACTACTACATACGCAACAGGTATTCAATCCGTTATTGTTAAAGAAGATGCTACTTATGAATCTTACGAAGATTTCTACACCGGATTCGATGCTGACGGAAATCCCGCAGGCGTTAAAGACGGTATAAAGATAGGTGTTCAACAGGATACAACCGGTGATATCTATTGTTCCGGTAAGCCTGAAGAATGGGGCTTTGGCGAAGAAAATGTTATCCGTTACAAGACCGGTGCTGATGCTGTTCAAGCTCTTATAGAAGGCAAAGTAACTGCAGTTATTATTGATAATGAACCCGCTAAGTCTTTTGTTGCTTCAAATGAAGGCCTTAAGATTCAAAAAACCGCTTTCACTGAAGAAGAATATGCAATTGCTGTTAATAAAAAGAATGATGAATTACTTGACGACATTAATGCTGCTCTCAAGAAATTAACCGACAACGGCGAAATTCAAAAGATTATTGACAAATACATTAAATAATTTTAAATTATCAATGCAACCTCATTCGGCAAACGCCGAATGAGGATTGTTTTGTGTAAATAAGCATTTTAAAAGGAGAAACCAATGAAAGAATGGTTTAACGAAATTTCCAACGAATTTTTTGTTAACTTCATTAAAGATAATCGTTGGGAATGGATTGTTAAAGGTTTAAAAAATACTATTATTATCACCTTTTTTGCAACACTAATTGGTATTGCTATTGGTGTTACAATTGCAATCGTGCGTTCTACATACGATAAGAATAGTGAAACTTTAAAGAAAAAGAAGAATCTTGGATACTACATTTTATGCGTTTTAAATGCGATATGTAAAATTTACTTAACTGTAATCAGAGGAACTCCAGTAGTTTTACAATTACTCATTATGTACTTTGTAATAATGGTTTCGTCTGATAATGATATTATCGTGGCAATAGTTGCTTTTGGTGTTAATTCAGGCGCTTATGTTGCAGAAATATTCCGTGGCGGTATTATGTCCATTGATAAAGGTCAGTTTGAAGCAGGCAGAAGTTTAGGTTTTAATTATATACAAACCATGATTTATATAATAATACCTCAAATGTTTAAAGTTGTGTTACCCACCCTATGCAATGAATTTATTGTATTATTAAAGGAAACTTCTATTGCAGGTTATGTTGGTATTGTTGACTTAACAAAGGCGGGCGACCTAATCAGAGGACGTACTTTTTCTGCATTTATGCCACTTGTAGCAGTAGCAATCATCTATTTACTTATAGTTATGTTATTTACTTGGCTTGTTGGTAAGCTTGAAAGGAGGCTTCGTAACAGTGACCACTAATAAAAAACTTATTAAAGTTGAAAACCTGCAAAAATCTTTTGGTAAAATCGAGGTTTTAAAAGGTATCCATACTGATATCAAAAAAGGTGAAGTTGTTTGTATTATTGGTCCTTCTGGTTCGGGAAAATCAACTTTTTTGCGTTGTTTGAATCTCTTGGAAGAACCCACAGGCGGTCATATTTATTTTGAAGATACCGATATTACAGACCCCAAAACTAATATAAACATTCACCGTCAGAAAATGGGAATGGTTTTCCAACAGTTTAATCTTTTCCCACATATGACTGTGCTTAAAAATATGACTATCTCCCCTATTAAAGTTTTAGGCCTTTCAAAAGCAGAAGCCGAAGAACGCGCTTTAAAACTGTTAGAACGTGTAGGTCTTGCAGATAGAGCTAACTCATATCCTTCACAACTTTCAGGCGGACAAAAACAGCGTGTTGCTATTGTAAGAGCTTTGTGTATGCAACCTGACGTTATGCTTTTTGACGAGCCTACTTCTGCGCTTGACCCCGAAATGGTTGGTGAAGTTTTAGAGGTTATGAAATCCCTTGCAAACGAAGGTATGACCATGGCAGTTGTAACACACGAAATGGGCTTTGCAAGAGAAGTAGCTGACCGTGTATTTTTTATTGATGAGGGTATAATTATGGAAGAAGGTACTCCCGAAGAGTTATTCTCTAATCCAAAAAGTCCACGACTTAAAGACTTTTTAAGTAAGGTAATATAATGAAAAGTGATAAAAAAATACTCTTAGCATTTATTTTAAATCTTTCATTTTCAGTTTTTGAATTTATAGGCGGAATTTTCACAAATTCAGTTGCTATTCTTTCAGATTCCGTTCACGATTTAGGCGATGCTGCAAGTATCGGCATTTCCTATTTTCTAGAAAAAAAGGCAAAGAAAAAGCCTGACCAAAATTACACCTACGGTTATGCGGGTTACTCGGTAATAGGCGGTGTTATTACAACCTTAATTTTGCTTTTAGGTTCTTGCTTTGTTATATATAATGCAATTAAAAGAATAATAAATCCCTCACCTATTAACTATAATGGTATGATTATTTTTGCTGTAATAGGAGTAGCAGTTAATTTCCTTGCGGCTTATATCACCCGTGAGGGTCATTCTATCAACCAAAAAGCAGTTAATCTTCATATGCTTGAAGATGTATTAGGTTGGGTTGTAGTACTTTTAGGCGCAATTATAATGCGTTTTACCGATATTTCAATAATTGACCCCCTTATGTCAATCGGCGTTGCGGTATTTATTTTAATTGACACTTTAAAAAATTTAAAAGAGGTTGTTGAAATTTTCTGCAACAAAATTCCAAGCAATATTTCAATTTCAGAAATTAAAGAACATATTTCTGAAATTGAAGGTGTAACTGATGTTCACCACATTCACATTTGGAGTATTGACGGACAGACTGTAATGGCAACAATGCACATTGTTACAAACTCTGACCCGCACGAAATAAAACACAAAGTTCGTGAAGAGTTGGAAGAACACGGCATTTCACATTCAACCCTTGAATTAGAATGTGAATCTGAACACTGTCACCAAAAAGAATGTAAAATAGAATTTGGTGAAACTCATCATCACCACCATCACCATCATCACTAAAAAAGGAACTATGAGAAATCATAGTTCCTTTAATTTTATACTAATTTCACCTGACGATAAAAATTCACGGCTTTTATCAGAATATTCAACTAATAGTCTGCATTTTTCGTCAATATCTAACACCGTTGCGCTAATCTGCTTTTCATTTTTGTAAAAGGTAATTTGTTTACCAATTACAACACTTCTTTTTTTATAGTCTTCAAAAAATTCGCCTGAATTATATATTTCAAAAAAATTATCAATTATTTTTTTGGTTAACTCTTTTTCTTTAATTTCATCTTTTATATCAAAAATATTTGTTGCAATATTTTCAATTTCCTTTTGGAAATTTTCGCAAAAATAGTTTAAACCAATACCTACTATTACAAAGTAGTCTTCTCCGCAAAGACACGACTCGCACAAAATTCCGCAAACTTTTTTACCACCGATTATGACATCGTTAACCCACTTAATTTCTGTATTTTTATTAGTAACGGTTTCTATTGCTTTACATACTGCCACAGCGGTCATAGAAGTTAAAAGAGTAGTATCAAAATCAATGAATGTTGGACGAACTAAAATACTTAAATACATTCCGCCTTTATCTGAAATAAAGGTTTTGCCGCGTCTTCCCCGTCCGTTAGTTTGGCTTAAAGCGGCAATAACTGTTCCATCTTTAGCGCCGTTTAATGCCTTTTCTTTTAATAAATCGTTAGTAGAAGTGACACATTCATAAAATTTTATATTTTTCATGTTCAACTTCCCTTTTTAAAAAGTTTTTTAATTTTGGGATGTAGTTTATTCATATATACCATAGACATTCTTGTCACAGCAATATCATAAACCACAAAAACAAAATTAGCTAAAACAAGTAAAATTACAGCGCCGTATTTCATAAACTCTTGGTCTGAAATGCCAAAAACATTAGCCAATAATCCGTAAACTAATAAAACAGCAATATTTAAAACAAAAATTTTAATAATCCATTCCAAAACAGGAATATTGATTTTTTCAATTATCCCCTTTAAAATCGGATAATACCCGAATAGGAACACATACATCAATTTACTTTCCGTTTCGCCAAAAAGAAAAATCAAAACCGATGACACAATATATGAAAACAGCGCCCATTTATAATCGGTTTCAATTAAAACCACCATAATACAAAGCCCCGCGATAGCAGGGATTGCGTAAGTCAAGTATGGAAAATAAGATATCAACATAATTACAACTGCAAGCGCCGAAAAAACGGCGCTTATTGTAATTTTATAAGTATTTTTCATTAACAACACCTGATAAGGTCGCCGCCCATACATTCGCAACAGCAGTCAGCGCAGATAAGTCCCTGGCAAACGTCACAACCGGTGCAATCACCAGATTGTCCGTAAGGTCTATAAGGATTATTATACTGCACTCTTGATTGTCTTTGAGCGTTATTAAGCGCGGTTCTGTATTCGGGGTTTGTTGGGTCCATACGGCAAGCGGTATTAAAACTTGTAAACGCTTGGTCAAACCAACCGCGACGGTAAAGAACAGTTCCGTTCAAGAAATACCATTCAGCAGTTCTTGATGCAATCGGCACACCGTCCAACAATTCCTGCGCTTCTTCAAGACGGGACTGTTTAATAAGGCTTCTGATTTCCGGAAAAGCAGTTGAAGTTTCTCCGTAATTTGTATTAGTGTTTTTACCGACTTTACGGGTATTCATAATAGCATCATAAGCTTTATTTATTTCTTGCATTTTTTCTTCTGCTAAATCGGATAATGGGTTATCACCATAATTATCGGGATGATATTTTTTTGCTAATTCTCTGTAAGCATTTTTAATTTCATCATCACTGGCATTACGGCTTACACCTAATATTTCATATGGGTCTTTCATTTTGCAATCTCCTTTTTAAAGGTTTCCTCTAATCCTAAATAAACTATATTACCTAAAATAGTTTTAAATTTTTTAATTTCTAAAAGTTCAAACGCTTTTGTTGATTCATTGATACAAAAATATATTTGCCCTTCAATATATTCGTTTAAATTTTCTTTTGTTTTTAAGACATTGTATGAGCCTTTTTTTATATCCTCTTTCAAGTCACAAAATGCATCCATTAAATATATATATCTGCCTAAGCAATAACCTAAACGCTCTAATATACGTTTTTGTGAAGCATTTTCACTGCAAAGCATTAGTATTTGCGATAAAGCCTTAGCAGTCGGGTCAGCTGCATTATCAACCTCGTTGCAGTTTTCCTTTTCCAAGGCATTTTGTTTTGATATATAATCTACTACAATCTTTTCAATTTCAGGATACTTTTTAGCGGCTTTTTTATTTGCCGATTTAAAAATCGGTTTCAAACACAAATACAAAAATTTTTTAAAACCTTTTTCGTCTGCAATGTTATCAAGAATTTTATAATAAGTCATAATCATTGCTGCGGCAGATGGCATTTCTAAAAAATCGTCATCCTTGCAGTAGTTACACTTTTTTAACGGATTAAAAGCGCAACGTTTTCTTTCGATATTAACGCATCCGCCTTTAAGTGAAGTATTTAAAAGTGCCAAAAAGGTAAAATCATAGCTTAAAGTGAAGCGTGAAATAACACCGTAGGACTTACCTAACTTTTTACATAAAGAGCAATAAACCGCCTTGTAAATTTCGTATTCTTTAATTTTAAGTTCTGATTTTTCTGCTCTTATATATCCAAACAAACGCTTCACCTCTTTTACTATTTTACATCCTGAAATTTAAAAATGGTGAATAATGTGTTAATTTAATATCTTATCAAGGAATTTTCCCGTATAAGATTTTTCACATTTAGCCACCTTTTCGGGAGTACCGCTCATAACAACCGTACCACCCTTATGTCCACCCTCGGGTCCTAAATCAATAATATAATCACTGGTTTTTATAACGTCCAAATTGTGTTCAATTACAAGCACAGTATTGCCTGCATCTACAAATCTCTGTAAAACCTCAATAAGTTTATGAACATCGGCAGTGTGTAGACCTGTTGTAGGCTCATCCAAAATATATATGGTTTTACCGGTACTTCTTTTTGAAAGCTCGGTTGCTAATTTTACGCGCTGTGCTTCACCGCCTGATAGAGTTGTTGCCGGCTGACCGATTTTTATATATCCCAAACCAACCTCATACAGTGTTTTTAGCTTGCGATGAATTTTAGGAATGCTTTCAAAGAAGTACATTCCTTCCTCAACCGTCATTTCAAGGACATCATAGATATTTTTACCCTTATATTTAATGCTTAATGTTTCGCGGTTGTAGCGACTTCCGCCGCACACCTCACACGGTACATAAATATCAGGTAAAAAGTGCATTTCTATCTTTAAAATACCGTCACCTTGACAAGCCTCACAGCGACCGCCTTTAACATTAAAAGAAAATCTGCCCGCATTATATCCGTGCATTTTAGCGTCTTTGGTTGAAGCAAATAACTCGCGAATGTCAGAAAAAACACCCGTATATGTGGCGGGATTTGAACGCGGAGTTCTGCCAATCGGCGCTTGGTCAATATTGATGACTTTATCAAGGTTTTCAATACCCTCAATCGTCTTATATTCTCCCGGAAAAGTCTTGGCGTTATTTAATTTATTAGCCAAAGCCTTATACAAAATATCATTAACAAATGAAGATTTTCCGCTACCCGAAACACCCGTAACACAAGTAAATGTGCCAAGAGGGATTTTTACATCAATGTTTTTAAGATTGTTTTCACTGGCACCTTTGACAGTTAAGAAGCTACCGTTACCTTTTCGGCGGGTTTTAGGTACGGGGATTTGTTTTCTTGCAAACAAATAATCAGAGGTTACCGAGTCGGTACATTCTTCAAATTTAGAAGTTTCACCCGAATATACAACCTCGCCGCCGTGAATACCGGCTCCCGGACCTATATCTAAAATATAGTCAGAAGCGCGCATTGTGTCTTCGTCATGTTCAACTACTATTACGGTATTACCCAAATCACGAAGCCTCTTAAGCGTTGCAATAAGGCGTTCATTATCCCTCTGATGAAGTCCTATGCTCGGCTCATCTAAAATATATAAAACACCCATTAAAGAAGAACCGATTTGTGTTGCCAAGCGAATTCTTTGACTCTCACCGCCCGAAAGCGTACCTGAAGCACGAGAGAGATTTAAATATTCAAGACCAACACTTTGTAAAAATGAAAGTCTTTCACGAATTTCCTTTAAAATCGGCTTTGCAATCATAGTATCACGCTTACCGAACTTTAATGAATTTATAAATTCAAGTTCATTATCAACCGACATATCACAAAATTCGATTATATTTTTACCGCCAACCGTTACTGCCAAATATTCGGGTTTTAATCGGTCACCGTGACAGTCGTGACAGGGAGATTCTGTCATATAACTTTCAATTTCATTGCGTGAATAGTCGCTTGTGGTGGTTTTATAGCGTCTTTCAAGGTTGTTGATAACACCCTCAAATTCAGCGTAATAGGTACCACCGCCGAAATCAGTGTTTCTTTTAAGCTTAATTTTTTCGCCCTTTGTACCGTAAAGAATTATATCTTGAAATTCTTTAGGTATATCCTTAAAAGGCAAATTTATATCAAATCCGTAATGCTCTGCAACACCGCGGTAATACATTTCTGCTATTGTAGAAGCATCGGGATTGAACCAAGAGTTAACACCCCAACCCGAAGCCTTAATAGCACCCTCTAATAGTGATTTTGTATCATCATTTATTACAAGCTTTGGATTTACTTTCATAAAGCTTCCAAGGCCCGTGCAGGTAGGACAAGCGCCGAAAGGACTGTTAAAAGAAAACATTGTAGGCGTAAGTTCAGGTATGCTGATGCCGTGTTCATCGCAAGCATAGGTTTGAGAAAATTGCATTTCTTCACCGCCGATTACATCAACAGCGATTAAACCGCCCGATAATTTTACAGCGGTTTCAATACTATCGGTAAGTCGCGGAGTAATATCCTCTTTAATTACAAGGCGGTCTACTACAACCTCAATAATATGCTTTTTATTTTTATCGAGCTTTATTTCATCGGTTAAATCAAAAATTTCACCGTCAATTCTAACCCTTGAATAGCCTTGTTTAATAAGGTTTTCCAGTTCCTTTTTATATTCGCCTTTTCTTCCCTTAACAATAGGCGATAAAACTTGAATTTTAGTTCCTGAAGCCAAAGTCATTACTGTATCAACGATTTGGTCAGTAGTTTGTTGGCTTATTTCCTTTCCGCAAATCGGACAGTGCGGAATACCGACTCTGGCATATAACAAACGCAAATAATCATAAATTTCAGTCACTGTACCAACAGTAGAACGCGGATTTTTAGAGGTTGTCTTTTGGTCAATAGAGATTGCAGGCGAAAGCCCCTCAATTACCTCTACATTCGGTTTTTCCATTTGACCTAAGAACTGACGGGCATAAGAAGACAAGGACTCAACATACCGTCTTTGTCCCTCTGCATAAATAGTATCAAACGCAAGAGAAGATTTACCGCTACCCGAAAGGCCGGTAAAAACAATAAGCTTATCTCTTGGTATTTCTACATCAATATTTTTTAAATTATGCTCGTTAGCACCTTTAATTATTATTTTTTCACTTGCCAATTTTCTAACCTTTCCTCAATTTATTGATTTTGTCTCGCAAGGTGGCGGCATATTCAAATTCAAGTATTTTTGCCGCTTGTTTCATTTCATTAGTAAGTCGTTTAATTTCTGCCTCTCGCTCGGCTCTTGACATTTTGGAAATGCTCTTTTCTTTTACCTTAGTTCCAATTTCCAAAATTTCGTGAACATCTTTTTTAATTGTTTTTGGAACTATCCCGTTTTCAATGTTATATTTTTCTTGAATTGTTCTTCTGCGCTCGGTCTCGGTAATAGCTCTTTCCATAGAAGGCGTTAGACTGTCGGCGTACATAATAACCATACCTTCAGCGTTACGAGCCGCACGTCCGATTGTCTGAACCAGTGAGGTTTCGCTTCGTAAAAAGCCTTCCTTATCAGCGTCAAGAATTGCAACAAGTGAAACTTCAGGTATATCAAGTCCTTCGCGCAAAAGATTGATACCGACCAAAACATCAAATTCGCCCAGTCGCAAATCTCTGATGATTTCCATTCGTTCAATAGTATCAATATCATAGTGCATATATCTGACTTTAATACCTAAATTTGAAAGATATTCGGTTAAATCTTCTGCCATTTTTTTAGTCAGAGTTGTTACTAAAACACGCTCTTTTTTAGCAATTCTATCGTTTATTTCACCAACCAAATCATCAATCTGCCCATCAGATGGGCGAACCGAAATAATTGGGTCTAAAAGTCCTGTCGGGCGAATAACCTGCTCGACAATTTGTGTTGCCTTATCTTTTTCAAAATCTCCCGGTGTAGCCGATACAAAAACAGCTTGGTTGATTCGCTTATAAAATTCCTCAAACTGTAACGGACGGTTATCAAAAGCAGACGGCAAACGAAAACCGTATTCAACCAAATTTTCCTTTCTTGCTCTGTCACCGCCGTACATACCGCGAACTTGCGGCAATGTAACGTGTGATTCGTCAACAAAGAGCAGAAAATCATCAGGAAAATAATCCAAAAGAGTTGACGGAACGCTTCCTGCGGGTCTTCTGGATAAAACACGCGAGTAATTTTCAACGCCCTTGCAAGTACCAATTTCCCTCAACATTTCAATATCATATTCAGTTCGCTGACGAATACGCTGTGCTTCAATTAACTGCTCGTTTTCGATAAAATATTTTACCCTATCTTCCATTTCGGACTTTATTTCATCCAAAGCGTCGCTCATTTTATCTTGAGGTACAATATAGTGTGACGCAGGATAAATCGCAATATGCGATAATAGTGATTTTACTTCACCTGTAACGGTATTAATTTCGCAAATACGGTCGATTTCATCACCAAAAAATTCAATCCTAACCGCATTTTCATTTGAATATGCGGGAAAAATCTCAACCGTGTCACCACGAACCCTGAACTTATTTCGAATAAAATTTATATCGTTTCTCTCATACTGCAAATCGACTAATTTTGCTATTAAATCATCACGGCTTTTTTCCATACCAGTGCGAAGTGAAATTACCATATTTCTGTAATCAATCGGGTTGCCGAGCGAATATATACAAGAAACCGATGCTACAATTATAACATCTCGCCTTTCTGATAAAGCACAGGTTGCGCTGTGACGCAATTTATCGATTTCATCATTTATAGAAGAGTCCTTTTCAATATAGGTATCACTTCCCGGAAGATATGCCTCCGGCTGATAATAATCATAATAGGAAACAAAATACTCCACCGCATTTTCGGGGAAGAATTCGCGAAACTCACTGCAAAGTTGTGCCGCGAGGGTCTTATTGTGAGCGAGAACGAGTGTCGGACGGTTTACTTTTTCGATAATATTTGCCATTGTAAAGGTCTTACCCGAACCCGTAACACCAAGCAAAACCTGTTCTTTATCGCCATTATTAATACCTTTTACAAGTTGGTCAATTGCTTGCGGTTGGTCGCCGGTTGGCTTATATTTTGAATGTAGAATAAACTTGTCCACTATCTTCTCACTCCTTCCTTTATGATTATTTTCTGCTACTTTCACGCAATAAATTCACTTTAAAATTACTCTAAAGGCATCTTTACTCATTTAATTACAACAACAGATACTCCATCGGGAACAGCTGTTATTGTAACATCTTCTTTTACTAACATATTTTTAGCCAAAGCAATCGCCTCATCTAGCGAGCTTGCGGGAATCATATGCATTTTTTTAACAATATCATCTGCTACATCAGAGACATAAATAACCTTCGCCTTGGTTAAAATTCTGATAAGAATTTGTGTCATCCACTGGTCAGGTGTTGTTTCATTTCTCCCGCGTGAAAGAATAGTATCCATTGTTTTACTTATATCCCGTTCATCAGCGAGTTCATGATAAAAATGGTCTCCGCCAATACCGTCATTAGAACGGGCAAGCATTATGATTATTCCACCGTCTTTAACAGTTGCTTCTGCTGCAGTCATACCCTTTACTGCCTGATATATATTTTGATCAAGAGGATAACCGCCATTCGTACTTATAACTATATCTGCCGGAACAGCCTTGACGGCGCAAAGTGAAGCAATGAAATCGGTACCTTTTTTGTGTGCTTTTTCAAAGTCGCCGGCAACAGCAAATATGGGCTCTTTTTCTGCATTTAAAACCACATTAACAATAAATGCAAGCTTTGCCTGCTTAGCAGCCCAAATCATATCCTCATGTATGGGATTATCTTTTAAAATGCCCGTCCTTGTGTTTTTATGAGCAATAAATTCAGAACAGTGATTTGCGAGCACGGTCGTTCTTCCCGCAACTCCAGGCAAAACACTTTTTCTGCCTCCGGAAAATCCCGCAAAAAAATGTGGCTCTATAAATCCTTCTGCCACTAGCAAATCGGCATCTGCTGCTATTTTGTTGATTTCACACTGTCCACCTGATGGCAAAACACCTATATTAACAAGTTTTTCTTTATCACCGCAATCGTGAATGTAGATTCTTTCGGTTTCAACTATATCTTCACCAAATTTACTAATAAGCTCTTGTTTTGTAGTTTCCCTGTGACACCCTGTTGCAATGAGGATAGTTACATCCGCATCGGGATTTCCTTTCCTTATCTCGCTAAGCATTTGAGGAATAATCACTTTGCTCGGCACAGGTCTTGTGTGGTCGCTTGCAATAATTACAATATTTCGTTTGCCACGGCTAAGTTCCGAAAGTTTTTGGCTTCCCACAGGAGATTCTAACGCCATTTTAACAAGCTCTTGCCCGTCTGCCTGTGGCGTATATTCCTCAATAGAGGATGTTAGCACACCTACAAGTTCCTTTTCATCAAATTCATAATCTAATTGAGTTTGTCCATACGGAAAAGAAAGTTTTTTCATTTACAAATTCTCCTCTTTATTAATAAAGCCATAATAGATGGTATCAAAACAAGTTGGAGTACTATTCCTGGGATAGCATCTATAAAACCGCCTGTTATAAACATAGACACAGTAAAAGCTTTTTGATTAAATCCCAATAAAATAGCCTTACTTATTCCCCACGCTATCCTTCCTGCTATCATAGCAGTTACCAAACTTATGTATACACCTTTTATTTTTTTGAAATTAAAACGAAAATATAGAAATCCCACCACAAAGCCATATACCGATAATTCAATCGCCATCCAAACAGCATTTGGATAAATTGGTGGCATAGAAAATACAACGCTTCGAAAAAACGGTAAAATTAAACCAACAAAAAATCCGTATCTCCAACCGCAAATAAGACCGCAAAGCATAACGGGAATATGCATTGGAAGTAAAGTATCGCCGATTTCTTTGATTTGGTTTGTAAATATTGGCAACACAAAACCAATACATAAAAAAATTGCAGCTAATACTGTATTTTTAATTTCATATTTGCATTCTTTCATATAGACTGCTCATCCCCTTTAAAAACTATAAAGTTTTCATCACATAAACTGAGTTTTGTATTATTTTCTAGTATATCATAAAAATATAAAAATTAAAAGAAATAAATAAAAAATCGTCTATGAAAATCATAGACGATTTTAAGATTAATCAACATTTACGCCTTTTTTGAAAAGACATTGGTTTATGAAGTAATTTATAACTATACTCAAAGTATACGCGCCGAAAGCAATATAAATTAACATCTTTATTGTATCTACATTTAAATTTTCAATAGTATAAAACAAATTCATTATGTCATTATCAAAAACTGCAAAAATAAAGGTTATCGCAACTACAAATATTTGTGAAATCATATAAGCAATAAGGCCATATAAAACCGAAAATCCTGTTTTTGAATTATTCATTCTATGTCCTAAAATAATTCCGGTAAAGCCCGTTTGCAAACCGTTTAAAATTTCTAAAAACAAAATCAATAAAAACGCTAAAATAATTCCGATAATCGTACTGTCATAAATTTCTGCAAACGGTAACAAGAAATTTTTAACAATTGAAATATTTTCTTTTGAATAGTATGCGATAAACATTGTCAAAGCAATTACTAAAACGCTTGTAAAAAGTACAATTATTGAAGTTAGTATTTTTGATAAATAAATACTGTTTTTAGTTACAGGCAAAGTGTGGGTTAAATAGGATTCATCACCGTAAAGATTTTGAGAAAATCTAACCCAAACCCTTATTAAATTATTAATTAAGATATTGATTATCATCGAAATGGTAATACCGTTTAAAATCGAAGCGATAATATTCAAAATAAATGAATTTTCAAAACTGAAAAACAATCTTGTAAGCAAGGAAAAGAAAATCGCTAAGCAATAAAAAACCGAGATTTTTTTAAAGCTGTCTTTTAAATTATATTTGAGTAATTTACCTAACATTTGAACATCCTCCTGAAAATTTCATCAATCGAGCCGTTTTCTCTATTTCTCAATTCGTCACAGTCAGATGTGAGAATTATCTCACCGTTATCAATAAAAATAACCTCGTCCAAAATACGCTCAATATCGGCAATTAAGTGGGTGGAAATTATAACACTTGCACCCTCGTTAAAATTTCTTAAAATGGTATCTAAAATATAATCTCTGGTAGCTGGGTCTACACCGCCTAATGGCTCATCCAATATATAAAGGTCAGCTTTTCTTGACATAACAAGCACTAATTGTACCTTTTCTTGCATACCTTTACTCATTTTGTTTAACTTCTGTTTTATATCAAGGCCTAAATCTTTTAAGAGTTGTTTAGCCTTTTCTGCATCAAAATTTTCATAAAAGTCACTGAAAAACTTAATCGTTGCTTCAACAGTCATAGATTTATCTAAATATGTTCGTTCAGGCAAGTAAGCTATTACTTTTTTACTGTTAACTCCAATTGTTTTACCGTTTACCAAAATTTCACCGCTATCAGCTGTAAGCAAATCATTAATTAATTTTATAAGTGTAGATTTACCTGTACCGTTTTTGCCCAATAAACCTATAATTTTACCGCTATTAACCGTTAAATTGATATTTTTTAATATTTTTTTATTACCAAAACTTTTTTCTAAATTAACACATTTCAAGAGTTCCATTATAAATCCCCCTTATTATCTTTTAAAAAATCAAATATTTTTGTTTTGTCAAAACCAATGCTCTCCATACCCGAATAGTACCTTTTTGTTAATTCAATAGCATATTCAGTTTTGAACCTAGAAATTAATTTGGCATCCTTTGTTACATATTTACCATTTGTACGCTCAGTGAAAATTAAACCCAAATCCTCCAACTCTGCCAAAGCTTTTTGCATTGTATTTGGATTCACCTTGCTCATCATTGCAAGTTCCCTGACTGATGGCAGTCTTTCCCCAGATTTAATATTTCCTGAAATTATATAAATCTTTATTTGTTCAACCAGCTGAATATAAATAGGAACATCATTATTAAATTCGAATTTCATATACTCTCCTTATCCCACTGTGTTAACTAACTAATACAATGATACAATATATATTTATTTTTGTCAACAAAAAAAGCAAATTTTTTCAAATTTGCTTTCTTAAACCCTTTGGATAATGATTTTTAAGTTTTCCGTTAACAACCTTGCCTCCGCCGACTGAACAACCTGCTACTGTAACAACAGCCCAACCGTTTTGGCAATCAACTTCAATTTCTTCACCGTGAAGATATTTATTTATTTCCTCACCGTCATAAGATAACTCGATTTTTCTTTTAAAATTATTTCCAAGCGCCATAAAGAATTGATGGTGTGGCAGAATGTAATTTTTCTTAATCTCTCCTATTGTGATACCGCAAGAAAATGCTGAACCGTCCTTAATTTCTATATCACCGCCGAAATACACGGGATTTCCATTATACATTTTCACATTTTCTTTTTTATATTCCGTTAAAGTATCATTCAAAAAATCAAAAACCAATTTGTCGATTTTTTGATTTTTAATTCTTGTGGAGTATTTCTCGGAAGGTAAATTTATATTTTTAAGCACCGCCATAAATTGACCCTCGCCCTTAGAAGTATGAGGGTAAAATCTGCGGGCTAAATTTAGATTTTGGCACTTGCAACCCTCAAATAAAATACCGTCACTTGAACATTGGGCAACCGCTTTGTTTACCGGGACTATCTCAAACTCGGGATGATTTTGCAAAAATGAATCGACCATCATTTCATTTTCTTCTAAAGAAAAAGTGCAAGTAGCATATACTATGTATCCGCCGTCTTTCAATAGCTTAACGGCGTTTTCTAAAATTTCTGCTTGACGAATTACGCAATGTTGCACATTTTCATAACTCCATTCGTCAATTGCAATTTGCTCTTTACGGAACATACCCTCTCCTGAACAAGGTGCATCTACCATAATCATATCAAATGTTTTAGGAAAAACTTTGGAAAGTTTTCCGGTATCCATACAGGTCGTAATTACATTATGTAAACCTAATCTTTCAATATTACCCGTTAAAATTTTACAACGAGAAGGTATAATTTCATTAGATACCAAAAGACCATCTTGACCTAATTTCAGTTTTAACTGAGTTGATTTACCGCCAGGAGCGGCACACATATCTAAAATTTTCCAATCGGGACATATATCCATACATTCTGCAGGCGCCATAGCTGCCGGTTCTTGAACATAAATAATACCCGCGTGATGATATGGATGATTACCTATCTTATCATATTGCAAATAATAACCGTTTTTTACATAGGGAATTTTTTCGTTTCCAAAAATATTAATTTTTTCAAATTCTTCGAGTGATATTTTTTCTGTATTGACACGAAAAGCCTTTACGGGCGGTTGTTCTAATGACATAATATAATCTTCAAAACCGTCACCTAAAAGCATTTTCATTCTATCAACAAATTTTATAGGTAGTTTTTTCATTAACCTTCCTCTAATTCTGAATTTAACATACACATTCCAACTGCAGTTATTGCAGCAGTTTCAGTCCTTAAAATCCGGCTTCCTAACGATATAATCTTAGAGCCTGAATTTTTAGCAAATTCAATTTCACTTTCATCAAAACCGCCCTCAGAGCCAATAAATATGCCAACACTTTTTGCACTTTTTAAATCATTAAGTACTTTTTTAGTTGCAAGCATACCTTCCTCATTTTCATAAGGCACCAAAATTAAATCAAGTTCTTTAGCAATTTCAAAAGCATTTTTATAAGACATAGATTCATATACCTTTGGTATTATATTACGCTTACTTTGCTTTGCAGCACTCTCACTGATGGCTTGCCAACGCTCTGTTTTAGACTTTTTCTTTTTGTCGTCAAGCTTTACAACACATCTGCTCATCTCAACCGGAGCTATTGCAAAAACGCCCAATTCAACGCACTTTTGAATTATTAATTCCATCTTATCACTTTTAGGAAGTCCTTGAAACAAATAAATTTTTAAAGGTAATTCTGTATTTTGATAGTTTTCTTCTAAGACCTTTACTAAAACAACATCCTCTTTAAATTCTAAAATTTCACAAAGGTCACTTTTGGCATTATTGCTTACAAGAAGCCTTTCACCGATTTCCATTCTTAAAACATTTTTTATATGGTTATAATCACAGCCAGAAATTTTATAACAGCCACCCTGATTTTCATTTTTTGTAAAAAAATTAAACATAACAAAACTTCCTTAAGATTATTAAAATGATTTTATCATAATTTACATATTATTTCAAGAATTTACTAAAAACAAAATGGCTTTCTGTAAAATACAGAAAGCCAAATATCAATGATTATATTAATAGAATATATTACAGAAGAACTTCTTTATTGGTTCCATAAAAAATATCATCTTTACCGCTAACAAGTTTAAAGAAATCCTCTAATTTAACCCAATAATCCGACTCGAAATCCATTTCGTAAGAATGTCCCCAAATATAGAAGATTTTAGGTGTTTCGGTTTTTAGTTCAATAAATTCTTTTCCTAATTTAAACATATCATCAAATCGCAAATGATATACAGATGGGTCGAATTGAAGAAGATCTTTTTGCTTTTCAAAACTGTTATTAGATATAACTGTGCGAGCAAATTTTACGCCCGTGTTTTCTCTTATAATATTAGCAACTCTATCATCAGTATTAGGTGCTCCACAGGGATAAGCCATACCAACAACTTCGTATCCTACAAGTTGTGATAAATTCAATCTATCGGTTTCAACCTGGCGTATTATTTCCTGAGTGTCACACTGTGTAAGAAGTGGGTGTGTTAAGGTATGTGCAGCAACCTCATGCCCATCATAAATATATTTAACATCATCTGGATGTACCTTATAATGAGAAATTTTATTATCATTACGAACAATTATGCTTTTCTTTGATAATAATTCCGAGTTGAGATTAAAGGTGCATTTTAAATTATATTTATTTAATAATTCAATCAATCTAATATCTTGAGTAACACCATCATCATAACTAAAAGTAATTGCTTTATTTTTTCCTTGCCAAGATTGACTCATAAAAAACCACCCTTTTTCAATATGCTGTTATTATATCATTTTACATAAAAAAGTAAATACATTTTTATCCGAAAATTCTCTGTTTTAAGTTTTTGGCATTCAGTAATAAATTATATGTTTACATTACTATAGGAAAACAAAGTTCTACCATAGTTCTCATCTGGCTGTCGTTGGCGCCTTAAAAGAAAGAACTTATTATCCTGAAAATATGAAATAATAAAACCGACCAAAAGGTCGGTTTTATTTTGGCTGGGGTGGCAGGATTCGAACCTACGAATGCAGCAGTCAAAGTGCTGTGTCTTACCGCTTGACGACACCCCAATATTAAATTTTACAATTAGAATCCTGCCTGGTGGCAGGGTACTCTGCGCCGTGGCTTTTTTCGAACACCTCGGGTGTTACCGAA
>JAZRAQ010000019.1:0-1517 GCA_045634645.1 Acutalibacteraceae bacterium
TGTTGCTGTAATATGGTTGGTTTTGCCGTTATGAGTTATCGTGAAAATAAATTTGGCGGTCTTATTGCGCAAGGCCTTGGAACTTCAATGCTTCAAGTTCCCAATCTTGTTAAAAAGCCTATTTTATGGCTTCCGCCTGTAATATCAAGTGCAATTTTAGGGCCAATTTCTTCGGCAGTTTTAAAAATGGTTAGTAATCCTGTTGGCTCTGGAATGGGTAGTGCAGGTCTTGTTGGTCAGTTTATGACTTATGAAAGTATGATTAATTCAGGTGTATCTCCTGTAGTAACATTACTTGAAATTGCAGTAATGCAGTTTATTTTACCTGCTGTTGTTACATTAGCAGTAGCAGAGGGAATGAGAAAGCTTGGCTTCATCAAATTCGGTGACCTAAAGCTACAATCTGCCAATGCGTAAAAAGGAAAGAGTTTTAAAAGCGGTTGAGGAGCTTGAAAAGCTTTATCCTGATGCGATTTGTTCACTTGAATATAAGGATGCTTTTCAATTGCTTATCGCAACAAGGCTGTCGGCACAGTGTACGGATAAGAGAGTGAATATGGTTACTCCCGACTTGTTTCGGGAGTTTCCTACTGCCGAAAAAATGGCAAAGGCTGATATTAATAGGGTAGAGCAGTTGATTAAAACTTGCGGTCTTTATAAAACAAAGGCAAAGGATTTAATTTTAATTGCTGAAAAAATTGCAAGTGATTTTAACGGAATTGTTCCGGATAATATTGAGGATTTGACTACTCTTTCGGGAGTTGGCAGAAAAACTGCAAATTTAGTATGTGGCGATATTTACGGCAAGCCTGCAGTTGTTACTGATACGCATTTTATAAGAATTTGCAACCGTTTAGGATTTGTCAATACCGATAATCCTTTAAAGGTTGAAACTGAAATGCGAAAATTGTTGCCACCAGATAAGTCTAATGATTTTTGTCATAGAACGGTTCTTTTCGGAAGGGATGTTTGTATTGCGAGAAGACCAAAATGTGAGGAATGTGTGTTACAAGAAATTTGTCCGAGCAGTAAATTTAAATAGCTTTTTTATAAGAAATTCAGTATAAAAATTTAATTTCAAAAAAGTTAATTTTTTTGTTGACAAACGTAATTATTATGGTATAATAGTTTTTGCGCTATGGTGGATGTAGCTTAGTTGGTTAAAGCGCCAGTTTGTGGCACTGGAGACCGTGGGTTCGAATCCCATCTTCCACCCCATAATATATAGGTGTGATTTTTCGCACCTATATATTTAAAATTTAATCGACACTTTGGGGTGTCGTCAAGCGGTAAGACACAGCACTTTGACTGCTGCATTCGTAGGTTCGTCGAAGCTCCTGCAAAGCCGCGTAAGGCTTTGCAAACTGCGAAGTCTTGAGCAGTGAGATTTTTTCGGTAACACCCGAGGTGTTCGAAAAAAGCCACGGCGCAGAGTACCCTGCCACCAGGCAGGATTCTAATTGTAAAATTTAATATTGGGGTGTCGTCAAGCGGTAAGACACAGCACTTTGACTGCT
>JAZRAQ010000020.1:0-14373 GCA_045634645.1 Acutalibacteraceae bacterium
TTTTCATAATTGACCTCCTATGTCTTTAATGCTTGTGGTTGGCAGACCTTTTGCATTATACCATAGGAGTTCTTTTTTTACTCATCGGCAAAAGCCTCTTTGGAACCACACGCTTAGCGTGTGGTTTTCGTTATACAAAAATTAAAGCCTTGTGGAAAACCACAAGGCTTTTTTATTTAGCTTATGTTCTGCTGATATATTCCTCTGCAAAATGCGCCGCAACTGCGCCGTCTGCCGCGGCGGTTACAATCTGTCTTAGCGGCTTTGTACGAACATCTCCGGCAGCAAAAACACCCTCGATATTTGTTTTTGTTGTTTCATCGGCAACAATATATCCAAACTTATCAATTTCAAGTTGCTCTTTAAAAATTTCAGTAACAGGCTGTCTGCCAATGCTTATAAACACCCCGTCTAACGACAGTTTTTCACTCTCTCCGGTTATTTTATTTTTAATTATTATTCCGTTAATTTTATTTTCAAACAGAAATTCCTCTACCGTACTGTTCCATTTGAATTCTATATTTTCAGTTTTAAATAAAGGCTCATTATAAATTTTAGTTGCCCTTAGAGTATCACGCCTATGAACAAGGTAAACTTTTTTACATATTTTAGATAAATAAAGTGCATCTGCCGCTGCAGAATTTCCTCCGCCTATCACAGCAACGGTTTTATCCTTATAAAACATACCGTCACAAGTAGCGCAATATCCTACACCCTTACCTATCAAGTTTTCCTCATTTTCAATTCCTAAATGCTTGTGCTTAGCGCCTGTTGCAATAATAACGGCTTTAGCAAAATATTCTCCGCTATCGGTTTTTATAAATTTTGGTGTAGATTTTAAATCAACCGACAAAATCTCTGTATTTAAAGTCTTTGCTCCAAACCGCTCAGCACCGTTTTGCATATTAAATCCTAAAGTGAAACCGTCGACCCCATCAGAAAAACCGGGATAATTATCAATTTGTGAGGTTTCAGTCATTTGCCCACCGGCAGAAAGTTTTTCTAAAACAATCGTATCTAACCCCGCCCTTGTAGCATAAAGCGCCGCAGTATAACCTGCAGGTCCTCCACCCAAAATTGCAACATCGTAAATTTTTTCCATTATTATCACCTAAACTAAAACCGCAGTATATAACTGCGGTTTTAAATTATTTTAACATATCCAATATCTTCGCTTTAGGCATAGCGCCAACACTTTTGTTGATAACACTACCGTCCTTTAAAACAAAAAGGGCAGGAATACTCATAACCTCAAAAGTAGAGGCTAATTCAGGTTGTTCATCAACATTTACTTTGCATACCTTTATATCAGGATTTTCTTGCGCAATTTCATCAACAATGGGCGACAGCATTTTGCAAGGACCGCACCAAGCTGCCCAAAAATCAAGCAAAACGATTTTATCGCTTTTAAAAACCTCGTCAACGAAATTTTCTTTATTAACTGTAATTGCAGACATTTTTAAACTTTCCTCTTTATTCTTCAGGTGCAAATTGGTCCTTACCTACTGAGCACAAAGGACATTCGTAATCGTCAGGTAAATCTGCAAACTTTACGCCTTCAGCTTCCTCATCATAAACATATCCACAAACTTGACATACATATTTCATAATAAAAACTCGTTTTTATTTTATTATAACCAAATTGGTAAATTTATTCAACCATCTCTTTTGCCAAAGCGGAAATTTGAATTTTATTATCCTCATTAAGCGCGGAATTTATTGTAACGGTAGTTTCACTAAAGGTAATATCCTTGCTGTTTTCAAACATTTTCTTAATTGTTTTTGCAGCCATAGGTGCCCAACTGCCGTTTTCAATAATACCGATTTTTCGGTTTTTAAAACCACGCTCGGTCAATTCATTAATAAACTCACGCATAAATGGGAAAATTTCACCGTTATAAGTGGTTGTTGCGAGCACCATTTTTCCGTAGCGGAATGCATCTTCAACACATTCTGCCATATCAGAACGCGCAAGGTCATTAACTGCAACCTTTTTACAACCCAAATCTTCAAGTTCTTTAGCTAATAATTCTACCGCCTCTTTAGTGTGACCGTAAACCGAAGTGTAATTTATAACTACACCCTCACTCTCAACACCGTAAGAAGACCAAATATCATACAAATTGAGGTAATAACCTAAATTTTCAGTTAATTCTGGTCCGTGCAAAGCGCAAATTCTCTTGATTTCTAAACCTCCCAATTTTTTGAGAATTGCCTGAACCTGAGCGCCGTACTTTCCTACAATTCCGAAATAATATCTTCTGGCTTCACATGCCCAATCTTCATCAGCATCAAGTGCGCCGAATTTGCCAAAAGCATCCGCCGAGAAAAGCACCTTTTCAGTTTTATCATAACTCATCATAACCTCAGGCCAATGTACCATCGGCGCGGTGTAAAACGCAAGGCTATGATTACCTAAATCAAGGGTATCCCCTTCTTTAACAACAATTTTGTTCTCATAATCTTTGCCGAAAAACTTTTTCATCATAACAAAAGCTTTATTGGTAGCAACAATTTTTGTATTTGGATAAACATCAACAAATTTATCAATATTAGCTGAATGGTCAGGTTCCATATGTTGAATAATTAAATAATCAGGTGTTTTTTCACCTAATACATTCTTAATATTCTTCAACCACTCATCTGTAAATTTTGCATCAACCGTATCAAAAATCGCAATTTTTTCATCAGTTATTAAATAGGAATTATAAGCCATACCGTTAGGCACTATGAACTGACCCTCAAATAAATCAATTTTACGGTCGTTAACACCGACATAATGAATCATAAAATCAACCTCCTAAAAGTACATCAAATACAAGCATCAGACAAAAACCGGTTATTAAAGAATATGTAGCGCCTCTTTCGCTACCGTGAGCGTGGGTTTCTATCACCATTTCATCACTTATTACATAAAGCATTGTGCCGCCCGCAAAAGCAAGCGCGAAAGGTAATATTGCAGTTGAAATAGTTACCGCAAAATAGCCTATCAAAGTTCCCAAAACTTCTACAATACCTGTAAATACCGCTATTAAAAAGGTTCGCTTTCTGCTTATACCAAGACTAACCATTGGTGCAATAATAATCATACCCTCAGGAATATTCTGCAAAGCAATACCTATCGCCACAGTCAAGGCTTGAGAAATGTTTTCACTGCCAAAACCGACACCGGCAGCTATACCCTCCGGCAAATTATGAATGGCAATTGCAATTACAAAAAGCAACGCTTTATTAAGTTCTGCCTGTTTTTCGGGATGATTTTCATAATCAACACCTGTCAATTTGTGCAAATGAGGTACAACCTTATCAATAACATTAACACAAGCCGCGCCGCAAAATATACCGGCAATTGTTACCAAAATAGAATACTTTCCGCCATATTCAAGTGAGGGTAAAATAAGACCTATAACCGATGCCGCAAGCATAACACCCGCCGCAAAGGATAATATAATATCGCTGAATTTATGACTAATATTTTTAAATAAAAAACCGATTACTGCGCCTATAACCGTAGCGCCGCCGACACCAAGTGCCGTTAATAATACCATCTGCATTTTCACACTTCCTTTTACTTTATTATTTTACCACAAATATATAAAAATTTAAAGTATAATTTTAAAAAAATGCTTAACGCCTCTTGACATTGTTAATTTTTTAACATATAATTTAATTATGGTATTTCCATAAAAAAATATTTATTTTTGGAGGCTTTATTATGGCAAGATTTACTCTACCCCGCGACCTTTACCACGGCAAGGGTTCACTCGAAGTTTTGAAGACCTTAAAGGGTAAAAAGGCAATCGTATGTGTTGGCGGCGGCTCTATGAAAAAATTTGGTTTCTTGGATAAGATTGTATCTTATTTGCAAGAAGCAGGCTTGGAGGTTAAATTATTTGAAGGCATCGAACCGGACCCCTCTGTTACAACCGTTATGAACGGAGCGAAGGTTATGGCCGAATTTGAACCTGACTGGATTATCGCAGTAGGCGGTGGTTCACCTATTGACGCAGCTAAAGCTATGTGGATTAAATACGAATATCCCGAAATTACATTCGAAGAAATGTGTGTTGTATTCGGTATTCCCGAACTTCGTAAAAAAGCTCGCTTTGTAGCTATCCCCTCAACATCAGGTACCGCTACAGAGGTTACCGCTTTCTCGGTAATTACCGATTATGAAAAGGGTATTAAATATCCGTTAGCTGACTTTGAAATCACCCCTGATATAGCTATTGTTGACTCTTCACTTGCAGAAACAATGCCCAAAAAGTTAGTTGCTCATACAGGTATGGACGCTATGACCCACGCTGTTGAAGCCTACGTTTCTACCGCTAACTGTGACTATACCGACCCGTTGGCGCTTCACGCAATCGAAATGATTGAGGAAAATCTTGTTAATTCATATAACGGTGATGAAACTGCTCGTGAAAAAATGCACAATGCACAATGTCTTGCAGGTATGGCTTTCTCTAACGCACTTTTGGGTATCGTTCACTCAATGGCTCACAAAACAGGCGCAATTTTTGCAGATTATGGCGACGGCGCACATATTATTCACGGTGCCGCTAATGCAATGTACCTACCTAAAGTTATTGCTTACAATGCAAAAGAAGAAACTGCAGCTAAACGCTATGCTAAAATTGCAGACAGATTAAACCTTGGCGGCAATACAGTAGCTGAAAAGGTTGACCTACTTATTAAATTCTTAAGAGAAATGAACGACAAACTCAATATTCCGCAATGTATTAAGAACTACGGCGCTGACAGTTATCCTTGTGAACAGGGCTTTGTTCCTGAAAAAGTATTCCTTGAAAGATTGCCCGAAATTGCAAAGAATGCCGTTGCTGATGCTTGCACAGGTTCTAACCCCCGCTCAATCAACCCTGAGCAAATGGAAAAACTTCTAAAATGCTGTTACTACGACACCGAAGTTGATTTTTAATAATTCATATTTAAAAAATGCTATCCAAAGGATAGCATTTTTTAGGCTTTCTTTATTATCAAATAAAATCTAAATGGAAAATTCATTCGCCGCGCGCCTGTCTTTTCTTCATTCTCTTCCAATTTGTAAAACTGTATAAATCATTAAATAAAAACATAACAAAACAAACTATAACCGAAAGATAAGAAATATCTTTAGAAGTTGCCAAAACCCATAAAACTATTAAAACAATATCATTTAAAGCATATACCAAAGCAAAATACGGACTTCTTCTAAAGGTTAGATAAACCGCTATAAAACTTGTTGTAACAGAAAACGTACTGGGAAGTAAATTAGCAGTACCAAAAGTTTTTAATATAAAATAAAAAACAACTGTTACCACTCCAGCGCAAAGCAGTATAAAACCAATTTCTTTTTTAGTAACACCGCTGACCTTAACCTCACTTTTTCTGTTTTTATAAGGATTTTTAAGCCACGATAAAAAAGCTATGGTAGCCATTGGTACAGTCATACCCATATAAGTTATCATTTCGCCATAATAGTGAAAACTATAAGATATGTAGCCGTACATTGCTCCAAAAACAACCATTAACGCCTGACCTATCGGATTACCTTTTGCTATAAAAATAAGTGAAGTAGCTCCTATAAGCGAAGCTGCCAGCGATAAATAATTTGAGCTTTGAAACAATAGAAAAGAAACAGTTATAAACACAACCGAGCAACTCCAAAGAGTAATCTCGAATTTTGTGAAATAATTTAAAATTTTTTTCATATATCCTCCAAGAAAAAAGCACTTGTCGATGCATCAAAACTTATTGACACACAAACAAATGCAGTTGCATTCCCTAACCGTTATAATACGATTTTTAAATATAATTGTCAAGCCAAAAGAGGCAAAAACAGTTTATAAATTTTAAAAAACAAAATTTAACACCTTGAGAAAAAATACCATATATGTTATAATAAATTGTTAATGTTTTACTTTTTATTAAAAGGGAGATACACACTATGAAACTTGGTATGGTAGGTTTGCCGAATGTTGGCAAGTCGACACTTTTTAACGCAATAACAAACGCAGGGGCTCAGTCGGCTAACTATCCGTTTTGCACTATTGAACCAAATATCGGAATGGTAAGCGTACCTGACGAGCGTCTTGAAAAGTTAGCCGAAATCTATAGTCCCGACAAATTCACGCCCGCAGTTATCGAATTTGTTGATATTGCAGGCCTTGTAAAGGGAGCTTCAAAAGGCGAAGGTTTAGGAAATAAATTCCTTTCAAATATTCGTGAGGTTGACGCAATTGTGCATGTTGTCCGTTGCTTTGAAAGTACCGATATTATCCACGTTGAAGGCTCGGTTGACCCTAAAAGAGATATTGAAACCATAAATCTTGAATTAATTTTTTCGGATATTGAAATGGTGCAACGCCGTTTAGATAAGGCTACTAAGGCCCTAAAGGGCGATAAAAAAATGCAAACAGAGGTTGATTTTTTAAAGAGGCTTATAGCGCATTTGGAAAATGGTTTGCCCGCCCGTAGTGTTGAAATTAATGACGAAACCGAACAGGAAATTATTAACACCACTGCTCTTCTTTCGGCAAAACCGGTTATTTACGCTTGCAATATGAGCGAAGACGATTTTGTAAACGGAATTGACGGTAATAAAAACTATAATACTGTTAAAACTATAGCTGAAACCGAAAAGGCGGAAATCTTGCCGATATGCGCAGCGCTTGAAGCAGAAATTTCAGGACTTGAGCCGGATGAAAAGCAAATGTTTTTAGAAGAACTGGGTCTTGAGCGTTCAGGACTTGACAGAATGATTCAAAAATGCTACCACCTTTTAGGTTTAATTTCCTACCTTACCGCCGGCAAGCCCGAAGTTCGCGCATGGACCATTACCGAAGGGACAAAAGCACCTCAAGCGGCAGGTAAAATCCACACCGATTTTGAGCGTGGTTTTATTCGCGCAGAAGTTATCAATTTCAACGATTTCATTGCTTGCGGTTCTAATATGGTTACCGCTAAAGAAAAAGGCCTTGTAAGAAGCGAAGGTAAGGAATATGTTATGAAGGACGGTGACATCGTCCTCTTTAGATTTAACGTTTAGGAGTTGTTTTTATTGCCTTTTTATTACGGAATTGACCCACTTTACTTATATTTAGTCTTTCCTGCAATTATTTTATCCCTTATCGCAAGCGCTGCGGTTAAAAGCACCTTCTCAAAATATTCAAAGGCTTTTGCTAATTACAGCGGTGCCGATGCAGCACGAAAAGTACTCGAAGCAAACGGAATTTCAAATGTTACCGTTGAGCGTGTAAGCGGTCACTTGACCGACCATTTCGACCCAAAGACAAATGTAATCAGACTTTCCGATTCTGTTTACGACAGTTACAGTATTGCGGCAATCGGTGTTGCCGCTCACGAAGCAGGGCACGCCGTTCAGCACTCAAAGGGATATACACCTATAAAAATCCGAAACACAATATACCCCGTTTGCAATTTAGGCTCGCGACTTTCTTTTCCCTTGCTTTTAATCGGACTATTATTTAATTTTTATTTTTTAATTGATTTAGGTATTATATTTTTTGCCGTAGCGCTAACTTTTCAACTTATTACCTTACCTGTTGAATTTAATGCCTCATCCCAAGCATTAAGCGCTATCAGAGATTATAATATTCTTTATGACGAACAACAAATTAAAGGTGCCAGAAAAGTATTAACCGCCGCCGCTATGACATATATTACGGCATTTTTGGTGTCCTTAACACAACTTTTAAGATTTTTATTGATTGCAAACAGAAGAAGACGCTAAAGCGTCTTCTTTTTGTATATAACAAAGTTTTCATCAAATAATAAGTTTGGTGATTTTTTTGAAAAAGAATAATTTTTTAATGTTTGGCTTCGGTGCCTTAGGCTACGGACTGATAGAAATACTTTGGCGAGGTTTTACACATCCTTCAATGCTTACGGCAGGCGGAATTTGCTTTGTTTTTTTTGCTAAAATCGGTGAAAAAATGAAAAAAGCAAATTTGATTATAAAGGCCATAACCGGCAGTATAATAGTCACTGTAATAGAATTTATTTTTGGATTGATATTTAATATTTTTCTGCATAAAAATGTATGGGATTACAGTAATATGCCATTTAATTTCAAGGGACAAATCTGCCTTTTGTATTCGTTTTTTTGGGGAATTTTAAGTCTTTTTTTCATCCCCTTTGCAACTAAAGTTAATAAGCGATTGCAAAACGGTAAATAAAATGATATAATTATTTATTATGAGGTGATTTTATGGGTTTTCTACACAGAACTTGGGCAGAAATTGATATAGATGCCCTTATACATAATTTCAAAATAATTAAAGGAAAAGCAAACGGCAGTAAGATTATGGCGGTTGTAAAAGCAGATGCTTACGGTCATTCGGTTTCGGCTATCACCCCTGTTTTAGAACAAAATGGGGCAGATTATTTTGCCGTTTCTAATATAGATGAGGCAGTTACTCTTCGTGCTTTAAAAATTACTAAGCCCATTTTAATTTTAGGATACACCCCTGTTGACAGTGTTAAAACCCTTTATGATAACGATATTTTGCAGTGTGTTTACTCTAAAGAATACGCTACGCTTTTATCGCAGGAATGTGTTAAAAACGGCATAGAAATTAAAATACATATAAAACTCGATACCGGTATGAGCCGTTTAGGTTTCAACTGCAGAAGTGAAGAGCTCTTGGAAATTGAAGACGCTATCTACTCAGCAAAGCTTAAAGGACTTAAATTCGACGGTATTTTCACCCACTTTGCAAATGCCGATACCGATAAAATCGCCCGTGACGGTTTTACGGAGCAACAATATTCGAGATTCCAAAATGCAGTGCAGGTTTTCAAAGAAAACGGCATTATACCAAATTTGGTTCATTGTTGCAATTCAGCAGGCTTTTTACTTGATGACGATAAGCACTCTGACTTATGCCGTGTTGGTATTTCACTTTACGGGCTTACCCCCTCAACCGAAATGACCCTTAAAACCGACCTGACACCTGTTATGACTGTGAAATCAGTTGTATCTATGGTTAAAGAAATAAACCAAGGCGATACCGTAAGCTATGGCAGAACCTTTAAGGCCGATAAAAAAATGAAAATAGCAACCGTTACCGCCGGCTATGCTGACGGATATCCGAGAAAATTATCCTCAAAGGGATATGTTTTAATCGGCGGGCAAAAAGCCAACCTTATCGGCAGAGTTTGTATGGACCAGATGTGTGTTGACGTAACAAACATCAAAAATGTTAAAATAGGCGATGAAGTTATACTTTTCGGCAAAGATTTATCGGTTGATATTTTAGCCAAAATGTGCGAAACGATTAATTATGAAATTGTCTGCGGTATTTCCCCCAGAGTGCCGAGGATTGTAAAATGAAAAAGTACATATTAAGTCTTGATGAAGGCACTACAAGTGCTAGAGCGATTTTATTTGAAAAAAGTTCAAATATAGTTTCGGTCGCTCAACACGAATTTTCACAAATTTACCCCAATCCAAGCTTTGTCGAACACGACCCTATGGAAATTTATTCCGCTCAGATTTGTGCGTTGAGTGAATGTATAACAAAAAAAGGTATAGACCCCAATGAAATTGCGGCAGTAGGTATTACCAACCAACGAGAAACCACTATTGTTTGGGACAAAATCACGGGTGAACCTATTTACAACGCAATCGTTTGGCAATGCAGACGCACCGCCAATATATGCGAACAACTAAAAAATGACGGGTACGAAGATTATATTGCCGAAACAACGGGCTTAAAAATTGACGCATATTTCAGTGCTACAAAAATCAAATGGATTTTAGATAATGTGGAGGGCGCAAGACAAAAAGCGAATGATGGCAGACTGCTTTTCGGCACTGTTGACACTTGGCTTATTTGGAAACTTTCCGGCGGTAAAATTCATATTACAGATTATACCAACGCATCTCGCACAATGCTATTTAATATACATAAACTTTGTTGGGATAAAAAGTTGCTTGAAATTTTAGAGATACCTGAAAATATGCTGCCAACCGTTAAGTCGAGCAGTGAAATTTATGGCAATGTGAATATTTTAGGAACTGAAGTTCCGGTTTCAGGCATTGCGGGTGACCAACAGGCAGCATTATACGGTCAGCGCTGTTTTAAAAGCGGTGACATTAAGAACACTTACGGAACCGGTTGCTTTATGTTAATGAACACAGGTAATACTGCATACAAAAGTAATAACGGTCTTTTAACCACAATTGCGGCTTCCTACGGCGGAAAAATAAACTACGCCCTTGAAGGCAGTGTTTTTGTAGGCGGTGCGGTTATACAATGGTTAAGAGATGAGTTGGAATTGATAACAAAATCCGCCGAAAGTGAAGATTGCGCTTTAAAGGTAAATGATAACGGCGGAGTTTACATTGTGCCTGCCTTTACAGGTTTAGGCGCGCCCTATTGGGATATGTATGCAAAAGGTACTATTTGCGGATTAACAAGAGGAAGTAATAAAAATCATATTGTTCGCGCAGCCCTTGAGTCCATTGCATACCAAACCAACGACCTTCTGTTAGCAATAAAGAATGATACCCAAATAAAAATCTCCTCAATTTTAGCAGATGGCGGTGCGGCAAACAATAAATTTTTAATGCAATTTCAATCTGATATTTCAAACACTTGTGTTATTTGTCCCGAATCTGCCGAAGCAACCGCGTTGGGTGCTGCTTTTTTAGCAGGTCTTTCGGTCGGCTTTTGGAAGAATGAAGAAGAAATCTCTGAAATTAAAATAAAGCATAACACCTTTAATTCTAAAATAGACGATACACAAAGGCAACAACTCTTAAACGGTTGGAAAAAAGCAATAAACCAAGCAAGGCTAAAGGAGTAATTTATGTCTTACGAAATTCGCGAACTTTCGGTAGCGAGTACCGATAACATACACACTCTAAAGGGTAAAATTTATATACCGGATGGTACTGTTAACGGAGTTTTTCATTTAGTTCACGGTATGACAGAATATATTGACCGATATGACCATTTGTTTTCATTCTTAGCCGAAAACGGATATGCCTGCTTTGGATTTGATAATTTAGGTCACGGTAATACTGCAAAAAGTGATGATGAATTAGGTTTTATCGCCCATAATAACGGTTGGCGGTATCTTGTGAATGATGTTATTGCTTTTAGTGATGGCGTAAAGCGAATATATCCTGATTTGCCATTTATCTTAATGGGTCATTCAATGGGTTCGTTTATAGCGCGTCTTGTGTTTGAACATTATCCCGAAAAATATAAAAAAGTAATTTTTTGCGGCACCTCAGGCCCGAACCCTCTGGCAAAATTAGGTTTGGCATTTGCAAAATTTAAAAGACTAATAAACGGTGAAAAATATATTTCAAAAACTATCTACAATCTGGCCTTCGGTAGCTACAACAAAAAATTTGAGGGTGAAACCGATTATGAATGGCTCACGAAAAACCGCGAAATTATAGAAAAATACCGAAAAGATAAATTTTGTACCTTCAAATTTACCCTTTCGGCTATGATAGATTTAATGACGCTTTTATCACTTTCTAACCGTAAATTATGGTTTCAAAATATAAATAAAACCACACCGATACTTTTAATTTCGGGTCAGGACGACCCTGTTGGAAATTACGGCAAAGGTGTTGAAAACGTGTTTAAAAATTTAAAGCAAACGGGCGCTAATTTAAAATTAAAACTATATCCCGATTGCCGACACGAAATACATAACGATACCTGTAAGGACGAAATGTTCGCAGATATATTGGAATTTTTAAAGGGGATTTAAAAAATCCCCTTTTTTTTTATTTAAAAATTTATTGTAATTGTTTTGTTTGTAAACTCATATTCGCGGTATTTAACACCCGCAGTATCAAACATGCGCTTTGCGGCGATAACACTGTCAGAATCGGCGTACTTATCCGCCATATAGACAACCTCTTTTATTCCCGACTGTATAATTGCTTTTGCACATTCATTACAAGGGAAAAGGGTTGTATAAACTGTACAACCTCTTACATTTCCGCGTTCGCAATTCAAAATCGCATTAAACTCTGCATGGCATACGTAAAGATATTTTGAATTTAAGGGGTCACTGTCACGGTCCCACGGGTATTCATCATCACTGCAACAGCGTGGCATTCCGTTATATCCCATAGATAAAATTCGCTTGTCCTCATTAACAATACAAGCGCCGACCTGTGTTGAAGGGTCCTTACTTCTCATTGAAGAAAGCAAAGCAATACCCATAAAATATTCGTCCCAGCTTAAATAATCTTCTCTTTTCATACCGTCACCTCTTGTTTTATATACTACCATTATTTTTTAGCATTTGCAACCCTTGTTTTTAAAATATAAGCCGCACATATAACCATTATAAGCGGAAAAATTGATGCTACCGCAAAACCTAAATGAAGTGAATATCTATCCGCAACAGCGCCTATAAGCCAAGGTCCCAAAGCGCATCCCGTATCACCGCACATAGCAAATACGCTGAACATTAAAGCACCGCCTCTTGTAAAGGTTCTAGCTCCTGCAGAATAAAGTCCGGGCCACGAAATACTAACTGTTACACCGCAAACCGCGCAAAATATAAGCGCTACTATCGGAACTTTGCAAACCGCCACCACGGCATAACAAACAAAGCCGAAAATATTTAAAATCAACAATAATTTTGTAAAAGAAATCTTTTTTGAAAATTTTGCATATAGAACTCTGCCTAAACCCATAAACAAAGCAAACGCGCAAGGACCTGCAATATCCCCCACAGCCTTTGTAACACCCAAAGCGTTTTGGGCAAAAAGTGATGCCCACTGTGCCATTGCAATTTCACTAGCTCCCGCGCAAAGCATCATTACCATATATATCACAAAGCGTTTTGATTTTAAAAGTTCAATTAAAGTCGACTGCTTTTGTTCGGGGTCAGGCTCTACAATCGGCACCTTAAAGAAACTGAACATATTAAAAAACGGAATTACCGCCCAAACAAGCGGTATAAACGACCAATTATTAAAGCCGAAAATATAAACAAGCGCCGTTGTGCCCAAAACTGTAAAGGCTTGTCCCCAACAGTAGAAAGAATGTAACACCGCCATATTACCCGACTTACTGCCGGTAGGAAGCATATCAATCATGGGGCTTAAAATAACCTCCATCAGTCCGCTACCCGTAGCATAAATAATAATAGAAATTATAATACCGGTATAAGAATCAATAATATTAGGCAAAAACGAAAGTAAAATCAATCCCACTGCAGCTGTACCTTGCGATAGGATTGCCGCTTTTCTATAACCGATTTTTGACACAATTTTGGGCGTTAGCAAATCAACTACCATCTGTGTTACAAAGTTAAAAACAATAAGTCTGCCTAATTTTTCATAGCCGATTTTATAAACATTCTGAAAAATTATAAAAAGTATCGGCAGGAAATTATTAACTATCGCCTGCACCACAAAGCCAACATAACCGGCTAATTTAGTCGGCAAGTACTTTTTAGCAAGAGCATCCATTTTTGATTTCCTCAACTGTTTTTAAAATTTCGTTTGGACTTTGCAACAAATAATCAGCGCCGTTTTTAAGTAATTCATCAGCTGTTCTGAATCCCCAAAGGACGCCAAAGGCTACACAACCGCTATTTTTTGCAGTGGCCATATCCATTCCCGAATCACCAACGAAAACACATTCATTAGGCTCGACACCTAATTCTTTGATAACCTCTAAAGTTAATGTAGGGTCAGGTTTTGTGGGATAACCTTCACGCTTGCCTGTAACAAAATCAAAAATATCACCGAAAATTTTATCGGTCACTATTTTTGCCATTTGGTCTGCCTTATTGGAAATTACAGCAACCTTTAAACCCTTATTTTTAAAATCATCAATCAAATTATGTATTCCGTCGTAAGCGAGTGTATTATCAAGATAATGCTCGGCATAGTGATTCCAAAAAACCTCAAACACCTTTTTTACTGTATCTTCTTCACGGTTGTTTTCGGGCAGAACACGCTCTATCAGTTTTAACATTCCGTCTCCCACGAAATACTTATATTTTTCTGTTTCGTGAACGGGAAAACCAAACTTCTTTAATGCAAAATTCGTACTTACAGCCAAATCCTTAAGCGAATTTACAAGTGTTCCGTCCAAATCAAATAAAACTGCTTTTATCATAAATAAAAAACTCCAAATAAAAAAGAAGGCTGTCACCGTATGACAGCCCCTTATTTGTTAAAGATTAAATTAGATTGCTCTGGTAACTTTGCCTGAACGCAAGCAACGGGTGCAAACATTGATACGACGGGGAGAACCGTTAACGATTGCCTTTACCTTCTTAACGTTGGGCTTCCAAGTTCTGTTTGAACGTCTGTGTGAGTGAGAAACCTTAATACCGAAAGCAATTTCTTTATTGCAG
>JAZRAQ010000021.1:0-9971 GCA_045634645.1 Acutalibacteraceae bacterium
GTTTATGTAACAAAGTTACCTAAGCACGCTATCGGTCAAGCTGCAATAGACAGTCTTCGTTATTTCGGTGTAGATACTTCTAAAATCGTTCGCGGCGGAGAAAGAGTAGGAATTTACTTCCTTGAAAAAGGCGCTTCACAAAGAGGCTCTGTTTGTATTTATGACCGTAAATATTCAGCAATTCAGCAAGCAACAATCGCTGATTTTGATTGGGATAGTATTTTCGATGGTGTTGATTGGTTTCATTTTACAGGCATTACCCCTGCATTAGGCCAAAATCTTGTTGAAATTTGTAAAGAGGCTTGTATTGCGGCTAAAAAACGCGGGATTAAAATTTCTTGCGACCTTAACTATAGAGGTAAACTTTGGACGAGAGATGAAGCAAATAAAGCAATGACCGAACTTTGTAAATATGTTGATGTTTGTATATCTAACGAAGAAGATGCAAAGGATGTGTTCGGCATTGAGGCTGAGGGTACAGATATCTATGGCGGAAAATTAAATCACGAAGGATATAAGAGTGTTGCAAAACAGTTAGCAGATAAATTTGGATTTGAAAAGGTAGCAATAACTTTGAGAACATCAATATCTGCAAACGATAACGATTGGGCAGGTATGCTCTATGATGGTGAGGATTATTATTTTTCAAAGTCTTATCATTTACATATTGTAGACCGTGTAGGCGGCGGAGATAGCTTTGGCGGTGGACTAATTTATTCATTGCTTAGTGGTAAAAATTCGAAAGAAGCTATTGAGTTTGCAGTTGCTGCCTCAGCCTTAAAGCATTCTGTTGAAGGCGACTATAACCGTGTTTCTGTTGCTGAAGTTGAAAAACTTGCAGGTGGAGATGGCAGCGGCAGAGTTCAAAGATGATAATATTTTAGAACTTATAAAACAACACAACCCCAAGGGCTGTGTTGTTTTTTTATAAAAAAATATACCCTAAAGTTAACTTTAGGGTATATAGGTAAAATGTGTTTTTTAATCGTGGTTAACAGAATCTCTTCTGAAGAGTAGGGAAATACACCAAACACCGGCAAGAGCAATTACGGTATAGATAATTCTGCTGATAATAGCAGTGCTACCGCCAAATGCCCAAGCAACAAGGTCAAAGCTGAAAAGTCCTACAAGTCCCCAGTTGAGTGCACCAATGATTACTAGTATTAAGCAAATTTTATCAAACATTTTTTCAACTCCTTTAGGTAATAATAGCATTAACCCGAATTGAAAAAATATTCAAAAATTTAATTAAAATTTAAAATTGAGTTCATATCATATAATCCGGCAGTTTTATTTGATATGAATTTTGCAGCCCTAATTGCACCGACAGCAAAAACTTCTTTTGATAATGCTTGGTGAGAAAGGGTAATAACTTCATCACGACCGGCAAAAACCACATCATGTTCGCCAACAATTGTTCCGCCTCTTACAGAGTGAATACCAATTTCGTTTTTGGGGCGTTTATTGCGTTTTGAATGACGGTCATACTCGTAATTAAGGTTATCGCCAAACTCTGTGTTGATGGCGTTTGCAAGCATAATTGCGGTACCTGATGGTGCGTCAATCTTTTGGTTGTGATGTTTTTCGATAATTTCAATATCAAAATCACTGCCTAAAATATTTGCGGCTTTTTTTGCCAGTGAGCAAAGCAAATTAACACCGATTGACATATTAAAGGTAAAGAATATAGGAATAATTTTCGAATATTCTTTTATTTTTTCAATTTGCGTATCAGAATAGCCTGTAGTTGCAATAACAACAGGAGTGTTGTTATTCTTCGCATATTCTAAAATACCGTCCAGCAAGGCTACATTTGAAAAATCAATAATAACATCGATTTTTACATTTATTTCGCTAAAATCAGAAAAAATTGGGAAATCTTTACCGGTATTTATTTTATCAATACCCGCTACAATTTTGATTTCACTGTCATTCTTAGCACATTCGCAAATATTATTGCCCATTTTTCCGCAGGCACCAACAAGTAAAGCTTTTATCATTATTTCACATCCGTTAAATTAAATTACACTCTTTAAGTTTTTGCTTTAAATAATCAAATTTAGAATTTTCCATTGGGTACAATGGGAGTCTGCAAGGACCGACATTAAGTCCCATTAAATTCATAGCCTGTTTAACAGGTACAGGGTTGACATCGCTAAATAAAGCGTTAATAAGTCCCGTATATTTCACCTGTAAATCGGTGGCTTTTTTAGTGTCGCCCGAAAGATAGTGCGAACAAATTTCATGAGTTTCTTTAGGCATTAAATTAGATAAGACTGAAATAACACCAATTCCGCCTAAAGACATAATCGGTACTATTTGGTCATCATTGCCTGAATAAACATCTAAATCGTCACCGCAAAGGTATTTAATCTCGGCAATTTTTGAAATATTGCCGGAGGCTTCTTTTGTGGCAACAATATTTGGGTGACGTGATAATTCTTTGTATGTTTTAGGGGAAATGTCTACCCCTGTTCTTGATGGCACATTATAAAGAATTATGGGTTTGTTCACACGGTCTGCAATATAGTTATAATGAGCTATAAGACCCGCTTGTGAGGTTTTATTATAGTAGGGGGTAACCATTAAAAAGGCGTCTGCCCCTAATTTTTCGGCATCGTTACACAACTCTACCGAATAGACTGTATCATTACTTCCCGTACCCGCAATTACAGGTACTTTTTTATTAGCGGTTTTTGTTGCAACTTCTATTACTTTTAAGTGTTCCTGATACCGCAAGGTAGACTTTTCGCCCGTAGTTCCGCAAATAACAAGTGCATCTATTTTGTTTTCAATTTGGGATTTTACAAGTTTTTCCAAACATTCAAAATTAACGCTGCTATCGGGATTAAATGGGGTTACAAGCGCAGTTGCGGCTCCTTTGAAAACTGTCGTTTTCACAAAACCACTCCTAAAAATAATTAGTCCATATAACCTTTAGCACAAAGTAATTCAGCGAGTAATACAGCACCTCCTGCAGCGCCTCTTAAAGTGTTGTGAGAAAGACATACGAATTTGTAATCGTATTGACTGTCCTCACGAAGACGACCAACCGATACTGCCATACCGCCTTCTAAATCACGGCATAGTTTGGTTTGAGGCATATTGTCTTCTTCATAATAGTTAAGGAATTTTTTAGGTGCGTGAGGCAATTCTAAATCTTGAGGTTCACCCTTGAAATTAGCCCAAACATCTAAAATTTCCTCTTTAGAAGGCTTGTTTTTAAAGGTTACGAAAACTGCAGCCATATGACCGTCAGATACAGGCACGCGTAAGCATTGCGCAGTAAATTTCGGTGAATCGGCAGGAACAATTTCGCCGTCCTTAATTTCACCCCAAATTTTAAGAGGTTCTTTTTCGCTTTTTTCTTCTTCTCCGCCGATGTAGGGGATTACGTTGTCAATCATTTCGGGCCAACGCTCAAATGTTTTACCTGCGCCCGAAATTGCCTGATAAGTACATACTAATACTTTATCAATACCGAATTTATCTAGCGGATACAGGGCAGGAACATAAGACTGTAAAGAACAGTTTGATTTAACTGCAACAAAGCCTTTTTTGGTGCCTAAGCGCTTTCTTTGGGCGTGAATAATCTCGGTGTGGTCTGCGTTGATTTCAGGAATAATCATAGGAACATCGGGGGTGAATCGGTGAGCAGAGTTGTTAGAAACAACAGGACACTCGCGTTTTGCATATTCCTCCTCTAATGCTTTGATTTCGTCTTTTTTCATATCAACCGCGCAGAATACAAAGTCAACCTTTGATGTAATTTCATCAATATCGTTTTGAGCATCTAAAACAGTCATCTTTTTAAATTCTTCAGGCATAGCAGTAGTCATAGCCCAACGGTTTCCCACTGCATCCTCGTAACTTTTACCTGCTGAGCGAGAGCTGGCGGCTAATGCGGTAACATTAAACCAAGGATGACCTGATAAAAGGGTCGCAAATCGTTGACCTACCATACCGGTAGCACCAACAATACCTACATTGTACTTTTTCATTTAGAAACATTCCTTTCGCGATTTGAAAATTATACTTGATATATTTCTCAAATTTACTATAATATATAATTATATCTAAACAATAATACCATTTTAGATTTATTTTGTCAATTAGGATGATTTATAAATAATGAAAACAAGTGATTTTTTTTACAATTTACCCGAAGACCTAATCGCACAAACCCCAATTGAACCGCGAGACAATTCAAGACTGTTGGTTTTTGGAAAAGAAAACGGACAACTCGAGCACAAATATTTTTATGACATAGCCGATTATTTAAATGAGGGTGACTGCCTTGTTTTAAATGATACAAGAGTTTTGCCGGCAAGAATTTTCGGCACCAGACTTGATACAGGAAGTATAGTTGAATTTGTTTTATTAAAGCAAAAACGCCAAAACGTTTGGGAATGTTTGGCAGGTCCCGGTAAAAAGGCAAAGGTAGGGCATAAATTTAAGTTTTCAAATAAACTTACCGCCGAGGTAATAGAAGTGTTGGAAGACGGTAACCGAATAGTTGAATTTTTACCTGACGGTGAATTTTTTGCTGTTTTGGATGAAGTAGGTCAAATGCCGCTTCCGCCTTATATAAAAGCAAAGTTAGAGGATAAAGAGCGTTATCAAACTGTATATTCGCGTGATTTAGGCTCTGCTGCGGCGCCAACTGCGGGACTTCATTTTACTAAAGAAATGCTTGAAAGTTTAAAAAATAAAGGCGTTAAAATTGCTTATGTTACTTTACATGTTGGTTTGGGTACATTCCGTCCTGTAAAGGTTGAAGATGTAACAAATCATAAGATGCACACCGAGCACTATTATATTACTAAAGAAAATGCCGATATTATAAATGCCACCAAGCAAAACGGCGGCAGGGTAATCTGTGTTGGAACTACAAGTTGCAGAACAGTTGAAAGCGCAATGCAAAAATTTGGTGAAATTAAGGAATGTTGTGATGACACTTCGATTTTTATCTATCCCGGATATGAATTTAAGTGTATGGACGGTCTTATTACCAATTTCCATTTACCCGAAAGTACACTAATAATGTTAGTATCTGCTTTTGCGGGGTATGAAAATACTATGAACGCGTACAATGTAGCGGTTAAAGAAAAATATCGTTTCTTTAGCTTCGGCGACGCTATGATAATTATTTAGGAGTAAAGATGTATAAATTATTAAAACAGGAAAATGATGCCCGTAGGGGTGAATTTGTAACAAATAGGGGAACGGTTCAAACCCCTGCTTTTATGAATGTGGCAACCTGCGGCGCAATTAAAGGCGCAGTTTCGGCAGAGGACCTCAAAACACTTGGTTGTCAGGTAATGCTTTCTAACACATATCATTTACATATTCGTCCCGGTGACGAGGTTGTAAAAGAATGTGGCGGTCTTCATAAGTTTTCTACTTGGAACGGACCTATTTTAACAGATAGCGGCGGATTTCAGGTCTTTTCGCTTTCTTCACTTCGCAAAATCGAGGAAGAGGGCGTAACCTTTGCCTCGCATATTGACGGCAAGAGAATATTTATGGGACCCGAAGAGAGTATGCAAATTCAATCGAATTTAGGCTCTACTATTGCAATGGCGTTTGATGAATGTGTTGAAAATCCCGCAGAATACGGTTATTCTAAAGCCTCTTGTGAGAGGACAACCCGTTGGCTTAAGCGTTGCAAGGTGAAAATGGATGAGTTAAATTCGCTTGAAAGCACAATCAACCGCGAACAGATGCTTTTTGGTATCAACCAAGGTTGCACCTATAAGGATTTACGCGTAAATCATATGAAGCAAATAGCCGAACTTGATTTAGATGGATATGCAATCGGTGGTTTGGCTGTGGGTGAGCCGAGTGAGGTTATGTACGATATAATTGAAACCGTAACACCACATATACCTAAAGATAAAATCCGTTATTTAATGGGTGTAGGAACCCCTGTAAATATTTTGAATGCAGTTGAACGCGGTGTTGACTTGTTTGACTGTGTAATGCCTAGCCGTAATGCCCGTCACGGTCATTTGTTTACTAGTGAGGGTATTATAAATATCAATAACGAAAAGTATAAATATGATATGCGTCCAATTGACGAAAATTGTGGATGTCCTGTATGCAGTCGCTATTCAAGAGCTTATATAAGGCATCTTCTTAAAAGTCAGGAAATGCTATCACAAAGACTTTTGGTTATGCATAATTTGTGGTTTTATAATCACCTTATGGAAGATATCAGAAACGCTCTTGATAACGGAAATTTTGCCGAGTTTAAACGCGAAAAGGAAGAAATTTACTCTAAAAGAATATGATGCTTGCTTTTTGTATTCTTTTAATGTATAATGTTCTAAGATAAATTTTTGGAGGAAAAGTAAATGAATTTAAGTATGCTCACTCTTGCAGCAAAACAAACTCAAGCAGGCGGTATGGGTGCAATCGGAATGATTATATATTTAGTGGTAATCTTCGGTGCAATGTGGTTTCTCTTAATCCGTCCGCAACGCAAAAAACAAAAAGAAGAAAAGCAAATGCGTGAAAATTTACAGGTTGGCGATGAAATCGTTACAATCGGCGGTATTTACGGCAGAGTAATTTCTTTGAAAGAAGATACTATGGTAATCGAATCAATCAGTGACCATAGTAAAATTACTATTGCTCGTTGGGCTATGCAGTCTAATCTCACCGTTCACGATGACGCTCCCAGTAAATAATAGTTATATGTTTTGTCCCTTTTGAATATACTTTACTAAAGTTATTCGAAAGGGATTTTTTTATGCAAACTGAAAAGAATATAGATTATTTTAAAATAATAAAAACCGCAATAATTATAATTGCGGTAAGCTTTATTGGTATATTGGTTTTTGCAACTGCTATGTACTTTTTAGAAGGCGGGTATGAATATTCACCGCTTTTCGCAACGATTTCTGTAGCTATGGGTTGCTTGGTTGCTTCATTGACATTAGCGCGAAAAATAGGGAAGAAGGGCTTTTTAATAGGTACTGCAGTAGGCGGCGTGACATTTTTAATACTTACCTTAGTTGCGCTTTTAGTAAATAGTTCGGCAATAGGTGTAAACACTCTTTTCAGACTCATAATTATTATGCTATCAAGCATAATAGGTGGTATAATAGGGGTTAATAAAAAACCGGAAAAGTATATATGAAAAAACAACCGCAATTAAGCGGTTGTTTTTTTATTTTACTATTTGCTCGTAAACCTTATCAAACTGTTCTTTTGCGTTTTCGCTATTTTGAGTATTTTCAGTAATTTTTTGACGGGTTTCGTCTAAAGATTGTAAAAGGGTGTTAACCTCGTTAACAAAATCGTCCGATGTTTTTACAATACTCTCACGAAGAGCGTTTAACGACTCATGAGCTTCGTCAATAGAAGAAAGGTTTTTTTCAACCTCCGCCACGGATAATTCGGCATTTTCTTTTGAATTTGCCATAATAGCCTGTGCATTAGCCTGAGCTACCAAGTATAGTTTGCCAATGTTTTCCGAAAGGCGTTCAATTTCTTCATATTTTTCGTTAAATTCATTAAGCTTTTGGTCAACAACAGCTTTTTCCTGCATTAGCTTATCATAATCTTCTTTAGATAATTTAAGCTCTTTTGCAAGTGAATCAGCTTTTTCGTTTAAAAGCTCTGTTTGTTTTGAAAAGGATTTATGCGTTTTTTGAATGTAGTTTATTACATCATCCTGATTAAAGCCGAAAAGACTTTTTCTAAATCCAACTGTCATTTTTAAATTCCTCTGTTTTAAAATTCGGTAACTAAATACTAACACAAAGAAAAAAGAAAATCAAGTATAACTTTGGTTTGACTTTTATTATTTAAGATAGTATTATATTTATTAGTATATTAGGAGTTTTTGAAATGGATTTTTTAAGTTTAAGAAAACAGGTTATAAAAAAATATTTTGGAAGAATGAATGACCGTCAGTTTGAGGCTGTAACCACCGTTGACGGTCCTGTTTTGGTGCTTGCGGGGGCGGGTAGCGGTAAGACTACCGTTCTTGTAAACCGTATATTAAATCTTGTTAAATTCGGCAACGGGTATAATGCTACTTTTGTGCCGAATGTAACAGAGGATGAAATACAGTCAGGTCTTGATTTTTTAGAGGGCAAAACTGATTTTGTACCAAACGGAATTTTCGGTGTGAGTGAAGTAAAACCTTGGAATATTTTGGCTATAACCTTTACAAATAAAGCGGCAGGTGAATTGAAAGAGCGTATTGCTGATAAATTGGGTGACGATGCTAATGATATTTGGGCAGGCACTTTTCACTCAATTTGCGGTAAAATATTAAGAAGAAATGCAGAATTGTTAGGTTTTAGCTCACATTTTACTATTTATGATACAGATGACCAACGCCGTTTAATGAAAGAAATTATGAAATCACATAATATTGATGAAAAGTTTGTACCTCATAAATATGTTTTATCAGAAATTTCTTCTTTAAAGGATAAACTTATAACACCCGAAGAGTATCTGGCGGCAGCGGGTATAGATTACCGCAAAAAAACTGTTGCCGAGCTTTATAAATTGTATCAGTCACGCCTTAAAAATGCAGATGCTATGGACTTTGACGATATGATTAACTATACCGTCCGTTTGCTTGAAGAAAACGGTGATGTTTTGGATTATTATCAAAATAAATTCCGCTATGTTTGTGTTGACGTGTATCAGGATACCAACTATGCGCAGTATGTATTGGTAAGTCTTTTGGCGGGCGGCAAGAACAATATTTGTGTTGTAGGTGATGATGACCAAAGTATCTACCGATTCCGTGGTGCTACAATTGAGAATATTTTGAATTTTGAGGATGAGTATAAAGGCGCAAAGGTTATTCGCCTTGAGCAAAATTACCGTTCAACTTCAAATATATTGAACGCTGCAAATAAGGTTATTTCAAATAATATGGGAAGAAAGGGTAAAACCCTTTGGACCGATAACGGTGACGGTGAAAAAATCACGGTACATACCGCTTATGATGAGCGTGAAGAGGCACGCTTTGTTGCAGACCAAATACTTGACTGTGTAAAAAAAGGCGGTAAATTTTCGGATAATGCGGTTCTTTATAGAATGAACGCGCAGTCAAACTCGCTTGAAAATGTATTTGTAAGAAGCGGTATTGCTTATAAAATCATCGGTGGCACACGCTTTTATGACCGCAAGGAAATTAAGGATGTTTTAGCCTATTTGCATTTGATAAATAATACAAAGGACGATATCCGTCTTCGCAGAATTATCAACGAACCAAAGCGCTCAATAGGGGATACAACCGTAAATCACGCTGCAGAAATTGCAGGGGAATTAGGTGTATCAATATTTGAGGTTTTAAAGCGCGCAGATGAATTTGCCGCACTCTCCCGTGCAAGTGTTAAAATTAAGCATTTTTGCGATATAATTGATTATCTTTGCGATTTTGCAGAAGATAATTCAATTACCGATTTATTCCAAGAGGTAATTGAAAAAACAGGTTATAAAATGATGCTTGAAAACGATGGCGAAGAAGGATTAGACCGACTTGATAACGTTAAGGAATTAGCATCTAATATAGCACAGTATGAGTTTGAAAGCGACACTCCGTCATTATCGGAATTTTTGGAAGAAATAGCGCTTATCAATGATATTGATTCACTTGATACCGATAGTGACAGAGTTATTATGATGACTATACATTCCGCAAAGGGACTCGAATTTCCAAATGTTTATTTGGTAGGATTAGAGGAGGGGATTTTCCCGGGAAATCAGTCGATTTACGGCGGACAAGCCGAGATTGAAGAGGAAAGACGTCTTGCTTACGTTGCAATCACCAGAGCAAAGAAAAATCTAACTATAACCAATACCAACAGCCGTATGTTATTTGGTAGCACAACCCGTAATATGCCTTCACGCTTTTTAAGGGAGATTCCTGAAGAACTTTGCAATAACACAGGATATATTCAAAAGAAAACCGAAATCAAACCACTCAATAACAGTTTTAC
>JAZRAQ010000022.1:0-12485 GCA_045634645.1 Acutalibacteraceae bacterium
AAAAAGACCAAAAAAACTAATTATTTATCTTTCAGTTTTAATATTAATTGTTTTTTAATTATTTTAGAGTTATACTAATACTATATATTTTTTTAGGAGTATAATATGCTTATAGATTTTCATACGCACTGTTTTCCAAAAAAGCTTGCAGCAAGAGCGTTAGAAAGGCTTTCTTTTTTATCGGGTGGATTAAAACCTCATATAATCGGTAGTGTGGGAAGCCTGAAAGAACTAATGGCAAGCCAAGGTGTTGATAAAGCGGTTATTTTAAATATTGCTACAAATGCCACACAACAAAAAAACGTTAACGATTTTGCAAGCGAAATAAATGACGGCAACATTATTAGTTTCGGTTCAGTTTTTCCCGACAGTGAAGACTGTCTTTATGAGCTTGAGCGAATAAAAGCTTTAGGTCTTAAAGGTGTTAAACTTCATCCCGATTATCAAGGTTTCAATGTTGATGACGAAAAAATGAAGCCCATTTATAAAAAAATTTCCCAATTAGGTCTTATTACCATTTTTCACGCAGGCCACGATTACGGATTTGCTCCGCCCTACGGCGGAACTCCCGAAAAGATTGAAAGAGCATTAAAATGGCTTGACTCCCCTGTTATTGCGGCGCATTGGGGTGGTATTAACTGCGGTGAAGAAGTTCTAAAACACCTTTGCGGTAAGGAAGTTTATTTTGATACTTCGTTCGGTTACGGTAATATGCCAAAATACTATGCTCAAAAGATTTTGGATACTCACGGCCCCGATAAGTTCCTCTTTGGAACTGACACCCCCTGGCATACTGCCGAAATGGAATTAAGACTTTTAAACACCCTTGAAATCGGCAAAGAAAACTTTGAAAAAATCACCCATATTAATGCAGAAAAATTACTAAATATCTAAAAAAACTCTTGACTAATAGAAAATAATATGATAATATATTTTTTGTTCAGTCGCGGGTGTAGTTCAACGGCTAGAATCCCAGCCTTCCAAGCTGGTTGTGTGGGTTCGATTCCCATCACCCGCTCCAAAAGAGAAGTTGTTCCTTTAGGTGCGACTTCTCTTTTCTTATTTATGGATGGGAATCGAACAAGGCGTTAAAAAAAGTCGCTTGAACACAAGCGACTTTTTTGAATTATTTAATTTTCGCTGTAGATTACAGTAACATCGGGGTGCAACTGTAAAATAGATGCGGGTACCATTGGGTCGATAGGACCGAAGAAAGCCTTTTCAAGAATTTCTTTCTTATTAGCGCCGTTAGCTACTAAAAGTACCTTTTTAGCCTGCATAATAGACATCATACCCATTGTAATTGCAGTCTTTGGAACTTCGTCTTCATTTGCAAAGAAACGAGCATTAGCTTTAATTGTAGACTCGTCAAGAACAACTTCGTGTGTTGCAGCGGTGAAATATTTGTCAGGCTCATTAAAACCGATGTGACCGTCAACACCAATACCCAAAAGTTGTAAATCAATACCGCCAAGGTCTTTAATCATATTATCATAAGCTTCGCCTTCTGCCTTAAGGTCTTTTGCGCAACCGTTAGGAACAAAGGTTTTAGCCATATCAATATTGATATGATTAAACAAATTATCATTCATAAAATAGCGGTAACTTTGGTCGTTAGAAACATCAAGTCCAACATATTCATCAAGGTTAGCAGTTGTAACGGCTGAAAAATCAATTTTGCCGTTTTTGTTATCCTCAATAAGACGCTTATAGGTACCAACAGGTGAAGAACCTGTTGCAAGACCTAAAACGCAGTCAGGCTTTAGAATGATTTGGGAAGCAATAATATCTGCTGCCTTATTGCTTAATTCTTCGTAAGTTTTAACAGTAATAAATTTCATAAAAAACACCTTTCTTTATTCACTCAAATGACCTTTTGCAACAACTGTTTCTTTAATCATTTGGGCATATTTTTCACAAAGTTCAACGCTTTCGCTTTCTATCATAATTCGTATTACAGGCTCTGTACCGCTTTGACGGAGTAATGCCCTACCGTTACCATCTATAAGTTTTTCAACCTCGTCCTTAGTAGCCAGAACATCAGCGTCATTCATAACAGCGTCCTTATCATTAACGCGAACATTAACGATATGTTGCGGATAAACTGTCAATGGTTCAACCAATTTGCCAAGCGACAATTTACGGTCGCACATTTCTTCGGCAATCATAATTGCGGTTAAAATACCGTCGCCTGTTGTAGCGTATTTCTTAAGGATAACATGACCAGATTGCTCACCGCCAAGGCTATAGTCATTATTTTGCATAGCTTCGTATACAAAACGGTCACCAACCTTAGTCTGTTCGCAACGAATGCCGATTTTTTCAAGTGAAGCGAAAAATCCGCTATTTGACATAACAGTAGCAACAACAGTATTTCCGTTTAAAACTCCACGCGCTTTTAAACGGTTTGCAAGCACATACATCATAGCATCACCGTCAACAACGTTTCCGTTTTCGTCAACTGCTATACAACGGTCAGCATCGCCGTCAAAGGCAAAACCGACATCCAAATGCTGCTCGCGAACTAAATCGCAAAGTTTTTCAATATGTGTAGAACCGTAACCATTATTAACATTAAGACCGTCAGGCTCATTACCGATTATAACGGTTTGAGCACCCAAAGCATCAAAAACTGCTTTTGCAATCATCCAAGATGCGCCGTTTGCACAGTCAAGACCGATGCGAAGATTTTTATAAGAATTTGCAGCAACAGAAATCAAGTAACCAACATATCTGTTTCTGCCAGAAACGTGGTCTATAATCTGTCCAATATGCTCGCGGTGAGCCAAAGGTAAGTCCTTACCTTCAACACCTAAAGCTGCTAAATCTCCATCAATATATGCCTCTATCAATGCGGTAGTTTCATCATCTAACTTTTCACCGAATTTATTTATAACCTTTATTCCGTTATCGTAGAAAGGATTGTGCGAAGCGGTTATCATAATACCGCAATCAAACTCATCCTGTCTTGTAACATAAGAAACGCTAGGTGTTGTGGTAACGTGAAGCATATACGCATCAGCGCCCGAAGCGGTAATACCGGCAACTATTGAATATTCAAGCATATAACTTGAACGGCGTGTATCCTTACCGATAACAATTTTGGGTCTGTAGCCTGCCTTTTTACAGCCGGAAATCGGTGAAGAATAATACCAACCTAAAAATCTACCAACCTTATAAGCTTGCATAGAAGTAAGGTTGACATTTGCCTCACCTCTAAAACCGTCAGTACCGAAGTATTTATTCTTGAGTTTTGCTCCTTTAGATGCACACTTCAAATCTATATCGTCGTGCAATAAATCATCGGTTGAAATATTGAACAACTCACATATTTGTAAAACATTATCAATTTGAGGCTGCGCTTGGTCCATTTCCCATTTTGAAACAGCTTGGCGTGAAACTAAAAGTTTATCAGCCAGTGCTTCCTGAGACATATTTAAGGTGCTTCTTAAACATGCTATTTTTTCACCTAAAGTCATAATAACCTCCATTTTTTTATTTGTAGTATAACCACAATATTATAGTATACTACAATTATCAATATTACAAGCAACGAAAGATTGAATTTTTTCGCAACTCTTATTTACAATTTTACAGTATTTTTATGCTTTTGTCAAGAAAAACTAGCAAATTAGGTATCAGAAATGTAACTTTTAGTTGCGATAAATAAAAAAATAATATGTTTTTTGACAAAAAAGTGGTAACAATATATATTAGGTGAAAATTATGGTTATTTTATTTTCAGGAAGACAAAGCAAAACCGAAAAAGAAATTATCAAAATATTAAAGTCATACGGAGGCACTTACATTTCTGATAAAAATATTCAGAAAAATCAAGGTCTTTTTACAATAATAAGTACCTATAAAAAAACTGAAATAGATTTAGAAAAAGGCATTGCAGTATTTATTGATAATACCGACCGCTTTAAAAATCAAGTGTTCCCTATCGGTATTATTGGGATTTGTGAAGATAATAATAGTAAAGCACTTGAAATTTTCAAAAAAAGTGGAATAGCAGTTATAAGTTGCGGAATCAATCTTAAAAATACCATTACCCTTTCCAGTATAACCGACGGAGAATTACTTGCATCACTCCAGCGAACTGTAACTGATAATTTAGGAAATAGTATCCAGCCAAGCGAATTTAAAATTAAATTAACCAGAAATTATACACCCTTTGCCGTTATGGCATGTGTTGCAATATTACTTTTAAATGGAATTTTTCCAAAGGAATTTTGAATATATAACATAAATTTTGCCAAAAATACCTTTAGAGGTGTTTTAATGAAAAAAACTATTGATAAAAAATATTTAGCATTAGGTTTAACATTAGGATTTTTTATAATTACAATTATTTTTACATGTACTTTCACTAAGGGCAAAGAAAAAGAAAAGAAAGACAACTGGGTTTTGCGTTCTTATGAAAATACTGTAGTTTTGATGAACAACAATGAGGTTATTGAAGTTTTTGGCGATATAATGGTTGAAACCCTGCCAAAAGAAGATATTAAGCATTTAGAAAACGGTATTCCGTTTTTAACAAAAGACGAAGCCTTAATGGCGATTGAAGATTATGACGGATAAAAAATAAGACTCTCTTGCGAGAGTCTTATTTTATCATTTCATTAAACTGTTGTTCATCTATTACCGTGACGCCTAATTTATTAGCTTTTTCAAGCTTACTTCCCGCTTCCTCACCCGCTAATACATAACTTGTCTTTTTAGAAACCGAGGACGAAGTTTTACCGCCAAAGGATTCAATAATCGCTGAGGCCTCATTCCTTGAAAGAGTTGGCAAGGTACCTGTTAGTACAAAGGTAAGACCTGTAAAGCGGTCATCCTTAACCTCTTTTAATGATTTCATATTAACCCCTAACTCTTGTAGTTTTGAAATCATAACTTTAGTGTCTTCCAAAGAAAAGAAATCGTAAGCAGATTTTGCAAGTATACTTCCAAAACCTTCAATAACCTCAAAATCCTCAATATCAGCATTCAAAATAGCATCCATACTGCCAAAATGCTCAGCAATTAATTTACCCGCCTTGCTTCCGATATGCCTGATACCCAAAGCAAAAATCAATTTGGACAAATCATTTTGTTTAGAGGCTTCAATAGCATTTTTAAGGTTTTGCACACTTTTTTCGCCTGTACGCTCAAGGGTTGCCATTTTCTCAAAATCAATATTATACAAATCTACAATATTTGTAATTAAACCATTATCCAATAATTGCTCTAAAACCGCGGGACCTAACCCCTCTATATCCATCGCATCACGCGAGGTAAAATGGATTAAGTGCCTCAAAATCTGTGCAGGGCATTCGGCATTAGTGCAACGAAGAACTGCTTCCCCCTCTTCTCTAAAAACGGGTGAATTACAAGACGGACAAAATTCAGGCATTTTATAAATTTCCTTATTTTCACCGTGGTCTGCAACTGCCAAAACCTCAGGGATAATATCCCCTGCTTTTCTAACGGTTATTGTATCACCAATAGAAATACCTTTTGAAGTTATAAAATCTTGGTTATGAAGTGTCGCACGGCTTACAGTAGTTCCCGCTAACTGAATTGGGTCAAAAATCGCCGTAGGAGTCAAGGCACCGGTTCTACCAACACCTATTTCAATCTCTTTTAAAACTGTCTGTTTTTCTTCAGGGGGATATTTAAAAGCGACTGCCCATTTTGGAAATTTAGAGGTACTTCCCAACTGTTCGCGGTAAGGTAAATTATTACTTTTTACAACCGCACCGTCAATGTCATAAGGCAGATTTCCTCTGCTCTCACCAATACGGGTTATTTCATCAATAACCTCTTTAGCATTACTGCATTTTTTATATGTCGGTAAGGTATTAAAACCTAAAGATTTTAGAAAATCTAAAGTTTCAATATGATTTTCAAAATCTTTTCCTTCAATCCTTTGAATATTAAAAACGAAAATATCTAATTTTCTTTCGGCAGTGATTTTAGAATTTTTTTGTCTTAGTGAGCCTGCTGCTGCATTACGCGGATTTTTAGCAACAGATTCACCCATAAGTTCTTGACGTTCTACAAGCTTTAAAAAACTGTCTCGGGGCATATAAACTTCACCCCTGACTTCAAGCTCACCCAAAAACTTAATCGCTTTAGGTATGCTTTCTATCTGTAAAAGGTTAGCGGTAACGTCTTCGCCTACCTCACCGTCACCTCTTGTGGAACCGCGAAAAAACAAACCGTCACGGTATTCTAAAGATACAGAAAGCCCGTCAATTTTAGGCTCTACTGAAAAATCCGTTTTGGTAGTATCAATTTTTGAAATAAATGCTTCCAACTCATCAAAATCAAATACATCCTGAAGACTCTCCATTTTTACAGTGTGAACCACTTCGGAAAACAGTTTAGAAGCCGCGCCGCCAACCATTTGTGTGGGCGAATCCTCTTTTTTAAGTTGCGGAAATTCTTCTTCAAGATTTTCAAGCTCGCGCAACATTCTGTCGTACTCAAAATCCTCTATTTCGGGCGCATCCTCAATATAGTATTTTCTGTTGTGGTACTTTAAGGTTTCAGATAATTCCTTAACCCTTAATTCTGCGGTTTTAAAATCCATATTATCCAATCGCTCCATAGTCATTTATTAAACCTGCGGTATTATCTTGTTCGCTTTCAATAACATTTGTAAATGCATCGGGTACAGCACCAACGATTATCGTTTCGGCAACCATTGCGCTTGTAGAAACGCAAATTCCTTTTTTATATCCCGCAATAAGTATACTGCCGTTAATTCTGATTTTAACATAAATACTATGCAAAACCTGGTTAATACCCGCCGAATGAAAAGTGTTTTCAAAATCAGCAAAAGCGGTAGTTGTTATTTGCATTTTAAAATTAATATCTGGTCCTAACCCCGAAGTATATGTGTTAAGCAAAAATGTACCAATAGGAATACCTACATTATAGCGTTCCCTATTCTGTATCAATTTAGATATTTCATTTGAAATATTACTCTTTAAATAATTTGTTATATATACATTTGTTTCAAGACTTGTAACTGTTCCATCAGCATTATTTGTAAGTGTTATTATATCATTATAACCAATATTTTCATCTTTTAAAATATTCACTATTGCTTCGTTAGCACAATTAAGCATTACAGTTTCTGCAACGCTTTCGGCATAACGGATTATTACAGGTTGCATCTTATAATAAATATACCCCAAAACCAAACAAATTGCAAGTAATAAACATAACCATCTCAAAAGAATTGAATTTATATTTTTTCTTCTTTTTAACATAACAAGCACCGCTTTCCGTAATACATTTTACGAAAATTTAAGTTAATTGTTAATTTACACCTTTAAAGTCTTGACATTTTCAGTTTTATAAAGTAAAATGTACTGGTCAAGAAACGTGCGGGTGTGGCGGAATTGGCAGACGCACTAGCCTTAGGAGCTAGCGCATTAGCGTGCAGGTTCAAGTCCTGTCACCCGCACCAGTTGACAACCCCGACATGCATTTTATGTAGCTGGGGTTTTATTTTTAAAATAAAAATGTTAGGAGATATTTATATGGGACAATGGAATGGTTTTCAATCTGAAAGTTTTGAATTCGAAGGAAAAACCGGATATGTTATTTTTCCCGAAAATCCCAATCCCGAAAAACGCTGGATTTTTAAAACCGAATACTTAGGCGCATTTCCCGCATTTGATATTGAAATGCTAAAACTCGGTTATCACCTTGTTCATATTGCAAATGAAACCCGTTGGTGCTTAAAAAGTGATACTGAACGCCAAGCAAACTTTGCAAAATATGTTATAAAAAAATACGGTTTAAATGAAAAATGTTGCTTATTAGGTCTTAGCTGTGGCGGTATGCAGGCGGTTTATCTGGCAGCAAACTATCCTGAAATTGTCTCTGTTATATATATTGATGCTCCCGTTTTAAATTTATTAAGTTGTCCCGGCGGTATCGGTCATGCCACAAATGGAATGTATTTTGAATTTAACCGAGCTACAGGAATGACATTATCTGAGCTAATAAATTACCGCGAACACCCAATAGACTATGCCCATAAGCTTATCGAAAACAAACTGCCGCTCTTCCTTGTATGCGGTGATTCCGATAATATTGTACCTTATGTTGAAAACGGACAGCATTTAGCTAAACTTTATGAGGTAAGTGATGTTCCTTTCTCAAAAATAATTAAACCGGGTTCCGGTCATCATCCTCACGGTCTTACCGATTCTACCCCAATTATTGAATTTGTTCAAAAATATTATTGAAATTAAATTTAAAGCCTTGTTCTGTTGAACAAGGCTTTTTTATATCTATATTCGTTTTTGCAGCAACTTAAGAAATTCACAAAATGGAACAATCATAGCGGCTAGTATTAAGGAAATTAAAAACTGTATCGGCTTTAAAATTGTAAGTCCAAAACCAAATCCAACTGGAGTAAACACCAAGAAGATAATTACAAAAAGCGTAACAATAACAGAATTATTCATCAATTTATTTGAGAAAATGTTCTTATTAAAAATGCTACCCTCAAGCTTGTTATTAAAACAATGTAAAATTTGTGAAATAGCAAGGGTTGAAAACGCCATTGTTGTTCCAATTGTAAAGGATATGGTATTCCCTATTATGAAAGCGGTCAAAGAAATCAGTGTAATAAAAACGCTTTGTAAAATCATTGAAACGGATGCTTTTAGATTGAAAATCTTGCTTCTTGAAGCAAATGAATCAATGCTCATTACAGAATCCTCTGCCCTTTCCTTGCTAAATGAAATAGCGGGAGCACAATCTGTTAAAAGGTTAATTAACAAGAACTGTATCGCAATCAATATAGGCGACTTAAATATAATTATTCCCAATAGCAATAAGAGCAATTCTGCCAAATTACAGCTACAAAGATAATATACAGTTTTTCTTATATTACTGTAAAATCCGCGACTTTCTTTTAGTGCATTTACAATCGAACCGAAATTATTTTTCAGTATAATAATATCTGCATTTCCTTTAGCAACATCGTCTCCATACTGTCCTAATACACATCCAACATCTGCAACTGCCAAGGCTTCTGCATCCTGCAAACTGTCACCCGTAACTGTAACAACCTTTCCGTTTGCCCTAAAAGCGCGTACAATTCTTAATTTATCATTAGGAGTTATACGGGCAAATACACGGTATTTATCAATATTTTCTTTTAGTTCATCATCTGACATCTGATTTAAGGCAATACCGTCAATTGCTTGAGCTTCATCGTTTAAAAGACCAATTTTTTGAGCAATTGCTTTTGCGGTTAAGAGATTATCACCTGTAAGCATAACTGTTTTAATACCTGCATTTTCGCAGAGTTCGATATCATTTATAACGCTTTGTCTTATCGGCTCAATCAAACCTAACAAGCCTACAAATATAAGATTATTTTCAATCTCATCTGCATTTGGATTTGCGGGGATATTATCAAGCGGTCTCATTGCAACACAAACAACACGCAAAGCATCTTTTGCCATTTCTTCATTAATTGCCAAAATTTCTTTTTCGTTACAACTTTTACACTTTGGAATTAATATTTCCGGAGCACCTTTAACTATAGCAAAAGGACGCTCGTTTATCATTGTTATAACCGTCATACATTTTCTTACAGAATCGAATGGAATTACTGAAATTTTTGGAAAATGAGAACCGATATCAATCATACTGTTAGAATTAAACTTTAAGCAAGCCTCAGAGATTGCATCTTCTGTCGAATCGTTACTGAGTGTTGAACAGGCACAAGCGATATTTAAAACCAAAGAAGTCGGCTCATCTAACTGTTGTCCGTTTAGTTCAGTAATTTTTTTACCGTCATATATCTTACTCAAAGACATTTTTTTATGAGTCAAAATACCTGTTTTATCTGAACAAATAACATTTGTTTTGCCAATAGTTTCAAAAGCATTATTATTTTTTAAAATAATTTTATCATTTAGTATACGCTGTGTTCCGATTGCAATAACAATCGTAGCAATTGCCGGCAAGCCCTCAGGAATAGCGGCAACCGCTAATGCTATAGTATTCAAAATCATAGACAATGTTGTAATTGCGAAGGGCACGCTGGAACCCCAATTCTTTATCATACCAATAATAAAGAAAAGTGAACAAACAACCAAAATCACAATATTAACAATCTTTCCGATTACATCAAGTTCATTTTGAACAGGTAATATATTACCGCCTGTTTGTTCTGCAATAGAAGTAGCCATACCGCTTTCGGTATTAAGAGCGGTTGCAACAACTACCGCCTTTGCGCTTCCGTGTATAACAGTTGTACCCGAAAATAACATATTTTTACGGTAAGGTACATTTACAATGTCTTCTAAAATAACATGAGCGTCCTTATCAACAGGAATATCTTCACCCGTAAGTGAAGACTCGTTACAACGAAGTTCACTGCTTTCAATAATTCTGGCGTCAGCAGTAACATAGTCACCCTCTTGTAAAATAATTATATCTCCGACAACTAATTCAGAAGAATAAATATTCTTTAAAATACCATCACGCATCACTTTTACGGTTGGTATTGTTATTTCTCTAATATCATCAAACGCACTATCGCAACTAAATAAATGAAAAGCGCTTACAAAAGCATTTAACAATACTATGCCAACAATTACAAGCGAAAAATAACTGTTTGGTTGCGAGTAAACAATACCGACCACGAACGAAAGTAGTGAAATTATAATTAAAGCTATTAGGGTTTTGCTCTTTAATTGGTCAAAAAATCTTTTGAATAGGGTTGGCTTTTGTTGAGTTGAAATAATATTTTTACCGCCCATTTCAAGTCTTTCATCTGCAACGCCGTTTAAAAGACCTGTTTCAGCATTAGTTTTAAGTTCTTCTAAAACTTCATTAACAGACGCACTGTGCCAAATCATAACAACACCCCTTCGTAATAATCTTTCATCTGCTTTGCATCAATATCTTGAGTTCCGGCAGATTCACATATAAAAACTGGACTTAATCCATACTTCGCAACCAATTCCATCAACGGTTCAAAATCAGGACCAAAAACTTTGTCTTCAAAGGTCAAATGACGCTTTTCGCCGCCTGTAGTATACTCGATTTTTGAAAAATGTGAATGAAAATTATTAAATCTATCGCTACCTAATTCGTTTAGAATCGTTTTAAGAATATCATCATAATCATCTATAATTTTAATAACGCCTAAATCACGGGCATTTAAATGACCGAAATCTATACAAGGAATTAAACGCTCATCCAACTTGCAAAGTTCCATCACTTCATACAGAGTACCTAACTGATTTACTTTGCCCATTGTTTCGGGGCAAATGTGTATGTTGGATAGACCTTCATTATCCAAGGCATTTATTGCTAAACGCATTGTGTCCTTTGCAAGTTCTAAAGCCTCCTCGCGTGAAATTTTTCCACAAGAACCTGTGTGAACTACTATTCTATCTCCGCCCATTGAATTAACCGCGCGGGCAGAATCGAGAATATATTTTATAGAATTTACTCGTTTTTCTTCTTCAACAGAGGACATTGATATATAATATGGTGCGTGCAAGGAAAGACTAATTCCCTTTTCTTTTGCAATTTTTCCAAGCTCTGTAGCTTTTTCAATACCGATATTTACACCTCTACCACATTGGTATTCAAAACAGTCAAGACCGGCATTAACAACAAACTCAGGTATTTGAAGGCTATGCTTAAAGCCTTGATTTTTAAAATTATCACTTGTACCTGCTGGGCCGAATTTCGCTGACATACTACACCTCTGTTTTAGTGATTTTAAGTAATTTAATGAGTATTTTTTCGTTTTGGCGTTTCATTCTAAATCTTAAAGAGCTTTCAGGCTTAATAGGTGTCAACAAAATTGTTTTAACACCTGCAATATTACCGCCTAAGGTATCGGTAAAAATTTGGTCACCAACTATAGCGGTGTTCTTTCGTTTGCTTTTTAATTTTTTTAATGCGCGCAAATAACCAAAAGGCAACGGCTTAAGCCCAATGCTTATAAAATCTAAACCAATTTTTTTAGCAAAAGGCTCTAATCTCTTTGATGTTGAATTTGAAAGAATGGTAAGAGCTATATGATTCTCTCGCATTTCCTTTAGCCAATCCTCAAGTCCGTCTGTCAAGACTTGTCCGTGATGGGTTGAAAGTGTGTTATCAACATCCAAAATTAAAGCATTGATATTATATTTATTTAAAAGCGCTACCGAAATTTCGGTAATTCTATCTAATTTTATATCTGGTTTAAAACACATAATTTACCTCAAATAAAAAAGCGGTTGAGAACAACCGCTTTTCATCACTGTTATTAGCGGAACTTTCTTTTACGAGCAGCTTCCGACTTCTTTTTACGCTTTACAGAGGGCTTCTCATAGTGCTCTCTTTTACGAACTTCTTGAATTACACCGTCTTTAGCAGTTTGTCTCTTAAAGCGACGCAAAGCGTTATCGAGTGATTCATTTTCTTTAATTCTAACCTGACTCATTATATTCCCTCCCTCC
>JAZRAQ010000023.1:0-7852 GCA_045634645.1 Acutalibacteraceae bacterium
AAGCAAATATTTGTTTATATGTTTTTGCTTGAATCGGGTGTAGGACTTGCTACAACCCAAGCGCTCTATAAACCTGTTGCCGAAAAAAATTACGGCAAGGTAAGTTCCATAATCTCAGCAACTCATAGTTATTATTGTAAAATAGGGTATATATATGCCGCTATCGTCCTTTTAATAGCAACAGTTTACGCATTTATAGTGCCTACAAGTATTGAACCTGCTGTGATTTTTGGAATAGTTGTACTAACGGCTTTACCTGCTTTGTTTAGCTATTTTGTTCAAGCTAAATATAGAATACTTTTAGAGGTTGACGGCAGAAAATATGTAATAACAAACTCTGAAACAGTTTTACAGCTTTTATCAAATATTGGTAAAATACTTGTTTTAATACTTTCAAATAGTCTTATACTTATTCAGTTGGTTTACTGCATTTTATATCTGTTCCAATTAGCCTATGTATTTATACACGCAAAGAGAAGATATAAATGGCTGGATACCAAGGCAGAACCTGATTTTGAAGCAATATCTCAACGAAAATCGGTTTTGGTACATCAAGTTTCAAGCATGGTGTTTAATAATACCGATGTTTTGCTTTTATCGTTTCTTACCGACTTTAAGGTTGTAAGCATTTATACGATTTATAACATTTTCTTTTCACAGGTTCAGACCTTTATAACAAGCATTATATCGGGATTTAGTTTTGCACTGGGTCAAATGTTCCATATTAATAGGGACAAGTTTTTGAAGGTGTATAATGTTTACGAAACATTTTATATAATGGCAACCTTTATAATTTACACCCTTATGGCAGTATTCCTTTTGCCCTTAATTCAGATTTACACAAGCGGAATTGATGACGCCAATTATACAAACGTTTATCTTGTAATTTTGTTCGTTATTATGAACCTTTTATCCAACGGAAAACTGCCCTCAAACCATGTGCTTGAATTTTCGGAAAAATTTGAAGAAACACGTTCTCACGCAATAGTTGAAATGATAATTAATATTGTCGTGTCGGTAGTAGCAATTCTTATTTGGGGAATTTGCGGTGCAATTCTCGGCACCATTGTAGCACTGCTTTACAGAGGCGCTATGATGATTTACTATTCTAACAAAAAGGTGCTTAATCGAAGTGTTTTTAACACCTACAAACTATGGCTTGTAAACGGTGCGGTTTTTGCCGTTATTATGCTTGTTTTCTTTGTTGATAGTTTTTGTGGACTCTCTTTTCTCAATTTGCTAATCAAGGGAATTATTCATACACTTTGGATTGTTCCTTTATACATAGCAATAAATTTCATCTTCTTCAAAGAAGCCTTTAAAAACCTAATTGCACTTAGGAGGAACAAACAATGAGCATTCCTAAGGTGATTCACTATTGTTGGTTTGGCAAAGGCAAAATGCCAAAACTTGCAAAAAAGTGTATTAAAAGTTGGAAAAAATATTGTCCCGATTATGAATTTGTTTTGCACACTGAAGATAATTTTGACCTGACTCAAAACCGATATATGCGAGAAGCGTATGAGGCGGGGAAGTGGGCATTTGTAAGCGATTATGCAAGGCTAAAAATAATTTATGATAACGGCGGTATATATCTTGATACTGATGTTGAACTTATAAAACCCATTGATGACTTGGTAAAACTTGGTGGTTTTATGGGGTTTGATGAAAAAGGTATTGTCGCAACGGGCTTGGGTTTCGGCTCCAAAAAAGGAAACAAAATAGTTTATGAGTTTTTGAAAGATTATGATGATATTCCTTTTATTTTACCTGACGGTAGTTTTGATTTAACACCCTGCCCTGATAGAAATACAGAGGCACTTAAACGACTTGGTATGGATATTGAGAATAAAAACCAAACCTTTATGGATGTAACCTTTTTACCTGATGAATATCTTTGCCCTATGGATTATTACACAGGGAAGAAGACAATTACCGATAAAACCTATTCAATACATCACTACTCGGCTTCTTGGACTAATTCAGTTACCAAAAGGACTACACGAATTAAGCGAATTATCGGCGTAAAAATGTATAACAAACTTTACGGAAAATTTTTGCATAAATGCAAATGGTTGGAGTGGTAATTTTGCCCGAAAAAATAATAGAAAAAATCAAAAACAATATATTACCGCAGTGGAAGATTTCTTTTATTTCGGCGGTTGTTATAGGTTTAATAACTCATCTTTATAAAATTACAAATTGGCTTCCAAATTGGGATTCCCTTGTATTTAGGTATGATGCGCAAAATATGGTTTCAATGGGAAGATGGTTTCTGCCTGTGGCCTCCGCATTTAGTTCTTTTTACGATTTGCCTTGGGTTACAGGTCTAATGGCTATATTGTTTCACGCCCTTGGCGCAGTTGTAATAGTTGAGATTTTTAAGGTTAAGAAAACCGTAACGGCTTGTCTTATCGGTGCTATGGTAGCATCATTTCCCACAGTCACATCGGTTATGATGTATAATTATGTAGCAGATGCTTACGCGCTTTCGTTCCTTTTTGCCGTTTTGCCAGCGTTCTTTTTAACAAGAGAGAAACCAAAGTATTTAATTTCGGTGATTTTAATTGCGTTATCTGTAGGAATTTATCAAGCCTACATAACCGTTACAATAATGCTTTTATTGGTTTTTCTGATAAAAGAAACCCTTTTGTCAGAAGTAAAGGTAAAGGATATCTTAATAAAATGCCTTAAATTCCTAATTACCGGCGGTATCGGTATGGGACTATATTACGTAGCTTTAATGGTTATTTTAAAGATAACAAACACCGCTCTTTTAGACTATCAAGGTTTTGGAGATGCTGCTGCACTTTCGGGTATTAATATATTTGCTTCCCTTTATGTAATTAAAGAAAGTTTTTTAAACTATTTCTTTAATTTTACAAACGGATTAAATTTATTTAGCATTATTAACTTGCTGATTTTTGCTCTGACAGTAGTTCTTTATGTTACTGACATAATAAAAAACAAAATCACAATATTAAAGGTTTTGTTCCTTTTAGTTTTTGTAATACTTCTTCCCATAGGTGCTAACATATTAGCATTTGTTAATAGTAGCATAGACTATCATAACCTTATGAAAATGGGATATTTGGGTTTTTATTTAATTTTCATACTTGATTATGAAAAAACTTATTTTGAAAAGATAAATTTCCAGGCAATTAAATCTTGGTTGGTTTTAGCATTATCAGCAGTCTTAATTTTCAACTACATAATTATTGCTAACGTAAGTTATCATAAACTTAATATGGCATACGAAAAATCAATCGGTACTTTAAATAGAATTGCCGATAGAATTGAACAAACAGAAGGTTCAAATAAATGTGACAGCGTTTTAGTTTTAGGCGCGTTAGAAGATAGTGAAGAATATAGTTCCTATATTTCCCTTGATATGACGGGTACTACCGATGGGCACATCATAAGAGCCGATGATGAAATTGTTGGACAAAGTGTTTTGTGCAGCGCATTAAATGATTATTGTGGTAAAGAATATAAATTCCTTGCTGGCGAAGAAAAGCAAAAACTGCTCAGTAAAATAGATAATGATAGTTTGAGCAATTGGCCAGATAAGAATTCAATTCAAATATTAGAAAATGTAATTGTTATTAAATTAGGAGATTAGAGGTAGTTTCAGATGATATATTTTTGTGCGGATGATTATGGTATATCAAAATCGAGTAATACCCGCATAGAAGAATGTCTTAAAAACGGCGCTCTAAACAAAATAAGCGTTTTGCCCAACAGTGATGCTTTGGATTTTAAACGGCGTCTTTTGGGAGAAAATGTCAAATTATCGTTACATCTCAATTTAATTGAGGGTTATCCGTTATCAAAAAAAGAAGATGTTAGTCTGCTTGTTGCGGGGAATGGTTCTTTCAAGTATTCATTTATTGGACTTTTATTTATTTCTATTTTTGGTAATAGAAATTTACTTGAAAAACAAATTTACAATGAGATTAAGGCACAAATTGATTTTTGGAAAAAGGAAATGGGAGAAGAAACTCCTATTTTGGTAGACAGTCATCAGCATACACATATGATACCCTTGGTTTTTAAGACGCTTATGCGTGTGATAACAGAAGAAAATGTTGCTGTGGAATATTTAAGAATTCCAAACGAACCGATTTTACCGTATATAAAATCCCCGTCGTTATATTTAAAATATAGTCCTGTCGGACTTGTTAAACAGTGGTTGCTTAAATTTCTTAAATTTGTAAACCGAAAAGAACTTAAAAAGGCTAATATTAAATCAGCTTTGTTTATGGGTATTATGTTTTCGGGGCAACTTACAGAAGACAAAATAAATAAATTATTGCCATATTATAAAAAGCAAAACGAAAATATTGAAATAGCCTTTCATCCGGGATATTTGGAGAGCGGAGAATCTTTAATAGACGGATTCAGGCAAAGTTTTAAGAAATTTTATTATTCAAAATGGCGTAGAATAGAATATGATACGCTTTTAAAATTTATGAAAGACTGAAAGAAGGAGTATTAATGCCTTACCTTGATACCAAAAAAGTTGACGAAAAAACTAGAGTTAAATTAGAGGCTTTAATTGAAAAATCTTATTCAACATATTGGAAAAAGAAAAGACTTTTTGATATATTTTTTGCAACACTTATTTTGCTTGGCTTTTTGCCTCTTATGATTATAATTGCGCTTGTTATTGTAATTGATGACCCAAGTGCAGGGCCATTCTTTAAGCAAAAAAGAGTGGGCAGACACGGTAAGGAATTTAATATGTATAAATTTCGTACTATGCGACCCAATGCAGAACGACTTTTAGAAGAACTTAAAGATAAAAACGAAATGGAAGGTCCTGTTTTTAAGATTAAAGACGACCCTAGAATTACCAGAGTAGGAAAGATACTCAGAAAACTTTCTTTAGATGAACTCATGCAGTTTTTCAATGTGTTTAAGGGTGATATGACCTTGGTAGGACCAAGACCTCCGCTACCGAGAGAGGTTGAATATTATACCGACTATCAAAAATTAAGATTGCATGTTACACCCGGAATAACATGCACTTGGCAAATTAGCAAAAACAGAAACGATATTCCTTTTGAACAGTGGGTTGAAATGGATTTAGATTACATACAAAACAGAACTTTTCCGGGTGATATATTAATAATGCTTAAAACACCCATTGTTATGCTTAGTGCAACAGGAAGATAATCTCTTTTAGAGAGGAGAAAAATTGATGAAGGTCGCAATGATAGGTCACAAGGTTGTTCCGTCAAGACGCGGTGGAATAGAAAATGTTTTAACATGTTTATGTCCATTGTTAGCAGAAGTAGGTGTTGATGTTACTTGCTACAATCGTTCATCGGATAAGATTGAAAACGAATATGTTGATATGGTTGTCGATAACAAATATCGAGGCGTAACCCTTAAAAAAGCATGGACGATAGAGGCACGAGGAATTTCGGCTATGATCTCGTCATTTACGGCGGCAATAATTGCAACCTTTTCAAACTTTGATGTTTTGCATTTTCACGCAGAGGGTCCTTGTGCTGCAATGTGGATTCCCAAAATTTTTGGTAAACGCTGTGTTGCAACCGTTCACGGACTTGATTGGCAAAGAGAAAAATGGAGTGGCTCCTTTGCTTCTAAATACATAAAATTCGGCGAAAAAGTAATGGTGAAATGTGCCGATGAAATTATTGTTTTAAGCGAGAGCGCAAAAGCATATTTCAAAGAAACCTATAATCGCGAAACAGTACTTATAAATAACGGAATAGACAAGCCAACAATAAAACAGGCAAATAAAATAACAGAATTATACGGCTTATCAAGCGGTGAATATATTTGCACAGTATCAAGACTTACTGCCGAAAAAGGACTTCACTATCTTATAGAAGCATATAACAATATAAAAACAGATAAAAAACTTGTTATTGCAGGTGACACAAGCGATACGGACGAATATGTTGCTCATTTAAAACAAATGGCAGCTGACAATCCAAATATTATATTTACAGGATTTATTTCGGGCGATTTGCTTAAGGAAATATACAGCAACGCTTATATTGTTGCCGTGCCTTCGGATATTGAGGGTATGTCCTTAAGTCTTTTGGAGGCATTAGCGTATGGGAATGCAGTTTTGTGTTCTGATATTCCTGAAAACACATTAGTTACAGAAGATAAAGCAATTCATTTCAAAAAAAGCAACGTTTCGGATTTAACCGAAAAATTGCAAATTTTGTGTGATGATGAAAAAGAAGTTGAAAAGATTAAAGTCGGTGTCGCTGATTTTATCTTAAGCAAATATAATTGGAGTGACGTTGCTTTAGCTACTAGTAATCTTTATAAAAGGGTTTCAGAAAAATAAGGAAAGGAAGTTTTATATTATGGGAAAATATAAACGCCACAAAAAGAAAGCGTGGGCTGTAATTCTTTTTATATTCAGCATGATTTTTGTTATATTGGCCGCGTCTGTAGCAGTGGTTGGATACAATTATCTTGAAAACCAAAATTTTAAGGAAACCTTTTATTGTGTCAGCAGCCTAAAAGTCAATAATAAAATAAGGGTTATTCAAATTTCCGATTTACATAATGCTTCTTTTGTGAACGATAGTAAACTAGTTGACCGAATCGGGAAGCTTAAACCTGATGTAATCATATATACCGGTGATATGGTTGATTCACAAACAAGTTTTGATGATGATGTTATAAAACTTTGTAAAACATTAGCAAATGTAGCTCCCTCTTATTTTATATATGGAAATAATGAGGTTAAAAAGAATTATGATGGTCCGTTAACACAGGAAAATCTGGATAAAAAATTCGGATTTAATGATGAAAATCGCGACCCGAAAAAACTTTTGGAAATGACCGATGATTTTGCAAAAAATCTTGAAGATGTGGGAGTAAAGGTTCTTAAAAACAGTAGTGATACCATAACAATAGGCTCAACAACTGTTGATATTTACGGTGTTCTCACATCAAATCCCTCGTCTTTTTGGTCCTATGCGGGTGAAAGTTATGATGAATTTATTTATCAAAATGAAAATAACCTTAAAATTATGGCAATTCACGAACCAATAGTTTTTGAGAAATATAAACCTGATACCTGGGGGGACTTAATGCTTGCCGGGCATACACATGGCGGATTGTGCAAAATACCGTTTGTCGGCCCGTTATATACAACCGAAGGCGGAATATTGCCCGCAAGAAAGGGTTGTTATGTTTATGGCAGATATGAAGTTCAGGGAAGACCGCTTATTGTCAATGCAGGTCTTGATAATACTAATTTCTTCAGACTCAATAATCAACCCGAAATTGTTATTGTAGATATCAATAAATTCTAATAACTAAAAGGAGACTATGTATGCTTATATCACTTTTACAAAAAATACCCATTTTAATAGTGGGGATATTGCTGATAGTTGGAACTTTGAAAATATATTTACGCTCTAAAAATGTTACAAAAGCTACGTTTGTAAAAATATTAAAAACGACAAAGTTTTTACAAGTCGGAGTTTTAATTTCTTTGGTGCTATTCACAGGAGTATTCGGTGTATTGAACCATATTAAATCAAAACAGTTTGTTTCTGCGGTAATTTCTCTTAATTATTCCGAGGCTTCACTCGCTCAGAATTCAAACGGAACAAGATATAATATGTCTGAAATTATTTGTGATGAGGTTATTGAAAAAGCCATTGAAAAAGGTTCGTTAGAGGATGTTACTGTTAATGAATTAAAGGACTGTCTTTCGGTTTATCCTTATGTTCAAGGTGATGTGAATGACAAGTCAAACTATCATATTTCTACTGAATTCGTTGTAGAATATAACGCTTCTAAACATACAGAACACCTGAATTCTGAAAATGTAATTGCCTTGATTGCA
>JAZRAQ010000024.1:0-9398 GCA_045634645.1 Acutalibacteraceae bacterium
ATAGCGCACTTAATACGGTATTTTTGATTATAATTATATTCAACAATAACTGATTTAGCTGCCCTTCCTGCACCAATAAGCATAACATTTTCAGTTTTACCGGTTTTAAAAGAAAATTTTTTAATGGCATTTTTCTTATTAATTAAGTATTTAAAGGCATAGCGTTCAGCAATAATTAAAAAAACAGAAAAGAAATATATATATATTAATACTGATATATCTACACTATAACCACCAAATACCGCTTTTTGCGCTACCGAAGACGCAAGTAATGCGGCAAATGCGCCGGCAATAATTCTGAAAATTTCATTAATACTTGAAAAGCGCCATAAAATTCGATATACATTTACAAGATACAAACAAAAAACTAATGTAAAAGGCCAAACAACAGTTAAAAATGAAAATAGATTTAGCCAAGTAATTTGGACATCTTTTTGATTTAATAGAATAAAAGAGAAAAATACAGAGGATGCTGCAATTATTATATCAAAGAGAACAAAAAGTAATAACTTTAAATATCTTTTCATAATACCCTTCCTATAATAAATTTATTCCTTTTAATTTGCATTTTTGAATTTCTTTTTCAGGCCAGATTGATACCTGAACTTCACCAACGTGAGCTTTATGTAATAAATACATACAAAGTCTTGACTGACCAATTCCCCCGCCTATTGTAAGCGGTAATGCACCGTTTAAAAGCATTTGATGAAATTCAAACTTAGTGCGTTCTTCCTTCTTTTCGGCTCTTAACTGACTCAAAAGGCTATCTGCATCTACCCTGATTCCCATTGAAGAAATTTCAAAGGGAATATCTAATACCCTATTATAAAGTAGAATATCACCATTGAGGGTCCAATCGTCATAATCAGGGGCTCTGCCATCGTGTTTTTCGCCGTTTTTAAGTCTTCCGCCGATTTGCATTATAAAGACTGCACCATATTGCTTTGCGGCTTCATATTCACGTTGCTTAGGGGGTAAATCGGGATATTTTTCTTCCAACTCATATGTAGTAACAAAAGAAATATCTTCCGGTAAATAGCAATCTAAACAAGGATATTTTTCTTCAATAGCTTTTGCGGTTTCATAAACAGCTGAATAAATATCTCTAACTGTTTGTTTTAGATATTCTTCATTTCTGTCGCCACGGGTTATAATTTTCTCCCAATCCCATTGGTCAACGTATATAGAATGGATATTATCACATTCTTCATCACGTCTGATAGCGTTCATATCGGTATAGAGACCTGTGTGCATAGGAAAGCCATACTTAAGTAATGCCATACGCTTCCATTTAGCAAGACTGTGAACAACCTCAGCAATCTCCCCTGTTTCCAAAATATCAAAAGATACAGGGCGCTCTACACCGTTTAAATCATCATTAAGTCCACTGTTTTGCTTTACAAAAAGCGGCGCTGAAACACGGGATAAATTTAATTTTTCACACAATTCACTTGCAAATTTATCTTTTACTAGTGCTATTGCGCTTTGTGTATCAAACTCATTGAGTTTTGAAATATACTGACTCATAAAACACTTCTCTTTAAGAAATATTTCCCACTGTTCTGGGATAAAGAATTACGTCACGAATGTTTTGAACACCTGTAACATACATAATTATACGCTCAAGTCCGAGACCAAAACCACTATGAGGCACTGAACCAAAACGGCGAAGTGCAATATAATGCTCGTATTCTTCAAGGCTCATACCGCGTTTTTGCATTGCATCAAGCAATTTTTCCAAATCAGCCTCACGCTCGCTACAACCGATAATTTCGCCTACACCCGGTACTAAAAGGTCAGTTGCGGCAACGGTTTTACCGTCATCATTCTGTTTCATATAGAAGGATTTGATTTCTTTCGGATAATTAGTTAAGAATACAGGGCGTTTGCAAATCTCTTCAGAAATATACCTTTCGTGTTCAGTTTGTAAATCACAACCCCATTCTACAGGGTATTGGAACTCCTTACCTGATTTTTTCAAAATATCAATTGCTTCTGTATAGGTCATAACTGCAAAATCATTGCTAACAACCTTTTGTAGTTTTTCAATTAAGCCTTTTTCGAAAAGACGGTCAAAGAATTTTAACTCTTCAGGACATTTTTTTAAAACCGTATTTATTATATGCTTGATTAAATCTTCTGCAATTTCAATAATGTCAGGCAATTCTGCAAAAGCAACCTCAGGTTCTACGTGCCAAAATTCCGCAACGTGACGAGGAGTGTTACTCTTTTCAGCACGGAAAGAAGGGCCAAAAGTATAAATCTTACCAAGTGCCATTGCGGCAACTTCACCCTCAAGTTGACCTGAAACGCTTAATGCGGCGCGTCTGCCGAAGAAATCATCTGCATTATAGTCTTCTTCGGTTTTATAATCGTTGCTGTAGCCTATTGTTGTAACCTTAAACATTTCACCTGCACCCTCACAGTCACTTGCTGTAATTAAAGGTGTATGAATATATGTGAAATGTCTATCCTGGAAAAATTCGTGGATACAAGCTGAAACAACCGAACGAACTCTCAATACTGCATTAAATGTATTGGTTCTAACTCGTAAATGCGGAATTGTTCTTAAATATTCTAATGTATGGCGCTTCTTCTGTAATGGATATTCAGGTGGGCATTCACCTAAAACTGTTATATTTTCAGCATTGATTTCAACGCTGTCCACAGCAACTGCGGAATTAACAAGTTTACCTTCAACTCTTAATGAGGTGCCCAACTTCATAAATTCAGAAATTTCACTTAAAACTGCCTTATCAATAACGATTTGCAAATGCTTTAAAGTAGTACCGTCATTAAGTTCAATAAAAGCCATATTTTTTGAATCTCTTGAGGTTCTAACCCAACCGCAAACGGTTACGTTAGTATCAATTAAACTTTTGTTTTGAAAAATTTCATAAATATCAATGTGTTTCAAAATTTTCCCTCCATATAAAAATAGCGCCCATTAGTCCTTTAAATTAGGACGAATAGACGCAGTATCCGCGGTGCCACCTAAATTACTGAAAAAATCAGTCACTTTTAACATTTAAGTTATTTGATTTAACGCATCAATTACGGCGTACCTAATAGGAAAATCCGTTCAGTTTGCTGCTCCAAAGTGTTATTCATACTATCCGACCGCCGTATTTCCACCATCAACAGCTCTCTGAACGTCTAAAATAGCACTACTTCTCTTCATCATAGCATTTAACAAAAAAATTATAACATTTAAATATTAAATTGTCAACCACCTAAATAATGGCATTCTCAATAACATCTCGAAGCCTTAAGGCATCGCTATTATTATTTATTGAAAACGGAATTATCTCTCTATCGGTTGCAAAGTCACCCAACTCGCCGTTTATAAGTGATAAACGGTTTAATGTTTCGGTTTTGTTTAGTTTATCCGATTTAGTTAAAATTATTGTATAAGGGAGTTCCATTTGAGAAAGAAAATCAAGCATCCAAAGGTCAAATTCAGTTACTTTATGGCGCATATCAATCAACTGAAATACCATTTTAATATTTCTATCAGACTTAAAATAACCTTCCATCAATTCGCTCCAACGCATTTTTTCAGCATCATTAACCTTTGCAAATCCGTACCCTGGTAGGTCTACAAGTCGGATATTATCCACCCTGTAGAAATTAATGGTAATAGTTTTACCGGGCTTTGAACTAACCCTTGCAATACTTTTTCTGCCCAAAACCTTATTTATCAATGAAGATTTTCCAACATTTGAACGCCCACAAAAGCAAATTTCGGGTAAGTCTGACTCTTCTAACTGTTCAAATCTTCCGAACGCTCTTTCAAACTGTGCATTATTATAATTCATAATAAATCCTTTACTGACTAACCGAATTAACGGTGTTTTTGATTACCGTGTCAAATAAATTAATTTCTTGGCTTTCTTGTGTTTTTACCAAAGCAAACTTTAATATTTCCTCAACATTAGACACGGGTATAAATTTAACGTTTTCTTTAACGGTTGCATCTACTTCATCTAAATCAGCAAGGTTATCTTTGGGTATAAATACGGTTTTTACTCCGCCACGGTACGCTGCCATAGATTTTTCCTTGAGTCCGCCTATCGGTAAAACTCTGCCACGAAGAGTAACCTCACCGGTCATTGCAACATCACGCTTTATTGGTGTATTTGTTAAAGCCGAAATTATAGCAGTAACCATTGTAACCCCTGCAGAAGGACCATCCTTAGAAACCGCAGCTTCAGTCGCGTGAATATGTATATCCTTATCTTTATAGAACTGAGGATTTATGCCATATTTCTGCGCGTTGCTTCGAACATAACTTATAGCGGTTTTTGCAGATTCTTTCATAACTTCACCCAAAGAACCTGTTAGTTCAATCTTGCCTGTTCCATCCATTACAGAAACTTCTAACTGCATAATTTCACCGCCGACAGCCGTCCAAGCAAGACCGTTAATAATTCCAACCTCATCACAAGGCAAAATCACTTCGGGTTTATATTTGTGATTGCCCAACATCTTTACAACGTCTTTATCCTTTATAACAACCTTTTGTAAAGTGCCATCAGCAATAAGTTTAGCCGATTTTCTGCAAAGAGAAGCTATGCTTCTTTCAAGTTTTCTCACACCCGCCTCGCGTGTATAAAAATCAATTAAAGAATAAATCGCGCTATCATTAAACTTAATTTGATTCTTATTAAGTCCGTGGCGTGAAATTTGCTTTGCAACAAGATGTTTTTTAGCAATATTAAACTTTTCTTCCCTAGTATAACTTGAAATATCAATTACTTCCATTCGGTCAAGCAAAGGTGCAGGGATACCGTCTAAAGTATTTGCTGTTGCAATAAATACCGCCTTACTTAAATCGTAAGGTATTTCAATAAAATGGTCAACAAAGGTGTTATTTTGTTCGGGGTCTAATACCTCTAACAATGCTGATGCAGGGTCGCCCTTATAATCTTTGCCGAGTTTATCTACCTCATCAAGTAAAATTAACGGATTTGAACTACCCGCTTGCTTTATTGCGTTTATAATTTTACCAGGCATCGCAGCGATATATGTCTTTCTGTGACCGCGAATTTCCGCCTCATCGTGAACACCACCAAGGGCTATTCGGGAAAATCTTCTGCCCATACATTCAGCAATAGTTTTACCGATTGAGGTTTTACCTACACCCGGAGGACCCACAAGACAAATAATCTGTCCTTTAATATCAGGAGATAAAGTGTAAACCGAAAGTAATTCCAGAATACGCTCTTTAACCTTTTCCAAACCGTAAATATCGCGTTCAAGTATCTTTGAAGCCTTTTTAATATCTGTAAAGGTTTTAGTATATGAATCCCAAGGAAGTTCAATGCAAGTATCCAAATAGTTTCTCTCTACTGTTCCTTCGTGAGAACCTTGCGGCATTTTTGAAAGTTTATTTATATGTGAACGCAGTTTTTCCTTAACAGTATCACAAGCGCTCAGTGAATCTACCTTTGAATGATAAGTATCAATCTCATCAACAGTTTCATCGCCGTATAATTCGTTTGAAATTACCTTTAACTGTTCACGAAGATAATATTCCTTTTGATTTTGGTCAATGGAAATGCGGGTTTTCTGACTGATTTTTCTGTCAATATCGTTAATTTGCTGTTCTTTATCCAAAAGCTCAATCAGTATCTTTGCACGCTTTACTGGTGATAACTGTTCAAGAATGTACTGTTTATCATCAAAAGGCGCAGAAATATTAAAAGCAATAAAGTCGCATAAAAAGCTTAAATTCTGACTTGATTCAACCTTCACAGGAATATCGGGAGTGATATTTGATACGCCTGAAGCAAACTTGAAAAATTGAGTTTTCACCTTTCGCAAAAGGGTTTCAATATATATTTCACGATTATTTGAAATTTTATCCTCTAAAGGTATAAGTGATGAAGTTAAAAGTTCTTTTGTACTGTAAAAATCATTTAATTTTGCGCGGTAAAGACCTTCTACAAGTACCTTTGATAAATCGTCAGAAACCTTTAATATTTGTTTAACCCTTGCAACACAACCAATTTCATACAGGTCGCTTTTTTCAGGTTCTTCTACAAAGAAATCTTTTTGTGTTACCAAAAAAATCAATTGATTATTTTTCATTGCACTTTTTAAAGCGTTAATTGATTTTTTTCTTGCAACGTCAAATGTGGCAACAGTTTTTGGGAATACCACTACACCCCTTAACGCCAATAAAGGCAATTGGGCATCATTTATATTACTAAAAGACATATTTACTCCTTAAAAGGTCCAGTTATTTGCATCATAAATCGCAGTTGCAAAGAGTTCGTTTTCCTGGAAAACAAACATAATTACAACATTTTCTATTTCTGTTTTTAAAACGGTACCGTTTAAAATATATGTAGCAAAAAAAGCATTATCTTCACTAATATTTTCTTCTGTGAACTTATAATCTTTTAAAGCTTTTTTAATTTCAACGCTTACAGTACCTAATTCAAAACCAAAAGCAGTATCATAATTAACAATAAAAGAAATACCTTTTTTCTTATTCACCTTGTTATAGTAATAACCTACAGTACCGTTATCCAAAAGAACATTTTTATTACCCTCTTCAACCGCAAAATAAAAATCCACTTTATTATGGTCGTGCGAATGGTCAGGAGTTTCCTCTTGATTTTCTGGTATTAAAGACTTTAAATGTGAAGTGATTTTTTCTGCATCTTCACCAAGCGTATACTCAACCTCAGGTATTTTACCTAATTTTGCAAAATATTCGAAATCTACGGCATTTTTATCGAATTTTTTTGAGTTATCACAACCAACTAAACACAAAACCAAACATAAACAAACAAAAACCGAAAACAGTTTTTTCATAATTGAATCCTCTTTAATTTTTTGTTAATTTATTAAGCATATCGTTACGCAAATTCCAAAGTTTTTCAGAAAGGTCAACGTAATAAGTATGTGGATTTTCAAAACGTTTAACTTCATCCCACATGGAGTTAACCTGTTCTTCTCTGTAAAGAGAAATTTCCTTAACTGAAGGATTATCATAAACAAGTTTACCCATTTCGAAAACCTTAACCTGTAACTTACGAGCTACAAAATTAGTTACAACTTTTCGTTTCCAGGTATGAACAGGGTCAAAAATCTCATAAGGTTCACTGCTATCGATTTTTTCGTCACCCAAAGTAATAACATCGGCAATAGCCTTGCCTGTATCTCTGTCATACAAGCGCCACGGAATTTTAACACCCGGCAAAGTAATTTTAGCAGTATTTTCACTAATTTTAATTTTCGGTATAATTTCACCGTCTTTTTCAATAGCGGAAAGCTTATATACACCGCCAAAAACGGCTTCACTTGATGCAGTAATTAAGCGCTCGCCAACACCGTAACTATCAATTTTTGCACCTTGCTTATTCATATCTCTGATTAAATACTCATCAAGTGAGTTAGAAACGCATATTTTACAGTCGGGATATCCTGCATCGTCAAGCATTTTACGTGCTTTTTTAGAAATATATGCAATATCACCGCTGTCAATTCTAATGCCCATCGGACGCTTGCCTAAAGGTTTCAAAACATCGTCAAAAACTTTAATTGCATTAGGTATACCCGATTTCAAAACATTATAGGTGTCAACCAATAAAAGACAACTATCGGGATATTTTTCTGCATAGGTTTTAAATGCGGTGTATTCATCCTTGTATAACTGCACCCAACTGTGTGCCATTGTACCGCTTGCTTTAACCCCAAAATCTTTAGCGGTTAAAAGGCATGAAGTACCCGTACAACCACCGATAATTGCGGCTCTGGCGCCATAATAAGAAGCACCGTTTCCGTGCGCTCTGCGTGCGCCAAATTCCATTACGGGCTTACCCTCTGCCGCGCGGACAATACGATTTGCCTTTGTAGCAATTAAGGATTGATGATTGATTGTAACCAAAATCATTGTTTCAAGCATTAAAGCCTGCATTGCGGTTCCTCTAACCGTTACAATAGGCTCTTGCGGGAAGATAACGGTTCCTTCGGGAACTGCCCAAACATCACAATCAAATTTAAAATTCTTTAAATAGCCAATAAATTCATCACAGAATAGATTTAAACTTTTTAAATATTCAATATCATCATCATCAAAATGCAAATCAGACATATATTCAATCAACTGCTCAAGACCAGCCATTATAGCATAACCGCCCTTATCAGGTACACGGCGGAAAAACATATCAAAATATGTTACGGTATCCTTCATTTCGCTTGTGAAAATACCGTTAGCCATAGTCAGTTCATAAAGGTCCATTATCATTGTTAAATTAAATTTATTTTTCATTTTAGTCACCTACATTTTTTGGGGAGCCTCAATTTTCATTAAGGTTAGCACATTTTTAATAACAATTGCGGTTGCATTACAAAGTGAAATTCTCGCCTGCATTAAATCCTCATCAATTCCCTTAACTCTGCATGCGGAATAGAATTTATGGAATTTAGTTGCAACCTCTTGCACATAATGGGTAATTTTTGCAGGGTCATACGACTTTGCAGATGCGATTATTTCATCAGTTAAAGCAGAAATTTCAAGAATCAATTCCTTTTCTTCAGGCGCAGTTAATAAATTCAACTGTTGTTTTGTACAGATTTCTTGGTTAATACCCTCTGAGTGTAAATTTCTTAAAATACTGCAAATTCTGGCATACGCATATTGAACATAATAAACAGGGTTGCTGTTTGATTCGTTAACTGCCAAATCCAAATCAAAATCAAAATGAGAGTTTGGCTCTCTTAAATTGAAGAAAAATCTTGCGGCATCAATCGGAACCTCGTCCAAAAGGGTTACAAGAGTAATTGCTTTTCCTGAGCGTTTTGAAGCCTTGATTACCTCGCCTTCACGAACTAAACGTACCATTTGCATAAGCACAACGTCTAATCTGTCAGCATCTACGCCTAAAGCAGTTAAAGCAGCCTTTAAACGCGGAACATATCCGTGATGGTCAGCCCCTAAAATATCAATCGCTTTATCAAATTTACGGGTTACGAGTTTGTTGTAATGATAAGCAATATCAGGCACGACATAGGTTGGAACACCGTTTGCTCTTACTAATACAAAATCTTTATCGCAACCAAATTCAGTAGCCCTGAACCACAAAGCATCCTCATTTTCATAGGTGTAACCGCTTTGCTTTAAAAGTTCAATAATTCTATCTGTTTCACCGTTTTTATGAAGTGTGCTTTCCTTAAACCAAGTATCATATTTTATGCGGTATTTACCTAAATCGCGTTCAAGACCTTCAATATTTTTCGGTAATGCGAACTCAACTAAAGCTTTTCTTCTTAAAAGCTCGTCCTTTTCTACAAAACTATCGCCGTATATTTCAGCAAAAGCTTTAGCATGAGCAATAATATCATCACCGTGATATGAATCTTCAGGCATTTCAATACCGTCTTTA
>JAZRAQ010000025.1:0-34434 GCA_045634645.1 Acutalibacteraceae bacterium
CATTATTCTGTCCTTCAATACTTTTCAAAAAGTACTTGACTTTTCTCTCAATTTCTCTCGAGAATTGTCGGGTCCTTATTATTGTCGTTGTTTAATTTTCAAGGTCCGTTTCGCTCCCTCTCTCAAGGGCGCCCGATTATATTACCATAAACAATACGCTTTGTCAACACTTTTTTTAATTTTTTTTCAAAATTTTTAAATTTATTTTTTAAGCACAATATCTTGGGTTATATATATGTTTATAACCACATTTTCAAATGTAAAAATCTAAACTGTTGCGTTTTTTAGACTCCAAATTAACCTTTCGAATATTAACCACTATATTTCTTTTTCTACCGCAGCATTGGCAAATTAACTTTATATCAGACATTTCTGCAGCCTCTCTTTTTATATTATTATTGTAAATCTTTTTATAACAACCGTAACATAAGCATAACATAATATCACCCTCACATTATTTTATGGGAATTTCCCATAAAAGTCAATATAGGAATTCCTTTGTGCAATAATTTTGTAGAGGTGATATATTTGAAAACACGCATTCGAGATTTGAGAGAAGACCGCGATTTAACCCAAAATGATATTGCCAATCTTCTCAATATACACCAATCAACATATTCTGACTATGAATCAGGAAAATTAAATCTGCCCATAGAAGCATTAGCCACTTTATCAAAATTTTATAAGACAAGCACTGATTATATATTATATTTAACCGATAATCCAAGTACTTATGAATAATTAAGACACCCACTTTTCAGTGAGTGTCTTAAATTTTATTCTGCCAAACCTTCTGCTATACCCATAGCAATAATGCCTGCAAACACAATAAATATTACAGCATAATGCTTAAGCGAAAGTTTTTCCTTTAAAATTACTCTGGAAAGCAATACAGAAAATACACAGTAGGAAGAAATCATAGGTGCAGCAACGGTAGGATTATCGCCTATTGCATATATATAAGCGAACTGACCTGCCGTCTCACAACAAGCACCAATCCATTTTGGTAAATCAAACTTGCGTTCAAATTTTTCCCTTTTAATTATATGTACATATATAAAACATATAATTGCCATTATAAAGAATGTATATTCATAAGCAATATTAGCCGAATCCTCGTTAACAAAGCCTGTGTCTAAAAGTAAGGCGTCAGCAAAAGTTCCAAGGCCATCAAGAATTGCATAGAAAATCGGGAAGAAAATTGCAATAAATCCAATGCGGTATTTTTTATTTTCTTCCTGATTTGACAGTTGCTTAATTTCCTCGTCATTTTTCTTTTCAACAAAAGCAAGTCCGATAACACCTAATGTAACTAGAATTATACCAATCCAAGTTAAAGAGTCAGGCATTTGTTTCAAGAAAACAAGACAAAAGATGCAAGCAATAGCGCCCGAAGAATTACATATCGGCGAGCCTATTGAAAGCATTATATATCTCAACCCCACATATCCTAACACCATCGATGCTATGTAACAAAAGGTTGCGGGTAAGTATTTTATGAAATCAATAGGTTGAAATTCGGTTCCGGTTAATAATTCAAAGGTTGCGTGCAAACCCATTACCGTACCAACCGCTATAACTATTTTCCAATGACTGTACTTGTCGGTAGATTTAGAACCCATTTTTGAAAAAAGGTCGCTACCGCCCCAAAAGAATATTGTTATTAAAGACAATATAAACCACATATTTTATCTCCTTTAATTCTTAATTTTTTAGTTAAGAACTAAAGTTGGCGGCGGTCGGCGTCTGAAATGTCTTGATGGGACAATTTTTTTAAGTCTTTTTGTCATATATTTATTCTGCTAAACGGCGAGCAAACTCTGAAAGTTCCTCGTCACTGAAAAACTCGATTGTTAATGTTCCTTTACCTTTACTTGTAGGGCTTATTTTTACCTTTCGGCGAAGTTCGTTCTTTAAAGCAAGTTCAACCTCATCATAAAACTTGTTCTTTTTAACTTCTTTTTCTTTTTTGGCTTTTTTGCCTTTAGCCATCATTTCAAGTTGACGAACCGATGCACCCGATTTGGCTAGTTCAAGCATTTTTTGGCGTAATTCATCATTCTCACACGAAAGCAAAGCCCTTGCGTGACCCGCAGAAATAACACCCGTGCGCAAAGCGTCCAGTTCGTCCTCTTTGAGATTAAGCAATCTCAAGGCATTTGTAACCGCAACACGCGATTTGCCAACTCGTTTTGAAACTTCTTCTTGAGTAAGTGAAAATGAATCAATCAATGAACGATAGCCCAGTGCTTCTTCGACAGCATTAAGGTCTTCACGCTGAAGATTTTCAATAAGCGCTAATTCCATCAATTCCTGATTATCAACATCCTTTATGACAATAGGAACCTCATATAGACCTGCGATACGGCAAGCACGCCAACGCCTTTCGCCTGCGATTATACTATATCTTCCATTTGTTGTAGGTTTAACCACAATAGGTTGTATTAATCCGTGTTCTGCGATACTCTCTGCAAGTTCAGAAAGTGCATCCCCGTCGAAATCCTTACGAGGTTGCGCGCGGTTAGGCTCAATATCGTTAAGATTTACAGTAATAATTCCGCCCTCATCCGCTGCATTTTCGTTAAAGAGTGAGTCAAGGCCTCTGCCAAGACCGCCTTTTTTTACTGCCATAGGTTACACCCTCCTGTTTTTCTTCAAAAATTCTTTGCTCAAGGCATTATAAGCATCAGTACCTTTTGAGCGCTTATCATAGTATTGTATCGGCATACCGTAACTTGGTGCCTCAGATAGACGAACGGCACGCGGTATCGCCGTTTTATAAAGTTTATCCGCAAAGTATTTCTTAATTTCAGATACAACCTGTGTTGTAAGATTAAGTCGGCTATCATACATTGTGAGGACTATTCCCTCTATTTCAAGGGTTGGATTATAAAGTCTTTTAACCTGACGGACAGTTGCCATTAACTGCGAGAGTCCCTCTAACGCAAAATATTCGCATTGAATAGGGACAAGCACGGTATCGCTTGCATTCAGCGCATTTATAGTAATAAGTCCCAAGGACGGCGGGCAATCAATAAATATGTAGTCATATTTTTCTCTGGCATTAGCTAAAGCCATTTTTAATTGATTTTGGCGGTTTTCAATTTCTATCAAATCCACCTCTGCCGCCGCCAAATCCATTGAAGCAGGTACAACATCAACGTTTTTAAACTCTGTTTCAACAATAGCATCCTCTGCCACGGCCTTGCCGATAAGCAGTTCGTAAGAAGAAAACTTAACCGATTTTTTATTTATCCCATAGCCGCTTGTGGTGTTTCCCTGTGGGTCCGCGTCCACCAGCAATACCTTTTTGCCATTAATTCCTATGCCCGAAGCCAAGTTGACTGCAGTTGTGGTTTTACCAACACCGCCTTTTTGATTAACAATGGATATAATTTTGCCCATTTTATCCTCCTATGTTTCACGTGAAACATTTATTTTTTGTTTTACAAAACCATTATACCAAATATTTTTTTATATGTAAATAAAAAAAGCCGAATTTTCGGCTTTATGTTTTATCTCCCGGTCTAAAAAGCAACGCCATAATATAACCAAAGAAAATGGATGCGGTGATTCCCGCTGCCGTTGCAGTAAGTCCGCCCACCAAGGCGCCTAAAAGCCCGTACTGTGTAACAGCGCCTTTAACACCTGTAGCTAAGCTATATCCAAAGCCTGCCAGTGGCACGGTGGCGCCCGCGCCGGCAAACTCAACAAGCGGTTGATAAACTCCTATTGCAGTTAATGCTACGCCCGAAACCACAAGCAACACTAATATTCTTGCCGGAGTCAGTTTTGTTAAATCAATAAGCAACTGTACTGCCGCGCAAATCGCCCCACCTACCAAAAATGCCTTTAAACAGTCTAAAAACAAATCCATAAACTACCTCCAATGTTTCACGTGAAACTATCTTGTGTAGTTTATGGATTTTTATTCAATATTAAAGCATTTGTATATTTTTTCTCTTACTGTATCATAATCTAAATGCCTGACTCTTAAAGTATCAGCGCGCTCACTTCTTATGAAAACTCTCACTCGACAAGTTTTGTAAAAATAATCCGCAGGCATTATGCGAACGATTTTTATTTCTCCGACATTTTCTTTTGGGCAATACATTTCACACGTCCGGAACCATTTGTTGCTACGTAAAAATATATTTTCGCCGAGCTTTATTGTTGAACGGTTATATTCAAATAAACAAAGATATCCGTGACAAAAGATTATTACAGCAATTACCCCGCTCAAAAAAACAATAAATCTTGTGAAGTTTTGAAATTTCGAAGATAAAATTGCCGCTAATCCAACAGTACCTATAAAATAATACACCGGCCAAGACAAAAAACGGAATTTCATCAAAAAGCTTTTTGGAGGTCTTATTCCCTTTTGGTCGGGCAAAAAGAAAGAAAAATATTCATAAAATTGTTTTCTCATCTCTCGGTTTGCGCCAAGCGGTATTATGACCTCACCCTCACCTTTGGCGTCTCCGTATCCACCAACGCTAACCTTCATGGCAAACCTACGAAGCAGCATCATAATAGGTGTCTGCTCAATTCTTATATCGTTAATCGCTTTCTTTTTAAAAGAAGTGCGAAGTCTGACGAAAAAACCTGAACGGACTTCTAATTTGTCGTTTTGTAAAAAAAGCTTGAAGTTTATATGCTTTAAAAAAGAATAAACAAAGGAAATAAAATAAGATAATAAAATAACCAAACTAATTGTATTAACCGCCGGCGGAAAATAAGTTTGTATTTTCGACGAAACATTATTTATTTCGTCAAGCAACATATCGCTGATAGCAACACCCAAAAGTTTACCCGCCATATTAATTATAGGAACTCCTACGATTATACCGGTAAACGCCGAAGAAGTAGTAGCTGCCAATATTGCAACCTTTACTGCTGAAAATTTTACCGCTTTTGTTTCGTTCGTCGTATAAAGCATTCGGGAAACTTGTTTTGAATTTTTGTTGCTGAGTTTAAATTCGAAATCCGAGTGGGTAATTGTACCCGCTTCAGTATTAATACGGTAAGTTACCGCAAAAAAGAGCGCATCTATCGGATTTTTAGCCGTCTGAACCGATGAAATTTTAGAAAGCGCAATCTTTGCCTTCCTTTTAAACAGCAGGCCTTTTTTTATTGTTACAGAATTATTTTTATTATCACATTCCAGCGTAAAACTTTGCCAGCGTAAAACTGCAACAAACATAATTATGGCAAAAAGAAAAAGTTCAAGTCCTAAAACGTTATCAAAAGTTTTATAACGGACATACTGAATAAGCCCGCTAATAAGCGGGATAACCAAAATAAACAAAAAGGGTTTTAAAAAGGTGAAAATCATAAGCGGGTGTGCTCTAAACTTTTTAACCATTTTGCTCCTCACCAGATAGATAGTTGATTATCGCATCGGCGCTTTTCTTTTTTATTTCGGGTATTATAATCCAACTGCGCGCCGCCTTTAAGGTTACCATTGCCATCCCGAAAACTCTCGCTAACGGCGTAGCGAAACTTTGTCCGTAAATAAGTCTTGAGTAAGGCATTATATGTGTCGCCTTAAAAATAACACCGTATTCAATTATTATAGCGTTATTCTTTAATTCGATTTTATAACTTTTGAAGAAGGCGGGAAGATAGAATAAAATGACCGCCAATAATATAATTGAGATTATAAATGCGATTTGGTTCAATATTTGAATAGTTGTACCAAAATATAAGCAAATCGAAACCAAAACCGCACCTAAAATTAATGTTCGCGCCTGCCACAATACAAGCGATTTTAAAGGTAATGTCCTATTTTCCAAAAAATCACCCCTTAATCTTATCCCAATATTCCTTTGCCGCTTGTTCGTTTTTATTGTCAGAATATTCGTAATACTTTTTATTTTTAATTTCGTCAGGTAAATACTGTTGGTTTACATAATGTCGGGGATAAGAGTGCGGATATTTATAGTTTTGTCCCTTAATTTCAGCATCCTCACCGTCAAAATGTTTGTTTTGAAGATGTCGTGGTATATCTCCGCCTATTCCCCTTTCTATATCCGCCATTGCCATATTTATAGCATCGTGCGCGGATACAGATTTCGGTGCGGTAGCCACCAAAATAACCGCATTTGCCAAGGGGAGTCTTGCCTCAGGCATTCCAACCATCATAGCTGTGTCAACCGCCGCTTTAACTATCGGTATAATTTGCGGGTAGGCAAGCCCCACATCCTCATTAGCACAAACCAAAAGTCTTCTGCAAGCACTCGGCAAATCGCCCGCCGCCAAAAGTCTTCCCAAATAATAGATTGCAGCATCAGGGTCGCTTCCGCGCATTGACTTTTGATAAGCAGAGATAATATCATAATGCTGGTCACCCTCACGGTCATATCTGACTGCGTTTGATGACAAAATTTCCTCGACAGTGTCATCACTAACCTCTATATTATCACCGATTTTTGCGGTAACAATACAAAGTTCAAGCATATTAAGGGCTTTTCGGACATCTCCCGCGCTTGCGGTTGCCAATTTTCTGACTGCCTCTTTAGAAATTTCGATATTTTTGCCCTTTTCCTCGCTTAATATTTTAGTTGCTCGGTTTATAACCCCCACAATATCCTCGCTCGCAAGGGTTTTGAACTCAAAAACTGTCGAACGGCTTAAAATCGCATTATAAACATAGAAATACGGGTTTTCGGTTGTAGAAGCAATTAGCGTAATATCGCCGTTTTCTATATATGATAATAATATTTGTTGTTGCTTTTTATTGAAATACTGAATCTCATCCAAATATAATAAAATTCCGTTAGCAGCGTCAATTGTGCCGATGGTGTTCACTATTTCCTTAATATCCGCAGTTGATGCAGTAGTAGCGTTTAAATAGCAAAGTTTTTTACCGCTTTTACTTGCAATAATGTTTGCAACGGTGGTTTTGCCAACCCCTGACGGTCCGTAAAAAATTAAATTTGGTATATTTCCCGACTCAATTATTCTGCGAAGTACCTTGCCCTCGGATAAAATATGCTTTTGTCCCGAAACCTCACTCAAATCGGTCGGTCTTAATCTATCTGCTAAAGGCGAGTTCATTATTTCACATCCTTTAAACCTATTATACATAATTTATATTATTTTTTCAACACTCATTAGTCCAAGCCGTATCTTCATACAATAAATATGAGAAAAACTTTGGAGAGATTAGGTTGAAGAAGACTATTTTTATTAAAAATGCTGCCATTTTAACAGGTTCATCACTTTTGCTGCGTTTTGCCGGCATAATTTTAAAGGTATGGCTTGCAAAAAAAATCGGCAGTGAAGGTATTGGACTCTATCAGCTTGTATTTTCGGTTTATGTTTTGGCCTCTACCTTTGCCACAAGCGGAATTTCCACCGCAGTTACACGGTTGGTTGCCGAGGAATTGGTATTGGGCAACAAGAAAAGTACCCTGAAAATTTTAAAGAGAGCAACCCAGATAACCCTTTTTATCGCTTCTGTTTCAGCTTTAATTTTATTTTTCGGCGCCGAAATTATCGCAAAACTGCTTTTAGAAGATACCAGAGCAATTTTATCGATAAAAGTTTTACCGCTATCGCTAATGTTTGTCGGCACTACCTCTTGTATAAGAGGATATTTTATCGCAAGACGAAAAATTACGCCTAATGCGATTTCGCAAATTTTCGAACAAATAGTTCGAATAGCCTTTATTTTAATTTTTATCAATATTTTTTCAGGAAAAGGCATTACATATTACTGCTTTGCAGTTATGTTGGGTGATGCTACCGCCGAAATTTTATCTTGTCTGCTTTTATGGCTTCAGTATGCGATTGACAAAAGAAATTTGAACTCTTTAAATGGCGAAAATCCCGCCAAAAAAGGTACTGTTAGGAAAATTTTACACATTTCTGTTCCTATAACCTCAGGCAGATACCTGAATTCCCTGCTTCGTACTGCAGAAAATATATTAGTTCCTAAAAATCTTGCAAAGTTCGGTGGAGCCACCCAAAATGCGCTTTCTCAATTCGGTATGATTAAGGGAATGGCTTTACCTATACTCTTTTTTCCTTCGACATTACTGAATTCCATATCAACTTTACTAATTCCCGAAATTTCAGAGGCGGTTGCAAAAAAACAAACCTCAATAGTAAAAGACTCTACCCAAAAGGTAATAAAATTAACCTCTTTACTCGGTTTTTTATGCGGTGCAATCTTTTTTGTTTGTGGTGAGCGAATTGGATTTTTAATCTATTCCGATTACTCGGTTGGTTTTTTACTAAAAGTTCTTTCGCCGATTGTTCCTCTAATGTACCTCGACAGCATTTCAGACGGAATTTTGAAGGGTCTTGACCAGCAAGTTTTCACTTTTCGCACCGCAATAGGCGATTCTTTAACACGCATAATTTTAATCTTAATTTTGTTGCCCAAAATGGGACTTTGGGGATTTATCACTATTATGTATTTTTCCAACTGTTTAACCTGTTTTTTAAATGTAGGCAGACTGATAAAGGTGAGTCGTGCAAAGTTTGATTTATTGTACGGAATTTTCTGCCCTGTCTGTATTTCTTTAATTTCAACGCTTAGTTGCAACTATGTTTTGAGTTTAATACCTAATCTGAATAATTTGGTTTACATAATATTTTTTTGCGCTTTTTCTTGCACTTTTTATCTGTTTTTGCTTGTTTTCTTAAAGATTGTTGGCTTAAACGACCTTAAATCTACTATAAATAGGCATAAATAAAGGGTGAAATACAAGATTTTGCGTTTCAGACGATTATTTTTACCGTCTATGTATACCTATTCATAAACAAGTTTTTCCATTCGCTGAAAAAGAGCGTTTTTAGCGCAATTTTTTAAAGAAATTTTGCAAAATTTTGGTACATTCATCCTCGCAGATACCGGCATAAATTTCGGGTTTGTGATTAAAGGGATAATCGCATAAATTTATAACGCTGTCCATACAACCTGCATTTTTATCAAACGCGCCGAAAATTACAGTTTTGATTCTTGAATTTATAATTGCGCCTGTGCACATAGGGCAAGGCTCAAGAGTTACATACATTTCGCAGTCATCGAGGCGCCAGCTTTTTAAATTTTTGCAAGCGCAATTAATTGCCTCAATTTCGGCGTGAGATAATGCGTTTTGTTTGTTTTCGCGCATATTATATCCCTCGCCGATAATTTGACCGTCCTTTACGATTACCGCACCAACCGGCACTTCGCCAATATCAAAGGCTTTGTTTGCGAGTTCAAGCGCTCTTTTCATAAATTTTTTATCCATATATTTCCTCAAAAGACAAGGCGGTCCCAAGACCGCCTTTATTTATTTAAAATATGCTAATGATTCTAAAAAGGTGATAATTATGAAAATAATTATTGTGGCTGATGAAAAAAACCACTTATACTTCTGTTTTTCAGAAGCTTCAGTTTCGCTTTTTTCAATTTCATAGGAAATATCATATTTTTTGAAAAGTAATAATGCTACCAACCCTAAAAGCAAAAGGCAGATAAGCAACCCTGTGTAAACAATATTTCCTACTGTTTGAGGCAAAATATCCTCTAAAGAAGTAAATATCACAGAAATCATATTATTGAAAGCGTGAACGGCAATAGCAATCCACAAGTTTCCGCTTTTTACGGTAATGTATGCCAAAACCAGCCCCACCAAAAAGGCAAAGGGTATTTGTTGGAAATTAGCGTGTAAAAGTCCAAAAATTATTGAAGAAACAATAATTGCAAAACCATCGCCGAATTTTCTCAAAGCGCCTAAAATAAGGCCGCGACAGGCAAATTCCTCTACCAGTGGAGGAATTATTGCGGTTGAAATTAAGGTGAGTAAAAATCCAAAAACTCCTTTTGGATTCTCGCCGAAATCTACATCGTAATTTATTCCAAAACTTTCAAATAAATTTCCTGCCATAGACACAGCAATATTCGAAAATGCGCAAAAGGAAACGCCCACTAAAAACAGCGGAAGTATTACCTTTTTATCAGGTTTTGAAAAGTCAACTAATTCTCTTATCTTGTAACCGTTTAATTTAAAAAGTAAAACGAAAGGAATTGTAAAAAGAATTGTTGAAGCAGCTATTTGAAAGAATTTATTAAATGCCGCGTCTTTTAAAAGATTATAGATATTTTCGCCCGAAAAGCCGAAAAAATACAAAGAAAAAGTAACAATAAGCGAAAGTATTGCCGAAACTGCAGTCATAATAAGCACACTGCCGCCTATTACATTTGCGCATTTTTTTATTTTTCTTCTTTCCTCAAAGGTTTCAGGCGTTAAGCCATAGGGAATATAGGTAACATAGTTGTGAGTCGGCGGGGCATACCCTTGAGGTGCCCCACTCTCACCAAAAGTTTGATTATTTAAATCATTATTATCGTACATAAAAAGCCTACTTTCAGAGGATTTTCCGCTTTTTTTAATTTTCCTCGTCCTCTAAAACCTCTTGGGGTTGGTTTTCTTCTGCCAACAATTCTTCAGCGTCAACTACTCCCGCATCGGCATCTGCCTCTTCGGGTTTGTCGTTAACCTCTGCCTCGTCATGCTCAGCAATACCAACCGACAAAATCTTTCTAACCGTTTCTCCGTTTGCGTTGGTAGTTCTCATTACCCTGACACCCTTTGCAGGACGGGCAAATTCCGAAATATCGTCAGCAAAGATACGGATAATAATACCGTCATCCGCAATCATAATAATATCGGTATTTTCCATAACAGGAAGAACTGCTGTAACATCACCGTATTTATCGGTGCGGTAGTTTTTAATACCCTTACCGCCTCTTGACTGCAATCGGTAATCAGAAATACTGCTTATTCTGCCATAACCTGTTTCACTGATGGTTAATACCTTGGTATTTTCATCGCAAATAGCAGCGTCAACAACACTGTCACCCTCGCGAACGGTGATGGCCTTAACACCGCGCGCAGTTCTGCCCATAGGACGAACGTCACTTTCACGGAAGTGAATAGCAACACCCTTTTTGGTAGCAAGAAGCAGATTGTCGTTTCCGGTTGTCATTCTAACGAACATCAATTCGTCATCTTCGTCAATAGAAAGAGCAATAATACCGCTCTTACGGGTATTCTTAAAGTCAGAAAGTCTGGTTCTTTTGATGATACCTTTCTTGGTTACCATACACAAGAAGCGCTCATTATCATCTTTAACAGTGCAAGGAAGAATAGTGGTGATTTTTTCATCGCTCATAAGCGGAACAATGTTTACCGCATTAAGTCCCTTGCTTTGACGGCTACCCTCAGGTATTTCATAAGCCTTGATTCTGTAAACTCTGCCAAGGTTGGTGAACATCATTATAGCATCGTGTGAAGAACATACAAACATATTCTGAATAATATCGTCTTCACGTGTGCTCATACCCTTAATACCCTTACCGCCACGGTTTTGTACGCTGTATTCACTTGCGGGAACACGCTTAATATAACCGTTTTGTGTCTTTGTTATAACACATTCTTCTTCGGGGATAAGGTCTTCTATGTCAACTTCTCCTAAAACGTCCGAAATATCGGTACGGCGGTCATCTGAATATTTGTCACGAAGATTTAATGTTTCGGTTTTAACAATATCCAAAATTCTTTCGCGGGAAGCAAGTATAGCGTCACATTCCTTGATAAAGTCAAGTTTTTCTTGTAATTCATCAAGAATTTTTTGTTTTTCAAGACCTGCAAGCTTTCCTAATTGCATCTGAACAATTGCGGTAGTTTGGATATCGTCAAGACCAAAGCGCTCGCTTAAAGTTTCTTTACTTTCTGCAATAGTCTTACTTCTTCTGATAATTGCAATAACTTCATCAATAAAATCAAGCGCTACCTTTAAGCCCTCTAAAATGTGGGCGCGTTCAGCCGCTTTTTTACGGTCAAACTCGGTTCTGCGGCGGATAATTTCATATTGGAAGTCAATGCTGTTTTGAAGCATTTCCTTTAAAGTTAAAATTTGCGGTTTACCGTTTACAATTGCAAGTAAAATTGCACCGAAAGTAGTTTGTAAAGCAGTATTTTTGTAAATTTTATTAAGCACAACCTGTGGATTTGCATCACGCTTAATGTCAATAACAATTCTTATACCGCCGTCACGGGAAGAAGAATAGTCAACTACATCGTCAATACCCTCAATTTTCTTTTCGGCAGCAAGGTCGTAAATATGTTTAACTAAATCCTGTTTACGAACTTTATAGGGTATTTCGGTAATTATAATGCGGAATTTACCGTTTTTGGTTTCTTCTATTTCTGCCTTACCGCGTACAACAATCTTACCGCGGCCTGTAGCATAAGCGGCGCGAATTCCGCTTCTTCCCATAATAATACCGCCTGTTGGAAAGTCAGGTCCCTTTATGTGTTCACAAAGTTCGGGTAAATCTGCATCGGGATTGTCAATAAGACAACACATTGCATCAATAACCTCACCCAAATTGTGAGGGGGAATTTCGGTTGCCATACCAACCGCAATACCCGAAGAACCGTTCACCAACAATTGTGGGAAACGAACGGGTAAAACTTCAGGTTCTTCCAATCTTTCGTCATAGTTTGGAAGCATATTAACAGTATCCTTTTTAATATCGTCGAGCATACTGTATGAAAGGCGATTCATTTTTGATTCGGTATAACGGTAAGCAGCGGCAGGGAAGCCGTCAATATTACCGAAGTTACCTTTTCCTTCAATTAAAGGATAACGAAGCGAGAAATCCTGCGCCATACGAACCATTGCATCGTAAACAGAAGCGTCACCGTGTGGATGGTATCTACCTAATACAGAACCTACTGTATCGGCGCATTTACGGGTTTTTCCGTCCGGAGTAAGTCCGTTTTCATACATGGTATAAAGAATACGGCGATGAACCGGTTTTAATCCGTCACGAACGTCAGGTAAAGCACGTCCTACAAGTACCGACATTGAATATTGAAGCATACTTTGCTTTACTTCATCGGTAATTTCAACAGGAACTATATTTGTTTCCTCACTGCTTGGCCAATATACTAATTCTTGTTTTGCCATTTAACTTACTCCTTTCCTTAAATGTCCAAATCGGTCGCATAAATTGCATTTTCTTCGATAAATTTACGTCTTGGTTCAACTTCTTCACCCATCAAAATAGTAAAGGTTTCATCTGCCAACTGAGCATCCTTCATTGTAACCTGCAAGAAGGTGCGGCGTTCAGGGTCAAGCGTTGTTTCCCAAAGTTCTTCAGGGTCCATCTCACCAAGACCCTTATATCTTTGAACACTGATATTTGCCATACCGAGTTCTTCAATTTTTGCAGCCTTTTCTTCATCAGTAAATACGTCAAAATGTTGTTTACCTTTTGAAATTCTGTAAAGGGGAGGCTGAGCCAAATAAATATGTCCCGTTTCTATAAGTTCAGGCATATAACGGAAGAAGAATGTTAATAAAAGTGTTCTGATATGGCTACCGTCAACGTCAGCATCGGCCATAATAACAATTTTATCGTAACGAAGTTTATTTATATCAAAATTTTCGCCTATTCCTGCTCCCAAAGCAGTTATAACAGGAGTTAGCTTATCGTTTCCGTAAACCTTATCTTCTCTTGCTTTCTCAACGTTAAGCATCTTACCCCAAAGAGGAAGAATAGCCTGATAGGTGGAATTTCTACCCTCAACAGCGCTACCTCCCGCAGAGTCACCCTCTACGATGTAGATTTCTGTTTTTGTGGGGTCGTTAGAAATACAGTCTTTTAGTTTTTCAGGCATTCTTGTTTTACTGCCTATTCCTGCTTTATTTCTTGATGCTTCTCTTGCTTTCTGTGCAGCCTCGCGTGCATTAGATGCCGCAATTGCTTTATCAATCACAATTTTTGCATCAGAAGGATTTTCTTCAAGGAATTTGTAAAGTTGGTCGTTTACAATATCTCTTACCAACTGACCGACAGATGTATTACCTAATTTTGCTTTTGTTTGGCTTTCAAATTGTGCATCTGCAAGTTTTACAGAAACAACTGCTACCAAACCTTCCATAATATCGTCTGCCTTAAGATTATCCGAAGATTCTTTAAGCTTCTTAAAATCGTGTGCATATTTATTTACAACACGGGTAACAGTCTGACGGAATGCTTGTTCGTGGGTACCGCCGTCAATAGTGTGTAAAGTATTAGCAAATGATAAAATTTTATTATCGTATGCCGTAGACCATAAAAGCGCAATTTCAGCAGTTTCATCATTTTTACTGCCCGAAAGATAAATTACATCATTTATTAAGCTTTCTTTCTTAATTCCTGCAAGCAAATATTCTACGTAAGACTTGATACCGCCTTCAAAACAAAGGTCATCACTCTTACCGATTGTAGGAATTGCACTGTCTGTTCTACGGTCAGTAAGTACAACTCGTATACCTGCATTAAGAAATGCCTGTTCGCGAAGTCGGTTAAGTAAAATATCATAATCATAAGTTGTAGTATCGGTAAAAATTGTGGGGTCTGGTTTAAATGTAACGGTTGTTCCTGTTTCGGAAGTAGTACCTATTACTTCCAAATCGGTTACAATATTGCCTTTTTCATATCTTTGTTTATAGATATTTTTACCGTCTTTTACCTCAACCTCAAGCCAGTTTGAAAGAGCGTTAACAACCGAAGCGCCAACACCGTGCAAACCGCCCGAAACCTTGTATCCTCCGCCGCCGAATTTACCGCCGGCGTGCAAAATTGTAAATACAACCGTAACGGTAGGAATTCCTTTTTGAGGGTTAATACCAACAGGTATACCACGACCGTTATCGGTTACTCTTATAATACCGTCATCAAGAATTTCTACATCTATTTTAGTACAATAACCTGCCAACGCTTCGTCAATAGAGTTATCCACTATTTCATACACCAAATGGTGTAATCCTCGCTCGCCGGTAGAACCTATATACATACCGGGACGTCTTCTTACTGCTTCCAATCCTTCCAATACCTGTATGGAATTTTCGTCATAATTTTCGCTTACAGGTGTTGTAATATCATTATTCATTCAAAATTTCTCCTTTTGAATTATTTTATAATTATTCCCGAACGCTTTGAAAGTGTTTGAGAAGATATTTGAGAAATATATACCTTTTCTTCGCCTTTATTTATTGCTAATACAAAGGATTTAGGTAATTCGTAGGATACATTTATAACCTTTTTTTGTTTTTCTTTTTTATTTAAAAATTCTCTTGTATGTTTTGAAACGGTAGAGGTATCAAGGTCAAAAATACCTATTATTTCGTCTTCTTTTACAACATAATCTCCGCCTAAATGAACATACATTATAAAATTCTTCCTCTATTAACAATAAACTTTTTTCCTGCAATTAAATTTTTAACGTTACTGTCATCACAACAGGTTAAAAATGACTGCATACCTTTAATATGATTTAAAATAAAATCCTGACGAGAAGGGTCCAATTCACTCATTACATCATCCAATAAAATAACAGGACATTCACCGACATTTTTTTCTATAACTTTAGCTTCCGCTAATTTAAGAGCTAAAGCTACGCTTCTTTTTTGACCTTGAGAAGCAAAAGTTCTTGCCGAAATGCCGTTTATTTTAAATTCTAAATCATCTCTGTGCGGACCGCATGAAGTTACACCTGAATACATATCATCTTTTCTTGATAATAAAAGTTTTTCTTCTAAATTTTCACAAGAAGAAATATATTCAGTCTGTAAAATTTCTTTTCCACTAGAAATACCGTCATACAAAGAGGGTAAAAATTCATTTATAACTTTAATATATTTTTTTCTGAAATCAATTATTTTTTTACCACTGTTTACAATTTCCTTTTCATAAACATCAAGCATTATAGAAAGGGAAGAATCGTATTTAAAATCTTTAATTATTCGGTTTCTTTGGGTTACCGCTCTTACATAATTTTTTAAAATACCAATATAAAGGGGATAAAGTTGTCCTATTGCAGTATCTAAAAATTTTCTTCTTATTTGAGGTCCGTCAGCCACTAATTTTAAATCATTAGGGGAAAATATAATGGCATTAAATTTTCCTGCTAATTCTGATGCTGATTTTAACTTTTTATCATTTAGAAAAGCAGTTCTTTTGTTTTCTATTTCAAGTTTTGCCTGTTTTTCGATGCCTTCACTTTTAAAAATTAAATTATTTATTGCTTTTTTATTTCCAAATTTAATAAAAGTATCATCTTTATTAGTTCTAAAACTTTTAGCACCTGTAAAAAGCCAAATAGCCTCAATTATATTTGTTTTTCCTTGAGCATTTTCTCCGCAAATTACATTCATTTCTTCACAAGGTTCAATTTTTATATTTTCAATATTGCGGAAATTTTTACACTCTAAACTTAAAACTTTCATATAATTTCAAAGCCTTGGTCTTCAAAAACTACTTTATCTCCCCTATGAAGTTTTTTTCCTCTCATAGTACAAACTTCATTATTAACAGTAACTTCACCGTTTTGAATAACAATTTTAGCGTGACCGCCTGTTACTACCATATCAGCTAATTTCATTGCACTATCAAGTCTTATAAAATCTTCATTTATAGAAATTTTCTTAAATTCCATTATTTTAACCTCATGGGCATTATCATATATTTAAAATTATCACTCTCAACAGGAGTTATTAACACACCTGCATTAGAACCGTTGAATAAAATTTGAATATTTTCATCTTCTATTGCTTTTAATGCATCTAAAAGATAATGACTGTTAAGACCTATTTCAAAATTTTCGCCCTCTAATTTTGTATTAAAGGTTTCGGTTGCTCTTCCCATTGAAGTAGCGCAGGTAAATACAACGTTTAATTCATTAAAATAGCAACGAACAGGAGTTGTAAATGATTCGCTTATTAAAAGAGAAACACGCTCAATAGTGTTTATTAAATCTCTTGTATTTACTATTACTTTTTGTTTATAGTCTTGTGGAAGAGTTTTTTGATAATTTACAAATTCGCCTTCTAAAAGACGGGAAATAAATGAATATCCGTTAATATTAAAATTAATCAATCTTTCACCAACGGCAATTCCTACATTTTCGGTTTCATCATCAACCAACTTAACAACTTCATTTAAAGCTTTGCTTGTAACGGTAAATTCCAAATCCTTTATTTGTTTAACAGGCTCTTTTTTAATAGCAAGCCTGTAACCATCAATAGCAACGAATTGTAAAAATCCATTATTAACCGAAATATTAATACCGGTTAAAATTGGTTTATTTCCTTCATTTTGAGCAGCTGCAAAAGAAGTTCCTTTTTTCATTTGAGTTAAAAGTTTACCTTCTATTTCAAAACAATTATTTTGTGAAACAGAAGGAATTTCAGGAAAATCGGTTGCTGCCATACCCATAATATCAAAGGTAGCATCGCCACATTTAATATTACAGTTAAGTCTGTCATCACAAGAAATTTCAACCTGAACACCGTTCATTCTTCTTAAGATATCTGCTAAAAGACGGGCATTAATTACAATGTCACCCTCTTTTTCACATTTAGCGTAAATTTCTTTTTTCATTCCCATTTCAAGATTATAAGAAATTAAAGTTAATTTTCCTTGTTCGCAAGAGATTAAAATACCTTCTAATATTGGCATTGAGGTTTTAGAACCTACAACACTTTGAAGTTTTGAAACTGCTTCAAGTAATTTTGAACGCTCTACAGAAAAAAGCATATTTTTTCCTCCTAAAAAAAATTAAATATATAACAGTAATAATAAGATAGGTTAAAACGGTTTAAAAGTTGTATATAATCTTATTTTAAGTGTATTTTTGCGGTTGATAAAAAACTGAATAATTTCTTTATAACTTTGTCTTTAAAAAAATATTAACCTTTATTAAATGTTTTCCACTGTTAATTAACCTTAAAAATGTTAAAAATTGTTTGCATTTCTACTGCGTAAATTTTTAATAATATCGTCCACTAATTCTTTTTGATAAGGTCTGTCTTTTAAGAAATCGTCAATCTTTTTAACATTGTAAAGAACAGTTGTATGGTCTTTACCGAAACTTTCGCCGATTGCCTTAAATGAAAGGTCGGTAGTTTCTCTTGAAATATACATTGCAACCTGTCTTGCTAATACTAAAGAAGCAGTTTTTCTGTTTGAAATAATATCGCTAACAGAAACATTGTAGGTTTTTGCAACCTCTTCAATAATATCGTCAATTTTAATAGGTTGAGGTTTATCGTCAGAAATAATATCTCTTATAAAGCCTTGTACTATTGAAAGGTTCGGCACCTTTTCCTGAATTTTGATGTATGCTTGTAGTTTCTTAACCACACCCTCTAACTGACGGGTGTTAACTTTAATATGTTCTGCAATATAATAAACCAAGTTTTCGTCAAGAGAAATTCCCATTTGTTCGCTTTTTTTATTTATAATACCAACTCTTGTTTCAAAGTCGGGAGGTGTAATATCTGCAAAAAGGCCACCCTCAAAGCGAGAACGGATGCGGTTATCAAGAGTTTTAATTTCTCTCGGCGGACGGTCAAGCGTAACCACAATTTGTTTATTTTTTTGCCATAAAGAATTAAAGGTATTGAAAAATTCTTCCTGTGTTTGTTCTTTTCCGGCAATAAAGTGGATATCGTCAATCAAAAGAACATCAACATTTCTGAATTTGTTTCTGAAATCGTCAATAGTTCCAAGTCCTAAATTACCTTGCTGTAAAGCTTGGATTAGTTGGTTAGTGAAATCCTCACCGCGAATAAAAACAATATTTTTTTGAGGATGTTTTTTTCGCATGTGGTTTTTAATAGCAAGCATCAAATGGGTTTTACCAACACCTGAAGGACCGTAAATAACCAAGGGATTATAGGTTGATTGTGGAATATCCGCTTCGGCTACAGCGAGCGCCGCCGCGTGAGCAAAACGGTTTGTAGAGCCTACTATAAAGTTTGAAAAGGTGAAAAAATCTTCAAAACTCAATCCCTCGCTGAATTGTTCTGCTTTGCGGATTTCTTCCTCATCTTCGTCAAAAATGACTCTGGCTTTCATTTGAACTCCCATAACGGCTGTTAAAGAGTCACTCAATTTTTCTAAATAAGTTTGTTCAATAATACCTTTTTTATATTCGTCGTTAGTAGAAATTATAAATTCTCCGTCACTAAAAGAAACGGGCAAAAGGTCTTTTAAAAAGCAATTAAATGCTACTTCTGAGATTGATTTTTTACATTCTTCGCATACTGCTAACCATATTTCTTCTACTGGATTTAAGGCCATTTTAGAACCTCCTTTATATTTATATAAATAATATTAAGTAAATTATATATAATATATCTATGTTAGTATATCATACATTAAAGATTTTTGCAATATTTTTATAGAGAAAAGGGGATAATTTATGAGCATTAGGACCGACCTTGCAATTGAAATTGAAAATGAAGGGTACACAACAGAACAAACAGGAAGTGTAAAGACACATTTTTTGGAAAATGAAGGCGGAAAATACTATACACTTGAATTTGAGAGTGTTGAAAAACTATCCGATTTCAAGGATATTGAAACGAGTGTTTTTAGCGCTTTAAGAAATTTATTGCCTCAAAAACAGAACAAAATTTTAGTTGTAGGGCTTGGAAATCTTGATATTACGAGTGATGCCATCGGTCCGCTTGTTGCGAATAAAATTTTTGCTACAAGGCATATCGCAGGCTCTTTTGCTGAAAGTATCGGTCTTGAAAATTTGAAAAGCGTTGCGGTAATGGCGCCTAATGTTTTAGGAAAAACGGGGATTGAAGTGCAGGAAATTGTTAAAGGAACGGTCGATACTGTCAAACCCGATGCCGTTATTGTAATAGACGCCCTTTGCGCAAAAAGTATAGCAAGACTTTTTTCCTGCATCCAACTTTGCGACAAAGGAATATCCCCCGGTTCAGGTGTTAAAAATTCCCGAAAGGAATTAAGCAAAAACACCTTGGGTGTACCCGTTATAGCCTTGGGAGTGCCTACCGTTGTAGATGCAATGACTATCAGTTACGAATTGACGGGGAATATTGCAAAAACCCACACCGATTTGATAGTAACCCCAAAAGACGCCGACTTGCTTTGTCACAGAATGGCTGAAATGATAAGCGAAATATTGAACGTTTTTTTACAGCCCGAAATCGAAAGAGATGTAATCTTACAGTTGGTCTAAAAGGGATGTTTTTTGCATAAACTTTATGGGTGATAATATGTGCGAAAGGCTTGGAATTTTAAGGCTTTTGGTTTGTTATTTTATTTGCGCTATATTGATAATTTTTTCATTTTTAAATGTTTTGAATACTGGTGTTGTAGAAATAAGCGAATCTCAAAACACGCCCTATTTTTCGCAAGACAGCGTTTTTGTGTTTTCAGAGGATAATTCCGTCCAAGAAAGTGAAAAACCTCAAGAAACTTCAAAAGAAGAAACTACAAGCGCGAATTCCGAAACCGTGCAAACCTTAGCCGAGGCGGTTAAAGGAAAAATAGTTGAAAGATATATTTCACCCTATACAGCGCCTCAAAGCTATAACAATGTTTATATGAAAAACAGTACGGGAGTAAATGTTGATATAAAATCTTTGCTTAACGCCTCCCTTGGTTTTAAAATTAAAAAGAACGATGAACCGCAGGTTTTAATCTTGCACACCCACACAACCGAAACCTTTATGAAAGAAGATTCTGAATATTACACCGAGTCTTTTGAAGCCCGTACCACTAATAATAAAGAGAATATGGCCGAAATTGGCAACCTCATTTTTAAAAAATTAAATGAAAATGGCATTAAAACCCTCCACGACACCACAAAACACGACTATCCGGAGTATTCGGGCAGTTATTCGCGCGCCGCAAAGACAATAAATTCTTATTTAAAAAAGTATCCAAGCATAAAAGTTATACTTGATTTGCATCGTGATTCGGTATCTGCAGGGGGCAGTGATAAGGCAAAATTGGTAACCACAATAAATGGCAAAAAGGCAGCACAGGTAATGCTTGTAATGGGTAGCGAAACGGGAAGTATTAAAGACCACCCGAAATGGCGGGAAAATTTTAAATTAGCGCTCAAATTGCAACAAACATTAGAGGTTAAGTATCCAACCCTTGCAAGACCGTTGAGTTTAATGTCAAAAAAGTATAATCAGTCGCTTTCAACGGGGGCTATGCTGATTGAATTCGGCACGGAAGTCAACACTTTAGAGGAGGTTTGGTATTCGGCTGATTTGGTTGGAAACGCGTTGGTAGAATTATTGAATAATCTGAGGTAAAAATGAAAGAGTTTATAAGAAAAATGTATATTTCAGCGGTTGTAAGCAGTTGTATTTTGTTTGGATTCTGGTCGGCGTGCGTTGCATACAGCAACATCCGCAAAGTAGGTTTTGGTGAATACCGAAGCGCAATAGAAATAGAGAGCGGAAAAATCCAGATATTTGATTTTGAAATAAATTTAAGAAAATAAAAAAAGACGACCTTGAGGTCGTCTTTTCTATTACGCATTATTTAAAACATTGACATTTGATTTGTATCGGGCAAGTCGGAAAGAGCACCAAGGTCGGAAAGGTTTTGAATAATTGTTTTCGAAACCCCGGCTTCAAGCTGAAATTCTTCTTTAGAAATAAAGTCACCCTTTTGAGCCGCTTCATAAATAGATTCTGCCGCTTTGTCGCCAAGTCCCGAAAGGGCAACAAAGGGAAGGCGCATTTTACCGTCTTCGGGCAGATATTTCGTTGCGTGCGATTTTTTAAGGTCTATCGGCAAAATTTCAATACCGCGGGACATAAGTTCGTTGAAAATAAGCATATTTTCGTAAACGTCTATTTCCTTTTGTGAAGCAAGTTTCGCGGTGATTTTAGCCTTAATTTCGCTTAAATATCTTCTGACCGATGAAAGACCGCCCATAATAACCGGAACGTCAACGTCTTCGGGACGGGCTGTAAAGTAAGCACAGTAAAATTCAAGCGGATAATAAACCTTATACCAGGCAAGTCTTAAAGCGCCTATAACGTAAGCGGCGGCGTGCGCTTTTGGGAACATATATTTAATCTTGTAACAGCTGTTAATGTACCATTCGGGTACGCCTACAGCGCGCATATCGTCCTCCATTTTAGCCCAGTCTTCTTTAGAAACTTTTCCTTTTGCCACAAGTCCTTTACGAACCGTTTCGGTAATTTTAAAGGCTCTGCCTTCCTCCATACCTTGATGTATCAGGTAAACCATAATGTTATCACGCGTACCGATAACTTCGGAAATTGTACAGGTGCCGTTGTCAATGAGGTCTTTAGCATTGCCTAAATAAACATCGGTACCGTGGGAAAGACCCGAAATTTGCAATAAATCTGCAAAATTTTTGGGTTTACAGTCTACAAGCATTTCTCTTACAAACTTGGTACCAAATTCGGGAATACAGAAAGTACCTGTTTTTGAATCAATTTCTTCTGCAGTTACTCCCAAAGCCTCGGGCGAAGTGAAAAGACTGTAAACCTTGCTGTCGCTCATCGAAACCTTGCTTACGGGGATACCGGTATATTCTTCCAAATACTTGTATGTAGTTGGTACAACGTGACCGAGTTCGTCAAGCTTAAGGATAGTATCGTGAATAGAATGGAAGTCAAAATGCGTAGTAGTAACGCCCGATTCCGCCTTGTTTGCAGGGTGTTGCACAGGGCAGAAATCGTAAATGGTTTTATCTCTCGGAACAACAATCATACCCGCAGGGTGCTGACCTGTTGTGGTTTTGATTTTTGAACTTTCTACAAGCCCTGCCAAGCGGTTTAATTCTGCACCGCTTAAAACAATACCCTTTTTCTCGGCGTAAGCTTTTGCAAAGCCAAAGGCGGTTTTTTCAGCAACGGTGGAAATTGTACCTGCTTTGTAAACGTTTTCACTTCCGAAAAGACTTTCGGTGTATTTTTGCACTTCAGTTTGGAAAATATCCGAGAAGTTAAGGTCAATATCAGGAACCTTGTCGCCCTTAAAGCCCAAGAAGGTTTCAAAAGGAATATCGTGACCGTTGCGGTCGAGCGGAGTGTTACAATGCGGACAGTTTTTTTCTGGTAAATCGAAGCCCGAACCTACTTCGCCTTTTGTGAAAAACTCACTGTATTGACAGTTTGGACAAACATAGTGAGGCGCCAAGGGGTTAACCTCGGAAATGCCTGCCATTGTAGCAACAAAGGATGAGCCAACCGAACCTCGAGAGCCTACTAAAAAGCCGTTGTCTTCACTGTATTTTACAAGTCTTTGAGCCGAAATATACATTATTGAGAAGCCGTTGTTGATAATAGAATTTAATTCTTTTTCAAGTCGCTTTTCAACTATTTCGGGCACATTTTCACCGTAAATTCGGTGGGCGTTGTCCCAACAAATTTGTCTTAGCTGTTCGTCCGACCCTTCAATTACAGGGGGGTAGTTGCCTTCGGGTACGGGGATAACTTCATCACTTATCATTTCGGCGATTTTGTTGGGGTTATCTATTACAAATTCTTTTGCTCTTTCACCAAAATAAGAGAAATCTTCAAGCATTTCGGCGGTTGTTTTGAAGTAAAGGGGAGCCTGATAGTCAAAATCTTCTGCTTCGTAGCCCTGACCTGCCATAAGAATTTTACGGATGATTTCATCACTCTTTTTAAGGAAGTGAACGTCTCCCGTAGCAACCACCGGTTTGCCTAATTTATCGGCGATTTCCACTATTTTGCGGTTGTAATTTTTAAGTATTTCAAGGCTTGTTATATGGCGGAAAGGATTTGGAATAACATTGCCTTTTTTATCCTTTTTGTCGGGCAGAGAGGACTCTCTTACCATAAATTCGTTATTGCCGAGGGGTTGGATTTCTAAATAATCGTAATATTCGGCAATTTTAAGCAATTCTTCTTCGGGTTTGTTTTCCAAAATTGCCTGGAATAATTCGCCCGCCTCACAAGCAGAGCCTATAATTAAGCCCTCTCGCAATTCGTCAAGCTTACTGCGCAAGGTAAGGGGTCTGCCCTTGAAATTGTTGATATGCGCATCAGAAACCAATTTGTAAAGATTTTTAAGTCCTACAAGGTTTTTAACCAAAATAATCTGGTGATAGCGTTTAATTTGCTTGGCGGAAAGTTCGGAAATATCAATGTTTCTATCGTCCACAAAGTAGCCTTCCATACCGTAAATAAGTTTAAAATCTCCGCCAGACTTACGAATGGATTTTACTGCTGCCGCAGCTGCGGGATAGGCTTGTACAACGCCGTGGTCGGTAATAGCAACCGCCTTGTGACCCCATTTGTAAGCAAGGTTTATTATCTTTTCTGCCGAGCATACAGCATCCTTTTCTGACATATTGGTATGGCAGTGTAATTCTACGCGCTTTTCACCCTCGTAATCGTCATTTTCGGTGTACTTTTGGAGTAATGCTATAGAGCGAGGGGTTACTCTGAAATCTTTTTTATAATCATCAAACTTATATGTGCCGTTTACAAGTACAAACTCGCCGTTTTTAATGGGCGCAACGTCACCCATTCGCTTTTTATCAATAAACATTGAACAGGTGAGCGAGTTTGTATAATCCGAAAAAGAAAAGGTTAGTATATTACTTTCTCCGCGTTTGGTGTTGATTGTGCGCACTTCAGTATCAAAAACCTCGCCCCAACAGCAAATTTCACATTCTTCGGGCGGAATATCAATCATATTTTTAGTGTTATTATCAATATTTCTTCCGTAAAAAAGTTTTGGATTATCGAAAAAAACGATGCCGTTTTGCGGTTTTTCGTTACGTTTTTCAAAGGTTATTTTCTTTTCTTCTTTTTTGGGCTCAGCTTTAGGCACGATTACCTCTTCTACAGGGGGTAATTCCATTTCAACATCCTCTAATTGTCCGCCGAAATCCAAAGAAACTTCACATTCGAACATATTTTTGCACAAAAATTCAAACTGATTTTCAAAATCAGTTTTTGAAATGGTGTTGTAACCGCCGTGTTTAAGGTCAATTACAACCTTACCGTCCGAAAGGTGATATTCTGCGCCGTTGAAATAACCGTTAAGGGCTGGATTTCTAAGTTTAATAACATCGCAAATGTCCGAACAAGCCTTTTCGCAAAAGGCTTTTGGGGCGAATTTATATGCAATATCGCAGATTTCTAAATTTAAAGCGGTTTTTAGGGCGTTAGTTAAATCTACTGCATATTTTCTGGCAATATATGTATCGGATTTGATAGTTGCGGTAAACTTTCGGCTGTCCAAATCCAGCTTCCATTCATCCAAAAAGGCAGTATTAAATTTTTCGGCTAGTTTAACATTTAAAATATTGCTAAAAATATTTAAAACTTTTGGGGATGCCATTTTTTCAACTCCGTTACATTTTTTCTACTTCTTCTACCAAGCGGTCAACCAGTTGGCTTTCGGGCAATTTACAGATAATTTCTCCCTTTTTAAACAGCACGCCGCAACCTTTACCGCCGGCGATACCAATATCGGCATTTTTAGCCTCTCCCGGACCGTTCACAACGCAACCCATAATGGCTACGGTAATATTTTTATTTACATTTTCAAGGCGTTTTTCCGCTTCCTTTGCAATACTTATTAAATCAATCGCGGTTCTGCCGCAGGTGGGGCAGGAAACAAACTTAATTCCGTCATTCCTAATACCTATTGCTTTTAAAAGTTTAATACCTGCCTCGACCTCTTTTACAGGGTCATCAGTCAAGGAAATTCTTATTGTATTGCCGATACCTCGTAATAAAAGACCGCCGATACCTGCCGAGGATTTTATAACACCCATACTTTCGGTTCCGGCTTCGGTAACCCCTAAATGCAAGGGGTATTTGCATTTTTCACTCGCTAATTCGTATGCCTTATACATATTTTGGGTATCAGAGGATTTGAGAGATAAAACAATATCGGTAAAATCGTATTTTTCAAGCAATGAGATGTGATAAAGTCCGCTTTCTACCATAGCTTCAGGGGTGACTGCGCCGTATTTTGCCAAAATTTCCTTTTCAAGCGAGCCTGAATTAACGCCTATTCTAATCGGCACACCTGCTTTTCTGCAAGCGTCTGCAACGGCTTTTACCTTACTGTCGTCACCAATGTTGCCGGGGTTTATGCGAATTTTGTCAATCCCTGCCGAAATACTGTCAAGCGCCAAGCGGTAATCAAAATGAATGTCGGCAACGAGGGGAATATTTATTGTTTTTTTGAGCGCCTCAACTGTTTTCAAAGTCTCTTTATCGGGCACGGTTACGCGCACAATATCACACCCTGCGTTTTGCAAACGCAAGGCTTGCGCAACATTACCCTCAATATCGTGGGCGGGCACACTCAGCATTGACTGTACCGAAATATCGGCGCCGCCGCCTATATAAATATTGCCAACTTTTACTTTTACGGTTTTATCATTCGTATACATTAAAAAATCAAACTCCAAATATCCTTTGCCGTTATAAACAGCATAAAGGCTATCAATATTGCAAATCCAATGCCGTGCACCAAAGCTTCATATTTTTGGGGCACCTTTCTTTTGGTAATCATTTCAAACAGAATGAATATTAGTCTTCCGCCGTCAAGTGCGGGGAAAGGAAGTAAATTGAAAATTCCCAAATTTATGGTAATAAGCGCCATAATTGGCAATAGATTGAGAAGGCTTTGCTTTGCGGCGTTACCTATTGCAACTGCAGTGCCAACAGGACCCGAAACAGCGCTCAAACCGTATTTTCCACCAATTAAATCAATAAGGCTGCGCCAAATTACCGCACAGTAGGAAATAGAGGTGTTAACCGTTTGTTTTATGAAACTGCCGACTGTTTTTTCCTCTCCGTAAACTCTAAAATCAACCGATAAAAAGGTTAAGCCCTCTGCTTTTTCGGTTTTAAAGGTAACATCGGTTAAATTTACCTTTTTATTATCTCGCAAAACAGTAATATCAACCTTGCCGTCTACAATATTTGTGAAAGCGTAGCTTAAATCGTAGGTTGTAAAGATTTTTCTCCCGTCAACCGCTAAAATAGTGTCGTTAGGCTCTAATTTTTGGTTGCTGACTGCTAATTCGGTGAATTCAGCAATGGTTGTAGTAGCAAAACGCTTGTTTGGACTTAAAATAATTGCAACAATAATAAGTCCCAAAACCAAATTGAAAACTGCACCCATCACAACAATTAAAAATCTGCGCCAAGGCGCTTTGTTGCAAAACGCATTACTGTCGGCACTGGTTTCATCCTCGCCCTCCATAGCGCAATATCCGCCCAAGGGGATTAGGTTAAAGGCATATTTCGTCTCACCTGTTTGCTTTGAAAAAAGCTTGGGACCAAAGCCTACCGCAAACTCGTTTACACGAACTCCCAAGAGTTTCGCGGCAATAAAATGACCGAATTCGTGAATTATTATAAGCACTAAAAACAAAAGCACCGCTACGATATAAGGCCACACATTATTCCAAAGGTCTAAAATTTTAATCACCAACCAATTGTCTTGCTAATTTGTCTGTTTCGAAAATATCTTCTAAAGTAAAGTCTTTTTTATTATTAGCGTTTTCAAACGCATTTTGCACCAATTCTGCGATTTGTAAAAATTTAATTTTACCTTCTAAAAATAGTTTAACTGCCTGTTCGTTGGCGCCGTTTACTGCGGTGGGTTTAAGACCGCCTTCGTTTATAGCCTTAATGCATAAGGGAAGACAACGGAAGGTGTCGGTATCGGGTTTTTGGAAGGTAAGAGTTCCCGCTTTAAACAAATCAAGGTGTTCAAAGGCAAAATCCGCTCTTTCGGGGTAGGTCAGGGCGTATTGAATGGGAAGTCGCATATCGGGAGTGCCTAATTGGGCGATTACCGCGCCGTCAGAAAGTTCCACGCCCGAATGAATAATACTTTGCCTGTGTACTAAAACTTCAATTTTATCTGCGGGAATACCAAAAAGATGCACCGCCTCAATAACCTCAAGGCCCTTATTCATAAGGGTTGCCGAGTCAATGGTGATTTTGGCGCCCATTGACCAGTTCGGATGGTTTAAAGCTTCTTTTACGGTAACGTTTTCCAATTCGCTTTTCTGTTTGCCGAAAAACGGTCCGCCCGAAGCGGTTAGTAAAATTTTTTTAAGACTTTTTTCGGGCGCGCCTTGAAGGGATTGAAAAATAGCAGAATGTTCACTGTCAACAGGCAGAATTTTAACACCTTTTTCACGCGCAAGGCGGTTTACAATTTCGCCACCCGTAACTAAAGTTTCCTTGTTGGCAAGGGCAATATCCTTACCGCTTTCAATGGCGGTTATTGTGGGACGAAGTCCCGCAATGCCGACAATGGAATTAAGCACGATGTCTGCATCCAAGGTTGTGAGTTCACACACCCCGTCAGCTCCCGATAAAACTTTAATGTCTGTATCTTTTAATTTTATTTCAAGCTCTTTTGCTTTGTTTTGGTCAAAAACTGCAACCGCTTTAACCTTAAATTTCCGAGCTTGCATTTCTAAAAGGTCAATATTACCGCCCGCGGCCAAGCCGACAACGCGAAAGCCTTGTCTTTCGCATACTTCAAGGGCTTGTGTTCCTATTGAGCCTGTCGAACCTAAAATAATCAAACTTTTCATTATATTGCACCCAATAAAATTGCAAAATAAAGGAGAGGCGCTATCATTATTATGCTGTCAACACGGTCCAAAATTCCGCCGTGCCCGGGGATTAGATTTCCGTAATCCTTTAAATCAACACTTCTTTTTATTGCTGATGCAAAAAGGTCGCCAATCATACCTAAAATGCAGAATGGAACAGTTAAAATAATCGGAACAAAAAGCGGTTTTGAAAAGCACAGCGATACAATCACAGTTACAACAATGCTTGAAAGTATACCGCCAACAGCACCCTCTACCGTTTTTTTAGGGCTTATTAGGGGGCAAAGCTTGCGCTTTCCTAATGTAACGCCAGTAAAGTAAGCTCCCATATCGCAAATAGAGGAGAAAATAAGCAGTAATAGTAAATAATATATTCCGTCAGCGCGTTTTATTACTCCCGAAAGGCAGAAAAACATTCCTCCGTATATAAGGGGAAGTCCGAAGAGCGATACAATCTGTGCTAATGAAAATTTTGGATGGTTCATAAGAACCAAAAGCGCGGCAATTATCCCGTAAATAATTGCTCCAAAGAAAATATATACCAAGCAAACGGCAAAAGATTTGTGAATAAAATGAGTAAATGGTACATAAAAACTAAAAACACAAGCAAAAAGCAAAGACGGGTTACAGTTTATCCCTGCTGCATTGTGGAGCAATTCATACACTGCGCCCGCCGAAATCAAGGCTACCGCGAGGGTAATTACAACAGGCTCCCACAAAAAGTCTAAAGCCAAAACTCCTGCCACAATTATACCCATTACTATTCCTGAAATTATACGAGTTTTCATTTTTACACTCCTCCGAAACGACGGTTTCTTTTGTTGTAGTCTTCAATCGCTTTGTCTAAATGTTTTGGTTTGAATTCGGGCCACAAAATGTCCGAAAACCAATATTCCGCATAAGCCGACTGCCATATAAGATAGTTTGAAAGGCGGTATTCACCGCTCGGTCTTATAATAAAATCAGGGTCGGGACAGTCTTTTGTATACAAATGCTTCGAGATAATATCTTCGGTAATATCTTGCGGGGAGATACCCTCTTTTACAATATCTCTTACCGCGTGGGTGATTTCGTCCCTTCCGCCGTAATTTATTGCGATATAAAGGGTAAGCCCTGTGGCATCTTTTGAATCGTTTTCGTTTTTTTGCATTAATTCCTTAATATCTTCTGCCAAGGGTGTGCGGTCACCGATAAATCTCACACGGATATTCTCTTCTTTAAAATTTTCGGCATCTTTCAAATAATCGCGCAAAAGGTTCATAATACCGTCAACCTCGGCTTGAGGACGCTTCCAATTTTCAGTTGAAAATGCGTAAACGGTTAAATATTCAAGACCGATTTTATTGCAGTAGCGAGCAATACTCTTAAAAGTTTTAGCGCCCGCAATATGACCTGCGCTTCTTGGCATATTACGTTTTTTTGCCCATCTGCCGTTACCGTCCATAATAATTGCGATATGTTTTGGCAACACTTTTGACAATTCTTTTTTCTTAAACCAAGCCATAATTTTACCGCCTTTTAGGTGATTTAAGGGGTTGTCACAAAAGACAACCCCGTTGCAGTTAAATTAGATTTCTAAAATTTCCTTTTCCTTTAAGGACGCAAGATTGTCGATTTCCTTGCAGAACTTATCGGTAAGGTTTTGGATTTTCTTTTCGCCGTTTGCCTCATCATCTTCTGTGATGGAGTTACCCTTTTTAAGAGCCTTTAACTTTTCCAAGGCATCACGGCGGGTGTTACGGATTGCAACCTTGTTATCTTCAGCAACCTTTTTAACCTCTTTAACGATTTCTTTTCTTCTTTCTTCGGTAAGAGGTGGGAAAGAAAGGCGGATAACCCTACCGTCATTCTGAGGGTTAATGCCAATGTCAGACACTAAAATTGCCTTTTCAATATCTTTAAGCGTTGAAGCATCCCAAGGTTGAATCATCAAAATTCGAGGTTCAGGAATGGATACTGCCGCCATTTGTTGAATTGGGGTTGGGGTACCGTAATAGTCAACGGTAATTCTGTCCAAAACAGAAACGTTTGCTCTGCCTGCGCGGATGGATTTATAATCTCTATCCAAAACGGCAAGAGTCTTATTCATTTTTTCTTCTGTATTTTTAATTAGTTCGTTCATAAAGAGCCTCCTATTTTACAACTGTACCAATGGTTTCGCCAACCATTGCAGAAACAATATTTTCGGGGTTATCAAGATTGAATACTAAAATTTCAATGCCGTTATCCATACAAAGCGATGCAGCAGTGCTATCCATAACGTGAAGACCTTTTTGCAATACGTCAAGGTGGGATAAAGTATCAAACTTAACTGCGTTTGGATTCTTTTTGGGGTCGGAATCGTAAACGCCGTCAACATTAGTAGCTTTAAATATAACATCGGCGCCGATTTCTGCCGCTCTTAATGCTGCTGCAGTATCGGTTGAGAAGAAGGGGTTACCTGTACCGCAACCGAAAATTACAACTCTGCCTTTTTCCAAATGTCTGACAGCCTTGTTTCTGATATAAGGTTCAGCGATTTGACGCATTTCAATAGCAGTCTGAACACGGGCGGTCACACCTAATTGCTCAAGCGCATCTGCCAAAGCCAATGAGTTAATAGAAGTTGCGAGCATACCCATATGGTCTGCTCTTGTTCTGTCCATCTTACCGCTTGAACGGCCGCGCCAGAAGTTTCCGCCGCCTACTACGATGGCAATTTCCACTCCCATATCTACACAGGTTTTAACCTTTTCGCAAACCGAAAGCACCTTATCAAAATCTATACCTACGCCACGCTCACCGGCGAGGACTTCACCGCTTAATTTTAACAGCACACGCTTATAAACAGGTTTCATCAAAACACCCCTAAATATTTATTATATATATTTTAACCTAAATGGTATATAAAGTCAATTCAAAAATATATTAATTTGCTATTGCAAAGTGACAAAAGTGTGCTAAAATAAATGTAAGAAATTATTTTAAGGAGTAATGCTCTATGTCAAAACAAGTAATGGTTGAAATTTCAGCGCGTCACGTTCACGTTTCTCAAAAGGATTTGGAAATACTTTTTGGTGAGGGCTACAAGCTAACCCCTAAAAAAGATTTGTCACAACCCGGTCAGTTTGCTTGCGAAGAAAAGGTTACGGTTGTAGGTGCAAAATCACAGTTAAAGGCATCTATTTTAGGACCCGTTCGCCCTGATACACAGGTTGAACTTTCTTTGACCGATGCTCGTTCTATCGGCGTTACCGCTCCCATTCGTGAATCGGGAGATGTTAAGGGAAGCGGCGCTTGCAAACTTATAGGACCTAAAGGAGAGGTAGAACTTACCGAGGGTGTTATGTGCGCTAAAAGACATATACATATGACCGTAGCAGACGGTGAAAAATACGGCATCAAGGACAAGCAGATTGTAAGCGTTAAGATTGACAGTGACGGCAGAAGCCTTGTTTTCGGCGATGTTGTGGCTCGTGTCAGCGATAATTATGCGCTTGCTATGCACATTGATACCGATGAAGCAAATGCGGCTTTAGTGGGCGGTAATTGCATAGGTGAAATTCTTGACTGATTTAGGTCTTTATTTGCACGTCCCGTTTTGCAAAAAACGGTGTGCTTACTGTGATTTTTATTCGGGAGTTTTCACCGAGCAAATGGTGGATAGTTACACCAAATCGCTTATAAAAGAAATAAAGAAATGGGGAGGAAGGGTAACCCTCCCCATTAATACTATCTATTTAGGCGGGGGTACGCCCTCCCTTTTGAATGAGCGGTTGCCTGAGGTGTTAGACAGCGCAAGGCAAAATTTTTCTGTTACAGACGATGCGGAAATTACGCTTGAATTAAACCCACAGCCCGATATTGAACAGGTACTTATAAACGCCAAAAAAGCGGGTGTTAACCGACTTTCCATAGGTCTTCAAACCGCCGATAACGATACCTTGAAAATTTTGGGAAGAACACACACTAAAGAGGATGCCAAAAACACAGTTTTAACCGCTCGAAGATTAGGTTTTTCTAACATATCGCTTGATTTGATGATAGGACTTCCCGATTCGGACATAAAAACCCTCAAAAACGATTTGGACTTTGCAACGGATTTAAATCCCGAACATATTTCTTGCTACATTTTGAAAATTGAAGAAAATACTGCATTTTATAAAATGCAAAATCTTAATTTGCCTGATGAAGACGGTGTATGCGACCAATATTTGTTTATGTGCGATTATTTGAAAGATTATTCCCATTACGAGATTTCAAATTTTGCAAAAGAGGGGTTTGAAAGCCGTCATAATTTGAAGTATTGGAACTGTGAGGAATATATAGGAATAGGTCCTTCGGCACACTCTTTTTACGGGGGAGAACGCTTTTATTATCCCAAAAATTTGAAGGAATTTATAACTTGTCCCAAAACGGTTTTTGATTGCTTCGGCGGGCCAAAAAGCGAAGAAATAATGCTTAAATTAAGACTAAAAAAGGGTATAAATGTTGCCGATTTATCCCCAAATGCTCGCAAAAAGTGTGAATTATTTGCCAAAAACAATTTAGGCATTTTAAAGGATAATAATTTCAGCTTGACCGACAAGGGAATGTTGGTTTCCAACTCTATTATTACCGAAATTTTGGAGGTGCTTTAATGCGAACTTTAAAGATACATTTAATCCGCCACGGCGCGACAGACGCCAACTATAAAGGACAGTATATCGGGTGTAAAACAGATTTACCCCTGGCGCCCGAGGGATTGAACGAATTAAGACTTTTGAAAGAAGATATCGAATATCCCGAAATTGAGAAATTGTATTCAAGTCCCTTGCTTCGCTGTAGGCAGACAGGCGCAGTATTGTATCCCGATATGCCGATTACGGCGGTTGAAAACTTAAGGGAGTATGATTTTGGCGATTTCGAGGGCAAAACCGCAGCCGAATTAGAATTGCACCCCAATTTTAAGGATTGGACTTCGGGTAAATTAACTGCCACTCCAAACGGTGAAGATAATACCGAATTTATAAAAAGGCTTTGTATGGGTCTTAATCAAATTGTTGTTGATATGTTAAACGAGGGGATTTCCTCGGCAGGCGTTATAATGCACGGCGGCGCTATTATGATGCTGTTATCGGCTTGCGCGGTACCGCAAAGAAGAGCGGTTGAGTGGACAAGCGAAAACGGTCAGGGTTATTCACTGTTAGTAACCCCATCCCTTTACCACAAAAGCGGAATTGTTGAAGTTTATGATGTAATATAAAAAATAAAAAGACGACCGAGAGGTCGTCTTTTTTGACTAAAGGTACTGCTTTGTCGCTCATGCCGCGACAGGCACGCCCTTTCTTATGTAGGCGAAAAGAAAGGGCGGAAAGATTCGCCTTAAGGGGAAAGCATTCCCCTCGTTGTCGGGAATAAAGTTGGCGGAAACCGTCTTTAAGAGCCGCTTCGCTTGCTATTTAAAGACGGGCTTTATCTAAAACTTTAATTTCTGTTCCGACAACTCACCTCTTCTATTTATCGCCTTCGGCGGTTGAAATAAAAGTTTTATTTTTTCTCTGCTATAAATTCTGCAATATCTTCTATTTTACAATTTAAAGCTTCGCATAATTTGCTTAAAGTTTTTATTTCTATATTTTCATTTGCTTTTAGTCTGCGGATTGTTTTGCTGTCTATACCACACTTTTCACGCAATGTATATGTTGAGAATCCTTTTTCTTTCATTGTTTTCCAAAGTCTGTCAAAAACTATCATATATAACCCTCCTTGACTTTTATTATTATGGGGGTTATAATCTCATTTATTAAGGGGATATAATCCCCATATTATTGTGGGGGTTATATGATTTGTTGTTTTTTCGGGCATAGGGATGCACCAAAAGAAATAAAACCAACACTGAAGCGGGTGTTGGTTGATTTAATAGAAAATAAAAATGTTGATATGTTTTATGTCGGTAATTACGGAAATTTTGATTTTTTAGTCCAAAAAATTTTGAAAGAGTTAAAAGAAATATATCTTATCAAATATTATA
>JAZRAQ010000026.1:0-2795 GCA_045634645.1 Acutalibacteraceae bacterium
AAGTGTCCCAAAACTGCAGGTGTCGCAGCGTCAAGTAAGCTCATGTCAAAGTCCCTTTCGTTGAAACTGCATAACCCTTTAAATAATTCTTTTTCCTTTTGTCTCATACTAAATTCCTTTCAATTTCTTGGTTTTGTATATTGCGAGATAATAAACTTTAGCAATTTTTTTTCTTCTATACTTAGCTTACATACAGCTTTTTCATCTACAAATTTAGACAATTTATGTAATAGATTTAATTCTCTTTCAGTCATATACATTCGTGTCATAGAATAATCATCAGTCACATAAACTCCACCGCCATATCTACCGCACTGTGTATAGATAGGCTCTGTGACACTAAGCACTTCAATATCTCGCAAAATGGTTCTTGTGGAAACACCGAACTCATCTGCTAAATTTGAAATTGTTTCGTGTCTTCTCCGGCACAGCACACGTATTATTTCTGTCCTTCGTTCGGCAGTTCCCATTCGTACTCCCTCCTTTCTTGAACACAGTTTAAAACTTAACCCTGACAACTACTGTCAGGGTTAAACTTAAAAAATAAAAAATTCCAAATCAATGTAATACACACATTGATTTGGAATTTTTTACTGCGACAATAAAGGTTCCATATTGCAAAAAGATAAAAAGCACGGATTGTAATTCGAATCAACCAATTCCGAATTACATTTATACAACGGTATTAAAAAAGATATTTATAAGATGTCAAATCACTCATTCAATAAGATTAATATATGAACGAATTCCTTGCTTGTCTTGCCACAATTTCAAGTTTTAGTGAGTTTTCATCAAAAGTTAAGATATTTTCTATAAGTCGCCATAAATACAGTTTCATTTTTAACAACTAAACTATAGCCTATCTGATTTTGAAAAGTTTTGCAACAATGCCATCAAAAAAAGAAGTGTTATTATAGTGGTTCGATTAGTCTATGTATTTATTTTAATAGTAATTTAATAACACTCGGGAACATCAAGGGAGGTTGGTGTTAACTTAAAGCAGGGTTACAACGGTGACCTTACCGCTAAACAGGCTGGTTCTATCGGCGGTCAAATGGTTAAAAAGATGATTGAATCTTACGAAAACAGCATGAAATAATTTATGCTTAAAAATATACCGCCGAGGTTTTGCCTCGGCGGTGTGTTTTTTAATATTAAATTATTTAATAGGCTGTATCCAACCGTAAGTATCGGGAAGTTTTCCCCATTGAATACCTGTTAATGTATCATAAAGCATTTGGGTTGTTTCACCGATTTTACCGTTATTTACGGGATACTTTTTCTCTTTATAGCAAAGTTCGCCGATTGGGGATACAACCGCTGCAGTACCGCAACCCCAAGCTTCTTCTAAAGTGCCGTTTTCAAGAGCTTCAGCCAATTCATCAATAGACAAAAGTCTTTCACTAACTTTATAGCCCTTATCTTTAAGCACTTCAATACAGGATTTACGGGTAATACCTGGGAGAATTGAGCCCGAAAGCATAGGTGTTATGATTTCGCCGTTGATTTTAAACATAACGTTCATAGCGCCAACTTCTTCGATGTATTTTCTCTCTACACCGTCAAGCCACAAGACCTGTGAATAGCCTTTACGCTCCGCTCTCTCGCCTGCTCTGTTAGAAGCTGCATAGTTACCGCCGCATTTAGCGTAACCTGTACCACCTCTGACTGCACGAACATCCTCATCCTCAATCATAATTTTCACAGGGTTAATGCCTTCAGCATAGTAACTGCCAACAGGAGAAGCAATTATGATATAGGTTGCATTGTGTACAGCGTGAACACCCAATGTTTCATCGTTACCGAACATATAAGGTCTTAAATAAAGTGAAGTGCCCTCTGCTGAAGGTGTCCAATCTTGTTCCAAGGCTACGAAAGTAGTTAAAATTTCCATCGCCATATCTTCGGGAATTTGAGGCAAGCACAAACGCTCTGCAGAATTATTCATTCTGCGGATGTTTTCAATAGGTCTGAAAAGTTGAACAGACCCGTCTGCAGTTCGATAAGCCTTTAAGCCCTCAAAGATTTCAGAGCCGTAGTGTAAAACGGTTGATGCGGGGTGAATTGATAAATTCTCAAAGGGAACTATTCTTTGATTGTACCAACCCTTTTCACTGTTCCAATCCATCATAAACATATGGTCGGTAAAAATTTTACCAAAACCTAAAGATGAACTGTCGGGCTTTTCTTTTAAAGTTGCTGCTTTTGTGATTTTAATTTCCATTTTTAAAATCCTCCTAATTTTCTGCACCTAATTGCATAGCTTTAAGGTTTACCTCAAGCATATCAGCACGCTTTGCAGAAATAACTTTACCTAAAGCGGCTCTTACACCGTCTTCGGTAAATTCGCCGAATTCTTTTAAGATTTTACCTACAATAATCATATTAGCCAATGTAGGTGTACCGTTTTTATTAGCCAATGCAGTTGCAGGAATGTAGTGAACTGTAACATCGGTTCTTTCTACCTTACGTTCAATAAGAGAAGAATCAACGAATATAACGCCACCTGGAACTACATCGTTTTCATACTTATCCAATGAAGGTAGGTTCATAGCAACCAATACGTCCGGTTTGGAAACGATTGGTGAACCTACGGGAGAGTCACTTAAAATAACAGAACAGCTTGCAGTACCGCCACGCATTTCCGGACCGTAAGACGGAAGCCAACTTACCTGTTTATCTTCGGTTAAGCCTTTATAAGCCAAGAATTTACCCAAAAAAAGTATACGCTGACCGCCAAAGCCTGCAAATAAATACTGTTTAGTAGCCATTATTCTGCCTCCTCCAAACTACGG
>JAZRAQ010000027.1:0-80085 GCA_045634645.1 Acutalibacteraceae bacterium
TCAATATCCTGCGCTTTAGAACCGATTGTATTGGTTTCGCGATTCATTTCCTGAACTATAAAGTCAAGTTTTCTGCCTACAGCCTCGTTAGAACCGAGCAAATCCTCAAACTGTTTAATATGGCTGCGAAGTCTTACGGTTTCTTCCGCTACCGCCACCTTATCTGCAAAGATTGCAACCTCGGTTAAAATTCTCTGCTCGTCAATCGCAGTATCCTCTAAAAGTTCTTTTACTCTTTGTTCTAACCTATCCTGATAATTTTTAACAGTTTCGGGAGAACGCTTTTCAATAAACTCAACCTTTTCCAGAATAAATGCTGTTCTTGACTTCACGTCATTTACAAGCCTTTCACCCTCGCAAGCGCGCATTTCAATAAAATTATCAACCGCATTTTTTAATACGCTTAAAACTGCCTCTTCGATAACCTCGTCATCTAAAACCTGTCTGCGAACCTTAAAAATATCACTGTTGGAAGCAAAGGTTGAAGCCTTAATGTCATTCTTTATTTTATATTCCTTTGAAAGCGCTTTCAAAGCCGAAATATAGGCATTCGCATACTCGCGGTTGATTTCTACCACCGTTGCATTCTCGGTATTATCCTCAACCAAAACCGATACCTCAACCTTACCGCGAGAAATACTTCCCGCTAAAGCAGATTTTATCTTTTCCTCTAAAAAGTTGTAAACCCTTGGAAGTCTTGCAGAGAATTCAAAATATCTGTGATTAACAGATTTAATTTCCACCGTAATATCCAAACCGTTAATTTGTTCTTTGGCTCTGCCAAAACCGGTCATACTCCTAACCATAAAATCACCTTCAAACGAAAGTACCATTTTTTCGATACTTTCCCATAATAATTCATATTATTTTACCAAAAAATGACCCTTAATGTCAACCTTTTGAGCAGTTTGTAACCTTTTTTTAATATTTTAAATATTATATATATTGATTTTTTGAGATTTATATGATAAAATTTTTAAAAACGAATAAAGGATTTTTTTATGAAATTTACACCTATTGACAATAAAGGCTTGGTGGAAGGTTTTTGTATCATAAAGAGTATTGACAAAAAAACTTCCTCTAAGGGTGACAGTTATTTAGACATTACTCTGGGTGACAGTGAAGGTGAAATAAACGCTAAACTTTGGCGTTATTCTCCCGAAATTCACGGCGAGTATGATGCCAACCAAATAGTAAAGGTAAGAGGCAGTATTTCGGAATATAACGGAGCTGACCAGCTAAGGATTGAGCGTATCCGCCCTGCCACATTGGAAGACAATGTTAAAACCGAGGATTTTGTTAAATCGGCTGATTATTCGGGTGAGGATATGTTCGGCGAGCTTTTGAATTTGGCCGAAAATTTTAAAGACGAGGACTTAAAGCTCATCGTAAGCGAAATATTAAAAGAAAACCGCTTAAAACTTTTATATTGGCCTGCGGCTTTCAAACTTCATCACGCAGTAAGAGGCGGTTTATTATTCCATACACTATCAATCGTAAGATTGGCTCAAGGTGTTTGCAAAATTTACCCGTTTGTTGACAGTGAACTTTTAATTTCGGGCGCAATTTTGCACGATATTGCTAAATTGGACGAATTTGAGGTTTCCGATTCTGGAATTGCCAGCGGATATTCTGTTGAGGGCAATTTATTGGGACATCTTGCAATGGGCGCTATGGTGATTGATAAATATGCCCAAAAGCTAAACATAAAAAAAGAAACAGCTATGCTTTTAGAACATATGATATTGTCACACCACGGTGAGCCCGAATTTGGCGCGGCAGTAAGACCCTCATTTATCGAGGCGGAGCTTTTATCCGAACTTGACTTGATGGATTCAAGGGTTTACGAAATGCGCGAAGCGGTTGAAGCCACAAAGCAAAACGAATTTTCATCAAGACTTTGGGCAATGGATAACCGCAAGCTTTATAACCATAACAGAACGGATTTGAATAATCCGCCTAAACTGTTTTAAAATAAAAGAGAGGTAAAAAATTATGATTATTACAAAAGATATGCTTATAGGCGATGTACTTGATATTGATTCCGGTTGTGCAGAATATTTCTTTGAAATTGGAATGCACTGCCTTGGTTGCCCCGCTTCTCGCGGCGAAACAATCGAGCAAGCTTGTATGGTTCACGGAACCGATTGTGATGCTTTAATCGAAAAATTAAATAACTATTTTAAGAATAAATAATGCAAACCTTAAGTAAAAGACTTAAAACTATCGCTTCCCTTGTACCAAACGGTGCAAGGGTTTGTGATATTGGAACAGACCACGGGTATTTATCAATTTACCTGAAACAAAACAATATTGCAAAGTCAGTTATCGCATCTGACCTTAATCAAAAACCCCTTTTAACCGCTCAAAAAAACATTGTAGCAAGCGGTGTTAAAGGTATTGAACTTCGCTTAGGAAACGGACTTTCGACAGTTCAAAAAACCGAGGTTGATACCATTTTGATTGCCGGTATGGGCGGAGAGGTTATTGCAGGTATTTTGGCGGATTGTGATTGGATTAAAGAAACTTCTTATACCATCATTTTACAACCCACAACATCGGCAGATTTTTTACGCCGATTTTTATGTGAAAACGGGTTTGTAATAAATGAAGAAATCCCCTTGCAAGAAAACAGCAAACTTTATTCTATTATGAGTGTAAAATTCGAAAACAAAATTCAAAATCACCCCGAACATTACTACTACACAGGCACAATTTCACCCCAAACTGAAGAGGGACTTTTATACATAAAAAAACAATATAAAATACTTTCAGATTGTGTTAATTCTCTCAAAAAAGTACCCTCTAAAAAAGCGGATTATGAAAAATACAAAACCGCTCTTTTGGGTATCGAAAAAATTTTAACGGAGTAAATAAATGGCATTTGACGGCGCTTTTTTGCACAAAACTTTAGAAGAATTAAAACAGGCTTTAGGCTGTCATATTGATAAAATCTACCAACCCTCTCGTGAGGAGTTGGTTTTGACTTTGCGCAAAAAAGGTTTTGTAAAGCGTCTTTTAATCACTGTGAAATCAGGCAATGCAAGACTGCACTTTACAGAAAACAAATACGAAAACCCCGAAACTCCGCCTATGTTTTGTATGCTTATGCGAAAATATTTTTCATCAGCCAAACTGATTGACATTTTACAGCCCGAACTTGAAAGGGTTGCAATTTTAGTATTTTCTGCAACAAACGAAATGGGCGATATTGTTGAATTAAAACTTGTTTGCGAGCTTATCGGCGGAAAATCAAATATAATTTTGGTGAACCAAAACGGAAAGATTATCGAAGCTTTAAGACATAGTGATATTGAAAGCGGAACTAGACTTGTTTTGCCTAACGCCACCTATGAACTGCCCGAAAAAGAACCGAAATTAAATCCCTTGACAACCGATGCAAAAACACTTTTCGAAAAGGCAACAAAAAGTTCATATTTAAAGGTGATTGACGGATTTTCTCCGCTTATCTGCCGTGAAATAGAAGAGTCTAATGACCAATACGCAAAGCTTTGCGAAATTATAGACGACCTTAAAAATGAGATAAAGCCGATATTAATTTACGGTAAAGACTCCCTTCCCTTTGATTTCGCCTACACGGATATTTCACAATATCCAAAGGAATTTAAAACCCAAAAATTTGAAAGTTTTTCAAAACTGCTTGACCAATTTTATACCCAAAAAGAAAATGCTTCACGAATTACAAGCAGTGCCAAAGATATTATAAAACTTGTAACAAATCTCAAAAACCGTACAGAGCGTAAACTCGCAATTCGTTTAGCAGACCTTGAAAAATGCAAGGACCGTGAGACCTTGCGTATTTACGGTGAACTTATAAAAGCTAACCTATATTCCATTCAAAATGGCAGTGCGTTTTGCGAGGTTACCAACTACTATGACAGTGAATTAAATACCATTAGAATTCCGCTCAATCCCGCCATTTCGCCGTCAGCCAATGCTAACAAATACTTTAAGGATTACAAAAAAACCTATACTGCGGAACAAACACTTAAATCTCTTACCGAAAAAGATAAACTTGAACTTATTTATTTTGATACCGTGCTTGAAAGCATTAACCGTTGCGCTACTCTTTCGGATATTGCAGAAATCCGTGACGAATTAGCCGAAGAAGGTTATATAAAAAGACCTATTAACGCCAAAAAGAAAAACATCAATTCCGTTTTTAAGGAATATCAATCTATCGAAGGCTATAAAATACTCGTAGGCAAAAACAATAAGCAAAATGACTTGTTAACAACCAAAATTGCCTCTAAACAGGATTTATGGTTCCATACAAAGAATATTGCCGGCTCTCACGTTATTGTAATGTCACAAGGCAACGAGGTTAGCGACCAAACTATATTACAAGCCGCTCTACTCGCTGCCGAAAACTCAAAAGCATCCAACAGCACCAAGGTTCAGGTGGATTATACACCTGTTAAATATGTTAAAAAACCAAACGGTGCAAAACTTGGTATGGTAATTTATACAACTAACAAAACCGTACTGGTAAACCCTGCACAAAAGGAGGAAATTAAATGAATATAGGTGTTTCAACCTCTTGCTTTTATCCTCTTGAAACCGAACTTTCATTAGAAGAAGTCGGAAAATCGGATGTTAAAACAACCGAAATATTTTTTAACGCCGAAAGCGAACTAAAACCCGCTTTTATTGACATTCTAAAATCAATTCAAAATGAATATAAAATAAATGTATCCTCTATTCACCCCACGATGTCGCTTGCCGAATCTTTTATGATTTTTTCAGAATACGAACGAAGATTTTATCAAGCTTTAAACGACTTTGAGCGTTACTCAGAAATAGCGGCAGAGTTTGGCGCAAAATACATAATTTTACACGGTGGCAAGCCTAACGGAATTTTAAATGATGAAGAATACTGCGAACGCTATATGGCTTTAAATGAGAGAACACGCAAAAACGGCGTTACAGTCCTGCAAGAAAATGTCGCTAAATTTCGTGCCGGCGATATTCAATTCTTGCGTTCAATGTGTAATATTTTGGGCGATGATGCAAAGTTTTGCTTTGATATTAAACAATCTATCCGCTCGGGATATAATCCGCTGGATTTAATAAATGAATTCAGTGACCACATTAAGCATTATCATATAAGTGACCATTCACTCGCGGGCGACTGTCTTTTACCCTTAAACGGAAAATTTGATTTTGAGCAATTTTTTAAAACACTTAGTAAAAACGGTTACGATGGAGCTTGTATTATTGAGGTCTATAAAAATGCTTATCACGAATTTTATGAGGTCTTCAATTCTTATAAAAAACTAACCGAAAAATTTTAATAAAATTTCCCTTTTTTGTATTGACAAAACATACTTTTGTTGATATAATAATTTTTGCTCGTTTGGACCAGTAGCTCAGTTGGTTAGAGCAACCGGCTCATAACCGGTTGGTCCGGGGTTCGAGTCCCTGCTGGTCCACCAAAATGAGCGATATTTTTTTGTTTCGTGAAATCAAATAGTTTCATTTTGCTCAAAGTATTACGAATCAAACTTCGTTTGCAACTCGTTTTCTTCGGCAGGGACTTTCGGATAAAAACATTCCACCGGAATATTTTTATTGACCGAAACTGCTGGTCCACCAAAATGAGCGTTATTTTTTTGTTTCGTGAAATTTACAGAAATAATATTAATATCAAGAATTTAATTTAGGGGTATGGTGTCAATGGTAGCACACCGGTCTCCAAAACCGTTTGTGAGGGTTCGAGTCCTTCTACCCCTGCCATCAAAGGGCTACAAAAAAGATATAGCCACAGAAAAAACTCTGATTTCGTCAGGGTTTTTTCTGTTTTTATGGGTGAAATTTTAGTTTATGGTTTACTCGTACAAAAAAGATATTTTTCTCAGGCCAGAGTTGAACTCTTACAACATCGCTATAATTAAGGAGCATAGAACACACTATGCTCCTTTTTCTTTTCAAAAAGGATTGACTTTCTTTCTGGTTTTTGATATCATTATATCAAGATATTATGATATCAAAATGGAGGTGGGATTGTGAACAAAACGAAGACCCCAACATACGAAAAAATAATGATCCCTCTACGCCTGCCACCGGAGATTTACAGCCGTATGATGGACGAGGTGCAAAAGAAAAAGAAGGACGAACGTGGATATAGCGTCAATCAGTATTTGACTGATATACTGACAAAAGATTTGGAGGGTAAAAAGAAATGATTAGAGCAGATATAATTTCCGTTGTTGGTCGAGAGTATTTAACCAGCAATATCGAAAATGACGAATATAGTTATCCCAAAGCTTTTTCTGTTGCATCTTTACCGTTTGTTCCCATTACAAATGCAAACGGAAGAAAATTTGAAAAACTTGATATCCGCTTTGTAAAAGACGGCATAACTGTACTTGTTGAAACAAAGCAGAATTTTACTAAAGCAGATGAAGAACAGTTATCCGCTTATGTTGAGTACGAAAAAGCACTTACAGGAAATAAAACTATTGCAATTTTAGCTAACACCACAAATGACAATGTAAAGGTTTGGCGTGGTGTTGTTTCTGATGGCGATTTTATGCAAAAAGAAACCGCGCTTCGCACAATGGACGAATACGTCGATTTTTACACTTCTAAAATCAACGACAAAGAAAAAGTGATGCAAAATACCTATAAACTTAATGAGATGTTGCATCGCCATAGCATCCCCGAAAAATTGCGCAGTCAATTTGTTGGTACTTGCTTGTAAGCATTGAAAAATGGACTTGATTATTCTACCCCATCATTAACTGCTGCTCAAATTCGCACCCGCATAAAAGAAGTCTTAGAAGATTTGCTGAACTCTGATATTAACAAAGCTGAAAAACTTGCGTTATTAAATCGAAATGTTTTGGGGGATCAGTATGTTCGCCAGCTAAGTATTGCAGCTTTTAGAGAAATTCTCACATTTATTGAGGGTAATATTTTACCGTTTATCAATGACAAGAGTACTTCCGGTCAAGATCTGTTGAATCTGTTTTTTGTTACGTTTAATAAGTATGTAGGTAAATCAGATAAGAATCAAGCATTTACTCCCGACCATATTACAGACTTTATGTCGAAAATCACTGGAATCAACAAGCGGTCCGTTGTGCTTGATCCCTGTTGTGGTAGTGGCTCGTTCCTTGTTCGTGCAATGACACAGGCACTTGATGATTGCGCTACTGCCGCAGAGCAGGAAAAAGTTAAGAAGCATCAAATCTTCGGCATTGAATTTGATGAAAATGTATATGGCTTGGCTACAACCAATATGCTGATTCATTCTGACGGAAACTCTAATATTCGTCAAGGCAGTTGTTTTTCGTTGGCTGATTGGATTAAAGAAGCAAAGCCAAATGTGATTCTTATGAACCCACCATACAATGGTCAACGAATACATCTGCCAAAATCGTTCACAGACACCTGGGCTAAGGACAAAAAAGAGGATCCCTCAAAAGGCTTATATTTTGTAAAATATATTGCAGATACTTTAAATTCAATAAATCATCAGGCAACTTTGGCAGTGTTACTCCCTATCGCATGTGCTATTGGAACAAAAGGAGTAATAAAAGAGATAAAAGAAGAACTCCTTCAAGAAAACACTCTTGATGCGGTTTTTACTTTGCCAACTGATATTTTTCATCCCGGAGCTACTGTGCAAGCCTGTTGTATGGTGTTTAAAATAGGACGAAAGCACAATGATATTTCAACACCAAATACATTTTTTGGGTATTACAAAGATGATGGTTTCAAAAAGAAAAAGAACATCGGTCGCATTGAACAAATAGATCCGCTTACTCAACAAAGTAAATGGATTAAAATAGAAAAAGAATGGATTGATTTGTATAGAAATCGAAGAGAACAGGCTGGTCGCTCTGCCACTCATAGTGTTGGCGCACTTGACGAGTGGGTATGTGAAGCATATATGGAAACAGATTATACAACCCTTCGTGAGTCTAATTTTATCAATACAATCAACTGGTATTTTTCCTATCTTGTAAGCATTGGAAAATTATTTGATGAAAGTTTTGCTCCAGAATCAAAATATGTAATGGATTACTTTGAGTATTTGCTTTCACATAAACACATCATCAACAACGTAATTGATACAACGACTTGGCAAGAATTTATTTATTCTAAAATATTTGACGTAAAAAAAGGGTTTTATAACAAAAAACCCGAGCATACTCTGGACGGTGAAATACCGTTTTTAGGTGCCACAGAACGTTGCAATGGCGTAACAGAATATTATTCTTTTGAAGATATTGAGGGAGCATCCAAAACAGGAGATGATAACAATGTTTCTATTGATGAAAAACTGTTTTCTGGTAATTCTTTATGTGTGACGAACAACGGTTCGGTTGGATGTGCATTTTATCAACCTATCACTTTTACATGTAGCCACGATGTTAATCCTCTGTATATACGCAATGGAGATTTTGATATGTACAGTGCACTGTTTGTGGCAGCAGTAATCGAATTAGATAAATATAGGTGGGCATATGGTAGAAAGTGGCGGCCAGAAAGAATGGTAAAGTCCAAAATTCTCCTACCTGCAAAAAAAGTTAAAGATAAATATGTTCCAGATTGGGAGTATATGAGGAATTTTATTAAATCGCTACCATATCGAGATATTACCTGATTGCTAAGGTTCAAACTTATACACAAAACTGCGAAAAATATCTTTTTTGTAGCCCATAGACAAAAAACCGACAATTTTAACCTTGTCGGTTTTTTTAGTTATATTGGCCTTACGGCGTGTAATACTGCTTCACTGTGATATTTAGACCTCTCCGTCAAAATGTACAGTTTTTACTTGACAATTGCTTAGTAAATGATATAATGAATTTAATCGAATTTTTATAAGAAATTACGATTTATTGTATGTTAAAAGGAGAAAACTTTATGCTAAAACAAAAAAACATTCTATGTATTTTAAAAACCGCATTAAGCATAACTATATTAGTATGTATACTAGCACTAACTGCTTGCGGAAAAAACGAACCTCTTCTTTCATCAGATACCGATGTAAGTGAGAGTTCATCTCAATCTACCGACACCGCATCAACCAATACTACTGAATCTGACGAAAGCACCCCATCAATTACTAGCACTGAATCAACTGCCAGTACCGTATCAACTAATAGTGAGGAAGTTTCGAGCGATATGACATCTAACCAAAATCAACCTGACCCTGCTTTAAAAAATGCACTTGCAGGAAAAAATATTTCTATCTTAGGAGATAGTATTAGTACATTCAAAGGACTTGAGGGCATCCAGGACCCTTATTACTCTTCAGCTCACGCCACTGTTAACACACCTGATAAAACTTGGTGGGGACAAATTATAGCAAAATACGGTCTTAACCTTGCTATGAATAATTCCATTGGCGGAAGCGGTGTTTTTTCTGACTTTAACAAAGATTATACTAATATGAATAAGGCTAGGTCAGGTTTTATAAGAGCAAGTTATTTGCATTCTGACACAAAAAAACCTGATATTGTTGCGATAAATATCGGATGTAATGACCATGCCGATGCTATGCCTTCCGGATTAGGAAGCCTTGCTGACACAAAATCAAGATTATCAAGTCTTGTTGTTGAATCTTCCGGAAGATATTTATATTATACTCCTAAAACTTTTGCAGATGCTTACTATATTATGTTACATAAAATAGTGAATAATTATCAAAATCCTGATTTATTCTTATTCAACATATTCTCTCCCGGAAAAGAAAATTTTAATGCTATCATAAAAGATATGGCGACAGAATTCAAAGCAACACTAGTTGATGTATATAACACAGAACTTAGAAATTGGAAAACAGGTAACTCTTTAACAGACGGAACAGATAACGTTCATCCCAATATTAACGGAATGAATGTTATGGCACAAAAATTTGAAGAAGTATTGAAAAGTGTTTATGTAAAATAAAAGAAAACGGTAGTATTTCTAAATACTACCGTTTTCTTTTATTATTTTTTAATAAAGTTTGTCATTTTCCAAGGCTCTCTTTGGGGAATTCCGAATTTCTCTTTACCAATTTCAATACTCTTCATAAGAAAGGACATATTTTCTGCCAAAGTGCGCATACCCTGCATTCCCTCTTCGTCTTGAGCAACCTCTCCTACCTTCCTACCGTAAAGGTTGTTCCAATATTGGCCTGAGGCTATTGGCATTCCCGCAATAGCGAAATATTTATTTAATTGGTCATAAGCGGTAATGCTTCCGCCACGGCGGGCTACTACAACACTTGCGCCAACCTTCATAGTCTTATCAAACGAGGTACTGTAAAACAAACGGTCAAGCAATGATACCAAGGTACCGTTAGGTGCAGCATAATATACAGGACTTCCCACAACCAAACCGTCACATTCCTGGAACTTTTTAGCCAATTCGTTATTTATAATATCGTCAATAGAACACTTTCCGTTTTTAAAGCAATATCCGCAACCAATACAACCGCGAATATCCATAGCACCTATCTGTATAACTTCTGTATCAATTCCGTTTTTATGGAATACACTTTCCATTTCCTTAAAAGCAATACCTGTATTACTATCTTTTCTTGGACTGCCGTTAATCATTAAAACTTTCATTATATTACCCCCTAAATTAACTTTATTAATTTAATTATACAATATATTCAATATTTTTCAATAAAAAAATTCCCCGTCACTTCGAGGAATTTTCTTTTTGGCATTGTTTTTTCGTGCAACTATCACAATAAGGGCAACCTATACATTGTTTACCCTTTTTCTTCTGTCTTAAAATATAATAGATAACACCACCAACAACTATTAAAACAACTAAAACTATTATAACATTTTCCATAATTTAAACCTTTTGATTTTTTGAAGAAATATATACAACTATAGCTATCATGACCGCCACTGCTATACCGCCGCTTATTGCTGCAGTAATATTTAAAGCAGAAATATCAACGATGATAGTACCTATTGTGTTAACTAAATATCCTACCGTGAAACCAACGCCTAACTGAAGCGCAACACCGCCTAAAAGCCATTTTCCGCTCTTCATTTCGCTTCTCATAGCTCCAATTGCCGCAAAGCAAGGAGGCGAGAAAAGATTGAACATTAAATACGCCAAAGCAGAAACCTTGGTAAGACCCATAGCAAGCGCAACCTCGTTAGCACCGCCTACAAGAGCTAAATCATCTATATCAATAAAATTTGTAATTGCAAAGCAAACCGCAATGGTACCAACCACATTTTCCTTTGCAATAAAACCTGTAACGGTTGCCGCCGCTAACTGCCACGAAACGATACTTATTACAGGAAAAATTAAATATGCAAATGGTTTTGCAACGGTTGCCAAAATTGAACTTTCGGCAGTGGTAGCAAGAGTTAAATTCCAATTAAACGACTGCATAAGCTGTACTAAAGTATTGCAAAGTAAGATAATAGTAGCCGCTTTTACTATATAAGCCCACCCACGCGAGCACATTGATTTAAAAGCGCCCCATAGTGACGGAATTTTATATTCGGGAAGTTCAATTATAAAAAATGATTTTTTAGCCTTAAAACCGGTGATTTTATTGACAAGCAAAGCGCAGAAAAAAATCAATACTATACCCGAAAGGTACATAACTGTACTAACCCAACCCGCCTTTTTAAAGAAAACACCCGCAAAAAGAGTTATTACGGGGATTTTGGCTCCGCAAGGCATAAAAGGTGTGAGCATAGCAGTAGCCCGTCTTTCACGCTCATTTCTTATAGTACGGCTCGCCATTACACCCGGCACCGCGCAACCGATACCGATAACAAAAGGAATAACCGACTTTCCCGAAAGACCGACTCTTTTGAAAATCGGGTCTAAAACAACCGAAACACGCGACATATATCCACAGTCTTCCAGAAGTGCTATAAGAAAGTACATCACCATAACAAGTGGTAAAAAACCGATTACTGCAATAACGCCGCCTATTATACCGTCAACAAGCAAAGCTGACAAAATCGGACTTGCATTTTCAAAAATCGAAGCAATGTAGCCTTGAAAAACTTCAAGCATTCCCACAAGCCAATCAGCAATAGGTGTTCCCACCCAAACTTGTGATATTTGAAACACAAGATACATAATAACCGCAAAAATCGTTATACCAAGCCATTTATTTGTAAGCACATCATCAATTTTATCGTTCAAATTTTTTTGGTGTGTGAAAAAACTGCGCTTTTCAACTTGCGACACTATTCCGTTTACAAACTCAAAACGGTTTTTATCCGCCCTTAATACTGCCTCTTTATCACTTAAGTCAAGATTGTCTTGCTTATGAGGCGCCGGTTGGTTTTTGCCTATTAGGTCTATTGCCGTATTTATTAAATCAGAAATACCCTCAGACGATTTTGAAACCGTTTCAACAACGGGACAACCCAATTTTTTACTCAATTCAGATATATTTATGTGTGTTTTCTTCTTTAGGTTAACATCAGACTTATTAAGTGCCACAACCATAGGAATTCCTAATTCTAAAAGCTGCGTTGTTAAAAACAGACTTCTGCTTAAATTTGTAGCATCAACAATATTAACTATTACATCGGGATTTTCATTTACTATATAATCCCTTGTAACACTTTCCTCCGAAGTAAACGGTGACATTGAATACGCCCCCGGCAAATCAACCGCGATTATTTCCTGATTACAATAAGCCTTTTTTATTGTAGCTTCTTTTTTCTCAACAGTAACGCCCGCCCAGTTGCCAACATACTCATTACTACCCGTCAATGCGTTAAACATTGTGGTTTTACCGCTGTTTGGGTTACCTGCTAAAGCAATTTTCATAAACTTCTCCTAAATAATATGTATCGCATCAGCCAATGCGTTATCTATACTGTATCTGCTATCTTTAATTGAAACTGTGCAACCGCTCTTACGGTGTGAAATAACAGTTATCTGCTCTCCGCTATAACACCCTAATGAAAACAAAAACGAATTCAATTCCTCATCATCTGTATCTATTCTTTTTATAATATACTGTTTTCCTTCAATAGCTTTAGTTAAAATCATTTTTTCTCCCGAAATGCAGTTAGCAACGGCTAACTGCAAGTTATTAAAAATGGTTAGCCTTGGCTAACTGAAATTAGTTTACCACTCTTTTCCACATTTGTCAAGTCTTTTTTATTCTTGAAAAAAATATTTGCTTATGTTAAAATAATATTAATTTTAGGAGGCTTAATTATGAATTTACACGAATCTGCCGAAATGTATCTTGAAACAATATATGTTTTATCATTGCAATCTAAAACCGTAAGAAGCATAGATATTGCAGAAAATATGGGCTACTCAAAACCCAGTGTAAGCCGAGCTGTTAACATTTTAAAGCGAGGCGGTTATCTAATTATGGAGGATGACGGCAACCTCTCTCTGACCGAAAAAGGACTTTCAGCTGCAAAAGGCATATTTGAACGTCATAAAATTTTAACCGAATTTTTAGTTCGTATCGGTGTTGATGCCGAAACCGCAAGCAGCGATGCTTGTAAAATAGAGCATGTAGTAAGTCCTAAAACTATTAATGCCATCAAAAAATATATAAAAAAATAATTTATCTTGCCAAGTGTTAATAAAAATCACTTGGCATTTTTTAATACGAAATCACGGCACAACAATTTTGTTGTACCGTGATTTTACTTTTAATTAGCAGTTCCGAAATCGTAAGCGTTTTCACGCTCTAAATTTAAAATTCGGCGGTCCGTATTTTTTAATTTTTCTTCAATAACCGGCAATCGTGAAGCAACCTTATTGTGTGCATCAACCTTTTTTTCAAGCTGTTCCAAACGGTAGTTAGTAAGCTTACTTGAGGCAACAATTCCCCCTGCGGTGCCGGCAAGTGTTCCTAAAAAGGAAATAATTGCAACTACAACCGTATTATCCATTTCAATTCTCCAATTTTAAAATATTTTCTCTCTGTTCTGTAAAGGCTTGTTCATTGCCAAAGAGGGAATTATATGAAAAATATACATAGCCCTGCACCAATTCGTCCTCTTTACAAATCTTAACCTGACGGCTTATTATATCGCCGTTATTTTGCCATTCTTCGATATCATTCTCAAGTTCGGGTGCCGCCTTGTAATTTGCTAAACCTATAAGCAAGCCAACCGTACTGTCTTCAGTAATATTTTTCCACTCCTTCAGCAAATTTTCAAACCTGAATTTGCTGTCGGGATATTCAAAACCAAAATACAGCTGGGGAATTATATAATCTATATATCCAAAATCCACCCATTCCTTAATATCTGCATAAAGGTTGTTATAATTTTGTTCTATTGACGCCGATGGGCTTACGCTAAAGAGAATTTCTCTGTCAAAATACTTTACGGTATTATAACAAGCGCTAACTAGTGAATTAACATTATTTCTCCGCCAATCATCAAGCGTCATTGGGTTTTGATTGCCATTTACATATTCTTCATAGGAGATTTTATCAAAATCCGCATGCGTTGTAGGGTAAAAATAATCGTCAAAATGAATACCGTCAACATCATATTTTTCTAAAACTTCTTTAATTCCTTCTATAACAAGTCTTTGAACTTCGATTTCGGCTGGGTTTAAATAAATTCCGTTACTAAAACAAATATTTCTGTCATTCACAGTATTATCATCCCTTAGCCACTTGTAAGCAGGACAATTTTGGTCTAATGTTTCAACTTCCTCAGACGAGGTTGAAACCCTATAAGGATTAATCCACGCATGCACTTTAATATTGTTTTTATGGCATTCTTTCAGCAAATAAGCAAAGATATCATAATCGTAATTCACTACCGATTTCATTAACGGAAAATAATCCGATTTATAAATAGAATCGCAAAAAGCACGGGTATGTATGTAAAGATTTTGAATTTTTAACTGATTTAAATTTTCTAAAACCTCTGAAAATTCAACTTTAAATCCCTTTTCGCTTTGAAGCATTGAACTTAATTCACTATAAGAAAGCCAAACTCCGCTCGTTGCAGTATTTCTATAATTAAAATTATTTTTTGCTTTAACACCGCAACCGCTCAAAAGAAAAAACGCTAAAATTAAACTCAAAATTCTCTTCATACTAAAACCCTCTAAACATAATTAATTTCTATATTCCCTACTGCAATACCGTTATTTGAGGTCAATTTTACATAAAGCGGACTGCCACAGCTTATATAAGGCATTAATTTTACCGATTTATAATCCAAATTTTGAAACTCTTTATCTCTTAATCGCAAATCAACATCCGCAATCAATTTATCATTAACAAAAATAGATATAACCCCTTTAGAAGCTACGGATAAATAAACGCTTTCATATTTTTTAAACCTTGAGAGTGTAAAATGTTTCGTAATAATTTCACTTTTAAAGCCCTTGTCATTTTTAACGATATTGCCGTAATCATCATAATCCAAAAAGGTATCTTTGTCACCATCAAGCGAAGCTACATACGATAAAACTGAATTTTTCCCCGCACAAAGAAAATACAGTGTGTTTTCATAAAAGAAACCGCCCGAAATTTTGAAATCGTTTGAAAAATCCCAATAATACCAACAAGGCTTTTCAGCAGATTTCATATCCGCTATAAATGCTCTGTTTTGCTTGAATATTATATATTTATTATTTCCTCCGAATGCGAAATCGGCATATTTAAAATTTTCAAAATTTTCTCCCAAGCATTTTGAAATACATGTAATTTTATCTCCATTTACAGAAGTTAGACTATAAATCTGCCCATCGCTTGCCATAAATATTGTATTGTTGTTTAAAACAACGGTACAATCAGGATTTTCGCAACCTAATTGTTTACTTATCTCATAGCAGGAAAAGCTGTCTGCTTCGCAAAACAATTTATCGTTATCAGCCAACAAAGAAATTTTGTTGATAAGATTCCCCTCTTTCAACGATAAAGCGTAAACCGCGTTTTGCTTTAATGCTATTATTTTATTATCTTGTGCTGAAAGTGAGGTTACTAAACTGTCGCTGCTTCCAACCGTTATAACCGAACTCTGAGGAAAATACAACGGATTTTCATAGCTTGTTGCATAAATTTCATTACCGTTTTCTCCGCCCGATACAATTATACGCGACTTGTGATTTAAAACACAGGTAGAATGTATAATCTTGCTCATACCATTTTCAATTTCCTTGGTAGCGGTAATCTTAATATTATTTTCGTTATACATATCCATAAGCGGTATAGCAAACTTCCCATTCTCAGTAGAAAAATAAACCGTGCCCTTTTCCCTGTCAACTTCCATTTTAACCTTTTCGCCGTAAAAGTCCTTGGTATCTATCATACTGTCGCTTTTTATTTGCCATTCAACATAATCCACCAAAGTATAATAAATTCTGCAGGTAATACTATCGCTTGCCAGATTTGTAAAGGGCAATCTAAAGGAATTCGAATATCCGTCAGAGGTAAAATAAGCGTGAAATCTGCCATCCAGCATATTTTGGGATTCAAGTATTTTAGGACTCATATTCGCAATTTTATTATTAGACCTTGCTTCCTCATACCTGTTTCCTCTACCGTTAATATAAAGAGTTGGTATATAAAAAGAATATATTCTGTTCCATTCGGTGAAATCGGCGCTTATTTCATAAAATCGATAATATTTTTCATGGTTGGCATAGTCATTTTGAACCGTAACCATAGCAAAAATACCCCCACCGGTTTGTGGCTTACCTGTATAAAAGAGATAATTAATCGGTACATAAAACACTTCACTTGCAGTTCTGAAAAATGACATTTTGCCAATCGGCTCATAGTTTCCCTTTTCGCCTACTAAAAATACATTACATAAGTAAAGATAATCATCGGTAAATGACTCAGCGGTAGCAATACGTTTATACTCACCGTTTAAATAGAACCCGGAATTCTGAATTTTATATTGGTTTTCTCCTGAATAACCTAAAATTTCTGTTTCAATCGCCTTTTTAGGATTGCAAGAAAGACCCATTCTGGTTTGCAAAGCACCCTTTTGAAACCATACATTTTTACACTCACTTAATTGGTTATCCTCTATAGCCTTTAAATCGTATGAATTATTAAGCCCGCCGTCCAACCGTTCAACCCGCAAAGATTTTACTGTTGATTTTTTCAAATAATCATATTTCATTTAATCAACTCCATAGCTTATTTTCAATTTTCTCATTACAGCTTAATGCTAAAGCTCTTTTTGAGTTGTATATTTGTGTGAATAACTTATTTTTTTCACAGTCCGACTGGCTTAAAGCCAAAAGCATTGCAGTACCGTAGCAAAGGGCATCAATAAAAACAGGCTCAGTTTTGATTTTATCATCTATGTTTTTGATTTGAGGTAACCTCAAATCTAAACAGATTAAATTCATTAATTCAAGTGTTCTTTCAAGCAACACACTGTCACTTAACGCGGTCTCACTTGTGTTTAGATAACCACTTATAGTCAAAACACGCTTATAAATGTCATATACTATCATCCGATACTTCCTGCCTTTCATTAATTAACAGTGAATTTTTATCGGGTATCAATCCATCTGGCAAACGCATAATTAATTGATTGCGGTCAATAACTCCCTTTTCAAAAAGGGTTAGCAAGTTTTCAAAACATTCTTTTTCACTGTAAATAGTTTTACTTGATACATCTACCCTTGTGTTGATAATCAATTCTTTATAACGCGAGCCGTTAAAAGGCATATACCAAACGCCCGTTTCATCACTGATTTTAATTTTGCGGTTTCCGTATTTGGTAATCCAAAAATCTGCCCAAATTCTTGCGGTATCCTCAATAAAAGCATAAAAGCGGTTTTTAACTATTTGCAACGGCATCAATGCAGCATTTCGCATAGTTATAAGCGCAGTTGCGTTATCTGCTCTGCTGTCACCCAAAGCAACCTCATTGGCTCCGCTTTGAGTTAAAGTATTGTTAATAAGCGAATTTATACTGGCATCATAGTCCTCCTTAAAGGTCGGAGGTGTTACATACTTAACCGCTCCTGCAACATCTTCATTTGTACCGAAAACCTTGATGATTTGTCCAGGCTCGTTGGTGATTTTCTGATTTACTGTGTCACCGTTTACAAGCATAATGGGCATTCCCGTAGTCATTGCCGACCAAACATTAGCGGTAATCATTCTGTTAACTGCTATTTGGTTTGGAATTAAATATGTAATTTCGCTCTCTCCGTAAGCACAGTTATTCTTTCTTTCCCACTTAAAAACGCTTATTGGATACAGCCTCAAGCCTGTATCAAAGCATTCCCTTACAACAGCCTTTTCGCATACCTTAACACATTTAATTGTATAGTTTCCGTCCTCTTTATATTCCTTGAAGAATTTAGTTAAAAGGTTCACTTTTTGATTGATAGCGCTTTCCTGAATGTTGCGAAGAATTGTTATATCTGCTCCGAACAGTCTTGCTTCTCTTAATACCTCATCGACATCCTTTAATGCCGAAATAATTATATAAGGTTGGTCGTCAACCTCCTCACAATAAGGGTCACCGAAATATACATCCTCAATTTCCAATACCTCGCAGGCTATATCGCCTTTAATTTTGACTTTTTTAGCATCATCTGCATAAAGTCCGGTATTAATTGTAGAGTCCCAATAGGTATAAAGCACACCTGTACCTGTAATATATGAATTTTTAAGTACCTTATCCTGTAATACCGAAAGCTTAGTTCGCTCGGCGGTTGTATCAAAATAGTTTCCGAAGGCTTTGGTTATTAAATTTACCTCGCTTTGATTTACAACACCGTTATAAAGCGTATTTTTTTCAAGTTTCTTACTATTATCGGTTGGAATTCCCTCAGCAGAAAAATCAACACTTATCGGCGCGCTTAAAACTTGGGTCATTTTGTAGTCGCCTATTCGTTTTATAATATTATGCCTAACTAAAGGACGGTCATTTCCGCATTTTGCCCCGTACCATTGGTCACCTATAAAGAAACGCTCATTTATACGGTTTTGCTCGTACATTCCTCGGTTTCCTATCGAAGCCTTGTACTGCATTCCGCTTTGATACTGTGAAAAAATTTCTCTTGTTTGCGAATTCATAGTGTTACTCCTTTCTTTTGAATAAGGGAAGGTTGCCCTTCCCTTAAACCTTTAATTTTTAAGAAACTGTAACAGTTGCAATGTTAGATTTAATTCCCGCAATACCGTTAACAATTACCTTTACAAAGTAGTAATGCTTACCTTCAGTTAAGTCCGCAGGTAATTTGTATGTAGCAGATGTTGCGCCTGCAATCTTTACTGCCTTGCTACCGTTTGCATTTTCTGCTTTAAACCATTGATAGCTTAAATCACCTGTACTTTCTGCAGTTACAGATAACGAACCGTTAATATTACCTTCAGTCGCAGTTAAATCTGCTACAGGAGAAGTAATGTTAACTTCGGGTGAAACCCAAGCCCAAATGGCATCAAGACCGCTTGCATTTACAAATACATCATAGTAAATTCTGTAGTCGAACTTGTAAGCATCGGCATCAATGTTCTGTTCAGGTGTGAAAATACGCATATTTTCAGTTTTCTTCACAAGATGCGCTGCAGATTTAGGAGCAACCAGCATATAAATTTCTCGTGCCTTTTCTGCAGGAGTAAAGCCGTTCGCACCAAATTCGTAAGCAGTTTTCATTCTCTCGCTTACAACCGGAATAATTGATACGCCGTTGATAGATTTAACCTTTAAAGATACATCGCCTTGCTTAAAGTCATTTACGGTTATCATTTTAGAAATTTCGCTTGAATTTTGTAAAGCGGCAAACATATAACCGTCCACAAATGCTACCAACTCTTCATCATAACCAACTTGAGCCTGAACCTCGTTAATAAGTTTACAAAGTGCTTCGAACGGCGCATTTACATCGCCCTCAACTGTATTAGAGCGTGTAACTGCTAAACCACCTAATTTTGAAAGCACATACGCATCACATTCAGGCACAACCTTAGTACGAACATATTCGCCCAAAATTTTACCTGCAAGATTTGCGATACCGGTTTCGTCCATATCTTCACGGTCGATTTGTAAAGAACGCGCTCTGTCCATAGCCATCGTGTATGAAGTGTTGCTTACAGTGATAGCACCCTTTGTAAAGCCGGTTTCACGGTCATAATCTGCAAGACCTTGAAAATCTACATCAGGGATTATAACAGTCTTTGCACCTACGAATTTTGTAGCAAGCGCATTATCGGCAAAGAAACCGGTTGCGCTTTTTTGTGTGAACATTTTATCAAGTTCACCTGAATATTTAATAGCATTTTCAATAGAATTAATTGACATAATCTTGTCCTCCAAATATTATTTATTCCAAAGTCCTTTTAAGAACTCGGTTGCTTCGGGATTGTCATTTCCCTTTTTACTCTGATGAGAGCCCACAGAAGAAAGGCTTGCTTTCTTTTGTTCTCTGATACTGTTTTTTACTGCGATTTCTTGCTCTAATTTGTACCTCAAAAATTCGTCAAGTAATAAACTGCCCTTTAATTTAGCATTTTCTAAAACACTTTCGGGCAGAGCATCAATTTCCTTAATTTCAGGGAATTTTGCCTGTAATTCACTAAAGCCTCTTATTTCTTGCGATTTTCCCTCTTCAAGTTTTAAAATATGCTCAGCGAAATCGCTGTCGCCTCCGCATTTTTCGGTTAGCATTTCCTTTTTAGAGTTTAAAGCATTTTGCTCTAAAAAATTTATAAACTCACTAACACTTTTTCCGTCCTTTACGGCTAATTGCTTTAATTTTTCAAAATCATCTGCAATACTCTCGAATTTAAGTCCCTTTTGTGCCAAATTACCCGCACTTTCAATATCCAAATTCATTATTTGCTTGTTATATTTAACGGGAATAACTATTTCTTCTTTAGGTGTGGTATCCTCAGTTAAAGTTTCATTTTGTTCTTGTGGTAAAGCTTCAAAATTTTCCATTTTATTCTCCCTATTCTTGAATTGTGCCGTCATAGTTTAAAAAGTTTTGATACTCTTTTTCTATTTCGGCTATCTCTTTTTTCAATTTTATCTGTTTTTTAAACGCATTAGGCTTTAAGTCGATGGTAACCCCTGCCAAAAATCCTAATGCCAAAGCAAAAAATGCAACAAGCACAATCGCCAGTACCATTAAGCATCCCAACCTTTGTTAAAATCATTTTGGCTAATTTCACTCAACTGTGTAAACTCTTTTTCTAAAACGGGTTTAAAGAATTTAACATCCTCAAAAGCATACCTTAAGGCATCACACAAATGGTTATCGGTGTCCTTCGGAAGCTTAAAACCGTTTTTGTTTCGCTTATCGTCATAAACATAAGAAGATAATTCCCTTATCATATTTACGCAAGCGGGGTTTACGATAATTTTATATTCACTTATTGCGGAAATACCGTTTAAAATACTATCTCTCCCCTTGACTGACGGAGTAATTCTCGAAATCCCTAACCGTCTTAAGTCATCATTAGATTTTGGCTCAGCACAGTCGGCTCGTATGCGTTCCTTGCTAAAGCCTAATTCTTTAATTTTTTGGGCAATGTCGCAGTTTAACATTCTTTTCTGATAAAACTCATTGTATATGTAAAGTTCTTTATCTATGGGGTTTGCCATGAACGCCACGAAAGCGGTCGGGTCATTTGTGTAACCGTAGTCAAGACCGAAAAAGTGCTTCCATTTATATAAATCATCATCTTTTATTCGTTTTTGGCTCACATCCCAATTTTCAAACACCAGACCTTCGGAAATACCCCAATTTCCAAGACCTGCCACCTCATATTTTCGTCTGTTAGTTTTTTTCATCCTTTCAAAAACCAAACGGTCGGTTTCATCTAAAAACTCATTTATAAGGTAGTTGGTTGAAAAGGTTTCTACATTTTCATCGTTTTTATCAAAAAATCGCTTTTTTAACCAATGGCTTTCACTCCAAGGGTTAAAGGTAATAGTTGTTTGTTTGTATAACGGTTCGGGTATTTTTCCTCTTGGTACCGATAAGTCTAACTTATCAAAATCAGCTTCATTTGAAATTTCAAAAGCTTCCTCAATCCAAACATAATTTAAATAACCTTTCGGGACTGTGGTTGAAGCTAATTTCAAAACATCGTCAAACCCACGGAAAATTATCTTTTGCCCCGTAGGCTTATAAACCATTTCCAAAGGCGATACAGTATTATTCCATTGCTCTGCAACACCTAACCGTTCCTGCGCCCATTTAAGTTGCGCAAAGGTAGAATCCCTATGTGTGTTCATTACCTGTCGCACAACTAAAAGATTAGTATTTTCCTCCTTCATAAGTCTAAATATAAAATTCAGTGCAGTTGTGGCTGATTTTTTGGAACCCTTTCCGCCTTTAAGAACGCGGTAACGCTTTTTGCAGTTCCAAAACCTTTCATAACCTTGTCCGACAATCTTTGACAATTTAATCTCGGATGTCGTCAACAATCATCACCGCCTTGTTAGTCGAAGGCTTTTGCTCGGCCTGTTCACTTACGATTGAACGCAGTTCCTTTATAGCTGAAAGGTCGCCCGAAGCCGCTTTCTTATAAAGTGCAATCATTACAGCCGTTTTTCTTGTTGGATTTTTAACTTCAAATCCTTCCTCTTTGAGCGATTGAGCCTCGCTATCAGAAAGCCTTTCATTAAGAAGAGTCTTCATGGTTTTATAAAGTAGCTTATCATTCTCTCGCAAATTTTCCCCTCCAATCAGCAGGTCAATAATACTTAAAATTAAACCGACATTCACCGACATAAAAATTTTTTTAAAAAATTCATACTTCTTTCATAATTTTGTGGTATTATTAGAATAAACAGATATACCTTTTGGGAGGTAACTATGAAATATAAAATTCTAATAGTAGATGATGACATCAATATTTGCGAATTATTAAGACTTTATCTTGAAAAGGAACAGTTTGAAACGATAGTTGCAAATGACGGTGAACAAGCGGTCGAATACGCACAAAAACACAACCCGGACCTTATTTTACTTGATATAATGTTGCCTAAATTAGACGGTTGGCAGGTCTGTCGCCAAATCCGCAAGACAATGGAAACTCCAATTATAATGCTCACAGCTAAAGGTGAAACCTTTGATAAGATTTTGGGATTGGAATTAGGTGCGGATGATTACGTAACCAAACCCTTTGACACAAAAGAGGTTATTGCCCGTGTAAAAGCAGTGCTTCGCCGCACTAACGACAATGACAAATCGGATAATAAAGAGGTTAAATTTGATAAATTAAAAATAAACCTCACAAATTATGTGCTTGAAGTTGACTCAAAACAAATCGATACTCCACCAAAGGAATTAGAACTTATATTCCATTTAGCAAGCAATCCTAACCGCGTTTACACACGTGACCAATTATTAGATGAAGTATGGGGATTTGATTATTACGGTGACTCGCGCACAGTTGATGTTCACGTGAAAAGGCTGCGCGAAAAATTGGAAAATGTATCTAACGAATGGTCTTTAAAAACCGTTTGGGGCGTTGGCTATAAGTTTGAGGTTTCAAAATAATGAAACTCAAACTGTTCAAAAAATTTTTCTTTTTAACGACTGCTATCATTGTTATAAGCTTAACTGTTATGATGATGATTTTATCGGTTGTGCTAAACTACTATATTTCTAAAAGCACATACAAAACTTTAAATGAAAGTTGTCTGCAAATAAGCACTTTAATAAATAAAAACGAAAATTTTTCCGATGAGGCTGGGTTTTTAAACCTTTTAAAAACTACAGCAAATGTTGCACAGTCGGATATATTTATTGCTGCCAGTGACGGTGCCGTAATAGTTTGCGCTTGCGACGAGTGGCAGGAAAACAAAAAATGCCTTCATTCCTCATACATCATTCCAAAAAATGTTATAAAAAGAGCCGAAGGCAAGGACAATTTGTTTATAAGCACAATGGGTATGTATAAATACCCCCAATATGTTGCCATTCAAAAAATAGATTTATCTAAGGAATATTTTATTTTCGCTACCGCTCCGCTTTCACAAGTAAAAAAATTGATGAGTACCGTATCTAAAATTTATTTTACCTTAGCGATAATACCCGTAGTTATAATGTTTTTTGCAATTTATGCTATGACCTACCGCTTGACAAAACCGCTTAAAACTATGTCGGAAGCATCAAAAGCGATGGCAAGGGGTGACTTTTCTAAGCGAATACCCGTAACAAGTGATGATGAAATCGGCGAATTAGCAGTATCCTTTAATATGATGACAAATTCGCTTGCTAATCTTGAGGGTATGCGCAGAAACTTTGTGGGAAATGTTTCGCACGAGCTTAAAACTCCAATGACTACTATCGGTGGGTTTATTGACGGTATTTTAGACGGTACAATACCACCCGAAAAACATAGTTATTACCTGGATATAGTATCAACCGAAGTCAAAAGACTTTCCCGTTTAGTTGAAGGAATGTTAAGTATGTCAAGGCTTGAATCGGGACAGTCTGTTTTAAAACCCGAAAAATTTGACTTTTCACAGCTTTTATGTACAATAGTTATTAGCCAAGAAAAAAGAATTGCAGAAAATAATCTTGAAATCACAGGACTTGACACAATTGAAAGCATAAATATAACCGCAGATAAAGATTTAATTTATCAAGTGGTATATAATTTAGTAGATAATGCAATTAAATTTACCAATGTGGGTGGCAAAATAGATTTTTCTTTGCAATCTAAAAATAACACTGTTTCATTTAAAATTACAAACAGCGGTAAAGGTATTTCTGAAGGTGAATTACCACTCGTGTTTGAGCGTTTTTATAAGGGTGATAAAGCCCGTTCAAACGTTAAGGACAGTACAGGAATCGGTCTTTACATTGTAAAAACAATCATTGCTTCTCATAAAGGAAATATAACCGTATCAAGCAAAGAAAACCAATTTACCACATTTGAAATTTCACTACCTAAGGAGATATAAAATGCAAGAGTTCCACAACCAAAATTTTGATGAAAATGAGAATTTGGATAACCAAACTCCCCAAAGTGAGCAACCAACACAAGAAAATTTTAATAGTTCCGAGTCTGAATTTACACCATTCAACCCTATAAACTATACCCCCGTAAAAGAAGTTCGTGAATATAAGCCATTAAGCAAGGGTTTTAAACTTTTCTGCTTAATAATGGCGGTGGTTATAACATTGTCCGGCACCTGTCTTACTGGATATTTTATTGGTAAAAACAGTATAAAAAGCGGTTCTTTTGGCAAAAAGATTAACCTTAACCTTTCTGCAAAGCCAACTAATACCGATGCTTTATCCGCGGCCGAGGTTTACGAAAAAGCAAATCCTTCAATCGTGGGAATAGTTGTTTATAATAAATCAGGTGACGGTTCCCAAGCAAGCGGTGTTATCTATAGTGAGGACGGTTATATTATCACAAATGACCATATATATTCCGAAGTTTCGGCGCCGAAATTTAAAATTTATACGCATGACGGCAAGGAATATGACGCTAAATATGTTGCGGGAGATAAGGTTTCCGACCTTGCGGTTTTGAAGGTGGATAACAAAAAATTCACCCCTGCAGTTTTTGGTAATTCAGATGAAATTATATACGGTGAAGAGGTTGTTGCCATTGGCAGACCAAATGACGCCAAGAGTGCTTCAAGTATTACAATGGGCGTAATATCTGCCACAAACCGCAGAGTTTCCACCACCACCAATTATTCCTCACGCCTAATTCAAACCGACAGTGCAATAAATCCAGGCAGTTCAGGCGGTGCACTTTTAAATATGTACGGTCAGGTAATCGGTATTACCTCATCAAAACTTGCAAGCACAACACAGGATGCCGTAGGTTATGCGATACCTACTACTGTTATGGAGCGTATTGTGCCGGAACTTATCAGCAAAGGCAAGGTTGTTTCCCGTGCAAAATTAGGTATAACTTATACCGCAATTGACTCTATCACTGCCGAAGTTGAAGGCTATAAACACACCGGTCTTTATGTTGCCTCTGTCGCAGAAGACAGTGACCTTTACACCAAGGTTAACGAGGGTGATATTATAACCCAAATAAACGGAATTAATGTTACAAGTGACAATATCGTTCTTGATATAATCGAACAGAGCCGTGCGGGTGATAAAATTACTGTAACGGTTGTAACAAAGGCTGGTACAACAAAAAATCTTCAAGCAGTTTTAAGAGCAAATATCAGTGAATCAAGCTATACCGAAATTGAAAAACCCCAACAATCCAATCCAAATAGCAGTAACGATGGCGGTATCTTCAATTTCCCATTTGGCGAATAATTTTAAAGGCTATCTTACGATAGCCTTTTTTATTTTAAAAAAATAAAAAAAGGTCTTCTATTTTAAGTTAATATTTGGTATAATATGATTATATATACTTAGAGGTATGAGGAATAGTATGTTTATTGATGTTGACGGACTTAATATTGAATATACTGAAATAGGCACAGGTACCCCTGTACTGCTTTTGCACGGATGGAATTCTTCATTTGATGTTTATAACGGAATTATAAATACTATTAAAAACCGTTGCCGTGTGGTTGCTCTCAATTTTCCGGGTTGCGCCAATTCACAAACTATGGAAAACCCTTGGAATTTGGACGATTATTGCAATTTTGTTCTTAAATTTATGAAAAAATTAAATTTAGAAAATCCAATAATGTTTGGCCATTCTCACGGTGGTAGGGTTATTTTAAAAATGGTGGCAACCGGTATGGTAAATCCGCCTAAAATAGTTTTGCTTGATTCTGCAGGGCTAATTCCTAAAAAAACATTTAAACAAAAATATCGCGCAAAAAGTTTCAAAGCAATTAAAACCGTACTCACAATGCCGGTACTTAAAAATTACACCGAAGGTTTGTTGGATAAAGCCAGAAAGCATTACGGCTCGGCGGACTATAATGCCGCGCCCGAGGTACTTCGTAAAACAATGGTATCTCTCGTAAATACTGATTTGAGAGATATTATTCATAATATCAAATGCCCTACACTTCTTATTTGGGGTGAAAATGACACCGCAACCCCTTTGAGTGATGCTAAAATAATCGAAAGCCTTATCCCCGATTGCGGACTGTGCATTATAAAGGGTACAGGTCATTATTCTTTTTGTGAAAAGCCTTATGAGGCAAACGCCATAATCAATAGTTTTATTTGAGGGTGAGTAAATGATTTACTATTTAATTTCTGTCCTTTTAATTGCGATATCGGCAATTTTTGCACTAACTCGCCAATTTCAGATGCTCCAGCAAAATTCATATTACCCCTCACGCTATTGGGGTTGGCTTAAAACAAGCTATGTAAATAATATACTTTTATCTTCGGCACTTTACTTGACTTCTTCCGTGCTTTATATTTTTGAACTTTACATAGTACAGTTAGTATTTATCGCTGTGCTTATGATAATTCGTTTAATTCTCTCTATTACCTCGCAAAAGAAATCAATAAAGCCGATTGTTTTTACAGGTCGTGTCAAACGACTTTACTCGGCTTCAATTATTCTTTTAGCCATACTATCTACCGTTTATATCATTTTTTCCGAAGCCTCATTTGGTAGATATTTTTCAGTTTTAATCTTTTTACTTTCATTCTTTACTCCCCTTTTAACCCTTTTGGTATGGTGTATTACTTTACCAATTGAAAAGATGATTTCTGCTTGGTACATTCACGATGCTAAAAAGGTACTTAAAAGTCATAAAGGAATGACGGTTATCGGCGTTACGGGGAGCTACGGTAAAACCACTACCAAGTTTATTCTAACCCGTATTTTAAGTGAGAAATTCAATGTAATTTGCACACCGCACAGTTTTAATACTCCGATGGGTGTAGTAAGAACAATCCGTGAAATGTTGAAGCCTCAGACACAGATTTTTGTTTGTGAAATGGGTGCAAAAGAGGTCGGAAATATCAAAGAGGTATGCGATATTGCAAGCCCTCATTACGGAATTATAACCTCGATAGGTCCACAGCATTTAGACACCTTTAAATCGGTCGACAATGTGTTTAAAACAAAATTTGAGTTAGCCGATGCAGTAAAACAAAACAACGGCATCACCTTTGTAAACGGTGACAGTAAAGAAATTATTTCCCGTATAAACGGTGAGTATAAAATTTACGGAACAAATACGGATTTCGAATTTGTTGCAGAAAATATATCCTACGGAAGATACGGTTCGGAATTTGATATTACTTTATCGGGTGAAAAAATTCACCTTACAACCAAACTTTTAGGACTTCACAGTATGATTGATATTGTCGGCGCAGTTGCTCTTGCCTTTACATTGGGCGTTAGCGTGGCCGATATTAAATATGCAGTCGCTTCCCTTAAGCCTGCTGAACACCGCTTGGAAATGAAGAACTTTACCAATAACTCACTTCTTATTGACGATGCTTATAACTCCAATCCCGAAGGTTGCTTGGAAGCGGTGCGTGTGTTAGGCTCGTTTGATAGTATGAAAAAGGTTATTGTAACCCCAGGTCTTGTAGAATTAGGCGAAAAGGAAAACGAATGTAACTATGCATTAGGCAAAGAAGCTTCCGAAAATTGCGATGTTATTATTTTAGTGGGTAAAAACCGCTCAAAACCAATGCAGGACGCTGTGAATGACAGTGATTTCAATAAAGAAAATCTTTACGTTGTAGCAAGTTTTAAAGAAGCTATGGAGATTTATTCAAAGATAGCCGATAATAATACGGTAGTCCTTTTTGAAAACGATTTGCCCGATAATTACCTATATTAAGGAGATATATTATGAAAACAAATATTGCATTCTTTTACGGTTGCCGTTCGGTTGAGCATGAGGTTTCAATAATTTCAGCAGTTCAGGCTATGCGCGCGGTTGACAAAGAAAAATACGATATTACCCCCGTTTACGTAACCAAAGAGGGTGAAATGTATACCGGTGAAGCTTTATTCACTATCGAAGAATACAGAAATTTATCCGCCCTTTTAGAGAAATGCAAAAAGGTTAATTTCACCAGAGAAAACGGTGCGGTTGTTATGACCGAAGCAAAGAAAATGTTTTCTAAACCCAAACAAACAAGAATTGACGTTGCTTTTCCCATTGTTCACGGTACAAATTGTGAAGACGGTACAATTCAAGGCTATTTCGAATACTTAAATCTTCCTTATGTGGGTTGTGATATTATTTCCTCTGCGGTTGGTATGGATAAAGCTGTTTTTAAGGACGTACTTAAAAATGCCGACCTTCCCGTACTTTCTTGCAAGGTTCTTCGCGCAAAGGAATATATGACAAACAGAGATACCTTACAAAAGGAAATTGAAGATAAAATCGGTTTTCCGCTTATTGTAAAGCCTGTTAATTTAGGCTCAAGCGTTGGTATTTCAAAGGTTAATTCTAAAGAAGAATTAGACGATGCTATAATGTTAGCATTCTCCTTTACTGACCGTATTTTAGTAGAACACGCCATCACTTCCCTTCGTGAAATTAACTGTTCTGTATTAGGTGACAGTGACGAATGTGAAGCCAGCGTTTGTGAAGAACCCTTTATGAATGACGAAATTTTATCCTATGAAGATAAATATATGTCCAACTCTAAAAACGGCGGACAGAGTAAGGGAATGGCATCTTTGGGCAGAAAAATCCCTGCAGATTTAAGCCAAGAAAAATCAGCTGAAATCCGTGAACTTGCCTGTAAGGTATTCAAAGCAATCGGCGCTAACGGTGTTGTTAGAATTGACTTTATGATTGACACCGAAACCGATACCGTTTACGCTAATGAAATTAATACAATCCCAGGCTCTCTTGCATTCTATTTGTGGGAGGCTACAGGAGTTAAATACCCACAACTTATTGATAAACTAATTGACCTTGCTTTCAAAAGACAAAGAAACCGCGATAATATAACCTACACTATTGACACCAATATTTTACAAGGCGCAACCTTCGGTACCAAAAGTGCTAAAGGAGCAAAAATGTAATGTCAAACCTTTTGATTAGGCTGTTCATTAAGAATTCACAAGACGCTAAAAACCCTGCCGTACGTAAAAATTACGGAAGCCTCGGCAGTGTGGTAGGTATTATTTGCAATCTGTTGCTTTGTATCTTTAAAATTATGGTAGGCGGTATTGCCGGCAGTATTTCTATCGTAGCGGACGGTCTTAACAACCTTTCTGATATGGGTTCCTCTGTAATAGCGATGATAGGTTTCAAATTAGCCGATAAACCTGCCGACAGTGACCATCCATTCGGCCACGGAAGAATGGAATATATGTCGGCATTTATGGTGTCTATAATTATTTTTCTTGTGGGTTTTGAGCTTTTAAAATCCTCTTCGGCCGCAATTATAAGCAATGAAACAGTACCTACATATACTGTATTTTCAATAATAGTTTTAGTAATTTCGGTTTTGGTCAAGCTTTGGATGTTTCTTTTCAACCGAAAAATCGGTAAAAAAATAGAATCCGATGTACTCCAAGCAACAGCACAGGATTCTTTGAATGACTCTATTACTACAACCGCAATTTTAGTTTGTGCATTGGTTTCTCGTTTTATATCACTACCCTTTAATTTAGATGCTATAATGGGTATATTTGTGGCAATATTTATACTAATATCGGGAATTACCACAGCACGCGATACCATAAACCAAATTTTAGGTAAACCACCCGAAAAAGAACTTATAGAAAATATCCAAAACACTATTCTCTCATATCCCGAATTTGTCGGAATACACGACCTTTTAGTTCATAACTACGGTCCCGGAAGACAATTTGCATCGGTTCATGTTGAGGTTCCGCAGGATATTGATATTGTAAAATGCCACGAACAAATTGATTTATGCGAAAAGTTAATAGGCGAACAATTAGGTATTTCTCTTGTTATTCATATGGACCCGATTGATGTTAATGACGAAACAGTTAATGACACAAAAGAAAGAATTTCTCAGGCAATGCAAATTATCGATGAAAAATTAACACTTCACGATTTCCGTATGACCCCTAAAAGCGAAAACAAAACAAATTTAATATTTGATGTTGTAATTCCTACAACTTGCAAGATAACAGAAAAGGAATTAAATAAAAAAATTTCTTCTATAGCTAAATTAATTAATCCTACATTTTGTTGCGTCATAACCTTTGACCGCGACTTTACAGGAAAATAAAAAAAGTGACCTATTCAACGGGTCACTTTTTCTTCATCTTTCCAATAATCATTGAATTTTTTTAAATCATTAACTTTGTATTTTTTTAATTCTTTTTCAGGAATACTTACAATTATACAATCTTCACACATACCCAAAGTATTTATACTAGGTTCTTCTGCTTTACAATTGCCATCTTTTTGATAAATACATAAGTAATTTTCACAATTCATAATAAACTACTCCTAAATAAAAAGGTGTGCAACCGAAGTCACACACCGAAAAATGCATAACCCTAGTTTGCTGTCACACAAAACTTTGTCCAATCACTAGGAATGCACAAATAGAGTATGCATTTTTACCAAAATAAAAATACAACTCCTAATGATTGGTTATTTAGTTTTGTGTGACAATAGTAGTTTACCATTTAATGATAAAAAAATCAATCATTTTTTATTATTAAAAAGCGACCTTTATAAAAAGGTCGCTTAATCATACGTTTTAAATTATTCTTGTGCAGTTTCTTCAGTTGCTTCAACTGTTTCTTCAACAGTTTCAGTTACTTCTTCAATTACAATTTCTTCCTCAGGAAGTAATGCGCGGATTGAAAGGCTAACACGCTTACTCTCTGTGTCAATAGCAATAATTTTAGCGTCAACCTCTTGTCCCACAGTGAGTTCATCCTGTGGCTTGTTAATACGCTTATTAGCAATTTGAGAGATGTGAATAAGACCGTCAACACCCGGGATGATACGTGCAAATGCGCCGTATGTAGTCATACTAACAATTGTAACTTTAACAACATCGTCAACATTATAATTTGTAGTAAAGATTGTCCAAGGATTTTCTTCTTCCTTTTTATAGCCTAAAGAAATCTTTTTCTTTTCGGCATCTAAATCTTTAACATAAACTTCAACAGTGTCGCCAACGAGAACAACTTCACTTGGATTCTTAATTCTGGACCAAGAAAGTTCAGAAATATGAACCATACCGTCAACACCGCCAATGTCTACGAAAGCGCCATATCCTGTCAATGATTTAACAGTACCTGTAAAACGGTCGCCAACTGCGATATTAGACCAAATTTTTTCTTCTTTAGCCTTTTTCTCTTCAATAAGAACGCTTCTGATTGAGCCAACTGCTCTTCTACCTCTTCCGATTTCAATAATACGGAAAGAAACTTCTTTACCCTTTAAATCTTCAAGGGAGTCATTTCTTGAGAGAGTAGCTTGAGAAGCGGGGATAAATACTCTTACATTATTAGCGTAAGCTACAACGCCGCCCTTAATGATGTCCTTAACAATACCTTTAAGAACTTCACCAGAATCTTTAGCAGCAACTATATTACTCCAACCGGCAATCGCATCATAACGACGCTTTGAAAGCATTGCAGTACCTTCTTGGTCACTGATTTTCATAATAATAAGATTAATCTCATCATCAACCTTAACTTCGTCTACAAGATTAATATTAGGGTCAGAAGAGTATTCGTTAGCGGTAACATATCCTGTTACACCTCTACCGATATCCACAGTAATCTCTGTGGGATTAACAGCGATAACTGTACCTGTAACCTTCTGGTCGCCTGTTAAACTGTTAAGCGAAGCCTCGAATGCTTCCTCGTCTGTCATTTCCTCAAAACTTTTTTGAACAGGTTCTTTAACCTCCATCTGTTCTTCAACCGGTTGTAAATTTTCCGACATGGTTTTAATAGCCTCCTTTATTATACCCGCAGGTGTAGATGCACCCGCAACAACTCCAATATTTTCACATCCCCTAAAACAGTCCATTGGTAATTCTTTTGCTGTTTCAATAAGATATGTTTTGTCACAATTAGCTTTGCAGACCGAAAATAATTTTGCGGTGTTAGAACTGTGTCTTCCGCCGATTACTATTACAGCATCGTTAGTTTTGGAAAGCTCAAAAGCCTCTTGCTGACGCATTGCAGTTGCACAACATATTGTATCAAATATTTGAGCATTTGTACATACTTTTTTTAAAAAAATTTGAACATTTTCCCAAATTTTTGCATTAAAAGTAGTTTGAGATACCAAAATCACCTTTTTTTCGGCAAAATTATGCTTCAATTTCAATAATTCAGCTAATTCTTGTTCATTGGCGACAACATAAACCTCGCCGAAAGTATGCCCTATAATTCCGATAACCTCTTGGTGATTTTTATCTCCCGCAATTATTGTAACACTGTTTTCTTTGCTTTTTTCACTCACTATATTATGAATTTTAGAAACGAAAGGACAGGTTGCGTCTACAAAATCAATACCTTTTTCAATGCAATTTTCAATTACCGACCTCTCAACCCCGTGAGAACGAATAACAAGTGTTTCGCCCTCTGAAACCTCATCGGGCGAAGATACGATTCTGACTCCTTTTTGTTCCAATTCGGAAACCAATTGAGGATTGTGAATAATAGGTCCCAAGGTGCATACCTTTTTGCCCTTTTCCAACAATTCATAAACCGTGTTAACCGCTCTGTTAACACCAAAGCAAAAGCCTGCAGTCTTTGCAAGTGTAATATTCATAAATTAAATTCTTTCCTTAATTATATTTAAAAGCAATTCAAAGGAGTCTTCAAACTCATACCCTGTTGTGTCTGCCACCACAGCGTCATCAGCTTGTTTCAAGGGTGCGATTTCACGGTGAGAATCGTTATAATCCCTTTTCACCATATCGTCATAAACCTCTTTAAAGGTAACCTCGGTTCCTCTTTGAAGTAACTCTTTATAACGTCTTTGCGCTCTGTCTTCGGCAGATGCGGTAAGATAAATTTTCACAGTAGCATTTGGTAAAACTACAGTACCAATATCTCTGCCGTCCATTACAACATTATTTTCTTGCGCCAATTTGCGTTGCATATTAAGCAAAAATGCGCGTACGCTCGGTTTTGCAGAAACGCTTGAAGCCATCATTGAAGCTTTGGGAATTCGTATTTCTTGCGATACATCATCGCCATCTAAAAATACTCTTTGTTCACCCTCTACAAAGCGAATATCAACAGTAGTTTCTTTTAAAATTTCATCGATATCGCAAACTAAATCAGTATCAAATCCTAATTTTAAAAACTTAAGACCAACCGCTCTGTATAAAGCGCCTGTATCAACATAAATATATCCTAAATTTTCTGCAACCTTTCGGGATAATGTGCTTTTACCGGCACCCGATGGTCCGTCTATTGCAATCGAAATCATACTATTTTCTCCTTTAAGCATTTTTGCCTGCAACATAGCCTGTAGAAAAGGCAATTTGCAAATTAAATCCGCCTGTGTAAGCGTCCACATCAATTATTTCGCCCGCAAAATAAAGTCCCGTTATAATTTTGGACTGCATTGTTTTAGGGTCGATTTCTTTAACAGAAATTCCTCCGCTTGTGATAATCGCCTCTTCAATCGGTCTGAATCCTGTTATGTGCAAGGGCAATGCCTTAATCAAACTGCACAAATTGAGCCTTTCCTCTCGGCTTATTTGATTAACCTTTTTGTTGCCGTCAATTTTAGAAAGACGCACAATTACAGGAATTAAACTTTTCGGCAACAAAGCCGAGAGAGAATTTGCGAAGTCTTTATTTCGTTCTTCAGAAAAATCCCTTAAAATTCTCGCATCCAACTGTTCCAAACTCAAGGCCGGCTTTAAATCTATAAAAGCGGTATACTGCTTTTTATCAATATATCTGATATGGGATGATGCCGATAAAACCAACGGTCCCGAAATACCAAAATGAGTAAATAGCATTTCTCCCAATTCGGAATATATAGGTTTTTTCTTTCCATCTTCAAAAACACTTAAGGTGACATTTTTAAGTGATAATCCCGAAAGATTACTGCAAAAACCTTCGTGTATATTAAGGGGTACTAATGACGGTTTTAAATCAACAATAGTATGTCCCAGCTTTTCCGCCATTTTATATCCGTCACCCGTTGAACCTGTTAATGGATAAGATAAACCGCCTGTTGCCAAAATAACACTGTCGCAATTAATTATTTCACCGTCATTTAACTTAACACCTTTAACGGTGTTATTCTCGGAAACAATGCACTTCGCAGTGCAAGTATTTATTTTAACTCCGAGTTTTTTAGCGCAATTTACAAATGCGTCAACAATATCAACCGCTTTGTCAGAGACTGGAAAAACTCTGTTACCTCTTTCGGTTTTTAAAGGTGTATTTTGGCTCTCCAAAAATTGCATTAAATCCTTTGAAGAAAAGCTTGAAAAGGCTGAATATAAAAATCTGCCGTTTTTATTTGCAACATTTGAAATGAGTGTATCAATATCACAGTTGTTTGTAACATTGCATCTGCCCTTACCCGTAATCATCACCTTGCGAAGCGGGCGTTCATTCTTTTCTAAAAGAATAACCTCATTTTGATTATTCTCTTTTTTAGCGATAATAGCCGCCATTATACCTGCGGCGCCTGCGCCTATAATTACAATTTTCTTCAAGCCATCACCCCTTTACAGTAACAAGTCTATTTTACACTAAACCACTCAAAAAGTAAAGCCTTCCGAAGAAGGCTTTTTATTAAATGATTCTAACTTTTATTACGCCTTCAATAGCATTGATTTCTTGTTCTAATTGAGCAACATATGCACCGTCAATATCAAGCATTGTATAAGCGTAGTCCCCACGCGACTTATTAAGTAGATTTTCAATATTGATACCATCATCAGAAATAAGTCCTGTAATTTTTGTAATCATATTAGGAATGTTCTTATGAATTACACAAACACGGTTTTCGCCACTTCTTGGCATTGTAACCTCCGGCAAGTTAACCGAGTTAACAATATTTCCGTTTTCGATATAATCAATAAGCTCTTTCGCCGCCATTGTAGCGCAATTTTCTTCCGATTCAGGAGTAGATGCGCCCAAATGAGGAATTGCAATAACACCGTCAACATCAAGAATGTCATCAGTCGGGAAATCAGTTACATAAGCCGCAACCTTACCCGATTCTAAAGCAACCTTAATATCATCAGAGTTAACAAGACCTGCGCGCGAATAGTTAAGAATACGCACACCGTCTTTACATTTCGCAATAGATTCCGCACGAATTAAATTTTTAGTACCGTCAGTCAACGGAACGTGGATTGTAATATAATCGCATTGCGCAAAAATTTCATTAATATCGTTAATATAAACTGCGTTATGGTTCAAATTCCAAGCAGATTTAACCGACAAATAAGGGTCATAACCGTAAACGGTCATACCAAGGTGGTTAGCGGCATTTGCAACCATAACACCGATAGCGCCAAGACCGATAACACCAAGCTTTTTACCCTTAATTTCAGGACCTGCAAAAGCTCCCTTACCCTTTTCTACCATTTTAGCAACCTCATCGCCGTTGCCTTTTAAGGTTTTAGCCCATTCAATACCCGAAATTACACGGCGTGAAGAAATGAAAAGACCTGCAATTACAAGTTCTTTTACCGCATTAGCATTTGCACCCGGGGTATTAAAAACAACTATACCCTGTTCACTGCAACGCTCAATCGGGATATTATTTGTACCTGCACCCGCGCGTGCAATAGCCTTTAATGTGGTTGGAAATTCAACATCGTGAAGTGCGGCAGAGCGAACAATCGCACCGTCAGCATTTTCAACCTCATCGCCTATAGTATATTTATCATCAAAAACTTCAAGTCCGCTTTTTGAAATTTTATTATAAGTTTTAATTTTAAACATTAAGCGTTCTCCTCCTCAAATTTCTTCATAAATTCTACTAATTTTTCTACGCCCTCAATCGGCATTGCATTATAAATAGAAGCGCGCATACCACCAACTGAACGGTGTCCCTTAAGGTTAACAAAGCCGGCTTTTTTGCTTTCTGCCACAAACTTAGCATCCAACTCGTCACTGCCTGTAACAAAAGGTACATTCATTAAGGAACGGTCTTCTGGTACAACTGTACCCTTAAATAGTTTGCTGTTATCAAGGAAATCGTAAAGGATTTTAGCCTTCTTTTCGTTAATTTCCTTCATTTTTTCAAGGCCGCCCATTTTCTTAATCCACTTAAAAGTAAGGCCTGCAACATAAATTGTATAGCACGGAGGTGTGTTATACATCGAACCGTTTTCAGAGTGTGTGTTATATTTAAGCATTGTGGGAGTAATATCCATAGCATTGCCGATTAAATCCTTGCGGATAATAACAATAGTAACACCGGCAGGAGCCACATTCTTTTGAGCGCCGGCATACAAAACTCCAAACTTTGAAACGTCAATAGGTTCTGATAAAATGCAGCTTGAAATATCGGCAACAAGCGGAACACCGTTTGTTTCGGGAATGTAGTTGTATTTTGTACCGTAAATAGTATTGTTAAAGCAGATGTGAACATAATCTGCATCCTTATCAAACTCGTCAGCCGAAACCTTTGGAATGTAAGAGAAAGTCTTGTCTTTAGAAGATGCAACCACTCTTGCTTCACCATATTTAGAAGCTTCTTGCTGAGCCTTATTAGCCCATTGACCTGTTACGATAAAATCAGCCTTATTATTCTTATTCATAAGATTCAAAGGCAACATTGCAAACTGTGTTGAAGCACCGCCTTGTAGGAACAAAACCTCGTAATTATCAGGAATGTTCATTATTTCTCTTAAATCTGCCTCTGCCTCATCAAAAATCGCTTGATATTCTTTTGAGCGGTGTGACATTTCCATTACAGATTGACCGCTTGTGCCGTATTCAAGCATTTCTGCAGCTGCAGTTTTTAAAACGTCCTCGGGTAACATGGAAGGACCCGCACTAAAATTATATACTCTTGACATAATATAGCCTCCAAAACAAATTTTCAAAAATTTTCAAAATATGTACTCTATTATATGCTTAACTCGATGTATTGTCAATGGGATTGTTAAAATTATAACAAAGATTTTTTAAAATTTTGTAATTTTGTGGAAAAGTTTGTTAAAATTATAACAATATACATTAAAATAACAGGCTGCTATCTTGCAGCCCGTCTTTTTAGTTTAATTAAAAATCTTTTAACTTTTGCGATTAGTTTGCGAATAGGATAACTGAATCTTATGTATATAACATATAATTTGTAAGCAAAGCTTCTTTTACAGTCAAAATACTTTCCATTTCTTTCAAAACCCGACATAACACCAATAATATCCTCATATTTTACATTAGTTTCGTTAGCGAAACAGTTGTCACCCCTTATAACAAATCCGTCATCCGCAATTTTAACTAATCTGTGTAATACTAAACCATTCGAATCGGTATTACTGTAAAGCAAAACATCGTTTACCCTTGGCTTGTCAACAATTTTTTTAACCGTAACAATATCCATGGAGTCTCTGAAAAGCGGAAGCATACTTGAACCTATAGTTTTTCCTTTAATGAGGTCTCCATTTTTAAAATAATCGGCTTGCGATTTAAAATTATTTTCCATTATTCCAACACATCTGCTTTTTTAAGCTTTTCTATATAATTGGCAACCACTGACCTTACCCTCGGAATATCGTCTACTTCAAAATTATTTTGAATAGAAGTAATTATTTCATCAAAAGATATTTCATTTTTTAAAAGCTCCAAAATATAAGCACCCGTACTATTTACTGTAAAGTAACTAACACTAACACCGTTTCCTACCGGCACCGCTAATTTTTGTCCTGCTACCTCTTCAATTATAATTTCGCATTTAAGCTTCATCGCTTTTCTCCTTAAAAATGGTGTTAAACACAACTTCGCAAGCTTCAATATCCATATTGCATTTAACCTTCCAAATATTCACTTCATTTAAAAATCTGTTAATCATTTTAAGTGTTTTGGATTTGCCGATAGCATCATCGGGCATATACACTTGTTTAAATATTAAAGGCAAAACCTCTTGTGCGTTTACTTTTTTGCAAGAATTTTTTTCATTTCTTTCTATAAAACAAATGTGCTTTATAGGTACACATTCGCAATTTCCAAAGTGTTCCTTGCCGTTCCAAGCAGTGCCGTAACCCAAGGGATATTTGGAGTTTTCAAAAAATCTTACAATCGGCTTATCGCCGTTTATTACAGTCACCCTATCACCTAATAGTTTTTGCCACAGCTTTATATGCGTAGTTTTTCCGGTCCCGCTTTTAGCTGCAAAAGCAACACCCTCACCGTTATATTCTATCAAAGCAGAATGTAACAAAAAAGCATAGTGATTTATAATCCAATTTGCCACCTTGCGTAAATAAGCCGCAAAAACATAGGAATTATAACCATATTTTTCATTTGAAACAGATTTTTCAAACTCAATATCCGAATCAGTAATTTCAAAAACCGCTTGGGGTATTCCGTCACATAAAAAGTCGGTAAAATGTTTTTTTAAAGATTTGGGTACATTTTTAAATTCAATAATAAAATCCGCAAATTTACAAATCATTTTACCACCCCTTTTCTGTTATAATTCATATTACCATACAAAAAAATATAAATCAACATAAAAATAAGGACTATGAAAAACCCAAGTCCAGAAATTACGAATTAAATCATAGATAGTCCTGTATTGTTACCTTTTTAATTTTAATAGGCTTGTTGCATTTTATAGCGCAACTAATCATCGACTTTGTACCCTTGCTTTTCTCGTCCCAAAAACAAATAACATAATCGCTGACCTCTGCCATTTGTTTATTTCGTCTTGGTCCAGCGCTCTTGCTGTATCTTTCCCAATCGGCAGGGTATTTTTCAACCTTTAATCCGTTTTCTTCTGCATATCGTTCCCCGATAGCATCAGCGCCACTCGCACAACCCGAAACGATAACAATATCGTTTTCCTTTCGGATATTAGACAAGCAAAAATCAATATAAGATTTTGCCTCGTCATAGTTATTATAATCTCTGCACCCTGCAATTACAACTCTTTTCGTGGGTAATTTCTTTTTGAACATAAACATACCTCAATAAAAAAGCACACCCCGAAGAGTGTGCCGAAAAAGTGTTTCCCTCGGTTAGACTACCACATCACACCGAAACTATTTACCCACATAGGAGAATAGAGAGAACACCTTTTACCAAGGTAGTGTTCTCCTAAATATAGATAAATAGTATATTATAATTAAGTTGTGATGTGGTATGTTTATATAATACCACACAAATATTAAAATTGCAAGAAAAAGGACTTGAGTTTCCCCAAGTCCTAAAATTCCGAATTACTAATTATTTATTAAGCGCTTCGTTAACTGCAACTGCACAAGCAACAGTCATACCAACCATAGGGTTGTTACCTGCACCGATAAGACCCATCATCTCAACGTGAGCGGGAACTGAAGAAGAACCTGCGAATTGAGCGTCAGAGTGCATACGGCCCATCGTATCGGTCATACCGTAAGATGCGGGACCTGCAGCCATATTATCGGGGTGAAGTGTACGACCTGTACCGCCGCCCGATGCAACAGAGAAGTATTTCTTGCCCTGTTCGATACATTCTTTCTTGTAGGTGCCTGCAACAGGATGTTGGAAACGGGTTGGGTTGGTTGAGTTGCCTGTGATAGAAACGTCAACACCCTCTTTATGCATAATTGCAACGCCTTCGCGAACATCACCCGCACCGTAGCAGCGAACCTTTGCGCGTCCCCCGTTTGAGTAAGCAGTTTCTTCAACAACGGTAAGTTCACCGGTGTAGTAATCAAACTTGGTTTGAACATAGGTGAAACCGTTAATTCTTGAAATGATTTTAGCAGCATCTTTGCCCAAACCGTTCAAAACAACACGGAGAGGTTCTTTACGAGCCTTGTTAGCGCTACGTGCCAAACCGATAGCACCCTCTGCAGCAGCGAATGATTCGTGGCCTGCCAAGAAAGCAAAACACTTGGTTTCGTCACGTAAAAGCATTGCGCCCAAATTACCGTGGCCGATACCAACCTTACGGTCGTCAGCAACAGAACCGGGGATACAGAAAGATTGAAGACCAACACCGATTTTTTCTGCAGCTTCAGCAGCAGATTTAACCTGGTCTTTAATAGCGATAGCGCAACCTACAACATAAGCCCAAGCAGCATTTTCAAAACAGATAGGTTGAATACCTTTAACGATATTATAAGCGTCAACACCTGCTTTATCGCAAATTTCTTTTGCCTCTTCAATGGAGGAAATGCCGTGCTTATTGAGTTCCGCGTTAATTTGATTTATTCTTCTGTCATAACTTTCAAATAATGCCATTATTATTTCCTCCTTATTCTTCTCTTGGGTCGATGAGACGAGCAGCATCATCAACACGGCCATACTGACCGCTTGCTTTTTCTAAAGCTTCGTTTGCATCCATACCCTTTTTAATCATTTCCATCATCTTGCCAAGGTGTACAAACTTGTAGCCGATGATAGCATCGTGTTCATCAATAGCAATCTTGGTGATATAGCCTTCTGCCAATTCAAGATAGCGAGGTCCCTTTGCCTTTGTAGCAAAAGTAGTACCAACCTGTGAACGAAGGCCCTTACCTAAATCTTCAAGGCCTGCGCCGATTGGAAGACCGCCTTCAGAGAAAGCAGTTTGAGTACGACCGTAAACAATTTGCAAGAACAATTCGCGCATTGCGGTGTTGATAGCATCACAAACAAGGTCGGTATTAAGAGCCTCAAGAATTGTTTTGCCAACCAAAATTTCAGAAGCCATAGCAGCTGAGTGAGTCATGCCGGAGCAGCCGAGTGTTTCCACCAAAGCCTCTTCAATAATACCCTCTTTAACATTAAGGGTTAATTTACAGGTACCCTGTTGAGGAGCGCACCAGCCGACACCGTGTGTCAAACCGGAAACATCTTTAACTTCCTTAACCTGAACCCATTTGCCTTCCTCCGGAATAGGAGCGGGGCCGTGATATGTGCCTTTGGCCAATGGGCACATATTTTCTACTTCATGTGAATAGTTCATATATGTACTCCTTTCAAATATATGCTAATATTATATCAAAACCTACATAAAAAGACAATAGGTTAATTGACAAATTTTTAACTTATTTGCGCCTTTATACTGTTAAAATAATCATAAGCCGATGCTTGTTCGCTTTGCATTAAATCTTTTTTAGTGTCAAGGTCGGTTTCGCTTTTCACAATCTTTAAGATTTCCGCCTTCAAAACCTCAGTTCTGCCCAGAATCAAATTCACAAGTTCAAGACTTTCAGCGCTCTGATTATTAAAAGACAGTTCATTACAAATTTTAGTAGACTCAACAACGGTTTTGCCTATTATAGCGGCGGCATATTCAAATTCTTCCGATAATTGAGTTTTTTCCTCTTGCGGTTCGCTCAAGATAATATTTTCTTCCTTTTTTTCTTCTGACATAGCCTTATACTCTTCTATTTCCTTTTCAATTTTTGTTTGCATGTAAAAAGATTCGTCCAATTTTTCATACAGTTCATTGTTTAAATCCACAAGAGTTTTTTGTGGGTCGTCATACCTAATCAATAACCAAATCGGTCTTATAAGTACTGCAAACAGACTGCATAAACCAAGAGCAAGTATAATTCCTAATGTATCCACTCCAATATCAAACAGTTGCATAGCCCTTCCATCAACAAAATTTTGATGAATTTCATCGCTAATAGCATACAGAAAAGAAATCGAAAACATCAATAAAAGACGAATTTTAAATTTTTGATTTGTATAACTTACAAAGGTTAAAAATGCAAAAAATCCTAATACAAAATATATACATCCATGCGCCGCAGTTCGCACTGTCGACTGCAAAGAATCGATAACCTCTTGTTTCTCGTCATAAGACATATTTTTAAATTCGGGATTAATCTTTTCAGCTACAATTTCAATTACATTGCCGCTCACACGCGAGGATTCATCCGCAGTTTGTGATGAAAAACAAAATATCAATCCCATCCAAGCGATAAGAAATATAACACTAAAAACTCGCAAAAAGGTTTTCATATCATCCACCTTATTTCCAAAAAACCGCCACAAAAGTGACGGCTTTTAGTTATCCTACTTTGCTATAAAAGTTCATTGGGTTTTTCCAAACCTTATTTACCATAATACCAAAGTGTAAATGCGCGCCGGTAGAACGTCCCGTTGAACCTACATAACCCACAATTTGACCTTTTTTAACGGATTGTCCCTTTGATACGGTAATTGAGCCTAAATGGGCATAATATGCAACGTAAGTTTTACCGTCTTTTGTACCGTGGTTAATAGTAATATAATTGCCGTAACCGCTTCCGCAGCAGGTTTTCAAAGGCTTTTTACCGTAGTTATGCTTACACCCGTTAGTATAAGTTTCCACCACACCGTCAGCAATAGCGATTACCTTAGCGCCGTAGGTACCGTTAGAAATATCAATACCGTCATGGTTTCTGCCCCAGCGCGAACCGAATTGAGAAGAAATTCTACTAATAGTAGGTGTAGGCCACAAGAATTGGTCACCCTTGTATACAACGTTACTGTAACCCGAACCGTAAACGATTTCGTTCAATTCGCTTTGCATCTGTTTTAATTCTCTTTCTACTTGAGCGTTATCTGCCTCAACTTCCTTTTTATCAGCATTAATAGAATTAATTACAGATTGAATTTCCTTTTCTTGTTTTGAAAGGTCGGCTTGCTTTTCGGCAATGGTAGCCTTAACTGCAACCTGTTCTTCCAAAAGCTTATCATTAACCTTTTGCTTTTCTTCAAGCGCTTTAATCTGGTCTACCATATCTTCAATCATTTTCTTATCACGCGCCGATACCGATGCAGTTAATTGTGCCAACTGTAAAAATTCTGAAAACTTTTTAGCGCCCAAAAGAATTTGTATATTACTGCCTGTGTTACTCATATAAATAGCGCGAAGTCTTTTTTTAAATGTTTCCTTGCTTTTCTCAATTTCCTTATTATTTTTATCAATTTCGGCCTTATTAGCAGCAATCTGATTGCTAATAGCATTAATCTGCTTATTACATTCGTTAATCTGCTTTTGAACAACACTCATTTTGTTTTCAATAGCATTTTTAAGCTTGTTTTGTTGATTAATTTGACCCTTTAATTCCTTAATCTCAGCCTCAAGCTCTTTAGAACGCTGTTCCAATTCATTAATATTGTTTTGCAATTGTTCTTTTTCCGAAACGGCAGATATATCCACCGAAGTAAAAGTTGTAATAAACAAAGCAATAACCATTATTAAAGAAACGATTTTTGTTGTATATTTCATATAAACTCCTAAATTTTATATTGCCGCAAATTCGCTTCCCTCACGGCGAAGATACTTGCTTATCATAATAACACTGCCTATAACACCTGCTAAAATGCCTATGCCTATAAATATCGCAAGTAAAATCCAAGCCATTTCCCCAAATTTGATAATATTTCCTAATGATTTAATGATAGTTTCGGTTGCAACACGGTAGCAGAAATACAAAATCACCTCTGCAATCAGCGCCGAAATTACACCGATTATAACACCCTCAACCACAAAAGGAATACGCACAAAAGCATCTGTAGCTCCGACCGCTTTCATAATACTTATTTCAAGCTTGCGGTTATACATTGTAACTCGAATCGTATTAGAAACTATTACTAAAGAAATCACCATCAATATTGCAATAATCCAAAATCCTGCAACACCTATTCCGTTCTTTATAGCAGAAATAGTATCTGCCAAACCGCTCTGGGACTGGATTGCATAAACTCCGTCAAGCTTTTCTATTTCTTTAATGGTGCTGTCAAACAACTCCATATTTTCCATTGTAATCTTTGCCGAATGAGGTAGCGGATTACCGTATTCATCATCAAGGAAGGTAAAAAAGCTTTCATACTCTTTAAGCATCGATTCCTTAATATTTTTAAGTCCTTCTTCGCTCGAAACAAATTCAACCGACGCCACATTATCAATCTTTTCTATTTCATCACAAAGAACTTTAGCCTCGTCCTCATTATGAATAATATAATCCGAATTTTTGATACCATTTTGGTCGGCCTTTTCGGTTTCTTCAGTAGTTTCTTCAGTAGTTACACTATCAGAAACCGCATCATCAGAAGCCTTATCCTCGGTCTTGTTATACAAAGCCCAGTTGTAATCCTTCATATAAGCCATTACAACATTTTGCTTTTCAAGATTTCCAACCGCTAAATTAACATTTTCTGATATTAAAACAGCTAAGCCTATAATTACCATACAGGCCACCAATACACCAATTGAGGCTAATGTCATTAAGCGGTTTACCCAAGCATTTTTAACGCCTTCTTTTGTCAAATACTTAATACTGCTTAAATTCATTAGAACTCACCTCCGGCATTATCGGCAACAATTTTACCGCCGTCAAGCATAATTACGCGGTGGTTAAAGTCACGAACGAGATTATGGTCATGCGTTACCATTAAAATTGTGGTTCCCTTTTTGTTGATTTCAGTAAGCAAAGACACAATTTCGTAAGACATATTCGGGTCTACATTACCGGTAGGCTCGTCCGCTATAATTAAATCAGGTGAATTTACAAGAGCTCTTGCCAAACCTACACGCTGTTGCTCTCCGCCTGAAAGTTGTGATGGCATTGAGCGTGCTTTATGGCCTAATCCTACCTTTGCCAAGGCTTTTGAAACCTCTTTTCGAATTTCCTTGCTTCCCGCTCCCACAACATGCATTGCAAAAGCGACATTTTCAAAAACATTCATATTAGGTATAAGTCTAAAGTCTTGAAAAACTATACCCATTGTTCTGCGAAGCAACGGTACATCTTTTCTTTTAAGCGAGGTCAATTCAAAACCGTTTACTATAATCTTACCTGTGTTTGCTTTTTCTTCTCGCATAATAAGCTTCATAAAGGTACTTTTTCCGGCACCCGAAGAACCTACTACAAAGACAAACTCACCGTTATTAATTTTAATATTGACATCTTCTAATGCGTGAGTCCCCGTTTGATATGTTTTTGACACACCGCGAAACTCAATAATCGGCTTGTTGTTTTCCAACTGTTCCATCTATAATTTCCTTTTCAATTAGTACTTAATGGGGTTGCTTTTCAAATACTTGTTTACCATAAGTGCTATCTTAAACACTATAGCATGGTCAAATTCTCTTAAATCCAAACCTGTAATCTTTTTAATTTTTTCAAGTCTGTAAACTAAAGTGTTACGGTGAACAAACAATTTTCTTGAAGTTTCCGAAACATTTAAATTGTTTTCAAAAAAGCGTTGAATAGTAAAGAAGGTTTCTTGGTCAAGATTTTCAATTGAACCGCGTTTGAAAACTTCTTTAAGGAATGTTTCACAAAGTGTTGTGGGTAATTGATAAATAAGTCTTGCGATACCTAAATTATCATAAGATACAATAGTCTTTTCGGTATCAAAAACCTTGCCAACTTCAAGTGCTGCCTGAGCCTCTTTGAAAGAACGGGCTAAATCTTTGATATTATTAACGGTAGTACCAATACCGATAACGATAGGGGTGTAAAACTCACCCGAAACGGTATCAGCAATAGTGGCCGCTAATTTTTCAATCGTTTTTGAGTCGATACCCAAAACAGTTTGCTTAACCAAAGCGATATCAGTTTCATTTATACTAATAACAAAATCCTTAGCTTTATCAGGGAAAATATTTTGAATAACATCGTAAATTGAAACATCGGTATTTTCTAAAGCGCGAATAATTACTACCGTACGCGAAACATCGCTATTAAAGTGTAGTTCGCGAGCCTTAATGTAAATGTCGCCCGGTAAAATATTATCGAGAATTATATTTTTAATAAAATTACTGCGGTCATATTTTTCATCGTAATAGAATTTAATATTCGCAAATGCTATTGACAAAATATCTGCATATTTTGAGGCTATAACATCCTCGCCTTCAATAAAAACAGTATATGAAGGACTTTGTTTTTCCCCTATCGTTTTGTATGTATATCCATCCTGAATTGAAATACCGCTTAGAATATTAGTTTCGGGTAAAGCCTCGCCTATCTTCCCAAGCTCACTGCAAGCTATAATATTATGATTTTCATCCATTACACCGAAAACACGGTCAATAGTATCCTTCATTTGATAAATAATTCCCTGGAAAAGATGATTTGCCATTTTCAAAAACACTTCCTTTAAGAATAATATATTCCTTATATATTTTACACAATATTGTCCTTTTTTGCAAGAGATATTATAAAAAAAGTTACAAAAAAATTACAATTAGCAAAATATGTAGTAATAATAAGTAAAATTGTGCTAAAATTCAGTAAAATATCAAGTTGGAGAATGAAAATGACAGATAAAAAACAACTTTTTGGAATTATATCCGCGTTGTTAGCAAATATAATTTTCGGTTTTAGTTTTATTTTTTCAAAAACTGCCCTTACGGTAGCACACCCTTTAATCATTTTAAGCATTCGTTTCACATTAGCATTTGCTTTTCTTAACATTTTATGGCTTACAGGTAAATTTAAAGTAAACTTTAAATGCAAACCTAAACTTAAACTAATACTTATGGGGATAGCACAACCTCTATTGTACTTTATTTTCGAACTTTATGGACTTTCTATGGTTTCTTCGGCGCTTTCAGGTGTTATTATTTCGTTAGTGCCAGCGGTAGTAATGGTACTTTCAAGACTCTTTATAAAAGAAAATGCCACGCCGATGCAAACAGCTTGCACCTTTATTTCGATTCTCGGTGTTTCACTTATAAGTATAATTTCAAACGACGGTACCAAAAACCATTTTTTAGGCATAATTCTTTTGATATGCGCTGTTATATGTGCATCTGTTTTCAACATTTTAAGCCGCAGCGAATCAACAGTATTTTCTCCATTTGAAAGAACCTATATTATGTTTTCAATTAGTGTTTTAGGCTTCAATCTAATCGCGCTTTTTACCCTTAAAGGACAGTATATCCCACAATTAATAACCGCCATAGCCGACCCCGAATTTCTAATTTCAATATTATATCTATCCTTGCTTTCCTCAGTTGTAGCATTTATGCTTTATAACTATTCTACAACCGTTATAAGTGCAGTGCAGTCTTCCTCATTTTCGAATATAATCACAACCGTAACAGTATTAGCGGGTGTAGTTATTTTAAAAGAAAAATTCTCTCTTTTAGAATATTTACTCTGCACCTTAATAATTTTAGGTGTTTGGGGTGTAAATTACTTTACAAAAAAACCTTAAAATTAAGTGTGAAGTTTAAACTAAAAAGCCTCAACACGCATTTTGCGTGTTGAGGCTTTAATTGGTGCACCTGACAAGAATCGAACTTGCACTTCTTCTCAGAAATACGGACCTGAACCGTACGCGTCTGCCAGTTCCGCCACAGGTGCATATTCGGAACATAAGAATTATATTCCAAATTAAAATCGGTGTCAAGTTATATTAGCGTTTAATTTTTCTATCGCTAAACCAAATTTTAGGTGTAAATAAAAGTAATATAGGGTAAATTTCTAATCTGCCCAAAAGCATTGCAGATGATAAAACTATCTTTGCAAAGTCGGAGTATCCCGAAAAATTACCCGCGGGGCCTACTACTGAAAATCCGGGGCCCACGTTATTAAAACATGTTGCTGCCGCAGAAATATTTGTTTCAAAATCAAAAGGCTCCAAACAAAGCAATAGGAATATTACTGTAAAACAGAAGAAATATATTGCCAAATAATTTAGTATTTGACTTATGGCAGATTTTTCTATTTTAACGCCCTCAAATCTGATTGATTCAACCGAGCGGGTGTGTATCAAATGCTTAAGATTAGCTTTCATATTTTTAAAGATTAAAATAACTCTTGAAAGCTTAAAACCACCTGCAGTTGAACCTGCACAACCGCCTATAAATATTAAAATAAAAAGTATTCCCTTAGATAGCATTGGCCACATATTGAAATCGGCAGTAGCATAACCCGTTGTAGTTATTATGGCTGATACCTGGAATGCGGAAAGCCTTATAGCCTGAGCTACGTTTTGATAAGTAGGATAAATATTATATGCGATAATACCGGTGCTTGCCAATATTATACCAATATATGTCCAAAGTTCCTCACTTTTAAAAGCATTTTTACATTTTCCAATTAAAATCAAATAATAAAGGTTGAAATTTATGCCGAATATAATCATAAATACGGTTATCACCCATTGAATATAAGGAGTATACCCCGCGATACTGTCAGACTTGATACCAAAGCCACCGGTACCTGCAGTACCTAAAGCGTGCAGAATAGATTCGTATAAATTCATACCACCCGCCAATAAAAAACCAATCTCAACAAACGTCAAAATGACATATATCAAATAAAGAATTTTAGCGGTGGACTTTATTCTAGGCACCAATTTATCTACTGTAGGACCTGGCATTTCGGCACGCATTATATGAATAGAACGTCCCGAATCGGTAGGCACGATAGCCATAATAAGCACTAAAACACCCATACCGCCAATCCAGTGGGTAAAGCTGCGCCAAAATAAAATGGATTTGGAAGCAATTTGTTCTACATTAGGTAAAATTGATGCTCCCGTTGTAGTCAAACCGCTTACTGTTTCAAAAAAAGCGTCTACATAAGATGGTATTGCACCACTTAAAACAAATGGTACTGCGCCTATTGCCGAAAGCGAAATCCAACAAAGAGCTACTATTACAAAGCCCTCTTTAGCAAATATAGTCCTATCCTTAGGTTTATTAAAAAGTGTTAAAGCAAAACCTATTATAAGAGCAACAGCAATTGTAATTAAAAAAGAAAATATTTCCTTTTCGCCGTAAATTGCCGAACAAATAAATGGCAAAAGCAAAAGTGCAGCCTCTAGTTTGAGAATTTGCCCAATCATATAAAAAATCATTCTACGATTCATAATATCACCTTATAATATCCGACAAATCGTTAACTCTCTGATTAGCGGCAAATACTATAACCTTATCGCCCTGAAGCATCATATCATCACCTGAAGGGATTATAACCTTTCTATCCCTTACAATTCCCGCAATAAGAATATTCGGCTTTAATGATAACTCTTTAAAAGTAACGCCTGTGAAATCGCGGTTTTCTTTAACCAAAAATTCCAGAACCTCTACCCTGTCATCCATAACCTTGTAAAGAGTTTCCATGCTATTATCTTTAGAATTTTCAAGAGCTCGCGCATATTTCACAACAACGTTAGAAACTAATTTCTTAGGAGAAATAAAGGTATCAAGACCTAAGTTTTCAGCCAAAGGCACTAATTCATCACGGTTAATTTTTGTAATAACTTTTGGAGTATCTTTTGAGGAAGCATAGGAAGAAATAAGTATGTTTTGCTCATCTGTACCGGTTAAGGCAACAAAGGCATCCATATTATCCAGGCCTTCTTCGTTTAAAATTTCGCGGTCAGTTCCGTCACCGTGCACAGCCAGGGCCTTAGGTAGCGCGTCACTAAAGAACTCACAAACCTTTTCATCCTTTTCAACAACCGTTACCGCGTTACTTCCCTGAAGCAAACGCTTGGTAAGATAATAAGCTGTTTTACCGGCTCCCAAAATCATAATATTTTTAGCAGGAGTTTTCTGCACGCCTAATTCACGAATAAATTTAACAATTTGCGCAGGCTTTGCAGTTACGGCGATTTTATCTCCGTTTTTAAGAATAAAACTACCGTCAGGAATATATGCAGTATCCCCTCTTTGTACTGCGCAAACAAGAAATTCCGACTTGAATTTAGAACGAAGGTCACTGATTTTCAGATTATCTAAAGCAGAATTTTCCTTAAGTTTTAATTCAACCATTTCAAAATTTCTAACCGAAAAGTTTTCCACCTTAAGCGCAGAAGGAAGCTTTAATAAATTATAAAGCTCATGCGCGGCCAAAAGTTCCGGGTTGATTATCAAAGAAATAGCCAACTGTTGTTTCATAAATCCTAAACCTTCATCATTATATTCAGGATTTCTGATACGCGCAATTGTATGATGCGCGCCCATTCTCTTTGCTATAAAACAACTCAACATATTAAGTTCATCAGAACCGGTAACAGATATAAAGAGCCTTGCGTTCTGAGGACCGGCTTTTGATAAAACGTCCCAGTCGGCGCCGTTACCGCAAACACCCATAACATCATAAATTTCGGCAATATTTGATACAACTGATGAGTCATTATCAATAACAACAACATCGTGTCCCTCTGCAACAAGGCTTGCAAGTATTGTTCTGCCGATTTTTCCGCAACCGTTTATAATAATTTTCATATTATATTCTCCAAACTAAAATATGTTAGATACATTTTATCACTATTTATTACAATTTACAACCATTAATATTTGAGAAAAAATAAAACACGGCTTTTGACCGTGTTTTAATTAAGCCTTACAATCAGACTCTACTTTTGATTCATAACCGTACATAGTATCAGAAATTATTTTCATAACCTTATCGTGACATCCACCGCAACCGGTAGAGCACTTTGTAATTTTTTGGATACTGTCAAAAGCAGAAACCACATCTTCAATCTTTTGCATACCGTCAATTACATCTAAAATATCATTATAACTAACCTGTTTGCAATTGCATACCATATAATTTGATGACATATTTTAAATCTCCCTTAAAATTTAGTTCAAAACAAGTATACCAAAATTCAAACTAAAAATCAATCAAAAAAATCCTTTACCTTATCCATAAAAGTCTTTCGCTTGTTATAGTTTTTATCATCGGTAGCGCCGTCAAATTCCTTAAGCTTATCCTTTTGAGTTTTTGAAAGATTTTTAGGCACCTCTACGGTAATTTTAACATATTGGTCACCTCTGCCCGAATAGCGCAAGCGCTGAATACCCTTGCCCTTTAATTTAAATTCATCACCCGGTTGAGTTCCCTCGTGAATGGTGAATTTAACCTTACCATCAAGCGTAGGTACAGTAATTTCTGCACCCAAAGCCGCTTGAGTAAAGGTTATCGGGATTTCACAGTATACATCATATCCGTCACGCTCGAAAATCGGGTGAGGACGAACGTTTACGTTAACTCTAAGGTCACCGCTCGGCCCACCGTTAATACCGCTATCCCCCGCGCCGCGAAGACTAATTATTTGTCCGTCATCAATACCTGCGGGAATTTCAATATTTTGTTCAACAGTATGGCGAATTCTTCCCTTACCTTGACAGGTTTTACACGGCTTTTCAATAATCTTGCCGCTACCGTGACAGTTGTTACAAACCTGTTGAGTTTGTATGACACCAAACGGAGTGCGCTGCGCAGATGCAACCTGACCTGTGCCGTGACAAACGGGACAGGTTTTCGCAGTAGTACCCTTTTCAGCACCACTGCCGCCACATTCTGTACAATTATCAATTTTAGTAACCTTTACGGTCTTTTTACAGCCCTTTGCAGCTTCTTCGAAAGATATGGTAACCGAAGCTGCAGTATCATTTCCCCTTCTTGGCGCATTGGGGTTAGCGCGTCTTGAGCCTCCGCCAAAACCACCGCCGAAGAAAGAACTGAAAATATCACCCAAATCACCAAAATCACCCGTAAATCCGCCGCCAAAACCGCCACCGCCGTAGCCTCCCGCACCAAAGTTGGGGTCTACTCCGGCATGACCGAATTGGTCATAACGTGAGCGTTTTTCTTTATCGGACAATACCTCGTAAGCCTCATTAACCTCTTTAAAAGATTTTTCGGCTTCGGCGTTACCTGGATTAAGGTCGGGATGGTATTTTTTAGCCGCTTTTCTATATGCTTTTTTAAGGTCTTCGTCCGAGACAGATTTATCTACACCTAAAACCTCATAATAATCTCTTTTATCAGCCACAATACTACTCCTAATTATAAGTATGTAAGAGATTCTTCGCAATTTCACGAAGAATCTCTAATTACGCATTACGAATTATTTATTATCGTCAGCGTCAGTGTAATCTGCCTCATATACATTAGGGTCAGCCTGTGCTTCAGCACCACCCTCGGCACCTTGAGGATTAGCAGCCTTGTAAATTTTTTCGCTTACTGCAAAAATTTCTTTCTGTAATTCTTCTTGTTTAGCCTTAATAGCGTCAATATCTTCACCCTTCAAAGCCTCTTTGAGCGCTTCTTTAGCGGTTTCAAGCTTGCCCTTTTCTTCTTCGGTAAGCTTATCGCCTAAATCGGTGATTGTCTTTTCGGTTGTGTAAATCATTTGGTCTGCACCGTTTCTGATATCAACTGCTTCACGGCGTATTTTATCTTCAGCAGCATACTCTTCAGCCTCTTTAACGGCCTTGTCAATATCTTCCTTAGACATATTGGTGTTAGAAGTGATAGTAATATCGTTTTCTTTACCTGTACCTAAGTCTTTAGCGGATACATGAACGATACCGTTAGCATCAATATCAAAAGTAACTTCAATCTGCGGAACTCCGCGGGGAGCCGCTGCGATACCGTCAAGATGGAATACACCTAAAGTCTTGTTATCTTTAGCAAATTCGCGTTCACCTTGTAATACGTGTACTTCAACAGATGTCTGACCGTCTGCTGCAGTAGAGAATATTTGACTCTTTTTAGCAGGGATGGTTGTATTTCTGTCAATAACCTTTGTAGAAACGCCGCCCATAGTTTCAATACCGAGAGATAAAGGTGTAACGTCAAGAAGCAATAAGCCCTTAACATCGCCGCCTAATACGCCTGCTTGTAAAGATGCGCCAAGCGCTACACATTCGTCAGGGTTGATGCCCTTGAAAGGTTCTTTGCCCATAAATTCTTTAACTGCTTCTTGAACAGCGGGAATTCTTGAAGAACCGCCAACCATCAATACCTTGTTGATTTCACCCTTTTGAAGACCCGAGTCAGAAAGTGCCTGACGAACAGGAGCCATTGTAGCCTCAACCAAATCTGCAGTAAGCTCATTGAACTTTGCGCGGGTCAAGGTTGTTTCAAAGTGCTTAGGACCTGTTGAATCAGCAGTAATAAATGGTAAGTTAATATCGGTTGTAGTCATACCCGAAAGGTCAATCTTAGCCTTTTCTGCAGCTTCCTTAACGCGTTGCATAGCCATTTTATCGTTAGTTAAGTCAATACCTTGCTCTGCCTTAAAGGTTGCTACGATATAATCCATTACGCGCTTATCAAAATCGTCACCGCCGAGTTTGTTGTTACCTGCAGTAGCAAGTACCTCTTGAACACCGTCACCCATTTCAATAATAGATACGTCAAATGTACCGCCACCAAGGTCATAAACCATAACCTTTTGGTCGTCTTCCTTATCTATGCTGTAAGCCAATGCTGCTGCGGTAGGCTCGTTAATAATTCTCTTAACTTCAAGACCTGCAATTTTACCTGCATCCTTGGTTGCCTGACGCTGAGCGTCAGTAAAGTATGCAGGAACAGTAATAACTGCTTCTGTAACGGTTGTACCAAGATAGCTTTCAGCGTCTGCCTTTAACTTCTGCAAAATGATAGCAGAAATTTCTTGGGGGGTGTACTTTTTACCGTCAATTTCAACGGTGTTTGCAGTACCCATATCACGCTTGATTGAGCCTATAGTTCTGTCAGGGGTGGTAATAGCCTGACGCTTTGCAACCTGACCAACCATTCTCTCCCCTGTCTTAGAAAATGCAACAACAGATGGAGTTGTTCTGCCACCCTCTGCATTAGCGATTACTACAGGCTCGCCACCTTCCATAACTGCTACACAAGAGTTTGTTGTACCTAAGTCAATACCAATAATTTTTCCCATAATAATTCTCCTTAAAATTTATCAAATTAGTTTAGTTTGCTACTTTTACCATTGCGGCACGGATTACCGTGTCACCTATTTTATAACCCTTTTGCAAAACGTCTGTTATAACATTTTCACCTAAAGATTCATCTTCAACGTGCATTACAGCTTCGTGCATTTCGGGATTAAATGTATCGCCCGCTTTTGCAATTTCAGTCATCCCCAAATCTGTAACGATTGATTCAAACTGCTTTACAATCATTTCAATTCCCTTGATATAGTCAGGGTTTTGTTTGTCGGTTGCGGCGGCTCTGTCAATATTATCTATTATCGGCAGTAATTTTTTAATTAATCCAACCTTTGCAAATTCCGCAACACTTGCTTTTTCACGCTCGGTTCGTTTTTTGAAATTATCAAACTCTGCAGCAGTGCGTAAAAGCAAATCATTTTTTTGTTCTAATTCTGCTTTTAATTTTTCGATTTGCTCAGCAGATTTAGACTTTTTCTTTTCTTTTGGTTTTACCTCGGTCTCAGTTTCGGTTTTTTCAACCTTGGTTTCGTCTGTATTTGTCATTTTAATCCTCCAGAATTTCGTCAGTTCAATCACACGAATATGCGTTTGACTTTCACTGACTTTTGCTGACTTTTACTATTCTATATTATAATTTTCCATTTGTCAAGAGTTTTTTAAAATTTTCTTTGACTTTCCCTGACTATTTACAAATTGTTCATTTTTCAATAAAAAATAGGACAGATTTCTCTGCCCTACTTACCAACACAAAACTTTCGGAAAATTTCATCCGTAACTTCATTTGTAGCCCGCTTGCCTGTTAATTCAAACAAGGCCGCAAGCGCATCGTCAACACAAACGCCTACCGCATCCATAGTCTGCCCGCCGGTTAATGTATTTATCGCCTCGTTAACACCGTCAAGCGCTCTTACTGCGCAGTCGCGTTGTCTTTCGCCCATAAGGACCGCACTGTCAGGACTCAAATTAGCAGTACCAGAAATTTCTGCAATTTCTTGTGCTAACTTTTCATAACCCGTTTTAAGCTTAGCTGAAATTTCAACCACTCTGAAACCTTTGAATACCGATAAATCGATTCTACTATCCAAATCAGTTTTATTTATAATAATAATTGTGTTCTTATTTTTAATATTTGAAATTAATTCTAAATCATTACTGTCAAGCGGTAAAGTACCGTCAAAAACTGCAAGCACCAATTCCGCAGTATCAATACGCTCAAGCGCGAGTTTAACACCAATGCTTTCAACCGCATCATCAGTGTTATGAATACCCGCAGTATCTGCAAGACGAAGAGTAACATCCCCTACCGCTACAGTATCTTCAATAACATCACGAGTAGTTCCCGCAACATCGGTAACGATAGACCGCTCGGCACCGCTTAGCATATTCATCAAGGTAGATTTACCAACATTAGGCTTGCCGACTATAACAGTTTCTATGCCCTCACGCAAAATCCTGCCCGCATCATAAGTGGAAAGCATATTTTCAATCTCTGCTTTAGCGTTTGATAACATTTTTAAAAAATTATCATAATCAAGTTCCTCAATATCCTCATCCGGATAATCGGAAAAAGCCGCAATCGAAGCATCTGCAGAGACTAAATCACCCTCGATTTTTGCAATTTTTTCTGCCACACCGCCAATATGCGCCGCACGGGAAAGTCGCAATTCCGACTCACTTCTGGCACTTATAAGTCCCATAACGCTTTCGGCTTTGGTTAAATCAAGCTTGCCGTTTAAAAATGCGCGCTTGGTAAATTCACCGGGTTGAGCCAAAACCGCACCGCTTTGTAAAATAACCCTTAGGGCGTTTTTGAGCATAAGTCTGCCGCCGTGAAGCGAAAGTTCAACCACGTCTTCACCGGTATAACTTTTGGGAGAACGGAAAACGAGCGCCACAGCATCGTCCAAAACCTTATCGTCTTCCTTAATTTCTCCATAAGACGCAGTATAGCCCTTAAGTGAACTTAAGGGCTTCTTATTAAATGCAAAAAATACTTTATCAGCAATTTCTATTGCCATATCACCCGATATTCGTATAACACCTATCGAACCTTCACCCAAAGGAGTGGCAATAGCAGCAATCGTACGCTCTCCCATTATTCCCACTCAATAGTGCCAATCGGCTTTGGTGTGAGGTCTAACAACACTCTGTTAATACCCTCTACCTCATGGGTAATACGGTCGGTAATACGATGCAATAATTCATAAGGAATTTCTTCAATAGTAGCTGTCATAGCGTCAGTAGTGTTTACCGCGCGGATAATTGCCGGCCAACCCTCATAACGCTTATTATCTCTGACGCCAACACTCTTCATATCAGGTACAGCAATAAAGTACTGCCAAACCTTTTCGGCTAAACCGCTCTTATCGAATTCTTCGCGTAGGATAGCGTCTGCTTCTCTTAAAGCGTGCAAACGGTCACGAGTAATCGCGCCAAGGCAACGAACGCCAAGTCCAGGTCCCGGGAAAGGTTGACGGTAAACCATACCGTGAGGAAGACCTAAAGCTTCACCCACAACACGAACCTCATCCTTGTAAAGTAGTTTTACAGGCTCAACCAATTCGAATTCCATATCTTCGGGCAAACCGCCAACATTGTGGTGCGCTTTAACGCCGTCACTTTCCAAAATGTCAGGATAAATTGTACCCTGCGCCAAGAAAGAGATACCTTCTAATTTGCCGGCTTCTTCATCAAATACCTTAATAAACTCTCCTCCGATAATCTTTCTCTTCTTTTCAGGCTCGCTAACGCCTTTAAGCAGGTCAAGAAAACGGTCAGTAGCGTCTACATATATTAAATTAGCGTCAAGCGCTTTACCAAAAACTTCAATAACCTGTTCACTTTCGCCTTTTCTCATAAGACCGTGATTAACGTGAACACAAACCAACTGCTTGCCGATTGCCTTAATAAGCAAAGCTGCAACAACAGAAGAGTCGACACCGCCCGACAATGCGAGTAATACTTTTTTATCCCCTACCTGTGCGCGAACCTTAGCAACTTCACTTTCAATGAAAGCATTTGCAAGTTCAATAGTGTTAATTCTCTTCATACTTTCAGGGCGTACATTACTATCCATAAAAATTGCCTCCATTAAAATTAGTTTGTATAGTTATCAAAATAACCTTGAACCAAAACAACAGGTGTACCCTTATCACCAGAACCGCTGGTAAGGTCACAAAGTGAACCTATAAGGTCGGTCAACTGACGGGGTGTTGTACCTTGAGATGCCATATTACCAACAAGGTTGTCCTTCTTTTCTTTAATACTCTTTGAAATTGCCTCTTTAAGCGCATCGCCCGAAAGGTCGGCAAAATCATTATCTGCTAAATATTTTAATTTCAATTCGTTAGGTGTACCGATAAGACCGTCAGTAAATGCGGGAGAAACAACAGGGTCAGCAAGTTCCCAGATTTTTCCTTGAGGGTCTTTGAAAGCGCCGTCACCGTAAACCATTACTTCAATGTGTTTACCGGTTTTCTCAAGTAATTTTGCCTGAATATCCAAAACTAAATCCTTGCATTCTTTCGGGAATAGTTTTATGGTATCTTCAGTAGATTTATTAGAACCTAAAAGGCCGTATTTTTCGTTATAACCGCTACCGTCAACACTAGCGTTTAAAATTTCGTCCAAGCCGTAAACAATCTTTGCGCCGTTCGCCTTTAATATACGCTTTGTACGCGCTCTTGTATGAATGTCACAGTTCAAAACACAGTCGGTATACTTTAAAATTGCAGTAGGCTGATTAGCAAAAACAACCTCTACTTCAGCACCTGAATTACGGATAACTTCGGAATAATATTCTACATAATCAACGCCTGTGAATTCGTGCTTACACTCACCGAAAAGCTCACGGTATTTTTCAAGTGTTAAAACATCACTGTAAGGATTAACGCCTGCAGCGTCAATCATATCATAGGTGATAAGAGCGTTACCAACTTCATCACTCGGATAGCTTAACATTAAAACTATCTTTTTAGCCGCCTTTGCGATACCGCGAAGACAGATAGCAAAACGGTTACGCGATAAAATCGGGAAAATTACACCGATAGTCTCACCGCCAAATTTATTTTTAACGTCCTTTGCAATAGCATCAACAGAAGCGTAATTGCCTTGCGCTCTTGCAACGATAGACTCGGTTAAAGAAACAACGTCTCTGTCGTTAAGAGAAAATCCTTCATACTCGGCCGCTTCTAAAACGCTGTCGGTTACGATTTTTGCCAAATCGTCTCCCTGGCGGATAATGGGACAACGAATACCCCTTGAAACTGTACCAACTTTTCTTTCCATTTTTAAATCACCTTTAATAAATAGATTAGCAATAAAAATATTACAAATTATTTTAACACAAACATATAATAAAATCTACTTTTTTTTATCATTTTTTTCAATTTTTTTCATTTTAAATAATATACAGGCTTGACAAAAGCAATTTAATGTGCTAAATTACTGTTGTAAGATAGAGGCGCGATTTGTTAAGAGTAGTCTTTGAATGTAAATCTCGGCAGAGAAATGTTAAAGATAAAAGGAACGGTCGCCGAAGAGGACCAAAGGCATGCGGTCACTCTGGTAAAACGGAATAACATCCTTTTTACTGTCGCTTTTGCGGAGGGCTATCACAAAACAGTAATACAATCTTTGTATTTATTTTGATTTTGTGTAGCCGAGCAATCGGCTATTTTTTATTATAAGGAGAATGAAAAAATGAAAAACCCAATTTTTGAAGGTATGGCTACAGCCATAGTTACCCCATTAACCGAAAACGGTATCGATTACGAGGCTTTCGGCAAACTTATTGACTGGCAGATTAATGAAGGTATTGATGCTTTGGTTGTTTGCGGAACCACCGGTGAAGCATCAACCTTAACCGACGATGAGCATAGAGACGCTATTGCATTTGCAGTAAAACAAGCAAACGGCAGAGTTCCGATTATTGCAGGAACAGGTTCAAACGATACCGAATACGCTCTTGATTTAACAAGATGCGCTTGTGAAGCAGGTGCGGATGCCATTTTGGTAGTTACACCTTATTATAATAAGGCAACCCAAAAGGGACTTATTAAAATGTTCACCACTATTGCAGACGCTTCAACCGTTCCTGTAATTCTTTACGATGTACCCTCTCGTACAGCTTGTGCTATTGAACCTAAAACGGTTGCCGCTTTAGCAGAACATCCCAACATTGTAGGCTTGAAGGCTGCAAGCGGTAATATTTCAAAAATTGCTGAAACCGCTCACCTTTGCGGTGATAAAATACATATTTATTCCGGTAATGATGACCAGGTTATCCCGATTATGTCTTTAGGCGGTAAAGGTTGTATTTCCGTGCTTTCAAATATTTTGCCTAAAGAATCTGCGCTTATGTGCAAAAAATTCTTCCAGGGCGATATTAAAGGTGCCGCTCAATTGCAGTTAGACTATATTCCCCTTATCAATGCGCTCTTTAGCGAAGTTAATCCCATCCCTGTAAAAGCGGCGGTTGCAAAAATGGGATTTTGCGAAGATTATTTACGCTTACCATTAACACCTATGGAAGATGACAAGCGCGAAATTTTATATAATGAAATGAAAAAAGCAGGAATTAACATTTAAAATGATTTGTGATAATATTTCAATAAACCAAAAAGGACATTTAACCTTTGCGGGCTACGATACGGTTGATTTAGCCGAGAAATACGGCACACCGCTTTATCTTATGGACGAAAACAAAATCCGTGAGCATATAAGGGAATATAAAAAAGCTTTTGCAGACTTTTTCCCCGAAGGCAGTAATCCCGAATTTGCGAGTAAATCCTTTTCTTGCAAGCAAATATACAGAATTTGCAAGCAAGAAAATATGAATATTGACGTGGTTTCCTGCGGTGAAATTTACACCGCAGTTGCCGCAGGCTTTGATATGCAAAAAAGCTTTTTCCACGGCAATAACAAGACCGACAGTGATATAGAATTTGCCATGGATAATAACGTAGGCTACTTTGTTGCCGACAGTATGGATGAAATTATCGCAATTGACAAAATTGCAAATAGAAGAAATCTTATCCAAAAAATTCTTTTGCGCGTCACCCCCGGTATTGATACTCATACCCACCAAAAAATTTCAACCGGTAATGTTGATTCAAAGTTTGGCATTACAATTTGGGCTAATCAGGCAAAAGAAGCAGTTGGCGAGATTTTAAAGCTATCTAACATCAAACTATGCGGTTTTCACTGTCATATAGGCTCTCAGATTTTTGAAAGTGAGCCTTTTAAAACCGCCTCTGACCTAATGCTTCAGTTTGTAGCTGATGTAAAAACCACATTTAATTTCACAACCGAAATGCTTAATTTAGGCGGTGGTTTTGGCGTCAGATATTTAGAAAGTCAACCTGAAATTTGTTATTACGATAAAATTAAAGAGGTAGCCGACACCCTTAAGTCTCAGTGTGATAAGCTTAAAATTGATATGCCTAAAATTGCAATGGAGCCAGGCAGAAGCATTGTAGCAGATGCAGGATTAACTCTTTACACGGTAGGCTCTGTAAAGGAAATTACGGGTTATAAAAACTATGTTTCGATTGACGGCGGTATGACCGATAACCCACGCTACACTCTTTATGAGTCACCCTATACCGTAATGCTAGCATCCCGAGCTAATGATAAAGCAGATTTCACCGCCACTATTGCAGGTAGATGCTGTGAATCGGGTGACATAATACAGGAAAACGTAACCTTGCCAAAGCCCCAAAGAAATGAAATTTTAGCGGTACTTACAACAGGTGCTTATAACTATTCAATGGCGTCTAATTATAACCGTGTTCCCCGTCCGCCCGTTATTATGTTAAATAATGAGGGTGACTATGTTGCGATTGAAAGAGAGACTTTCCAGGATATTTGCAAATTAGATAAATAAGAAAAATGAGTTCTGAAAAAAATCAGAACTCATTTTTTTATTTTAAAAATCCGTTTACTATTTGTTCTTCGGCTTGCCCTTCGGTAAGACCTAAAGTCATAAGCTTTATTAACTGTTCGCCTGCTATTTTACCGATTGCCGCCTCGTGAATCAAGGACGCATCAATATGATTTGCCGAAATTTCAGGAACGGCAGAAACCTTTGCTTCATCCATAATAATAGCATCACATTCGGTATGACCGTTACAAATATTATTACCGTTGATTTTAGATAAGAAAAGTTGTCTTGAATTATCCTTTGCAACCGAACGGGAAACCACATTTGCGCTTGAATTTTCACCGTCCAAATCAACTGTAAAATCGGTTTCAGCGTATTGGTCATTATGTGTCATAAGTTTTTCGTGAATAATAAGGGTTGCATTATCCGAAAGTCGTGATTTGGTTATACGCTTGGTGGAGTTTATACCCTTAATTTGAGTAGTCTCCATTTCCATATAACCGCCGTCATCAATATTGATAATGGTGGTGGGGTTCATTATGTTTTTACCCTCACCCTCACTGTCACCATAATGCTTTTCAACATATTTTACCTTGGCATTTTTACCAACGAAAAATGTGTGAATACCATCATGTCCTGAATTTTCATTACCGCAGTTGTGTATTCCGCAGCCTGCAACAATTTCAACGTCAGCGCCCTCACCGATGATAAAATCATTGTAAACTAAATCGGTAAGCCCTGTTTCGCTGATGATTACAGGTATATGAACCTTTTCACCCTTTGTATTCGGCTTTATGATAATATCAATTCCCGATTTATCCTCTCTGGTGCGAATGTCAATATTTTCAGTCACCTTGCGGTCGGCAAGTCCGCCGTTTGCACGGATGTTAAATGCGCCTGAGGGTGTACCCTCCATATCGGCTATAATTTTTAAAAGCTCAAGCTCGGTATTATTCATTATTTCGCCTCCTCTAAATTAGCGGTAAGCACACTGCAAGCCATATTTGCTCTATTCAAAAGTTCAGGTAAAATTTCTTGTTTTTTGCCCTCTTGGCGTATACTGCCGTCAGCCACAACGATTACCTTGTCAGCAATATTGAGTATGCGCTCTTGGTGAGAAATAATGATTATAGAACCGCCCAAAGTATCGTGCATTTTTTCAAAAACTTTAATTAAGTTGTTGAAACTCCAAAGGTCAATACCTGCTTCAGGCTCGTCAAAAAGAGAAACCTTTGTAGAGCGCGCCAAAACGGTTGCAATTTCAATTCTTTTCAGTTCTCCGCCCGAAAGAGATGCGTTAACCTCACGGTTGATATAATCTCTTGCGCAAAGACCCACTTGTGATAAATATGCGCAAGCATCATTAACGCTGATATCCTTACCTGCTGCAAGGCTGATTAAATCGTGAACAGTGATTCCCTTAAAGCGAACAGGTTGCTGAAAAGCAAAGCTAATTCCTTTAATTGCCCTTTCGGTAATTGAAAGTTCGGTAATATCCTCTCCGTCAAGCAAAATCTGACCTGAGGTAGGCTTAATAATACCTGCTATTATTTTAGCAAGCGTTGATTTACCGCCACCGTTAGGACCTGTAATTACGATAAACCCTTCATCAAGCGTTAAATTTATGTTTTTAAGTATTTGTTTTGTTCCGTTCTCTGTTTCAACACTAAAAGAAACGTTCTTAAGTTCTAACATACATACTCCTAAAATTTATTTTGAAATTTCCCAAAAATATTTTCTTTTACACTGCGGAAAATCTTGTAAAACACCGTGTTCAGGGTCATAAACTAAACCATCAAACCAAAGTGACCAATGCCAACATCTCGGTGTTTCAAGACTTAATATTGCCACACTCGGCAAATCCTTAATAGTTTTTGCTTCTTTTCGCGTTTTTTCATAAGAAATACCATAAAAATCCAATGTATAGAACATTTCTTTTAAAGTAGTTTCCCTATCATTATTAAGAAGTTTCACTATATCATTCACCGATTTATCGGCAAGCATAGCAAGTACTGCTTGTCCGCACTGTAAATCAGTTGGTTCTTTAATATATTCCATACCAAACCTCAAGCTATTAGTTTAGCCAATGTAATTATTAACGGCATAGTAATAATTGAAAGCAAAGTCGTAGCCGAAACCATTGCAACCGACAACTCAACATCTGATTTATATTTTGCTGCAAACATAGTCGCCATAGCTGCAGTAGGCGCGCAAGAAGAAATTGCAGTAGATACAAACATTGAACCTCTTACTTTGCAAATATAAAGTAAACCCATTACTATAAGCGGAAATATAATCAAACGAAGCGATATTGCAAATAAACTCGTAAAACTTTTTAATACCCTTACAATATTGCTATTTGCCAAATGATAACCGATAATTATCATCGGAAGAGGTGTATTAAGTGCCGCCATATACTCCATAGGCTGTTTTATAATGTATGGCACAGGTATTGAAAATACAAATATTATAATACCTATTATAAATGCAACTATACCGGGTGTTAAAAGGATTTTTTTAACATTTAAATTCTTTTTTTCTTCGCTAATTAGCAGTAAACCGTAGGTCCAAATAACCAAATTAAAAATTGTAATATACGAAGAACAGTAGAAAACGCCGTCTTCCCCTAAAAGTGCTTGTTGTAATGGTAAGGCCATAAATCCGCTGTTAGTAAAAATAGCCGAAAAGCGAAGCACCTTTTTTGAGGTAATATCCTTTGTATGCAATAGCAACATACTCAATATTATAAAAACAATATGCACCGCTATTGCAATCAAAAAACTTAATAATAAATTTTTTAAGGTTTCTAAATTGAATTCTCTGATAAAAGATTTAATTATTACACAAGGGGTTACCAGAAGTAATACCAATTCAGTAATATTCTTAACACCGTTATCATTAATAACTTTAGCTTTTGCTAAAATAAATCCCAGAAACACTAAAATAGCTAAAATTACAACCTGAATAAATACTGAAATATACATTATCTAACTACCTTTGCGAACTTAAGGAAGTCCTGATTATTTTTAAATACTCCTGCATGCTCTAAAACTTTCGAAAAAACCAGGCCTATTTCATCCTCTATAATTTTATCTATGTTTTGCGCACTAATAGCGTATTTTGCTTTGATTTGCTCGGACCAATCATAATGCTTTGCTAAAATTTCGTCTTCGCTTATATCTCTGTTTTCTAAAATAGCAGTTTTAAGTAAAGCCATTTCTGTTTTAAGACGCGACGGCAAAACTGCCAAACCCATAACCTCAATCAGACCAATATTTTCTTTCTTTATATGGTGCAATTCAGCGTGTGGATGGTATACACCCATAGGATGTTCTTTAGTGGTAATATTATTACGAAGCACTAAATCAAGTTCAAACAAATCTCCGTTTTTACGGGCGATAGGTGTTATAGTATTGTGCTTTTCGCCGTCAGTTTCAGCAAATATAAAAGCACCCTCATCAGTATATCCGCGCCAAGCGGTTAAAATTTTATCTGCAAGTTCAATTAAGCGCTCACTTTTGGCAGAAGAAATTCTTATAACCGACATCGGCCATTTTACAATACCTGCGTTCACATCCTCAAAGCCTTCAAAACAAAGCTCAGTTTTAATCGGTGCTTTTGCCATTGCAAAGGTGTAATTTCCGCCTTGGAAATGGTCATGACTCAAAATTGAACCGCCAACAATCGGCAAATCTGCATTTGAACCCACAAAGTAATGCGGAAACTGCTTTACAAAATCTAAAAGTTTTCTAAATGTGTCGGTATTAATAGCCATAGGTGAATGCTCTGAATTAAAAACAATACAATGCTCATTATAGTAAACATAGGGTGAATATTGCATAAACCAATCACTGTTATTTATCTTTATGGGTATAATTCTGTGATTTTGTCTTGCAGGAAAATCAATTCTGCCGGCATAGCCTTCGCACTCTTTACAAAGCATACATTTGGGATATCCTATCTGCTTGGCATTTTTTGCAGCCGCAATCGCCTTAGGGTCCTTTTCAGGTTTAGAAAGATTGATTGTAATATCCAAATCACCGTATTCGGTAGTTGTTACCCATTTTAAATCTTTTTTTATACGGTATCTTCTTATGTAATCACTGTCACAACTAAAATTATAAAAATAATCAGTCGCGTCTTTAGGTGACTTTTCATAAAGTTTAAAAAACTTATCAGTAACCTCACTTGGTCTTGGCATTAAAGTTGCCATTAATTTTGTATCAAACAAATCACGCTCGGTAATTGTGTCTCCGATTAAACCTTTTTTTGCCGCAAAATCTAACAATTCTTTTAATGTTTGTTCCAAATCTACATCTGAAAAGGATTCCGCACACTCAAAATTGTCAATTTTCAAAACTTCCAAAATTTGATTGATTATATAAGAAGTATCGCGTTCACAAAAAAAATTCTTTTGTAATCCGTAACACACTAATTTTTTTATAGATTTATTTACCATAATAACAACCCCTTAGCAATTAAGTATATCACATCTTAATACTATCTGCAAGAAAAAGAAACTTGCAAATACAAAACAATTATGTTAAAATTAATTTGGTGATGCTTATGTTAGAAAAAACTAAAAAATTTTGTGATTTATTCTTACCTTTAGGAGTACCAGGTTTTGACCTTGCAGTTTATAAAAACGGCGAGTGTATCCTTCGTTATATGAATGGCTACAGCGACATTGAAAACAAAATAAAAATGCAAGGAAACGAAAGGTACAATCTCTATTCCTGTTCAAAAGTTATTACCTGTACTGCAGCCTTACAGTTATGGGAAAAGGGATTGTTCTCTCTTGAAGACAAACTTTCTGATTATATGCCTGAATTTAAAGAAATGCAGGTAAAAACCGAAAACGGTTCAAAAAAGGCAGAAAATCCGATTTTAATAAAAAATCTATTTGAAATGACAGCAGGATTTTCTTATAATGCCGCTTCTCCGGAAATTTTAAAATGTAAAGAAGAAACAGCCGGCAGATGCCCAACGCGTCAGCTTATGACCTACTTAGCAAAAGAACCGTTATCATTCGAACCGGGCGACAGATGGGCATATAGCCTCTGCCACGATGTATTGGCTGCATTAGTTGAGGTAATATCCGGAGAAAAATTTGAAGATTATGTAAAGAAAAATATTTTTGATGTTGTAGGAATGCCAAACTCAACCTTTATGTTACCTGAAGAAGAAATCTCCACTATTGCCCCTCAATACAGAATCACCGACCAAAAGCCTGTGGAAATCGATAAGCATATCTTTTATTACAAAATAGGTACAGAATATGCTTCCGGCGGTGCCGGAGCCATCTCGACGGTTGATGACTATATTAAATTTTTAGAAAGCCTTCGCAAAGGTGAATTATTAAAACCGGATACATTAAAGTTAATGATGACCGACAGATTGACCAACCATCAAAAACGCACATTTTGGTTCAACGGCACGCACGGATACGGATTAGGCGTGAGATGTCCAAAAGAAAATGGAAAGTATATCGACTTTGGTTGGGACGGTGCCGCAACCGCATTCTTAGCGGTTGACCCCAAAAATGAAATATCACTGTATTTTGGTTGTCATATTATGCACACATCTCTTGCACAAAAACTCCGTTCGTTGCTTTACAGGCTTGTATATGCAGAACTTTTTGATGAAAATGAATTTGATAATATCAAAAAAGAGTTGCAAGAATCACATAATTACAATTTAACATTTTAATTTGTTAAAAAAGACTAAGGAGACAAGTGGACTATACCCTTGTCTCCAATATTTATATCATTCTAATAAAAAGACAAATTTTTTCTTGACAAATTACCTTTCGCGTGATAAAATGTCTAAGCCGCATATTGTGGGCTTTTTAAGTTGTGCCTATTTGGTGCACGCCTTCTGTAGCGAGACTGATTATAAGCAGGTGAAAAAATGTACGCAATTATCGAAACAGGCGGAAAGCAATACCGTGTTCAAAACGGCGATGTAATCTACATTGAAAAGCTCAATGCCGAGGTTGACCAAGAAGTTACCTTCGACAAGGTTGTTGCTGTAAACAACAGAACTTTAAAGGTTGGTAAGCCTTATGTTAAGGACGCTTTCGTTAAGGGTACCGTTTTAAAGAACGGCAAAGGCAAGAAGATTACTGTCTTCACCTATAAACCCAAGAAAGGCTGTGCCCGCAAAATGGGTCACAGACAACCTTACACTAAAGTACAAATTACCGAAATCGGTTAATTAGTATGACAAGTGTAAAATTTTTGGCTGATAAAAACGGTTTATACGGTTTTGAAATCAGCGGTCACTCTTCAAAAAGCAGTGACGATACGGCTGGTAAAATAGTTTGTGCAGCAGTCTCAAGCGCTGCTTATATGGCGGCAAACACTGTAACCGAAATAATCGGTGACAAAGCTGAAACACAGATAAGTGATGCTAAAATGCTTTTTAGTGTTAAAAACCCGTGTGATGCTTCAAAAAAAGTTCTTGAAGGACTAAACTTGCATTTGACAGAATTATCAAGCCAATACAGTAATAACATTAAAATTTACGGAGGTGCAAAAAATGTTAAAGATTAACATTCAGTTATTCGCTCATAAAAAGGGTGTTGGTTCTACCAAAAACGGTCGTGACAGTGAATCAAAGCGTCTTGGTGTTAAACGCGGTGACGGTCAGTTTGTTCTCGCAGGCAACATTCTCGTTCGCCAAAGAGGAACACACATCCATGCCGGCAACAACGTAGGCCGTGGTTCTGACGATACTTTATTTGCCCTTATCGACGGTAAGGTTAAATTCGAAAGAGTTGGCAGAGACCGTAAACAAGTAAGTATTTACGCTGTTGAGCAATAATTAAACCTATGCGAAGGCTAACAGCCTTCGCATTATTTTTTAACACACAGGAAGGATTATTTTTATGAAAATTTGTCATGTATGTAATTTTGAGTGTGAAGAAAATGCGGAATTGTGTCCAATTTGCGGCGCAGATTTAACCAATACTGCCGAATCAGAAAAAAACAGCAAAGAGGTTGTTATTGAGCCTGTTTTGTTGGCTACCATTGAAGATATTGTATCGGCAGAAATATTTAAGGATATACTAACAGAAAACAAAATCCCCCATTCTTGTAGTGACGATGAAGACGGAATAAAGGTTGTCTTTGGCGGTGGTTTAGCGGCAGTTGATATTTATGTTGATAAATCGCATTTTGAAACTGCACAAAGCATATATGAAGAATTTTTAAATTCAAATATAGAGTTTGACGGGGAATTTGAAGATATATTTGAAGAGGAACAGTAAATGTTTGTAGATATAGCAAAAATACATCTAAAAGCGGGCAACGGCGGTGACGGTGCGGTATCCTTTCACCGTGAAAAATATGTTGCGGCCGGCGGACCTGACGGTGGTGACGGCGGCAAAGGCGGAGATATTATCTTTAAAGCAGATAGTAACCTTTCCACTTTGGCAGACTTCCGTTACAAGCGCAAATATGTAGCCGAATCCGGAGAAAATGGCGGAACATCACGCTGCACAGGTAAAAGTGCTCCCAATTTAGTAATTTCCGTACCGGTAGGCACATTGGTTAAGGATGCCGAAACAGGTAGAATTATTGCAGATATTTCTGATGATGAAGCTGTTGTAATCGCAAAAGGCGGCAACGGCGGTTGGGGTAACCAACATTTTGCAAATTCAACCCGTCAAATCCCCCGTTTTGCCAAAAGCGGTAATCCGGGTGAAGAATTAGATGTAACACTTGAATTAAAACTGTTAGCCGATGTAGGTTTGTTAGGTTTTCCTAACGTTGGGAAGTCTACTTTGGTATCAGTAGTAAGCGAAGCAAAACCAAAAATTGCCAATTACCACTTCACTACCCTTACCCCTGTTTTAGGTGTAGTAAGATTTAATGAGGGCAGCTCATTTGTAATAGCAGATATTCCCGGACTCATCGAAGGCGCGGGCGAAGGCGTTGGCCTTGGCCATGAATTTTTGCGCCACGTTGAGCGTTGCCGTTTGCTTTTACACGTAATTGATATTTCAGGCAGTGAGGGACGTGACCCTATCGAAGATTTTGAAAAAATCAATAACGAACTTAAAGTATTCAGCGATGAACTAAGCAAACGCCCGCAGATAATTGTCGGTAATAAGTGTGACTTGACCGATGATGAAGAAGTTGAAAGAATTAAAAAATATTTTGAAGATAAGGGTTATGCCTTCTTCCCTGTTATGGCGGCTATTGCCGAGGGTACAACCGAACTTATAAACTATGTTGCAAGCGTTCTTGCAAAACTTCCGCCAATAAAGAAATTTGAAGCAGAGCCAAAACCGCAAGAACCTGTAAAGAAAAATGAGCGCAAGTTCACAATCCGCAAACAAAATGATGTATTCTATGTTGAAAATTGCGACTGGTTGATGGATGTTATGAACCGTGTCGACCCTGACGATTATGAATCACTTCAATATTTTGAGCGTGTCATTCGCGAATGCGGAATTATTGCAGCTCTCGAAAAAGCAGGCGTTGCCGAAGGCGATACCGTTAATGTGCTTGATATTGAATTTGAATTTATGTACTAAAGGGGTGTCTTATGGATAATCCAAACCTTTTAAGCCCTTCGGTTTTAGCCTTTGTAGGCGATGCGGTTTACGGACTTTATGTCCGTACATATTTAAGTGAGGTTAATCGCCCTTCGGGTGAACTTCATAAATTATCGGTAAAACTTGTAAATGCCACTGCTCAAGCAAAAGCCTTTAAACTGATAGAACCTGAACTTTCAGAAAAAGAACTTTCAATATTTAAAAGGGGACGAAATTTCAGAACGGGCAATACTCCAAAAAATTCAACTGGCGGCGAATACCACACAGCAACGGGTCTTGAAACTCTTTTCGGATGGCTTTATCTGTCAAGTGAGAATGACCGAACAAAACAACTTTTTAATATAATTTGGAACAAAATGGGTACACTCTAATTGTGTACCCATTTTTTTAGGTGATTATATGAAAATTAAAGCGATTATAACAGATTTTATATACTATATATTAGCAAGCATAGCATATTCTATTGCGGTAATTATGTTTTTGTCAGCTAATAAAATCTCGCCGGGCGGTCTTACGGGCATCGCAACGGTGCTAAACTATTTATTTTCTTTACCGATTGGCACTGTTGTGTTTGTATTAAATATCCCCCTTCTTATACTGGGTTTTTTTAAATTCGGAAAGTATTTTATCATAAAAACCGCAATAGCTACCGTTTCCTTTTCAATATTTTTAGATATTTTTGAGGCAATTTTACCGAAACCAAAAATAGATTTAATCTTGGCTTCAGTTTTCGGCGGTATTTTAATGGGACTTGGGATTAGTCTTATAATGCTTCGCGGAAGTACAACTGGCGGTATTGATATTATCGCAAAGCTCATAAACCGTAAATTTCCACATATAAGTATAGGACGAATTATGCTTACAATCGATGCAATAGTTGTTAGCATTTCAGCTATCGCCTACAAAAATACTCAAAGCGCACTTTATTCTGTGGTTTCGCTCTATGCCGCATCAAGAGTGATGGATTTATTGCTATACGGCGCAGACCGCGGAAAGATAATCTATATCATTTCCGATAAAACACAAGATATTGTGTCTGACATAATTTCAGTTGTCAACCGCGGAGTGACAATAATTGATATAACAGGTGGTTTTTCAAAGGAAAAAAGAGAAATGATTATGTGCACAGTCAGAATAAATGAAGTAGCATCTGTTCTCAAAAACACCCGTAAGCACGATGAAGACGCCTTTATCGTGGTTGGTGAAGCGGGTGAAATTATCGGAAACGGATTTAAAAAATAATTTTTTTAAAAAAGACTTGATTTATCTATAATTTGTGGTATAATAATCAATGACATTACAATATATTGTGTTTTTAACGAATTTGATATTGTAAAAAATAACTAAAATTTAGAGGTAGAATTATGAAAATTATCAAAAGAAGTGGTGCAGAAGTAACTTTTGACCCTAAAAAAATCATAATAGCGGTTACAAAAGCCAACGAAAGTGTTGTACCTAGCCAAAGAATGAGTGAAATTCAAATCAAGCGTATCGCAGAAGATGTTGAAAGTGCGGCAGCAAATATTAACCGTTCTTTAAGCGTTGAAGAAATACAAGATATGGTAGAGGACCAAATCATGAATCAACGCGCTTTTGATGTTGCAAGACGCTACATTACATATCGTTACAACCGTGCGTTAGTTCGTAAATCCAATACTACCGACGAACAAATTTTAAGTCTTATCGAATGTAATAACGAAGAGGTTAAGCAAGAAAATTCCAATAAGAATCCTACCGTTAACAGCGTTCAACGCGACTATATGGCAGGTGAGGTTAGTAAAGATATTACAAAGCGTATCTTGCTAAGCCCCGATATTGTTGATGCTCACGAACGCGGTCTTATTCATTTTCACGATGCCGATTATTTTGCACAACACATGCATAACTGTGACCTTGTAAACCTTGAGGATATGCTTCAAAACGGTACCGTTATCAGCGGCACTTTAATTGAAACTCCTCACAGTTTTTCTACCGCTTGTAACATTGCTACACAAATTATAGCTCAGGTAGCATCTTGTCAATACGGCGGTCAAAGTATCAGCCTTACACATTTAGCGCCTTTTGTTGATATAAGCCGTAAAAAGATTTATAAAGATGTTTTAAACGAAACAACCGAAGCAGGTGTTACCTTGCCCGAAGAAAAACTTTGGGAAATCACCGAAAAGCGTCTTTTAAAAGAGGTTCGCAAGGGCGTTCAGATGATACAATATCAAGTTGTAACCTTAATGACAACTAACGGACAAGCGCCTTTCGTTACAGTATTTATGTATCTTAACGAGGCTAAAAATGAGCAAGAAAAGAAAGACTTAGCCCTTATTATTGAAGAGGTTTTAAAACAGCGCTATCAAGGTGTTAAAAACGAAAAGGGTGTTTGGATTACTCCTGCCTTCCCAAAACTTATTTATGTTTTGGAGGAAGATAACATTAAGGAAGACAGTAAATATTGGTATTTAACCAAGCTTGCAGCTAAATGTACTGCAAAGCGCATGGTGCCTGACTATATTTCTGAAAAAATAATGCTTCAAAACAAGATTGATAAAAACGGCGAGGGTCACTGCTACACCTGTATGGGTTGCCGCAGCTTCCTGACACCTTATGTTGACGAAAACGGAAAACCTAAATACTATGGCCGTTTCAACCAAGGTGTTGTAACGGTTAACCTTGTTGACATTGGACTTTCTGCTGAAAAAGATATGGATAAATTCTGGCAAATTTTTGATGCCCGTATGGAATTATGCCATAGAGCATTACAAACCCGTCACGAACGGTTAACAGGCACCGTTTCGGATGCTGCTCCAATCCTTTGGCAATACGGTGCCCTATTACGACTCAAAAAGGGTGAAACTATAGACAAATATCTCCACGGCGGTTACTCTACCCTGTCTCTCGGATATGCAGGCCTTTGGGAATGTGTTTACTCAATGATTGGTAAAAAACTTACCGAAAAAGAGGGTAAAGAATTCGGCCTTGAAATTATGCGCAAATTAAACGAGTACACTGCAAAATGGAAAGCCGAAGAAAACATCGACTATTCGCTTTACGGCACTCCCCTTGAAAGCACAACCTATAAGTTTGCAAAGTGCTTGCAAAAACGTTTCGGCAAGGTTCAAGGCGTTACCGACAGAAACTATATCACCAACAGCTATCACGTTCACGTTACCGAGGATATTGATGCGTTTGATAAATTGGCTTTAGAAGCTGAATTCCAAGCATTATCTCCCGGTGGTGCAATCTCCTATGTTGAAGTACCAAATATGCAGAATAACTTAGACGCTGTATTATCGGTTATGCAGTTTATTTATGATAACATTATGTACGCCGAGCTTAATACAAAGAGTGACTTCTGCCACGAATGCGGATTTGACGGTGAAATTGAAGCCTTAGAAGACGGACACGGTAAATTAGTTTGGACCTGTCCTAACTGCGGCAATACCGACCAAGACAAATTAAATGTTGCAAGACGTACATGCGGTTATATTGGTACTCAATTCTGGAACCAAGGCAGAACACAAGAAATTAAAGAGCGTGTGTTACACTTATAATTATGAACTATGCAGTAATAAAAAAATTTGATATTGCTAACGGACCTGGGGTGCGGGTATCGCTTTTTGTGAGCGGTTGCCGTCACAAATGCAAGAACTGTTTTAACAGTGAGGCATGGGATTTTAATTACGGTGCCCCCTTTACCATCAACACTTTAAATGAAATAATACAAGCACTTGATAAATCTTTTATAGAAGGCTTTTCACTTTTGGGTGGCGAGCCTTTCGAGCCCGAAAACCAACCTCAAGTTTTAGAAATTTTAAAGCAAATCAAACAAAAGTTGCCCCAAAAAACTATTTGGTGTTATACAGGATTTGATTTTGAAAAACAACTCTTAAAGGGCAGTGTTGGTGACAAAGACATCGTTTTAGAAATTCTCAATAATATTGATGTTTTGGTAGACGGTAAATTTGTTCAAGAACTTAACAGTCCTGATTTACTGTTCCGTGGTTCCTCAAATCAGCGTATTATTGATGTTAAACAGTCTCTAATTCAAAATGAAGTTGTTTGGTTAGAGGGCGTATGGCAAAGAAAAATGGGTTCGGGCAATATATATGAATAGGTGATAAAATGAAAGTTAATTTTAAAAAGTTAAATACTAATGCAAAGGTTCCAACCTATGGCTCACAATATGCCGCAGGTGCCGACCTTTACGCTTGCACAAATGGAGAAACAATAACCTTTGCACCAGGTGAAACAAAGCTTATTAAAACAGGGATTGCAATGGAAATCCCTGAAGGCTATGCAGGTCTTATATATGCGAGAAGCGGTATTGCAAACAAACGCGGTTTGGCACCATCTAATAAGGTAGGCGTGGTTGACAGTGATTACCGCGGTGAAATAATGGTATCGCTACATAACCACTCAACCGAAACACAGGAAATTGCCGATTTTGAACGCATTGCCCAAATGGTGATTGCACCGTTTTTAAAGGTTGACTACACCGAAGTAGGCGAGCTTTCTGATACTGTCAGAGGAGAAGGCGGTTTCGGCTCAACAGGCAAGAAATAATTATGATTTTATTACTAAATAATCCCCTCAATTAAATATTGAGGGGATTATTATTAAAAATAAATAGTTAATAAGAAAAAAGACCGCTTTTAAAGCGGTCTTTTAAATTTTTTAATTATCGCCAAGGTTTCATGCCTTCCATTGCTTGCGAATTAGTATTTGAAATCTTGGATTCATCACTAGATGAATTGTCAGAAGATGAATTCGAGGAACTACTTTCTGATGAGTTTGAAGAAACGTTGTTCGAGGAACTCGAAGAACCACTACTTGATGAATTTGAAGAACTACTATTCGATGAACTTGAGGAAGCACCGGTAGAGTTACTGCTTGAACCTTTATCAGAAGAAGTATCAGAGGTGGTTCCATTGGGTTCTGATGCTCCGGGTTCAGCAACAACTATATCATTCGAATCAGTTTTAGAGGAGTTATCTTTATCACCGTCAGTAATCAACTCTCCAGTTTCAACATCATAATATTCATCTATTTCTAATTGTCCGCCGACATCAAGGTCGTCAGGACCGACATTGTTGCTGAAAGGCTTTAAAATGATTACAACTGCTATCAAAGCCAAAACAACAACTAAAATAGCTATAATAATCCCTGTTGTTCGTTTATTCATAACTTTATTTCCTATTACTCTTTAACTTAAAGAATTTCTTCTTCATCAGGATTTGTCGGTGAACTAACGATAATATCATCCGGTCCTCCGACATTACATAAAAACTCCAAAAGTTCAGGGTCTGTGAATTTTTCCATCATTAAATCTCCTTAATCAATTCGGCGTATTACTTTTCGTATACTTTAACTTCTTTAGAATATGTATACGTAGTAACATCGTCAACTGTAGTTCCGTAATATGCAACTGCAGCGCATCCATCAGCATCACTCAAACCTGAAACACGAACCGCATATTCTAATGTGGTAGCCCTATTAATATCTGCTTCTGGACCGTTATGCCACATGAAATTATTCTGCTTAACATCATAAACTCTTATAGCGTATTTTGTATCACCAACAGTTATACCAAAAGGTACATATTTATTACCATATGTTTCTATTTTATCTAAATACCTATCATATAGCATTTCTATTAATTCAGATTCGCAATAACCTCTGTTATTAAGATAGTAATCTCTGTAATTTTTCCAATCACCAACAATTACAATAGAACCGTACTCGTTATTAGAGTTATATTCTTTAACAAAGTTACCAAACTGTTGAGCAGATGCTTCGCCTTTTTTAGTATCGGTTACACCGAATGTACCAAAACCGCCTTCAGGAACCTTAAACTTATTAACGGTTACATCTTTACCGGCAATATTGAAATTACCATTTGCATCTTTAACTATGAGATCAGCGGTATCTTCGGTACCTGTATAAACGGCACCATAAGGGATAAAGTATTCATCTTCACCTGTTATAGGTGCATCAGGTTGTGCAACTGTTGTTGAATCAAGAATTTCTACTTCCACAGCGCCTATGTAAGGCACAATAGTACCGTTATTAACATCATAATTAGTTTCGGAGTATAAAACAGCCGCATTTTTTGCAAGCTTGTGTGCTACAACATTAATCGTCTGAGTTTCGGTTGTATTCTCAGCAATAGTTGCATTTATATTAATAACAACATCTTCAGAAACATTAGTTACAATGCCAACATAATGTAATGAGTTACCAAATTTGTTTTGACCGATAATTTTATAATCGTCACCTTCTATAGCATCAGTTTCTACGTTGATAACTTCACCTACACTGTCAATCCTAAGTCCTTGGCTCGCATTAACCTTTATATCAAAAGCGCTAAGAGTTCCAAAATCTGAAAGTCTGATTGTAAAATTGGTAGATGTTTTTTCAGCCTTTGTAACGGTATATGTACCAACAGTAACAGAGGGACGTTCTTGCGCAAAAACGCTTACTGAAAGTGCGGTAAACAACATTACACATGACAATAAAACCGCTAATACTTTTTTCATATCATTTTCCTCCTAAAAATACTTACATAATAAACGATTATAATTATTCACATTAGTATTATAATGCCATACAATTTAAAAGTCAAGTTAATTTTTTGCTTCTTTTGCAACAATTTTTTAAAAAAGAAATACAGTTCATAGGCACATCTCATATAATAATGAGTATTTGGTAAAATGTAATAAAAAAAATCAAAAAAACATTATTTTTTGCAAAAAAACTATTGGCTTATTTGTTATTTAATGTTATAATATTAGTCGTAAAAATTATTTCTTTTTTAAGGAGAGTAAAATATGGATTACAAATACGAAGGATGGGCCGGCTTTGAAGGCGGCACATGGGTAAAAGAAGTTAATGTAAGAAGCTTCATCAGACACAACTACACACCTTATGACGGTGATGATTCTTTCTTAGTAGGTCCTACACAAGCTACTAAGGATTTATGGGAACAGGTATTAGACCTTACCCGTCAGGAAAGAGAAGCCGGCGGCGTTTTGGATATGGATACCAAGGTTATCTCTACCATCACATCACACGGCCCCGGATATTTAGATAAGGACAAGGAAAAAATCGTTGGTTTTCAAACTGAAAAGCCCTTTAAGCGCGCTCTTATGCCCTACGGTGGTATTCGTATGGCTGAAAAAGCTCTTGCTGACAACGGCTATGAAATTGACCCCGGCATTAAAGAATTCTTTGAAAAACACAGAAAAACTCACAATGCGGGTGTTTTCGATGCTTACACTCCCGAAATGCGTGCTTGTCGTTCAAGCCACATTATCACAGGTCTTCCAGATGCTTACGGCCGTGGCCGTATTATCGGTGACTACCGCCGTGTAGCACTTTACGGTGTTGACCGCTTGATTGAAGACAAGGCTGAGCAAAAGAACACAACCCGTTCCGCTATGTATTCACACGTTATTCGCGACCGTGAAGAATTATCCGAACAAATCCGTGCTTTAACTGCACTTAAGGAAATGGCAGCAAGCTACGGTTATGACATTTCTCAACCTGCTAAAGATACTAAGGAAGCTATTCAATGGATGTACTTCGGTTACTTAGCAGCAGTTAAAGAGCAAAACGGCGCTGCTATGTCACTCGGTCGTACCTCAACCTTTATCGATATTTATGCTGAACGCGACTTGAAGGCAGGCAAATATACCGAAGAAGAACTTCAGGAAATGGTTGACCACTTCATTATGAAGCTCCGTCTTATCAAATTCGCCCGTACACCTGAATATAACCAATTATTCTCAGGTGACCCTCAATGGGTAACCGAATCTATCGGCGGTGTTGCTATTGACGGTAGACACATGGTTACAAAGATGTCTTACAGATATCTCCACACACTCAATAACTTAGGTGCTGCGCCCGAACCGAACCTTACAGTTCTTTGGTCAACTCGCTTACCTGAAAACTTCAAGAAGTTCTGCGCTAAGACATCTATTGAAACTTCTTCAATTCAGTACGAGAATGACGACCTCATGAGATTTACCCACGGTGATGACTATGCAATTGCTTGTTGCGTATCTTCAATGCGCGTTGGTAAAGAAATGCAGTTCTTCGGAGCTCGTGCAAACCTTGCAAAATGCTTGCTCTACGCTATCAACGGCGGTGTAGATGAAATTTCAGGCAAACAAGTTGGTCCTGAATACCGTCCTATTACAAGCGACTACCTTGATTATGACGAGGTTATCAAAAAGTATGATGAAATGATGAAGTGGTTAGCAAATGTATATGTAAATACATTGAATGTTATTCACTATATGCATGATAAGTATTGCTATGAGAAGATTCAAATGGCTTTACACGACAAGCATGTTACCCGTTGGTTTGCAACCGGCATCGCGGGTCTTTCAGTTGTAGCTGACTCACTTTCAGCTATCAAATATGCAAAAGTTAAGACTGTTCGTAACGAGCAAGGCATCGTTGTTGACTACGAAGTAGAAGGCGACTTCCCCAAATACGGTAACGATGATGACAGAGTTGACTCTATTGCATACGATATCGTTCACAGATTTATGGAACATATCCGTAAGAATCACACATACCGTGGCGGTATCCCAACAACTTCTATTCTTACCATTACATCTAACGTTGTTTACGGTAAAAACACAGGTGCTACACCTGACGGCCGTAAGAAAGGAGAAGCTTTTGCTCCAGGTGCTAACCCAATGCACAGACGTGATACTCACGGTGCAGTAGCATCCTTGGCATCTGTTGCTAAACTTCCTTTCATTGACGCTCAAGATGGTATTTCAAACACCTTCTCAATCATCCCAGGCGCTTTAGGTAAGGATGACCAAATCTTTGTTGGTGACATTGAAGTAGACCTTGATTGTTCAAACGGCGCTTGCTCTACCCCTACACTTTTTGAAGGTTTAGACACAGACAAACAATAATAACTATATTATATGAATATATAACTACTTTATAAAGGAGAAATTATAATGGCAGCAACACAAAATCAAATTGATAATTTAGTTTCAATGCTTGACGGCTATGTTAAAAAAGGCGGTCACCACTTGAATGTTAATGTTTTCACCAGAGAAACCTTGCTTGATGCGCAGGCTCATCCGGAAAAATATCCTCAATTAACCGTTCGTGTTAGCGGTTATGCAGTAAACTTCATTAAGCTTACAAAAGAGCAGCAGGATGAAGTTATTTCCCGTACCTTCCACGACCAAATCTAATTATGACCGGAAAAATTCATTCGGTTGAATCTTTCGGTACGGTTGACGGACCGGGAATTAGATATGTTGTTTTTATGCAAGGCTGTCCTTTGAGATGTCTTTACTGCCATAATCCTGATACTTGGGAGATTGGCACTGGCCGTGAAATAACGGTTGAAGAAATATTAAGCGAATACAATAAAAACCGAGATTTTTATGCAAAAGGCGGTATAACCGTCACAGGCGGCGAACCCCTTTTGCAAATCGATTTTTTAATTGAGCTTTTTAAAGCCTGCAAAAAAGAAGGCATCCATACTTGTATTGATACCTCGGGAATAACCTTTAATCCCCAAAACACCGAAAAGATAGATACTTTAATGTCTTATACCGATTTAATTATGCTTGACATCAAACATATAAATAATGATGAACATATAAAGCTGACCGGTAAGAGCAACATAAATATCTTGCAGTTTGCAAAACATTTGGATTCTCTTTCAAAACCTATTTGGATAAGACATATTATTGTCGAGGGTATAACTGATAAGCCGGATGAATTATTAGAGCTTGGAAGGTTTATCGGCGGTTTAAAGCATTTAGCCGCGCTTGACGTTTTACCCTATCATACAATGGGCGTTAATAAATATAAGGAATTAGGTTTGCCCTACACTTTAGAGGGTTTGCCGGCTCTTTCACTTAAAGAGGCTGTAAAAGCGAAACAACATATATTAAAAGGTATATTAGAAATCATGACTACCGGCTAAGCCGGTAGTTTGCTCTGCGGCTGTAAGCCGCTGTTACTGGCAGGACTGAAAGTCCACCGAATAATCTGCCAACCGCAAGCGGACTCTTAGCTACCGCTAAAGCGGTTGGTTATTTTTTGCT
>JAZRAQ010000028.1:0-54958 GCA_045634645.1 Acutalibacteraceae bacterium
CACCTGGTTCGGTTAAAAAATCATCTTTTACTACTGCCACTAATACAAATAACACTTATTCTGTCGGGCAGACTGTTGAGCATAAAACCTTTGGTAAAGGTATGATATTATCGACTAAGCCAATGGGGAACGATACTTTACTTGAAATTGCTTTCGATAAAGTTGGCACTAAAAAGGTAATGGCGGGCTTTGCAAAATTAACAATTATTTAACCAATTTAAAATTTTAACTTATATAATATATTTATCAATATAAAAGGGGATAAATTATGACTGTAGCAAATTCCACAGTTAAAAAGACCGCAAGAGAAGCCTTGAAAAATAATAAAATTAAGGTTTTCGCAGTGTGTTCAGAGGTGCTTGTTTGTTATTTGATTAATTTGAATATATCGTCCTGCCTTTATATAATCGGCGGTAATATATTTGCAAATACATTTTTTGTTATTTTAAATTTCTTTATGTTTTTTCCTATTCTTTTAGGTTCACTAAGATTTTTTTGGAGAATGTTTTGCGGTGTTTGTGATAATCCCATTTCGGTATTTTATTATTTTACTTCTAAAGATAATTACAAAAAGGCTTTAAGTTTATCATTTAAAATTGCAATTAAAGCATTGATAGTTGGGGTTTTACTCTCGATTCCGTATTTCGCTGTTTCAATAATTTCAAGTGTTAAAACTTATGATTTTTTAAATGTTACAATCCCTTTATGGACTGCAAATTTAGCTAACTTAACCGTATTTTTAAAATCATTAGCAATAATTGGTACTATTTTTTCAATATTAAAATATTATTTAGCGCCTATGCTTATGGTAGTTGATGAAAATATGGAAGTTAATGAAGCGATACACATGTCTGTTGTAATATCGAAAAGAACTACTCTTGATTTCGTATCTTTGTTTTTCAGTATGATTGGTTGGATTTTATTATCCCTTTTGTTTATTCCTTTGCTTTACACTTTACCCTTATTTATAATGGTTTATTTAACCCATTGCTCTTTTGCAGTTGGTGAATATAACGAGCATATAAGTAAGTTGAACGCCCAAGGTTTTCCTAATTTTATGGCAGGTGTTTAGTATGGGATATATTTTAGCATCACAGTCACCCAGGCGAAAAGAATTATTTTCGCTTTGCGCAAAAGAATTTGAAATTTGTCCGTCCGATATACCGGAAATAGTGCCCGAAGGCTTGCAAATAGAAAAACATTCCGAATATTTGGCAAAAATTAAAGCTGAGGATATTGCAAAAAAATATCCCGATGATATAGTAATCGGCGCTGATACTTCAGTGATTTTAGGCAATGAAATTTTAGGAAAACCAAAAGACAGGGAAGAAGCTAAAAGAATGTTAGAAATGCTTTCCGGTAATACACATAAGGTTATAACGGGTTGTGCTGTGGTTAAAAACGGCATTTGTCAAAGCTTTTCGGTTACAACTGAGGTTACATTCTTTAAGCTTGAACCTATTGAAATTGAAGAATATTTAGACACTTCTGAGCCTTATGATAAGGCAGGAAGTTACGGGATACAATCTCTTGGCGCGCTTTTTGTTAAAGAAATTAAGGGCGATTATTTCAATGTTGTTGGATTGCCGGTTGCATATTTAAATAAAATATTAAAAAAGACCTGAAATTAATCAGGTCTTTTTTGTTTACTTAAAGAATAATGGTAATTTTTCAAGGAAAATTATATCCTTGCGGTCAGCAGCGTCACCCTCTGCCAAAACTGCAACGGTTGCAGCTTCAATACCTTCAGCCTTTTTAACAAGCTCTTGAACTGATTTAAGGGATTCACCGGTGCTTATAACATCGTCTACGATAAGTACTTTTTTACCTTTAATCATTTGAACTTCGCTTTCACCTAAGTATAAGTGCTGCTCGTTTTGGGTAGTGATGGAGTTTACAGTAACGCTTAATGGATTGCGCATATAAACTTTAACGCCTTTTCTTGCTACTATGTACGGCTTACCACTTTGTCTGGACATTTCGTATGCAAGAGGAATACTTTTTGCTTCCGGTGTTACTATAACGTCAAATTCGGGAACTTTTTTAAGCAATTCCTCGCTTGCTTTAACGGTAACTTCAACATCACCGAAAAGAATAAATGCAGCTATGTCTAATTTATCGCTTACGGGGAATTTTTCGAGTTTACGCTCAACCCCCGCAATATTCATTGTGTAGAATTCTGACATAATAATCCTCCTGTCAACCGGGTGGCCAAGCTAAATTTCTGCGGGCTAACAGGTGAAAATGCAGATGTCTAACAGTTTGCCCACCGTCTTGACCGCAGTTGTTAACTACTCGGTATCCGTTTTCTAAATTTTCTTGTTTTGAAATTTCTGCAATTGCTTCAAAAATTTTTGCAATATATATACTGTTTTGGGAGTTGATTTCATCAGCAGATGAAATATGAATTTTCGGAACAATTACTGCGTGGAAAGGAGCTTGAGGCTCAATATCAAAAAAAGCATAAACATAATCGTTTTCAAAAACCTTTTTGCTTGGGATTGAGCCGTCAATTATTTTACAAAATAAACAGTCCATTTTATCACCCTATCTGGCTTTCTACAACCGATACAACAGCATTTAAAGCTTCATTTAATTTTGAAGCATCTTTACCGCCTGCCATAGCGCTGTCAGGCTTGCCGCCACCGTTACCGCCTGTGATTTTTGCAATTTCACGAACTAAATTTCCGGCGTGTGCGCCTTTAGAAATAGCGTCTTTACCGCAAGCGGCGCAGAATGTTAATTTTTCTCCGTTTAGTGAAGCAAAAACAACAATGGTGTCAAGGTTATCAGCCTTAACAGTATCGGTCATTTTTCTTAGTTCGTCAGCAGATGTGTTTTTAAGCTCTTTAGCTACAACACGAATTCCGTTAACTGTTACAGCGCCGTCCAAAATACTGCCAAGTTTTGAGTTAGCAATTTGTGCTTCTGCTTTTTCAAGCGCTTTTTGAGTTTCTTTAAGCTCGTTCATAACTGCAACAGCACGCTTTGAAATATCGTTAATATTTGCTGATTTCAAAGCATCTGCAGTATCGTTTGCAAGTTTGATATAATTTTCAATTACATTAAGCAGATTAGCGCCTGTAACTGCTTCAATTCTTCTGACACCTGCGGCAACGCTGGATTCAGAATTGATATGGAATAAACCGATTTTAGCAGTGTTATCAACGTGTGTACCGCCGCAAAGCTCAATTGAAACATTTTTTGCATTTACAACACGAACAACATCGCCGTATTTTTCTCCAAACAATGCCATAGCGCCTAATTTTCTGGCTTCATCAATCGGCATTTCGCTGTTTTCTACTGTAATGCCGTTCAAAATAGCATCATTTACAAAGTTTTCAACTGCTTTGATTTCATCGTTAGTTAATGCAGAGAAGTGTGTAAAGTCAAAACGAACGGTTTTTTCGTTTACTAATTGACCTGCTTGTTCAACGTGTGTGCCAAGAACAGCGCGAAGCCCTGCTTGCAACAAGTGAGCTGCAGTGTGATTTCTTCTGATAGCGTTTCTCTTTGCAACGTCAATTTGTGCATTTACAGTATCGCCAACTGAAATCTGACCCTTTTTAACCTCGCCGTAGTGAGTGAATACACCGCCGGGGGTCTTTTTGGTATCGGTAACAATAAATTCAAAACTATCGGTTTTAATAATACCGCTGTCACCAATCTGACCGCCGCTTTCAGCATAGAAAACAGTTTTGTCAAGTACTAAAATTGCTTTATCAGTGTTAGTGGCGGTGGTATGTTCACCATCGGCTACAATATCAAGCACGGTTGCACTGCAAGAATTTTCATTATAACCTAAAAATTCGGTAGCAGAGATATTTTCGAAGCTGATATCGTTGCTCTTCCAACTTTCTCCGTCAGATGATTTGCGGGCATTTCTAGCGGTATTGCGTTGTTCTTCCATAAGCTCTTTGAATCTGTCTTCGTCAACACTCATACCTTTTTCAGCTAAAATGTCTTTCGTTAAATCAAGTGGGAAACCATAAGTGTCATAAAGCTTAAATGCATCTTCACCTGAAAGGATACCGCCGTTTGCAGTTAAGGTGTTAAGCATACTTAAGCCTTGGTCAATAGTTTTATTAAAGTTACTTTCTTCGTTTGAAATAACCTTTTTAATAAGGTCTTGTTTTTCTACTAATTCAGGATAGCCTTGCTTATTTTCAGCGATAACGGTATCGCAAAGGATGTCAAGAAAAGGCTTATCAATACCGATTAATTTGCCGTGGCGGGCAGCTCTTCTTATAATTCTGCGTAGCACATAGCCTCTGCCTTCGTTAGAGGGGATAATGCCGTCACTAATCATAAAGGTTGAAGCTCTTGCATGGTCGGTAATAGCACGGATTGAAATATCAACTTTTGCATCCTTTCCGTATTGCTTGCCGGAAAGTTCGCAAACCTTATCCAAAATCTTTCTGATAGTGTCAACTTCGAACATATTGTCAACATTCTGCATAACGCAAGCAAGTCTTTCAAGGCCCATACCTGTATCAATATTTTTATGTTCAAGTTCGGTGTAGGTGCCGTCACCCATATTATTGAACTGTGAAAATACATTGTTCCAGATTTCCATATATCTGTCACAATCGCAACCGGGTTTACAGTCAGGACTGCCGCAACCGTATTTCTCACCGCGGTCAAAGTAAATTTCACTGCAAGGACCGCAAGGACCGGTACCGTGTTCCCAGAAGTTATCTGCTTTACCGAGTTTTACAATACGCTCTTCCGGTACGCCGATAACATCACGCCATAATGCGTAAGCTTCGTCATCCTCCTCATAAACAGAGGGCCAAAGCAAATTTTCGGGGATTTCAAGTGTTTTGGTTAAAAATTCCCAAGCCCACGGGATAGCCTCATTTTTGAAATAGTCGCCAAAGGAAAAGTTGCCGAGCATTTCAAAATAAGTTCCGTGACGAGCTGTGATACCAACACGTTCAAGGTCAGGGGTTCTGATACATTTTTGGCAAGTGGTAACTCTGGTTCTGGGGGGAGTTACTTCGCCTGTGAAATATTTTTTCATTGGCGCCATACCTGAATTGATTAGTAATAACGACTTATCATTTTGAGGTACTAACGGGAAGCTGCTTAATCTCAAATGTCCCTTTGATTCAAAGAAAGATAGATATTTTTCTCTTAAATCATTAAGTGAAGTCCATTCCATAAAAAACATCCTTATAATTTTTTTACATATATCACTAATTATATACTTTAATTTACTATTTGTCAATTGAACTAAGGCAATTTCTTGACATAATCTTTTAAAAAATATATACTGTTTTTGGTGATATTATTGTTTAGTTTAAAGAAAGAACAAAATAATTTTCGTTTTGTGCTTTTAGACTTTTTAAAGCATATCGCAATTTGTATTTTATTGGGAATATTTTGCGGTTTGGTTGGCTCATTATTTTCTGAAAGTATTGCAGTGGTTACAAATATCAGAATGAGTAATAATTGCTTGATTTTTTTATTACCTTTTGCGGGTTTGCTTTCGGTGTGGATTTTTAAAAAATTAAATCTATCAAATATTTCAACCGACAGTGTTGTTGAATCTTGCAGTTTGAAAACAAGCATTTCTCCGTTATTAGCGCCTGCAATATTTTTATCTTCTGTGATTTCTCATTTGTTTGGAGCATCAGTCGGTCGAGAAGGCGCTGCTTTACAAATAGGCGGTGGATTATCGGCGACTGCTTGTAAGGTATTTAAATTGCATGATGAAGATAAAGAAATATTGACTTTTTGCGGTATGGCGGGTGTTTTTTCGGCAGTGTTTGGAACACCGATTACAGCGTTTATTTTTTCACTTCAAATAGTAAATGTATGGAAAATTCGCAAAAATGCTGTGATTCCTACTATTATTACATCATTAACAGCGTATTTTACAGCTTTTTTGTCAGGGGCTCACGCTGAACGGTTTGAAATTGGCAACTTGCCGAAATTTTCATATTTAACTTTATTAAAAGTAATTTTAATAGCTCTTCTTTCGGGATTGCTTTCTATGGTATTTTGCTATTCCTTGGAATTTTCTAAAAGTTCGTTTAAAAAGTTGTTTAAAAATCCGTATTTAAGAATCGCGTTTGGCGGTGTAATCACAATAATTTTAACTCTATTATTCAAAACAAATGATTATAATGGTGCAGGAATGAATGTAATTAACCGTATTTTCGAAAACGGACAGTTAAATTCATTTTCATTTATTTTAAAAATACTTTTTACTTGTGTTGCAATAGGTTGCGGTTTCAAGGGCGGGGAAATTGTGCCTACTTTATTTGTTGGTGCAACTTTCGGCGCTTTAATTGCTTCATTGGTTGGATTACCGATTGCTTTTGGTGCAAGTATCGGAATGACTGCGCTATTTTGCGGTGTTACAAAATGTTGGTTGGCATCAATTTTTCTCGCGATAGAAATATTTTCGGGAAAAGCGGTTATTTATACAGTGATTTCGGCAGTTATTGCATACTTTGCTTCGGGAAATATTTCTCTTTATGAGGCTCAAATAAAAGATAATATTTTTAAATTTTTAAAGAAAACGGGGAATTAAATGTTTTGGTTTAAAAAGAAAAAAGACCCAAATGCTGATGTACTAAAACAAATGGACGGCAGAGAAATTAAATATGTAACCCGTCGTGAAAGATTAGAAGATGGGAGTATCAAGGAAGTAATATTAGGCAAAGAGGGAAGAATTATAGTTTTAGAAAATGAAATTCGTGTTATGTGCGGTGCTACTGACGTTTTTCGCTGTAAGACAGAAAATGCCACATATTTTATGCTTTTAAGCGGTGACGGCATAACCATTTCGGGTGTAAATGAAATTGATAACACCGAAATGGATATAATAGTTTACTATAAATACCACAGAAAATAGCAGTCAAGATTTGACTGCTATTATTTTATCTACAATTTTTGAAAAAATTTGAGCACAGGATTCGCTTTGTTTTTGATTGTCTTCACAAAATACGATTACACTGTATTTAGGATTTTCAAAAGGGAAAAATCCGCAGAACCAACTACTGTAAATTTCAGACCCGCCTGTAAATTTTCCGGTTTGTGCAGTTCCGGTTTTGCCACCGGCAGACACTGTTTTAGGCTTAGCGAGAGTGCCCGTACCTTCTTCAACTACGGATTTTAAATATTCTTTTATTGAGTTGGCTGTTGTTTTTTCACAAACTTTTGTAGCACTGCCTATGTTATATTTTTTAATTTCTCCGTCCATTAAAACACCCTCAACGATTGAGGGAATATAGTACATACCGTTATTTGCAATGGCATTATATAGGGTTATCATCGAAACGGGAGTGGCGGTTAATTGTCCTTGACCTATGCTGAAATTTGCAAGTTGGGCAACATTCTTTAGGGTATCTTTTGATGGAATACTGCATTTTGCAGTTGAAATATTGTCACAAATTTTAATTTCTCTACCAAAGTTCAGTGTTTTTGCGGTTTTATAAATGTTCTCTGGACCGATTTCAAATGCTAAATTATAAAAGAATGTGTTACAAGAGTTCATAAGAGCGCTATTAAGATTTGTCAGTCCGTGACCGTCTTTTTTATGACAGTTGAAAACCCTGTCGATTATTTCAAGGTTGCCTGTGCAATTATGCGTAAAATCTTTAAGACCGTTTTCTATAGCACTTATTGCAACCACAGGTTTAAAGGCAGAACCTACATTATAAGCCGATATTGTACGGTTAAATAACGGTGAATTTTCTTGCGTCAAGTATTCATTTATTTTAGTGCAATCGAAATTCGGAAAACTTACAATTCCTCTAATTTTTGAGTTTTTCACTTCCGATACAATTATCGCACCGCATTCAATAGAGGTCGCACATTCTTCTATAATGTTTTGGATATTTATATCAATGGTACTTACAACACCGTTTGCTATGACTGAAGTATTATTTTCGATAGTGGGCGAAATACCGGTTAAAATATTCCCTAATCCATCACAAGGGTAGGAAACCGTTACAGTTTCATGACTATACAAAATATCCTCATAAGCCTTCTCAAGACCCGTTACACCTTTGTTATCGTTTGTGTAGCCCAAGGTGTGAATTGCAAGGGTAGAGGCTGAATTGTGGGTGTAAATTTCGGTGCAAACAATGCCATCACACTCAATTTCTTTCGGCACTTCGCAGATGGCGGGTTTGCCGTTTCTTAATTTTTCCAAAATATTTTGTAACTCCTCGCCATCAAGTACACTGCTAATAGCGGTAACGGCACGGGGTGTCGGACTGACGCAGGCGATGATTTTTTTCTCTAAATTGGTTAAAGGTATTAAATTTTTATCAAAAATAGTACCTCTTAAATTCGAAATTTTAATCTTTAAACTGCTTTGCTGAAATTGAACTTCGCGGTAATTTTTTGTGTTTATAACAGCAATTCTTAAAACGCAAGTTAAAAAAAGCGAAATAATTATAAAAAAACATATTGCGCTTCGGCGCGAATAAATTTTCCAAAACACCTTTTCGTCCAAAAAAAACACCTCTTGTTTATTATTAACAAGAGGTGTAACATTTAGTCAGATTTCATACGAAGAAGTGAGCCTTTTTTTACGGGCTTTTCAAATGGAATTTTAATTGTCATCATTGGGTGTGGAGCAGAATCAATAGCGTTGCCGTTACCGTCAAAAAGTTGATTTGCAATGACAGGGAAAGGTTTGTTTTTTGGCTCCAAACAGTCAAATTCCTGACCTTGTAAAAATTTATTTTTAAGAGTTGCTACAATACAACCGTCCTCATAACCGTCAACAATAGCGGCTACCGAATAATCTCTGACATAGCCTGCATTGGCATAGGTCTGGGCATTTTGAGTAGTGCCAAAATAAAAACCTTGCGAATAATTGCGATGGCTGATTTTATTTAATTCCTCATTAACCCATTCGGGACATACCCAAACACCTTGAGCATTTTTAAGACTGTCTAAGGCGCCACGGTAAGCATTTGTTGTAACCGATACATAATAGTGAGATTTTGCTCTACCTTCAATTTTAATACTGTCGATTCCGCAATCTCTCATTTTATCAAGATAAGGCGCCATACACATATCGTTTGCATTTAAGATATAAGTGCCTTTATCGGTTTCAGTTATATCAAAATACTGTCCGGGACGTCTTTCTTCCATCAAAGAATAACTCCAACGGCAAGGTTGCGCACAGTCGCCACGGTTAGCATCCCTGCCTGTCATATAGCTTGAAAGTAAACATCGGGAAGAGTAAGAAACACACATAGCACCGTGGGCAAAGGCTTCAATTTCTAACTCTTTTGGGGTTTTTGCACGAATTTCTGCTATTTCATTAAGAGATAACTCGCGTGCTAAAACAATGCGTTTTGCACCCAAATTATAAAAAGCGTTTGCCGTTTCATAGTTGCATATACCCGACTGTACCGAAATATGCAATTCTACATTTGGAGCATATTTTTTCACAAGCCCGATTGTTCCTAAATCGGCGGCGATAATTGCATCTACCCCGATTGAATTTAATTGTTCTAAAAATATTGGCAAGCGAGGAATTTCCTCGTTATGAGGAATGGTGTTACAAGCAACATGCACTTTAACGCCGTTATTGTGTGCGTATTCAACACCCTTTATTAAATCTTCAATACCAAAGTTTGAAGCGGCGGTACGCATACCGAATTCTTCACCTGCAAGGTAAACAGCATCAGCGCCATAGTCAACAGCGGCTTTAAGACGGGTTAAATCACCCGCAGGACATAAAAGCTCCGGTATTTTATTAGTCAAAGTATTCATAAATCCAATTTTTTTCCTGTTTTAATTTTGCTATTGTTTTGTTTTGTTCTGCTAAAGTTTTATGCATATAAAACTTACCGTTTTTATCGGTGACAAAGTAGTAGTATCCATTGCCGACACCTTCTGGGTTTAACGCCGCTTTTATAGCGTCGATACTCGGTGAGCAAAGGGGTCCCGGTGGCAAGCCTTTTGCTTTATAAGTGTCGTATCTTCCGTCATCAAGTCTGAAGGATTTACCGTAATAACAGGTAGGGGAAGAACCTAAAGTTGCAAAGTCATCACTATTTAAGCGGTTGTAGAAAACACCTGCAATTTTAGGCAAACTTGAATTATCAAGACCTGCTTCCATTTGAATGATAGAAGCCATTGTAAGAATTTCATTCATAGAATAACCCATTTTTTCGGCTTGACGGTACATATCGTCAGTGATACGGCTTTCGGTTTCCTTAATCATTCGCTTAACCGCTAAAAGTGCACACTCTTTTGAATCATAATTGTAAAAATTATAGGTTTCGGGGAAGAGATAACCCTCTAAAGTATGGTAGGTTTTATTTGGGTCTGCATTAGTTAGTAGTTTACCCTCTAATTTTATATCGTCTAAGGCAGAAAGAAAATCATTTTTCGAGCAAACACCGGCATTTTCTAAAAGGGTTGCAATACCTGGAATAGTAACCTTTTCGCCGTTGACATTTTTGGTGTAATCATTAATACCTGTACCCTCGGGTATAGTTACTGTAACACTTTGGGCTTTAGCACCTTGGGTTATAAGCATATTAGCAATGGAATCATAACCTGATTCGGTATTAAAAGTGTAAACGCCGTATTTAAACTGACTGTCGAAGCCCTTGAATTTAGCATAAAGGCGGAACAAAAGCGGTATTTTAACTGCGCCGCATTCCTTTAACTGTTCGGCAATTTTAACAGTAGGGGTGCCTTGCTCAATTTCAATAACTGCCTCTTCGCCTCTGCCAAAGCCAATGCCTACAAAATCAGCGCCGGCATATATAATTCCAAAACCCAAACTGATTGAAATCGCAAAAATAAGAATAATTGTAATTGTTGTTTTTACGGTGTTTTTTGTTTTTCTTTTCTTTTTCATAGGTATGTTTTCCGTTTTGTATTCTTCAACTTGGAAGCCTTGTCCTATTATATAATCGTCATTATCGGGTAGATTGTTTTTGAAATTTTCGCTCATTTTAAAACTCCGTTATATTTCATTTGTGATTTTAAATTGTCTGAAAATTCTTGTGTTTTAAGTGCGGTCAATATCTGAAAACCAAAATCAAATGCGGCACCTGCGCCAATACTTGTTATTATATTACCGTCCCTAACAACCGGCTGATTGCAAAGAATTGCCCCTGAAAGTTCCTTTTCAAAACCGGGAAAGCAGATTGCTTTTTTGCCATTCAATATTCCTTTGTGGCCTAAAATAGAAGGCGCAGCGCAAATGGCACAAATAAGCAAATTCCTAGTTTTGCAATAATCAATAAAGGTTTGCACTGTTTTATCTTTTTCAAGATTTAAGGTACCCGGCATACCACCGGGAAGAATTATTGCTTCAAGATTATCCGTAGTGATTTCTTCTGTTACAGTGTCACATATAACGGGAATAGCGTGAGCGCCCGTTACTGTTTTACCCGAAACACCAACGGTTTTAATTTCAATATCGGCTCTTCTTAAAATGTCTAACGGCACTAAAGCCTCACATTCTTCAAAACCGTCTGCTAAGAATAAGTAAATCATTTATAAATCTCCATAACGCTGTTTAAAACATCATTTGCAATATCTTCAATAGTTCTGGCTTCGCCATTTTCACTGCAAGGAATTATATCCCAATCAGAATATTTTGCGGTGAAAATTGCCGCTTTTCTGCATTTTGCAAGGTATTCGGTATCGCTTTCGTGTATATCTTTTTTAGTTTCGTCACCCTCATATCTTTTTGACAAGAGTTTTTGAGAAACCTCAATTGGCATATCAAGGAAAATTACCTTGTCAGGCTTTGGAATTGCAACCTTATTGTATTCAAAATCGTAAAGCCATTCTAAAAAGCTTTCCCATTCGCTTTCGGGCAATTTTGAGCATTGGTGTACTGCGTTTGAGGTTGTATATCTTCCTGCAACAACGGTGCCACCGTTTTGATAATATTCACCCCAGTTGGCTTTAAAGGAAGCATAACGGTCAACACAGTAAAAGGTTGAAGCCGCAAAAGCGTTAACATCGGAAGGATTAGTTCCGAAGTCACCTGCAAGGTACATTTTGACAAGTGTGCTTGAGGGATTTTGGTAATCGGGGAAGGATACGGTTTTACAGTCAATACCTTTTGCTTTCAAGTTTTGTGGCAAGAGTTCCAACTGAGTTGACTTACCACTACCGTCAAGCCCTTCTATTACAATAAGTTTACCCATTATTTTTAAGTCCTTTATAAAATTCACGAATTTCTTTGTGTTTGCCACAGGTCATTTTACCCTCGGTGCATGCGCCACAGACACAAGGAGGGCCGGCGTTTTTAAATAGATTAGGGGCTACCTCTAAAACTAATTTCAGCATTTGGTCAGCAACCTCCTTAATTTCCCACTGCGCACGGTTGCAACAACGGTGCCTGAAAAAGTTTAATAAAGACCTTGCATTCATAGTCATAATCATTTGTGTTTCGCAAGAATTGGGTAAAACAAAACGGGCATCCTCTATTGCCTTTTTTTCGGCAAGACGGGTAGCAGTTTTCTCGTCTTTACCCTCAGCCATAAAGGTTTCAATATGTTTTTGTTTTAATATTTCAGCAAGGCGGTCATATCTTTTTTGGTCTTCAGCCATAATTTCGTCGTAAATTTCTTTTGCTTCGGGAACAGCCGCAATTTCCGGGGGAGTTACATATTCAAAACTACCTTCTCTTACATAGCGTTGGCTTTTAACCGAAAACGATGCCATTCGGTGACGAGTGATTTGCGCTAATAAAGCGCGGGAAACACCCTCAATTCCAAAAGTGAATGAAGCGTGCTCAATAGGGCTTTCGTGACCGATTTCTGCTAACATTTCAACGAATTTTGATGCACTTTCATCGGTTAAATTTTCGCGAAGACCGCTAATAGTAGAACTGCTATAGCAAAGTTTTGCGGCAGATGCCACAGTATGCTCGGGACTTGGTGTATGTGCTAAAAGATAAACCTTTGCCATGATTTTTACCGCCTTTCAATAAAATGTCCATAATAACGGATATATTATATCAAATATTTTATAAGAGTTCAACAAAATTAAAAAAATATAATATTTTTTTATAAAAAGTCTTTTTTTGTCGAGAGTTTTGTGTTAGAATATATGTAATAAGTTTTACGGAGGTCAAAAATTATGGCAAGTGTAGATTTTAAGCATACCCCATACGGTGATTTAGCATTAATCAGTATGCGTGGTTGCGAGGATATTTCCTCAAAGGTTGATTATTATTTAAAACAGTGGCGTGAAGTTTCAGCGGATGAAAGTTTTGTTTTAACACCTGATTGCCCAAGATTTGGTACAGGTGAAGCAAAGGCAGTTTTAAGACATACCGCTCGCGGACTTGACGCTTATATTATTTGTGACTGCTTTAATTACAGCGTAGAATATAAAATGTACGGCAAAACAGTTCCTATGAGTCCTGATGACCATTTCCAAGATTTAAAGCGTGTAATTGCCGCTTTGGGCGGAAAAGCAAGAAGAATTACAGTTATAATGCCTATGCTTTATGAAGGCAGACAGCATAGAAGAACTGCCCGTGAATCAATGGACTGCGCAATGGCTTTACAGGAATTGGTTGCAATGGGTGTAAAGAATATTATTACATTTGATGCACATGACCCTCGCGTAAATAATGCTATACCGCTTGAAGGTTTTGATAATGTTCAAGCAGCTTACCAGATGATTAAGGCACTTTTAAAAACTGTGCCGGATATTAAATTGGACCGCGAACATACGATGATAGTTTCTCCTGATGAAGGCGGTATGGGTCGTTGTATTTACTATTCATCTGTTTTAGGTCTAGAACTCGGTATGTTCTATAAGCGCCGTAATTATTCAGTTATTGTTAACGGCAGAAACCCAATTGAAGCACATGAATTTTTGGGCAATGATATTACAGGCAAGGATTTAATTTTGGTTGACGATATGATTTCTTCGGGCGAATCTATGCTTGATATTGCTGCTAAATTAAAGGAAAAGGGTGCAGGCAGAATATTCATTTTCTCAACCTTTGGTTTGTTTGTTGAGGGACTTGAAAAGTTTGATGAATACTATGCAAACGGCCTTATTGATAAGGTTTTCACCACCAACCTTATTTATCAATCACCCGAATTACTTTCTCGTGAATGGTATTGCAGTGTTAATATGGCAAAATATATTGCACTTATCGTTGATACACTTAATTGTGATAATTCAATTAGCAGTCTCTTAGACCCAGTTGACAGAATTAAGAATGTTGTTGCTAAATACGAGGGCAAATAATTTATGAACGCATTTGAAATAGAAATTCTTAATAAGATTAATGAAATATTTCAATGTAAGTTTTTAGATGCCTTTTTCCCGATAATTACAAAATTCGGGGACGGTGGAATTTTTTGGATTGCCTTAGCGGTAATATTTATTTGCTTTAAAAAGACAAGAAAAATCGGTTTTTGTATGGGAGTCAGCCTTTTGATTGGTTTTATTGTTGGCAATCTGTTTTTAAAAAATGTTGTGGGCCGTATAAGACCGTATGATTTAAATACCGAATTTTCTTTGTTAATAAACAAATTAAATGATTATTCGTTCCCGTCAGGTCATACCCTCGCTTCTTTTGAAGGAGCAACGTCTGTTTTTCTTTTTAATAAAAGATGGGGAACACCCGCACTAATTTTAGCGACATTAATTGCAATTTCAAGATTATATCTATACGTCCACTATCCAACAGATGTTTTGGCAAGTGTGGTTTTAGGTATTGCAATATCTGTTTTTGCAAAATTTATCGTTGATAAGATTTACTTAAAAATTGAAAATAGAATATAAATAGTTAAAACAGGTGATAGACATGCGGTTATCACCTGTTTTAATAATAAAAATTCTTATTGATAGGGGAAACAGTATAATAGTTCGTTTTTTGTTTTAATGTTGCATTATTTAGGTATTTATGTTAAAATATTTTGATGTAATAATTTAATATTTTCAGAGGAGAATTTTATGCAAAAAAAATTGAGAGAATATTTTGTATTATTTTTTACAATATCATTAATTTTATTTTGTCCGAGCAGTTTCTTGAGAAATTGTTTTATAGCAATCGGAATCACTCTTTTTGCTTATATGCTTAAAGTGCGTTTTACAGATAAAAAAATTTGTATTGATAATTTTTCTTTCCCAAAATTTAATAATAAACCCGTAATAGTTTTATATGCCTTACTCTTTATATTTTTAGTTTCATTAAATATAATTCGCATTTTTAATGTTGCTTTTTGGGGTGATGAATGTTTTTCAATTTTAATGGCAAAAAGTCCGATTTCGGAAATTATTAAAACAACTTCTGAAGATGTTCATCCACCTTTATATTACTTGGTTTTGAGAGCATTTTATTTGATATTCGGTGACTATAGCTTTATATACCGTTTTGTTTCGATTTTACCATCTTTAATTTTGACAATTTTTTCATATACCGTTGTCAGAAAGAGGTACGGTTGGAAAGTTGCTTGTTGGTTTGCGCTTCTTTTAAATCTTTTTGGAACGGCTTTGCATTATAATCTCGAGGTTAGAATGTATAGTATGTCAAATCTTTTTGTCTTCTTTGTTTTTTGGTTTGGAATGGAATTGATTTTTTTCGATAAACAAAATAAGACTAATTGGATTTTATTTACTGCGTCAGCTTTAGCTGCGGCATATACGCATTATTATGCCATAATTAGTGTTTTCTTTATTATGATGGGCGTTTATATTATTCTGTTTTTTAAAAATAAAAAGAACTTTTGGAAATGCTTATTATCTGGTAGTATATGTGTGGTAGGCTATTTGCCATGGCTTACTTTCTTATTTTCTTCATTTAAAAGGACTAGTAATTATTGGTGGAGTACAAATATTCCCACATTTAAAGAGAGCATATATTTTATCCTTGGCGATGATACCTTTACAAAATGCGTTATGCTTTTTGCGGTCGCAGGTGTAACTGCATTTTTAATTCGTCAATGGTTAAAGTACAAACCTTTGAAGGTTGAAAAAGATATTCATTTTGACGCAAATTTTATAAAAGAATTATTTAAAAACCCTAAGGTCATATATACTATATTTGCTATAATTACATTCTTCGGAACAGTTGCGGTTGGTATTATAATATCTCATTTAATACGGCCTTTATTCTTATTACGTTATGCGATTGGCGCCGCTGCTATTATTGCGCTTTGTTTAGCTTTGTTTATTGGTAAAATTACAAAGGTACGCTCAATTGCGATTATACTGTTTTGTATTGCATTAGTGTTTGGAAGTAAATCGTGGGTTAAAATTTATAAAATCGAACAGGAAAGTAATATTCAAACGAAACAAACTATAGAGTTAATAAACGAGACATACAAAGACGGTGACCGTGTTGAAAGCAATCTCGAACTTTTAACTTGGTCGGTTTTGCCTTGCTATTTTGAATTCGATTCAGAAAATTATGACGGTTTTGATGAGTCTTATTTAGGCAAAACAACGTGGCTTTTATATTATGGTGACCTTGAAGAGTCGTTTAAAAATGGCATTAATCAAAATGGCGGAAGTATAGAAGTAATACAAAACGGTAGGTTAGACACGATTTTTTTCACAATTTATAAGATTACCGTTTAGAAAATATAAAGTAGTCAATCACGGATTGACTACTTTTTTATAGTTAAAATTTTTTGCGTTTGCTTGGATAATAAATTTGGTTAATAAACGGTATCCAATATATAATAAATGACATAACTGCTATTAAAGCAATTCTAAATATTAGGGCAATTTCCCAGTTTCTCGGTATATTAAATATGTTATATAATAACAACCAAGGAAAAACATTCATTTCTATTATATGAGTACACAGTATTATAAGAGTGTTCTTACCGATAAACCCGAAAAATTTAGTAATAACAGGTATAAATTTTTCTATTAACATAGAAATCCAAACTATAGTAAACACAGCACAAAAACTGCCTATCACATCAAGTAAGCCATTGCCATAGGTATTGCCGACCATATAAAGCCTACCGCCATAATAAGCGGTAAATATCCAAATCAATGGTAAGGATATATATAATGAAATTTTACCAGAATTATAGGTTTTTTCAAACAAACGATATTTATTAAATTGTTTTCCTAAATACACATAAAAAGCGGCGCACATTCCGGCTTGGATGCTAAACGGCAACCAAATGAAGTTAGTGGTGGAGTATCCGATATATCCTATTATCAAAAGTCCGACCCATTGATATTTACCTAATTCTTGGGTTAAATATATAAACGATTTAGCAAAGAACAAGGCAAGTAAAAACCAAATAGCTCCAATGCCACGTACTTTTCCTTCTAAAAAGCTTGGAATTAAGCCTCCGCTACCGTAGGCTGATGCAAATACCCAAGTTTTAATAACAGTAATTATGCTTTGTTTTTTCAAAAAAGCAACTACTGCCGCCAAAGCTGTTATTAAAAGGCAGGTTGCGGCATAGGGAATTAATAAATTTTTAGCATCTTTTTTAATAGAAGATTTAATATTATCGGTATCTTTCATAAAATAACCGCTCATTACGAAAAAAAGTGGCATATGGAATGAAAAAATAAATGCAGACAAAAGAGAAGGTATATTTTCCGTATGCCCAACAACTACTGCAATAATAGCAAATGCTTTAGCAATATCAGCCCATTTTTTTCTTTGCAAAATAATTCAACTCCTTACTTTTAAAAACGATATCACATACCTTAAATTATTATATTTATTTTTTAGCAAAGTTCACTACCTTTATAACAACGGGTGCTAAAATTATATTAACTAAAATTTCAAATAAAAAATTACCCATAGCAAGCGCCCAAAATAGTGACATACCCGAGGCGTTTGAACTTATTTGATTTGCGATAGCATCTGCATACGGATAGAAGAAAATTCTGCATCCAAGTAAGAAAATTGCCGTATTAGTAATAGGGCATATAAGGGAAGCGGCAAATACAGCGAGGTACTTATTTATCTTAATCAGATATTTATATGCAACTCCTGCTACAAATCCGCAAAGAGTACCTTTTAAAAGTACTGTAATAATTGTGCCCGGCACATTAAATGCTAAGAATAGTGCGGCGCCTCCTGAAGCCAAAACAACTACACCGAATACAAAACCTAACCAGGCACCTATTGGTGTACTGCAAAGAGCAGCGCCTATAATTATCGGTGTTAGTCCGATAGCGGTTGAAAAAGGGCCAAAAAAGGTGGTTGCGCTGCCCAAATATTGCACCACAATAACGATTGCCGTCATAATAGCGCCTAAAACAAGGCTTTGTGTTTGTGTTTTTCTTTTATTTTTCATAAAATTACCTCCGATACTGCCCATAAAGGTGCAGTTCATAAACTTATGTAATCCGATAAAATCGGTGATTACTGATGGTTTTTTTCATATATAACGCGAAGACCGTCTAACAAAAGATTTTCGTTATAAATTATACTGTTCTTACAGTGAACTATAACTTCTTTTGAAAGTCCGCCAGTGGCGACTATCGTAGGTGTTTCGCCTAATTCCTCTGCTATCTTTTCTAAAAGTCCGTCTATCATAGAAGCGGTTCCTAAAACCAATCCTGATTGCATAGATTCGGTAGTATTTCTGCCGATGACTGATTTTGGTGCTTCGATGGGGATTGAGGTTAACTGCGCAGTATTTTCGGTTAGAGCTTTCAGTGTAAGACGAACGCCTGCTGCGATTATACCGCCTAAAAATGCGCCGTTTTTATCCAATACACTTACGGTAGATGCAGTGCCCATATCAATTATTACACAGGGCATTTTATAAGCGTCAATAGCGCCGACTGCGCCGGCAACAAGGTCAGCACCCAACTGCGCGGGGTTATCTATTTTAATATTAAGTCCTGTTTTAACGCCTGGTCCTAAATTCAACGGGACAATTTGGCAAAGCTTTGCTACTGCACGGCTTATGCTTTTTGCAACTGACGGAACAACAGATGAGATTATACAATCCTCAATTTCATCAGTTCCAATATTATTAATCGATAATAATTGTTTAATTTCTATTGCATATTGGTCCTCAGTTTTGCGGGTGTCTGTAGCAAGACGGGCAGTAAAGGATAAAAAATTAGAATTATATGCGCCTAAAGTAATATTGGTATTACCTATATCGACAGCGAGTAGCATAATATCATTCCTTTCAAATAATATTATATATATTTTTTAAATAAAATCAATAATTTTGTTGACAAAAATGCTAATTGTTGGTATAATACATCAGTGCTAAATGGGATAGTATGTTCTCATTGGCTCCTTGCTCCGTGTGTTCACGGGGCCAAAAGTCCAGAAGGAGGTGCAAAAGTAAATGACCAATAAGTATGAGGCAGCTATGATTTTCACTGTTGCAAACGGTGAAGAGACTACACAGAGCTTGAAAGAAAAGTTCAACGACCTTATCGCTAAAAATGGTACCATTGAAAATGTTGATGATTGGGGCAAGCGTCGTCTTGCGTACCTCATTAACGACGAAGCAGAAGGCTACTACGTTTTTTATAATTTCGAAAGCGAAGCTAGCTTTCCCGCAGAATTAGAGCGTATCGCTAAAATTACTGACGGCGTTCTTCGTTTAATGGTTATCAAGAAGTAATGGAGGAAAATTATGTTTAATTTAGTTGTTTTAACCGGCCGCCTAACAGCAGACCCAGAACTTAAAACCACTCCAAACGGTATTTCAGTTACCACTTTTTCAATCGCGGTAGACCGTCGTTATCGTTCCGGTGAGGAACGCCAAACTGATTTTATAAATATTGTTGCTTGGCGTCAATCGGCGGAATTCATTACAAAATACTTCAAAAAGGGAAGTCTTATCGGTATTGAGGGTTCTATACAAACCAGAAGATATCAAGATAAGAACGGTAATAACCGTACCGCATTTGAGGTTGTTGCTAACAATGTGCAGTTTGTTGAATCTAAAAGAGATTCTTCTGTTCAACCAACCGAGAGTGCATCGTTTTCTAATGCAGATGTCAACGATTTTGCCGATTTAGGCGATGCAACTGATGACGATTTGCCATTCTAATCAATTCAAAATTTAATCCAAAGGAGGCTTTTTACAATGGAAGAAAGAAACGAAAAATCTATGCACAGAAAACCCCGCAAAAAAGTTTGCCATTTCTGTGTTGACCGTGTAGAAGCCATTAATTATAAGGATGTTGCCCGTCTTCGCAAGTTTATTTCTGAACGCGCAAAGATTTTACCCCGCCGTGCAACAGGAACCTGCGCTGCTCATCAGCGTGAGTTGACCACCGCTATTAAGCGTGCACGTCAAATAGCATTACTTCCTTATGTTAATGACTAATATTTAATTTATATCTCGAAAAAGGATGTTCGGCTGAACATCCTTTTTTTAATAAATTTATTGAAAATATTATATTTTAGTGGTAAAATAAAGTATTATTAAAAAGGCGGGGAGTAATATGGGCTTTAAGAAATGGCAAATTCTTGATGTTGACAGAAATTTAGCAAAATCATTAGCTGAAGAATGTAATATTGAGCCTATTGTAGCCCTTATTGCTTCATCACGCGGTTATACAGACCCTACTGATTTAGAACAGTTTTTATCTGATGAGCCGATTTTTTCGGACACTTATGAAATTGCTGATATTATGCACGCGGCAGACCTTGTTAATATGGCTGTTGAAAGCGGTAAAAAAATAGCAATTTATGGTGACTACGACTGCGACGGTGTTACTGCAACCGCTTTGCTTTATAGCTATTTAAAAAAGCGAAATGCCGATTGCATTTATTATATACCGGACCGTTTTGATGAAGGCTACGGTATGAATTGCGATGCCGTTAAAGCTTTAAAAAATCAAGGTGTAGAATTAATTATTACAGTTGATAACGGAATTTCTTGTTTTGAGGAAATAGAGCTTGCTAATAATTTAGGTATAACGGTTGTTGTAACAGATCATCATTTACCGAGTGATATTTTACCGAATGCTGCTGCAATAGTTGACCCGCATAGAATTGACTGCCCAAGTACCTTTAAATCAATTTGCGGTGCCGAGGTTGCCTTCAAACTTATTTGTGTTATGGAGGGAAAGGAACCTGAGGAACTTTTAAATGATTATGCGGACTTATTGGCAGTAGCTGTTATTGCTGATGTTATGCCTATGACACACGAGAATCGAATTATCGTTAAATACGGTGTTGAAAAACTTAAAAATAATGCTTTGATTGGACTTTCAGCTTTATTAAATGCAGCGGGAGTTGCTTATGAGAGTATTAATGCTTCCCGCATAGCTTATGGAATTTGTCCCAGAATTAATGCGGCGGGAAGAATGGGTAACGCAAAACGCGCGGTAGAATTACTTGTTTGCAATAATATGCTTGAAGCCTTGAAAATTGCTGATGAGATTGATAAGGAAAATGCAAACCGCCAGCAAATAGAAAAAGAAATTTTCCGGCAGGCAGTAACTAAAATTGAACAAAATAATTTTAAGTATGACCGTGTAATTGTGGTTGACGGTGATGGTTGGCATCACGGCGTTGTTGGAATTGTAGCTTCTCGTATTTGCGATAAATACGGTTCACCTTGTATTGTGATTTCGTCCGAAGGGGAAATTGCGCACGGTTCAGGCAGAAGCTTTGAGGGTTTTTCACTTTATGATGCGATTGCTTCTTGCAAGGACTTGTTAACAAAATTTGGTGGTCATTTTCAGGCGGCGGGTATTAGTATTAAGACTTGCGATATAGGCGAGTTCAGAAAAAGAATTAATGAATACGCTCAAACCGTAACATTTCCAACACCTGTTTTACAACTTGATTGCAGACTTAATCCATCGGCATTATCGGTTGATTTATCCGAAAGTTTAAAGTTGTTAGAACCTTTCGGCTTTGGTAATCCACAAGTTTTGTTTGGTATTTTCGGTGTTACATTAAACCGTATTACCCCGATTGGCAACAATAAGCATCTCAGACTTTTGTTTACAAAGGATAACAATACATTTCAAGCTGTTTTATTTGGCACAAGCCAAGAAAACTTTTGTTTTGAAATTGGTGATGTGTTAGACCTTGCTGTTAATGTTGAAACTAATATTTATAATGGAAATTATTCGGTAAGTGTTCAAATAAAGGCGATTAGAATGAACACAACTGATGATGATAAACTGTTTTTTGATATTTCTAATTTCAATGATTTTATGTCGGGGAATCTTTATAATGCAAAAGAACTTACACCTACCCGACAAGAAGTGGGCTTGGTTTATAAATCCATCTTGGAAAATCCAATTTCGAGTGATAGAATTAAGTATATGTTTATTAACAGTTTGGGTTATGCTAAAACTCAAATTTCTCTTATTATTCTTTTGGAACTGGGTCTGATTGAGCAAAATAACGGTAAATATTATGCGGGCAATACTGAAAAGACGAACCTTTTAAATTCTGAAACATACTTGTTTTTGACAAAGGAGTGTGAAAAATGAACGCGCAAGAGTTATTAAATTATAATGATTTGAAAAAACATATTGAAAATTTTGGCTCAACTTATGATTTTGAGCTTATAAGAAAGGCGTATGAATTGTGCGTTAAGGCACACAACGGTCAAAAAAGGATTTCGGGTGAGGATTATTACTACCACCCTTATAATGTTGCAAAGATTGTCGTTTCTTTGGGTATGGATACCCAGTCTATTGTAGCATCACTTTTACACGATGTTGTAGAGGATACCGATTACACCTTAGATGATATAAAATTAATGTTTGGCGGGGAGGTTGCTTTGCTTGTTGATGGGGTAACCAAAATCGGTAGACTTAATTTTTCTACAAAAGAACAGCAACAAGCGGAAAGTCTTAGAAAGATGCTTATTGCGATGGGTCAGGATATAAGGGTTATTATTATAAAACTTGCCGACCGACTTCATAATATGCGTACTATTGATGCTATGCGCGAGCAAAAACAGAGGGATATTTCGGTTGAAACCTTGGAAATTTATGCTCCTATTGCGCATAGACTTGGTATTCGTCCCGTTAAGGAAGAACTTGAGGATTTGGCTATTAAGCACCTTGACCCTATAGCTTATAACGATATTGAAGAGCTTTTAACCCATAGAAAGCAACACCGTGAGCAGATTTTAAATGAAATAAAACAACGAATTGAAGAAAGACTACGGGAAGCTATGCCTAACGTAACCTTATCGTTTCAGGGCAGAGTTAAGTCTATTCACGGTATTTACCGTAAAATGTATGTTCAAAACCGAGATTTTGACGAAATTTATGATATTTACGCCATAAGAGTTATTACCGACACTGTGGCAGACTGTTATAACATATTGGGAATAATGCACGATATGTTCAGACCTATTCCAAATAGATTTAAGGACTATATTTCAACACCGAAACCTAATATGTATCAGTCTTTGCATACTACGGTTATCAGTCGTGCGGGAATACCATTTGAAATACAAATCCGTACCTTTGAAATGCACCATACTGCAGAATTCGGTATTGCGGCGCACTGGAAATATAAAGAGGGTATTACCGATAACGATAAAAAGCTTGAAGACCGTCTTGCTTGGATTAGGCAGATTATTGATACTCAAGATACATCCAATGATGCAACCGACCTTATAAGGACAATTAAGGTTGATTTATCGCAGGAAGATGTTTTTGCCGTTACTCCGAAAGGTGATGTTATTAACCTGCCTGTCGGCGCTACTGTTGTGGACTTTGCTTTTGCAATTCACTCGGCGGTTGGTACCAGAATGATAGGCGCAAAGGTTGACGGTAAAATTGTACCTATAAACCATGAGGTTAAAACGGGCGAGGTTATCGAAATTTTAACCACTAATCAGGCGGGACACGGTCCTAGCAGAGATTGGCTTAGCATTGCGGTAACTTCTTCTGCAAAGGCAAAAATCCGTTCTTGGTTTAAGCGAGAAAAGAGAGCGGAAAATATTGAAACCGGTAAAGCCGATTTTGAAAAGGAATTAAGAAGAAATAATATAGACCTTGATACCGATGGTGAAAACGAATATCTTGAAGAATTGGCAAAAAAGTACCGTGTTGCAAATGTTGAGGAATTTTATGCCGCTATCGGTTACGGCGGAATTTTATTATCCAAGGTAATTTTGCGAATTAAGGATGATTTTATTAAAAAATCCGCGGCGCAAAAGAAACCGGAAATTATACCTATTTCCGAAACAAAACATGCAAAATCTTCTGACGGTGTTATTATTAAGGGAGTCGATAACTGCCTTATTAAGTTTTCAAAATGCTGTAACCCATTGCCTGGGGATGATATTATCGGTTTTATTACTCGAGGTCACGGCGTTTCTATCCATAAAAGAGATTGCAACAACGTACCTGTGGATATTTCTGCTTGTGAAGAGCCTAACCGTTGGATTCCCGCCCATTGGGACGGTACAAAACAAGAGTCTTTTATTTCTACTCTAAAGGCTATCGGTATTGACCGTGAGGGCATTTTGATTGAAGTTATGAATGTTTTAAGCAATATGCGAGTGCCTATTCACAGTATTTCGGCACGCCAAACGAAAGACGGTAACTGCATTATAATTATGACTATAAGCGCCGAAAGTGTTGAACATTTAAGAAGTATAATTGCGCATGTCGAAAAGGTACCGCAGATATACCACGTAGAAAGGATTAACCAATAATGAAAGCGGTTATTCAAAGGGTAAAAGAGGCTTTTGTTACGGTTGACGGCAAGGTTGTAGGCAACTGTAACGAAGGATATATGATACTGGTTTGCGCTTGTGAAGATGATACTTTAGATGATGTGGATATCCTTGCTCGTAAAGTCGCAAATCTACGTATTTTTTGCGATAATGAAGATAAAATGAATCGCTCAATTCTTGATATTGAGGGTGAAGTTTTAGCAATTTCACAATTTACACTTTGCGCTGATGTTAAAAAAGGCAATCGACCATCTTTTATAAGGGCGATGAAACCTGCAAAAGCAGAGGAATATTATAACATTTTCTGCCAAAAGTTAATCGAAAACGGCATAAAAAGGGTGGAAAAGGGTATTTTTGGCGCCGATATGAAGGTAAGTCTTGTGAATGACGGACCTGTTACCATTATTTACGATACTGAAATTTGGAGAAAAAATGGAAATTAAGTGTTTGAATTTGGGTGATTTGCAGACCAACTGCTATTTAGTTTCAGGTAAAGAGGGCGCAGTTGTAATAGACCCTGCTGATTACTCAAAAGAGGTTGAAAATTTTTTGAAAGAAAACGCCCATAAAGACAGAATGATTTTAATAACCCACGCTCATTTTGACCATTATGGTGATGCTTTGCGCCTGAGCAAAGAAACCAATACAAAAATTGGAATTGGTGAGTTGGAAAATTACGCTTTGGCGGATGGAAAAATCAATTTATCCACATTTTTTGGCAGTGAGTTTGAGCATTTTTCAGCGGATATATTATTTAAAGAAAATGACGAATTTTCGGTAGGGGATATTGCTTTTAAGGTGCTTCACACACCTGGTCATACGGTAGGAAGTGTGTGTTATTTGACGGAAGACAGCCTTTTTTCAGGAGATTTGCTTTTTAAAGGCAGTATCGGAAGAACCGATTTTCCAGGTGGCAGTTTTCAAGAATTAAAAAAGTCGGTTCGCAGACTTTATTCGCTTTTTAGCGATATAAATATCTACTCAGGCCACGGTGAAAAGACGACACTTTTGTACGAAAAAAATAACAATCCTTTTATAAGAGGTTAAAATGCAACTTTGTTTAATAAATAACTCTTTTAGATATGAAATTGAAAAGTTAATAAGAATATTTTTTCCTTTTGAAAAGATTGAACTTTGTGAAACGTTAACAGACAGATGTGTTGTACCTAAGATTGTTGATGATACTGCTTTTGCAACCTTTTATTTTAACGGAAAAGTATATAAATCCGAAAGGCAGATTGAAAATATAAACGGCGCAATTGAAAAGGATAAAGAATTATTTTTGGCTTTAGCAGTATATGACTGCTTGATAAAAGCCACCGATTATTCTTGCGATTGGGGTATTTTAACGGGTATTCGTCCGGCAAAATTACTTTCAAGACTTCGTAAAAGTATGGGCGAAGATAAGGCACGGGAATATTTTAAAGAATATCTTAAGGTGACTGATAAAAAATTGGATTTATGTCTTGACACTTTAAAGGGCGAGGGAGAAATCACAAGCCTTTCAAGACCCGATTCATTCAGTCTTTACATATCAATTCCGTTTTGCCCTTCAAGGTGTTCGTATTGTTCTTTTGTGTCACATTCGGTAGAAAATTCGCAAAAACTAATGCCTGAATATGTTGAGCATTTGTGTAAGGAATTAGTTGTTACTGCTAAAATTGCAAAGCAGAACAATCTGCGACTTGAAACGGTATATATGGGTGGCGGCACCCCGACTACTTTAAACGCGGAGCAATTAAAAACCGTTTTGCAGACTGTGAAAGATAATTTTGATTTATCTTTTTTGCGTGAATATACAGTAGAAGCGGGCAGACCCGACACCGTAACAAAAGAAAAATTAGAGGCTATAAAATCCTTCGGGGTGACGAGAATCAGTATAAATCCTCAAACAATGAATGATGATGTTTTAAAGGTAATCGGCAGAAAGCATACAGTAGCACAGACTAAAGATGCTTTTAATTTAGCAAGACAATGCGGTTTTGAAAATATCAATATGGATTTAATTGCAGGACTTCCTACAGATACTTTTGAAAGCTTTAAGGACACTCTGAACCAAGTGATTGCGATAAACCCTGAAAGTGTTACGGTTCATTCGCTTTCTATGAAGCGTTCATCAAGTATGACAAAATACGGAGAAATTCCCGAAATCCAAATGGGGAAGACGGCTTCGCTTATGGTGGATTTTGCATATAATGAATTATCAAAAAATGCAATTCATCCCTACTATATGTACCGTCAGAGTAAAACAGTTGGCAATCTTGAAAATGTAGGCTATGCAAAGCGCGGATTTGAGTCACTTTATAATGTTTACATTATGGATGAAACCCATACGATTTTGGCCTGCGGTGCTTCGGCGGTTACAAAGTTAAGAGAACCAAACGGTGATTATATTGAGCGAATATTTAACTATAAATATCCGTATGAATATATAAATCAGTTCGAGGAAATTTTAAAGCGCAAAGAGGGAATAGACCTTTTTTATAAAACCTACTCTATTTAAATTTCTTGAATTGTTGTGGTAAATATGTTAAAATTAAAAAAACGGAGGTATTGTTATGGACTTTTTTGATAATGCTATTGATAAGGCTAAAGAGGCTATTGATATTTTAAGCAAAAAAACCGGAGAGGTTGTAAATACCGGTAAAAATAAGTTCGATATTGCTTCTTTGGAAAATAAGCGCGCTAAAGATTTTGAGGTTTTAGGCGAAATTTATTATAATTTGATAAAAGATACCGAAATTGAAGATTTTCAGATTAAGAATTTGGTTGAGTCTATTGATGAGAAAAATTCAAAAATCACAGAATTGAAGGAAAATATCAATAACACTAAGAATAAGCGTGTATGTTCCGCGTGTGGTGCCTGTAATAGTGACACTGCGGTTTATTGCTCTGCTTGCGGTACAAAATTTGAAATTTAAAATAATGGCTGTTTATCAGCCATTTTTTGTTTTAGAGGTTTATTATGAAAGAAATTAAAATTGGTATTGTTGTAGCAGATACGGATGAATATGCTCCTTTTGAACAAACTATTGAAAAGGACAAGTTTGAAACCTATTCGTTTCTTGGAAGAAAGGCGCATAAATTTGAAATTCAAACCGAAAAGGGAAAAGCAGAAGTTATATCAATTCTTTGCGGTATAGGTAAGGTTAATGCCGCTGCCGCTACAATGCATTTGGTAGATATCGGTTGTGATATAATTTTAAATTACGGACTTTCGGGCGGAATTTCAGGTATTTCAAAGGGCGAATTGACTGTGCCAAATAAATTCTTGGAGCACGATTTCGATTTAAGCGGAATAGGGTATAAACTTTGTGAAAAACCGTCACAAAAGTATATTTACACGGCAGATAGCAATTTAATTGAAATTGCTAAAAAAATAATACCTAATTTAAAAGAGGGAACTGCCGTTAGCGGTGACCATTTTATCTGTGATAATGCGGTAAGAGAAAGTTTAAAGCAAAATTTTTCTGCAATGTCGTGTGATATGGAAACTGCGGCAATTGCTTATGTGTGCGAATTTTCAAACACACCGTTTTTAGCATTGAGGCGCATTTCTGATGATGCGGGAAGCGATGCTACCGATTCCTACCGCGAAATGAATACTTCGGGCGAAACTTTGCTTTCGGATTATATTATTAAAATTATTAAGGAATATATATGAGTATTTTTAAAGATAAGCAACAAAACGTTCAGCAAAGTGCTTTAATTTTGTTGTTTTCAACGGTAATTGTAAAAATAATAGGTGCTTTATTTAAAATCCCCCTTTCTACAAAGATATTTTTAGGGGATTTGGGTTATGGTTATTTTTCGGTAGCTTATGACCTCTTTACACCTTTTTACACCTTGGCAATTTCAGGCTTGCCTACCGCACTTTCGCATATAATTGCGGAATTTGTTGCCGAAAAACGATTTTATGATATAAAAAATACTTTTAAAATAACAAAACGGCTGTTTTTAATTTTCGGTATAGCATTATCTTTAATAATTTCGCTTTTGGCAATACCTTTTGTAAAATTAACCGATAATTCGGGAAATACCCTTTACAGTGTTTATGCGGTAATTCCTTCGGTATTTTTGTGCTTCGTGATTTCGGTTTACCGCGGTTATTACGAGGGCTTTAAAAATATGAATCCAACTGCGGTTTCAAAAATAATAGAGGCTCTCGGTAAGTTGATTTTGGGATTGGGGTTGGCGTTTTTAGTAAGCCGCGCAACTAATAATCCTGCATACGCGGCGGGAGCATCAATGCTTGGCATTACAATAGGCGAATTGATTTCGGCTTTGTATTTATATATCAATTTTCGTTTGAAGGGTAGTTTAATAACCGAACAGGAATTAGAATCAAGCCAACCGCTTTTAAATAACGGAAAAACGATTAGAATGATTTTAAGTATTGCTATTCCTTTGGCTTTGTCAAGCCTGATTTCCAGCGCGGTTTCGGTTATAGATGCATTGACTGTCAGAAGTCTGTTATCAAAAGATATATCTATTTTATATGAAGAGTATAAAATGGCAATTGAGTCATATAATTCGTATTCAGCAAATCCTTTGGATATGTCGGCGTTGCCGACATATCTTTACGGTCTTCGCAGTAAGGCATTTACAATGTTTAATTTGGTGCCTACCTTAACAGTTTCTTTCGGTGTGGGTGCTTTGCCGGTGCTTACAGAGTGTTGGGTTAAAAAGGATATTTTGGGCGTTAAAACAAACCTTAATACAATAATCAAAATGATTTCAATGATTGCCTTGCCTTCGGGTCTTGCTTATATTGCGGTTGCAAGACCGATAATGTCACTTTTATATTCGAGCTACGGTTCGGTTGTAGTAGGCGGCAATTTGCTTACCATTTTCGGTTTGTCGGCAATTTTTGCAGGTTTTGCCATTCCTCTTACAAGCGTTTTACAGTCCTTGAACCGTCAATTTTCCGCTCTTATAAATATAATTGTGGGTGTGGCGCTTAAGATAATTATAAATTATTTGCTTATAGGCAATTTAAAATACAATATTTACGGCTCTGTAATTTCTACGACGGTTTGTTATTTGTATATTTTAATTGCACATATTTATAATATAAGAAGAACAATAGGTAAAATAGGGGATACGAAAAATACGATTATCAAACCTTTATTTGCATCTATTTGTTCAGCTATTACGGCAGCTTTAATTTGTATAATTTCGAACAGTAAAATTACTGTATTAATTGCAATCTTTACCGCTGTTTTAATATATATTGTGGTTATTTTTATTTCAAAACCCCTAAATAAAGAAGAAATTTTAGGTTTGCCAAAAGGTGAAAAAATGTATCATTTGGCAAAAAAATTCAAAATATCCAGATAATTTTATGCAAAACCACTAAAAAATAGCTTTATTTTTTCAACATTCTAATGAAAATGTTGAATATCTATTGATTTTTCTTTTTAAATGTGTTAAATATATAATGTACGAATTTGTTGTGTATGAACAAATTCAACGTTGTGTATTCTCAAAAAAATATTGGAGGTTCTAAAAATGAACAAGACAGAATTAGTTGCATCAATCGCAGAAAAAGCAAATCTCTCAAAGAAGGACGCTGAAAAAGCAGTTGCTGCTTTTGTTGACAGTGTTTCTGCTGAATTAAAGAAGGGTGGTAAGGTTCAACTTATCGGCTTCGGTACTTTTGAAGTTCGCGAACGTGCTGCAAGAACCGGTATCAATCCTCAAACAAAGCAAACAATTAAAATTGCTGCTTCTAAGAACCCTGTATTCAAAGCAGGCGCTGCTTTAAAAGCTGCTATTAAGTAATTTGGTTTTAAGAGCCGTCCTTTAGAGGACGGCTTAAAATTTGGTATTATGAGATTAGATAAATATTTAAAAGTTTCCAGAATTATTAAAAGGCGTACTGTTGCTAACGAGGCTTGCGATGCGGGCAGAGTGTTAGTAGGCGGAAAGGTGGCGAGAGCCTCTTATGATGTGAAGGTGGGGGATGTAATTGAAATATCCTTTGGCACCAGAACAGTTAAGGTAGAGGTTACGCTTGTTGCAGAAACTGTCCGCAAGGATGACGCCGCTTCAATGTATAAAATAGTGGAATAATCAAAACACCCTTTAAATATAAATTTAAGGGGTGTTTTTGTGTCTGAAAATATAAATTACGATAGTAATATAATAATTGAAAAAAGAAAAAAACTTAATATAAGCGGTGTTAAGGATTGCCTTTCGTTTGATGAAGAAACAATAGTTTTAACTACGGTTTTAGGAAGACTGACGGTTAAGGGTATAGGATTGCACATAAATAATTTTGATACTTCAAGCGGTGAATTTACTGCAGAGGGTAAAATAAATGCGGTTGTATATACCGTTGACGAGAAAAACGGCGGTTTTTTAAGCCGTTTATTTAAGTAAGCCTATGTGGGAAATCAGTAACGAAGCGCAACTCTTAACATTTATTTATTCATTGGCTTTAGGGGTAATATTTTGTCTTTTTTACGATATTTTAAGGGGAATACGGTCAAGTATTAAGATAAGTGATTTTTTAACATTTATACAGGATATTATATATTTTACAATTATTGCTTTTTTAAGTTTTATTTTTTTACTTTCAAGAACTAACGGTGAAATTAGAGGTTATGTAATTTGCGGAATTTTATTAGGTTTTGTTATTTGTTTTTTAACTATTTCTAAATTATTTTTTAAAATTTTGAAATTTATTTTTTCTAAAATAAAATGGATTATCGGTAAATCTTCAAGTTTTGTAAATGCGAATTTCGAAAAAATTGATAGATTTATTAGGAAAATATTAAAAAATATTGAAAATAGTAGTAAAAAAGGCTTGAAAAAGGTAAATAAAATGTTGTATACTAAGAAAACAATGTAGTTGAATTTGATTTGAGGTTTGTTTATGAAACGCAAAACAAAGCAAAAAAGAAGTTTAATACTTAAATTTTTAATTTTGGGTGTTTGTGTTTATATGGTTGCAACACTTACTAATCTTTGGGCTACGCTTAATAAAAGTGAAAAACAGCTTGAATCTTTAAAACTCGAATATGCGAATACTCAAAACGATATTGAAGAATTAAAGGTTTTGCTTAAAAGTGAGTCTAATACCAAAATTATTGAAAAGGCCGCTCGAGAGAGATTGGGTTACATCTATTCGGACGAGCAGATTTTCATAGATATTTCCGGTAATTAGGATATTTTCAAGGGGGATTTTCTTTAAATGCAGCTTAGTGTAGGAGAAATTGTTGAAGGCAAAATTACCGGGATTACAAATTTCGGCCTTTTTCTCGATTTGGGAGAGGGCAAGTCAGGTATGGTACATATTTCCGAGGTTGCCCGTAATTTCGTTAATGATATTAACGAGTTATTTAAGGTTGGCGATGATGTTAAAGCAAAGATTTTAACTATAAGTGATGATGGAAAAATAAGTCTTAGTATTAAGCGTGCTTTAGAACCTGAGAAAACAGAACATAAACCTGTTCGCAAGGAACGTAGAGGTTTTGAACAACCAAAGGTTGACAGTTCTTACACTTGGACACCTAAAAAAAATGAGGCAACTTCGTTTGAAGAAATGATGAATCGTTTTAAGCAAACAAGTGATGAGAAATTTTCGGATTTGAAACGCAAAAATCCGGATAATGCACGCACAAAAAGAAGAGCAATGAAATAATTTATTTGGCGAAGCCTGTGGGTTTCGCCTTTTTTGGAGTAATAATGAATAAAATAAATTTAGTAGCACCCTGTCTTTTTGGGGTAGAAAGTATTGCGGCGGACGAATTTCGCCGAATGGGATTTCAAGATATTATAACTGAAAACGGAAGGGTTTTGCTTTCAGGCGAGCCTAATATGTTGGCGCGCGCTAATATATGCTCGAGATTTTCTGAGCGCATATATATCAATGTAGGCGAGTTTTCGGCGTTTACATTTACAGAATTGTTTGACGGTGTTAAAGCGCTTCCGTGGGAGGAGTATATAGGTAAAGATGATGCTTTTCCTGTAAACGGGTGGAGTATTAATTCTCAGCTTTTCAGTATTCCAGATTGTCAGTCAATCATAAAAAAAGCTATTGTAGAAAGACTTAAATTGAAGTATAAAATCAATATTTTTGCCGAAACCGGCAGTGAATATAAAATTCGATTTTCCATTCACAAAAATGTTGTTACAATGATGATTGATACTTCGGGTGACGGACTTCACAAAAGGGGATACCGCCGTAATTCCAATGATGCGCCTTTAAAAGAAACCTTGGCGGCTGCGATGTGTGATTTGGCGAGAATTTATCCTGATACTAAAATTTTCGACCCATTTTGCGGTAGCGGTACAATACTTATTGAGTCTGCTTTAATGGCAACAAAAACCGCGCCCGGTCTTCGCAGATATTTTGCAGCAGAACGCTTTGGCTTTTTGGACCAAAAAATTTGGCGCGATGAAAGAACACGCGCTCAAGATTTAATTCTAAAAAATGTTGATTTCAGAGCGCAAGGATATGATATAGATAAAAATGCAGTTGAATTAACACTTGCTAATGCTAAAAAAGCTGGTGTTGAAAAATATGTAATGGCGTCTATCGGTGACGTAAAAGATTTTTATGCGCCGAATGAGCGTTGCATTACCGTTACAAACCCACCTTACGGCGAGCGTCTTTTAGATGTTAAATCAGCAGAGGATTTGTATACCGTGATGGGTAAACGCTTTTCTCAAGGTGATGGAAGAAAATATTATATAATCAGTCCTCACGATGAATTTGAGCGCTTTTTCGGCAGAACTGCCGATAAACGCAGAAAGCTTTATAACGGTATGATAAAATGTCAATTATTTATGTATTTTAAATAGTTGACAATTTGAAAGTATTAACATATAATATCAATGTAATCTTCAGGGCGGGGTGTAATTCCTCACCGGCGGTAAAGCCCGCGAGCCGTAAGGCAGATTTGGTGTGATTCCAAAGCCGACAGTATAGTCTGGATGAAAGAAGATAGATACTATTATTGTATTTTTACGCCCTTATTGCATCTTGTAGTAAGGGCGTTTTTATTTTGGAGGCAGTTATGAAAAAAAATGTGAATATAAGAAAAATATGTGTAGTCGGTGTTCTTTGCGCAATATCGTATCTTTGTATGTTTCTTTTAAAATTTAAGGTTGGATTTTTGTCCTTTGATTTGAAAGATGCCTTTTTGTGTATAATATCATTTTTATACGGGCCGATTTATGGTTCTATTTCGGCTTTCTTAGTAGCTTTTATTGAATTCATTTCGGTAAGTGAAACAGGCGTTTACGGATTTTTAATGGATGCAATATCGGGTATTGCCTTTGCAGGAACCTGTGGATTTATTTACAAATTCAAAAGAACACTTAATGGTGCGGTTGTGGGATTATTTACAGCTGTAGCATTTATGACTGCAGTAATGCTTTTCTTCAATTTAATAATAACACCAAAATATATGGGAGTTGAGGTTGGAAAGGTTGCTTCAATGATACCAACACTGTTTTTACCGTTTAATCTAATAAAAGGCCTTGTTAATATGGGATTAACATTAATTCTTTATAAACCTTTAATCTTAGCGTTTAAAAAGACAGGTTTAATAATAAGTCATAATACGGAAACTGATAAAAGAAAATTTTGGTACTTAACACTTTTCTCTGCTATTATAATATTGATTTCTGTTATTATAATTTTATTGGTATTTAAAGGCGGATTTGAATTTTTTACAAAATAAATATCTTGACAAAAATATATTTTATGTTACAATATTAGACGAAAAATGAATATATCCTTATCAAGAGTGGTGGAGGGAACCGACCCGTAGAAGCCCGGCAACCTGTTTTTTCAAGGTGCTAAATTCGGCGGATTTATCCGGAAGATGAGGTCTTTATAAACCGCCTCATTTAAGGCGGTTATTTTTTTGGAGGAAAATTTATGAATAAGTTTTTATTTACATCCGAATCTGTTACAGAAGGTCATCCCGATAAGGTATGTGACCAAATTTCTGATGCGGTTTTAGACGCTATTTTGTCTCAAGATAAAACTGCCCGCGTTGCCTGCGAAACCTTTTGCACAACGGGTGTTGTAACTGTAATGGGTGAAATTACAACTACTGCTCAGGTAGATATTCCGGCAATCGTGCGTGAGGTTGTTTGTGACATCGGTTATGATAAACCTTCGGCTTGTTTTAACGGTAACACTTGCGCGGTTATGACTTCACTTGATAAGCAATCTCCCGATATTGCAATGGGTGTGGACAAGTCTTTTGAACTTAAAGACGGCGAAGAAGATGAATATAATTTAAACGGCGCAGGCGACCAGGGTATGATGTTTGGTTACGCTTGTGACGAAACCGAAGAATTGATGCCTTTGGCAATATCTTTAGCGCATAAAATGGCAAAAAGATTAACCGATGTTCGCAAAAGCGGTGAACTTTCTTATTTAAATCCGGACGGTAAAACACAGGTTACCGTTGAGTATAATGACGGTATTCCTACAAGGGTGGATGCAGTTGTTGTGTCAAGTCAACACACTGAAGAGGTTGAACTTGAAGATTTGAGAAAAGATATTTTAGAAAAGGTTATTAAGCCAATTATTCCTGCTGAATTATTTGATGAAAACATAAAGGTTTACATTAACCCAACAGGTCGTTTTGTAGTAGGCGGACCGCAGGGCGATACAGGTCTTACAGGAAGAAAAATTATCGTTGATACATATGGAGGTATGGCACGTCACGGTGGCGGCGCATTCAGCGGTAAAGACCCGACTAAAGTTGACAGAAGCGCTGCTTATGCTGCTCGTTATGTTGCAAAGAATATTGTTGCCGCAAAGATTGCTAAAAAGTGTGAAATACAATTAGCTTATGCAATCGGTGTGGCGCATCCTGTATCAGTGATGGTAGATACCTTTGGTACCGGTGTTGAAGCTGATGAAAAAATCGCTGAGGCAGTTAAAAAGGTGTTTGATTTAAGACCGTCTGCTATAATCGATACACTCGATTTAAGAAGACCGATTTATCGTCAGACTGCAGCGTACGGCCATATGGGTAGAACCGATATTAATTTGCCTTGGGAAAAAACTGATAAGTCAGAAGATTTAAAAAAATGCTTGACAAATATGTAATTTAGTGTATAATAGTTAAGAAATGAAGTAGTACGCATGTCGTCCTCACCCCAAGATTTTGTTCTAAAGGGTTAATAAGTCTTTCAAGAAATTGATGGAATTATTATGCGTGGGCGGATTGCGTCCACGCTTTAGTTTTTTATTTAAATGCCACTATGGAGGTGCGTCAACATTAGCAGTAAAGAAATCGCAATAAATGAAGGTATTAAATTTAAGGAAGTCCGTGTAATCACAACAGAAGGTTCACAATTGGGTATTCTACCTGTTGACAAAGCTTTGGAGCAGGCTTACGCTTCAGATTTAGATTTAGTATGTATTTCACCTAACGCAGAGCCGCCCGTATGTAAAATTATGGATTACGGTAAATACCGTTTTGAACAGGCTAAGCGCGAAAAGGATGCTAAAAAGAACCAAAAGGTTGTTGAAGTAAAGGAAATTCGTTTAGGTTTAAGTATCGATGTTCACGATTTTGAAACCAAAGGTAAACAGGCTATCAAATTTTTGAAAAGCGGTAATAAGGTTAAGGTTTCAATCCGTTTCCGCGGTCGTGAAATGGGACATCCCGAAATCGGTCTTGAAAATATGTCAAGATTTGCGGAGTTCTGTAAAGATTATTGTTCGGTTGAAAAACCTGCCAAGATGGAAGGCAGAAATATGCTAATGTTCTTAGCACCAAAATCAGGCAAGTAATGTTGAAAAATATTTAGGGAGGATACAAAAATGCCTAAAATCAAAACACACAGCGGCGCAAAAAAGCGCTTTAAACTCACCAAAACCGGTAAGGTTAAGCGTGCACATGCTTTCAAGTCGCACATTCTCAACAAGAAAACAACAAAACGTAAGAGAAATCTTCGCAAGACAGCTGTTGCTGACGTAACAAATACCGCAACAGTAAAGAAATTGATTCCTTATAAATAAGGAAAGACTTACAATTGGAGGGAAAGTAAATGGCACGAATTAAAGGTGCGTTAGCAACACGCAAAAGAAGAAATAAAGTATTAAAGCTTGCTAAAGGCTATTTTGGCGCAAAGTCCAAGCTTTTTAAAACCGCTAAAGAAGCAGTTATGAAATCCGGTCAATATGCTTATGTTGGCAGAAGACTTAAAAAGCGCGATTTCCGCCGTCTTTGGATTACCCGCATCTCTGCTGCTTGCAAAATGAACGGTATGAACTACTCAACATTCATTAACGGCTTAAATAAGGCTGGTATTGAAATCAACCGTAAGATGTTGGCTGACCTTGCAGTTAACGATGCAAAGGGCTTCGCAACACTTGTTAAGGCTGCAGATAAGGCTCTTAATAAATAATAAATTTCGCCCGAGTTTAATTTCTCTCGGGCGACTTTTTCATTTTTATATACAGATTTTCGGGGTGATTTTTTGAAGGATATTAAGGTGATTACCAGTAAAGATAATTCACTTATCAAGCTTGCTTGTCAACTACAGACGACAGCTAAAGCCCGTATTAAAGAGGGACTTTTTGTGCTTGAAGGCAAACGAATTTGTGATGATGCTATGAGTTGTAAAATCAAGTTTGATAAGTTAATTATAAGCGATACCGCATTTGATAAGTATTATGAAAGTATTGAAAATTTTTCTCAAAATGCGGATGAGATTTATAAAATTCCTGATGGTCTTTTCAAAAAAATCAGTGATACCATCAACCCTCAGGGAATAATTGCATTAGCAAAAATTCCGAAAATGTCCAATGAAATCAAGGCGGACGGACGTTATATTGCTCTTGAAAATATGAATGACCCGTCTAATTTGGGTGCAGTATCCCGTACAGCAGAGGCTTTAGGGGTTAGCGGTATTATTCTGTCGAGTGACGGTTGTGACCCTTATTCACCAAAATCACTTCGTGCATCTATGGGTACTTTACTTCGTATGCCTTTAATTTTAACTGATAATTTGCCGCAGTTTATTAAAAATTCATCACTTAAGAGTTATGCTTGTGTGGTAGATAAAACTGCTAAATCAATAACTGATGTTGAATTTTCTGACGGTTGCGTTTTAATGATTGGAAATGAAGCAAACGGTCTTACTGAAGCGGCTAAAAACATTGCTGACTGTAATATAACAATCAAAATGACAGGTTTGGCAGAGTCTTTGAATGCTTCTGTAGCAGCGGCAATTTCAATGTGGGAAATGATGAAATAATGGAATATTTTATTTGGTTGCAGTTAGTTTTAGGTGCAGGGAATAAAAGGGTAAAAAGAATTTTAGAAAAATTTACGCCTTTTGAAATATATAATTTAAAAGATACTGAAATTAAATTTCTAACTGAAAAGGAAAACCAAAATCTTAAAAAGGTTAGCTTGAATGACGCTTTTAAAATAATCGAACAATGCGGGCGTAATAATATTAAAATTGTCACCCTTGGCAGTGAAAATTATCCGAAACCATTAGCCGAAATATTTAATCCGCCGTTGGTACTTTATGTAAGAGGTGAACTCCCCGATTTTGAAAGGGAGCCTACAATTTGTATAGTTGGACCTAGAAAGGTTAGCGAATACGGTAAAAAAGCTGCTTATTCTTTGGGTTATCGCCTTGCAAAATCCGGAATGATTGTAGTAAGCGGTGGGGCTGTTGGCAGTGATACATACGCCCATATCGGCGCTTTAAAAGCGGGAGGAAAAACAGTTCTTGTTATGGGATGCGGATTATTATCTACTTATCTTGAAGAAAACCGCGCTTTAAGAGAGCATATTGCAAATAACGGTTGTCTTATTAGTGAATATCCGCCTTTGTTAGAGGCTAGCAGGTACACATTCCCTGTGAGAAACCGAATAATTTCGGGTTTGTCTTTGGGAACGGTTGTAATTGAGGGCGGAAAACGAAGTGGTGCTTTGATTACCGCAAAACACGCAATATCACAGGATAGAGATGTTTTCGTCATTCCCGGAAGACCTGATATGGCCGAATACAAAGGTTCAAATGAACTTTTAAGGGAGGATATTGCCAAACCACTTTTAGATGCATCGGATATTTTTAACGAGTATATTCCGCTTTATCCCCAAAAAATCGACATTGAAAAGGCTTATAAAAGCGAGCCGAAACAGGAAAAACAAAAAAATAATAAAAAAATATTGAATGAAACACTTTCAAATCAAGCGAAAATAGTATATAATTGTATAAATAGTGAAAAATTTTATCCTGATGAATTAAACACCGGTTTATCATCTACCGAATTACTTTCAGCTTTAACCGAGCTTGAAATGGAATTTGTGATAAGAGCGTTGCCGGGCGGTCAGTACGAAATATGTAAATGAGGAGTATTTTATGTCAAAGCTTTTAATTGTTGAGTCTCCAACTAAAATAAAAAGTATTAAAAAATATTTAGGCACAGGATTTGAGGTTATGGCTTCAAAAGGTCATATCCGCGATTTGCCAAAATCTAAGCTTGGTGTTGATATTGAAAATGATTTCGCACCGCAATATATAAATATGGCAGAGAAAAAGGATTTAATCAAATCCCTTCAAACTGCTGTTACCGAATATGATGAAGTTTATCTCGCAACCGACCCTGATAGAGAGGGTGAGGCTATTTCTTGGCATTTAGCGCAAATATTAGGTCTTGATATGAACGCTGATAACCGAGTAACCTTTAACGAAATTACCCAAGCGGGTGTTTCTGCAGGAATTAAGCAACCAAGAAAAATTGATATGAACTTGGTTGATGCTCAACAAGCCCGCCGCGTGCTTGACAGAATCGTTGGCTATAAATTAAGTCCTTTCCTTTGGAAAAAGGTTAAAAGCGGACTTTCGGCAGGCCGTGTGCAAACAGTAGCCCTTAAGCTAATCGTTGAAAGAGAGCGAGAAATAGAAAAATTTGTTCCTATCGAGTATTGGACTGTTGATGCTAAATTAGCGTCCGGCAGAAAGACATTTACCGCCCATTTATACGGTGATAAAAACGGTAAGATTAAGTCTATTGATAATGAACAGTCGGCTAATGAAATTTTGAATAATCTTAAGGATGCTGAATATGTAGTAAGCGATGTTAAAAAGGGCAAGCGCAATCGCCAACCCGCACCGCCGTTTATCACTTCAACACTCCAACAGGAAGCTTCTCGTAAACTAGGCTTTACAGGTCAACGCACAATGCGTATTGCGCAGCAACTATACGAAGGCGTTGAAATCGAGGGTATTGGTTCAACCGGTCTTATAACCTATATGCGTACCGATTCGTTGCGCATTTCCCAAGAGGCAAGACTTTCTGCTGAAAGATACATTACCGCTAACTTCGGCTCTAAGTATTTGCCGTCTTCACCTCGCTATTTTAAAACAAAAAGCGGTTCACAGGATGCTCACGAAGCAATCCGTCCAACCGTTATTGACCTTAATCCCGAAAGAGTTATGGATTCTCTTACAACTGAACAGTATAAGCTTTATAAGCTTATTTGGGAGCGTTTTATAGCTTCACTTATGTCTGCTTGTGTACAGGATACCGTTAATGTTGATATTACCGCTAACGGATATTTATTTAAAGCAAGCGGTTATTCTGTAAGGTTTGACGGTTTTACCGTGCTTTACGTAGAGGGTAAGGACGAAGAAGAGGATAAAGAAAATACTTTACCCGAAATGAATAACGGTGATATTTTAAAACTTCGCGATATTACTCCCAATCAACACTTTACTCAACCGCCCGCACGCTATACTGAGCCTACTTTAATCAAGGCTTTGGATGAAAATGGTATTGGCAGACCTTCTACCTATGCGCCTATTCTTTCTAATATTATGGGCAGAGATTATATTGAGCGCGAAAAGAAAACTTTAAAGCCTACCGAATTAGGTAAGGTTATTTCTGATTTGATGGTTGAATATTTCAATAAAATATTTGACGTTAAGTTTACTGCAGGAATGGAAATTAAGCTTGACAAAATCGGAGCAGGAGATTTAAATTGGGTAGAAACCATTAGAGAATTTTATTCAGATTTTGATAATTATTATCAGAAAGCAGAAAATTCTTTGACCGGTAAAAAGGTAAAGGTGCCTGCAGTTGAAACCGATGTAGTTTGTGAAAAATGCGGCAGAAAAATGGTTATTAAATCAAGCCGTTTCGGTAAGTTTTTAGCTTGCCCCGGATATCCGGAATGTAAAAATACAAAGCCGGTACCTGAAGATGAGGTTACACAACCTTGTCCAAAATGCGGAGCTAAATTAGTAAAACGTATTTCTAAAAAGGGTAAGAAGTTCTACGGCTGTACTAATTATCCCAACTGCGATTTTGCATCTCCCGGTATACCTACGGGTGATAAGTGCAGTGAATGCGGCGGATATATTATAAACGGAATCAGAGGTAGAAAATACTGTATGAATTCTGAATGCCCCTCAAGAAAAAAGACAAAGGAAAATAAAAATGGATAAAATTACCGTTATCGGTGCAGGACTTGCAGGTTGTGAATGTGCAATGCAGATTGCAAATGCAGGTATTAAGGTTGATTTAATTGAAATGAAAACCATTAAAAAGACACCTGCGCATAAAAGCGATAATTTTGCAGAATTAGTATGTTCTAATTCCTTAAAGGCGAGCAGAATAGACTCTGCAGCGGGACTTTTAAAGGAAGAAATGAGAATGCTTGGAAGTGTTTGCTTGCGTTCGGCAGAAAAATCTTCTGTTGCAGCAGGCGGCGCATTAGCGGTTGACCGAGATATTTTTTCATCGCTTATAACAAACGAGGTTAAAAATCATCCAAATATAAACGCTATTTCAGATGTGGTTACAAGCCTCCCAAATGATACGATAACCGTTGTTGCAACAGGTCCTTTGACTGACGGAGATTTGGCGCAAGATATTGCAAGGCTCACAGGCAGTGAAAATCTTTCATTTTATGATGCTGCGGCACCTATTGTAACAAAAGAAAGCATAGATTTTACTAAAGCGTTTTTTGCCTCTCGTTACGGCAAGGGAACAGATGATTATATAAATTGCCCTATGAACAAAGAAGAATACGAGGTGTTTTATAAAGAACTTATAAACGCCGAGTCGGCAATTCTTTCTGAATTCGATAAGCCAGTTACTGTTTATGAGGGTTGTATGCCGGTTGAAATTCTTGCTAAAAGAGGAGAAGATTCAATCCGTTTCGGTCCTTTAAAGCCTGTTGGACTGCGTGACCCGAAAACAGGCCACAGACCGTGGGCAGTTGTGCAACTTAGAAGCGAAAATAAAGAGGGTTCACTTTTTAATTTGGTTGGTTTTCAAACAAATTTGAAGTTTCCTGAACAAAAACGCGTTTTTTCACTAATACCGGGACTTCAAAATGCAGAGTTTATGCGTTTTGGCGTTATGCACCGTAATTCTTTTATAAATTCTCCGAAACTGCTCAATCGTGACCTTTCTTTAAAGCAAAATTCAAACATTTTCTTTGCGGGTCAGCTTTCGGGTGTTGAGGGATATATGGAATCAGCGGCAAGCGGTATTGTAGCAGGTATAAATGCGGTTGCAAGATTAAAAGGTGAGCAGCCTTTGATTTTGCCTAAAACTACTATGATTGGCGCTTTGCTTAATTATATAACCGATGAAACGGTTGAAAATTTTCAGCCAATGGGTGCAAATTTTGGCATAATACCACCTTTGAGTGAACATATAAGGGATAAACGTGAACGCTATTCTGCATTGGCTGAGCGTTCAATAAGGGAATGTAAGGAGATATTAAAATGCGAGTAGTTATAGATGCTTTTGGCGGAGATAATGCACCTTTAGAGATTGTAAAGGGCGCTAGTCTTGCTTCAAATGAACTCGAAATTGATATTACCCTTGTAGGAAATAAAGAAATAATTGAAGAAGTTATAAATAGTGAAGGTCTTACTTTTAAGGGCAATTTAATCATTGTTGATACCGATGATGTTATAGATATGCACGATGACCCTACAACACTTTTAAAAGCAAAAAGTAATTCTTCAATGGCTTTGGCTTTTAAAGAATTGGCAGAGGATAGGGCAGATGCTTTTGTTTCTGCCGGTTCAACCGGTGCGGTTGTTGTAGGCGGAACGCTTATAGTTAAGCGTATAAAGGGTATCAAAAGACCTGCTCTTGCAGGTATGATACCTTCTCCGAATGGTCATTATATGCTTATGGATATGGGTGCTAATGCGGAATGCCGCCCCGAAATGCTTTGTCAGTTTGGTATTATGGCAAGCGCATATTTAAAGGGCGTTGCGGGCAAGGAAAACCCAACCATTGGTCTTTTGAATATTGGAACGGAAGACAGTAAGGGCGGCGAACTTCAAAAAGAAGCTTATAAACTAATGCAGTCTGCGCCGATAAATTTCGTTGGTAATATTGAATCCCGCGAGATGCCAAAGGGTGTTTGTGATGCTGTTATTACTGATGGCTTTACAGGTAATATTGCTTTAAAACTCATTGAGGGTACCGCTACAACATTCTTTAAATTGGTTAAAAATGCCTTGTTTAAAAATATTAAAAATAAACTTGCCGCATTGGTAATTAAAAAGGACTTATATTCTTTAAAGAGTATGATGGATAGTACCGAGGTTGGCGGAGCGCCACTTTTAGGTGTTAGAAAACCTGTTATTAAGGCACACGGAAATTCAAATGCAAAAGCGTTTAAAAATGCTATCAGACAAGCTGTTCAATTCACTCAAAACGGTGTAATTGATAATATAATAAATTCATTAGAACAAATAAAGGAATAAACAAATGAAGGCTTTAGAGCAAAAATTAAATTATAAATTTAATAATATAAAGCTACTTGAGAATGCTTTAACCCATTCTTCATACGCAAACGAGGTTAGAAATGGTTTAACCTCTAATGAGCGTTTGGAGTTTTTGGGGGACTCTGTGCTATCAATAATAGTGGCTGATTATTTATTTTTGCACTATAAGAATATCCCTGAGGGTGAACTTACAAAACTTCGCGCTTCATTGGTTTGCGAAAAATCACTTTGTGGTTTTTCAAGACAATTGGAATTAGGAAAATTCTTGCTTTTAGGTAAGGGTGAAGATAAAGGCGGCGGAAGGGAAAGAGATTCTATTTTAGCCGATGCTTTTGAGGCGGTTTTAGCCGCAATTTATTTGGATGGTGGTATTGAACCCGCTACCAAACATGTTTTAAGATTTGTAATTCCCGAACTTAAAGATCATAATGACCACACCTTTAAGGATTACAAAACCGCTTTGCAAGAGATTATACAGCGTAATCCTGAAGAAAGTGTTACCTATATTTTAAAGGGTGAAAGCGGACCTGACCACGATAAGATTTTTGAGGTTGAGGTGCATCTTAACTCTAATGTAATCGGTATTGGAAAGGGAAAAAACAAGAAACAGGCAGAGCAAATGGCGGCAAAGCAAGCGCTTGAATTGATGGGTGCTGAAATATGAGTAAAAATCATTCTAATATTTCGGTTTTTGTGCCACATATCGGTTGTCCAAACAAGTGTAGTTTTTGTAATCAACGATATATAACAGGTACTTGCAAAGCTCCTAACGCTGGCGAGGTTGAAAAGGCGGTTTTAACTGCGGTTAAGTCTAAAAAATATGACCCTAAAACCACCGAAATTGCTTTTTTTGGCGGTAGTTTTACGGCAATTAACAGAAACTATATGATTTCGCTTTTAGAGGCGGCTTCAAGCTTTGTTAAAATTGGATTGGCGGCAGGAATTAGAATTTCAACCCGTCCCGATGCTATTGATGATGAAATTTTAATGCTTTTAAAAGAATATAATGTAACTGCTATTGAATTGGGCGCGCAAAGTCTTAATGACAGCGTTCTTAAAATGAATAACCGAGGTCATACTGCAAAGGATGTTGAAACGGCATCAAAACTTATTAAAAAACACGGTTTTGAGTTGGGACTCCAGATTATGACGGGGCTTTACGCTGACGATAACGAATCCGCCGAGCGTACCGCCCGTAAGGTTATTGAAATTCATCCCGATACTGTTAGAATATATCCTACAATAGTATTAAAGGATACCGATTTGGCGGCGCTTTATTTAGATAATAAATATAAACCTCAAACCTTGAGTGAGGCGGTAAAACTTGCGAGTAAGCTTTATTTAATGTTTGCAAGAGAGGGCATAAAGGTTATAAGATTAGGACTTCATTCTATCGAAAAGGAAGCCTACATAGCGGGGCCTTGGCATCCGTCTTTTAGTGAACTTTGTCAATCTCAGATAATGCTTACAAAGGTTTTGTCTTCACTTTTTGATAAAGGAAGATATACAATTTTTGTGGGCAAAAGTGATGTCTCAAAAATGATTGGACAAAGAAAAAGTAATCTGACATATTTGAAAACCCGCGGTTTTGACTGTAAGGTTAAGGTTGATGAAAGTTTAAGTGATTTAAATTTTAGAATAGAAAGGGAAGTGTTATAATGCTGTTAAGTTCAATAGAAATTCAGGGCTTTAAATCCTTTGCGGATAAAACTGTTTTAAAATTCGGCAAGGGTATTACCGCAGTTGTCGGTCCTAACGGTAGCGGTAAAAGTAACATTTCCGATGCTGTACGTTGGGTTTTGGGTGAGCAATCAACCAAAAGTCTTCGTGGCCAATCAATGGAGGATGTTATCTTTGGCGGTACTGAAACACGCCGCCCTCACGGATTTTGCGAGGTAACCTTAAACATTAATAATACCGACCGTTCTTTGAATTTTGATAACGATTTTGTTGCAATAACCCGCCGTTATTACCGTTCACACGAAAGTGAATATGCAATAAATAACGTTTCTGTTCGTTTGAAAGATATTCACGAACTATTTATGGATACTGGTCTCGGCCGTGACGGTTACTCAATGATTGGTCAGGGTAAAATTGATAATATCATTTCTTCAAAATCGGGCGAAAGAAGAGATATTTTTGAAGAAGCGGCAGGTATTTCTAAATACCGTTATCGTAAAATTGAGGCCGAAAGAAAGTTAGTTGCAGCTGAAGATAATTTACTTCGTCTTCACGATATTGTTGATGAATTAGAGTCACGTGTTGGACCTTTAGAGGAACAAAGCCGTAAAGCTCAAAAGTTTTTGGAATTGGCTGAGCAAAAGAAAGAACTTGAAATAGGTCTTTGGCTTTATACTTTAAATAATTCAAAAGAAGCTTTGCGCGCTCAAGAGAGTAAAATTGCTGCCGCGCAATTATCATACAAGCAAATTGAAGAAGCTTTGGCTGAATTTGACCGTAAAACCGAGCAAAATACTTCTCTATTTGCAAAATTAACCTCTGATATAGAGGGTGAAAGATTAACGATTTCATCTTTAAATGAGGAAATTCTTAAGGCTGACGGTGCAATTACTGTTTTAAATAATGATATTTCCCATAATACTGAGTCTGTAAACCGTTTACTTGAAGAAAAGAACAGCCTAATCAGTTCTGATGGTTTGGCTCAAACCGAAGTTGAGCAAAAAATTGAAGCAATCGAACAAAAAAATATTCAAAAGACAGAACTTGAAAATAAATTACACGAATTAGAACTAAAGTTATCAGAACTTTTGGAAAGCGGCGACCAAATCAGCCGTAAGATTGAAAATCAAATTCGTGAATTAAACGTTTTATCTGCAAAATCGGCGGATAAGCGTGTTGAAATGGTTACTGCCGATACCGCTATTGAGGAAATTACCGCAAGAGAGGGTAATTCTAATGAAATTTTACTTTCTCAGGAAAAAGAGATTTCTAAACTTCAGAATGAACTCTCGGAAAACGATAAACTTCTAACTTCAATTCAAGAAAATTTAAACGGTATGAATAACTCGCTTAAGGGTTATGAAATGCGTTTAAATTCTAAAAAAGAAACGGCAGAAAAACTTAAAAACGAGCTTGATACCGTTAATTTGGATATTGAAGCCAAAAACAGACGCGTTCAGATACTTAAAGACCTTGAAAATAATATGGAAGGCTTTACTTATTCTGTTAAAACGGTTATGTCGCAGGCGAGCACAGGTATTTTAAGGGGTATTTGCGGACCTGTATCAAAGCTTATAGAGGTTGAAAATAAATACAGTGTGGCGATTGAAACTGCGCTTTCGAATGCTATTCAAAATATAGTAACCGAAACCGAAAAGGACGCTAAGAACGCCATTAACTACCTTAAAAACAATAAGGGTGGCAGAGCCACATTTTTACCTGTTTCAACAATCAAAGCCCGCGAATTTAAAGAACACGGCTTTGAGGATATGTTAGGCTACATTGGAATTGCGAGCGACCTTGTTAAAACTGAAAGCAAGTACAAAGAAATCATTAAATACTTACTTGGAGGCGCAGTTGTAGCAGAGGATATAGATTGCGCTACGGCTATTGCCAAAAAGTTTGATTACAGAATTAAGGTTGTAACTCTTGACGGTCAGGTTGTAAATCCGGGCGGTTCTTTGACGGGTGGTTCACTTGTTAAAAATTCAGGTATTTTAAGTCGCTCTAATGATATAAAATCAATTAAATCCGATATAGAAAAACTTGAAATTAAGGAAAAAGAACTTTCGCAAAAATTAACCGAAGCACAAAATTCTTTAAACGAAGTTTTGGCAGATATTGAGGCCTTAAAGGCGGATATGACCACCGCTAATGAGGATAAAATCCGCACAATTTCAGAATTAAAGCGTGTTGGAGATTTAATAAATAATCTTCAAAATTCAGTTAATACACTTCGTGCTTCACAAAACTCTGATAAAGAAAAGTGCGAGCAGTTAAAACAAGTTTCGGCAAATTCTGCAAGAGAAATCGCTGAATTAGAGGCTCAAAAGAGCGAAATACAAGCCCTTATTGATGAGATGACAGGCGGCAGGGATAATCTTAATGCAACGCGTGAAGATTTATCTGCTAACATTACTTCGATGAAACTTTCAATAATTGAGGTTGAAAAGGATATTGAAAGCCTTAATGCAGTGGCAGAAAACCTTAAAACAGCGATTGCTGACCGTTCTCTCAGAGCACAAGGTATTGACAGTGAGATTGCCGCTTTACAGTTTAAAAATGAAAACTTGAAAACTGAAATAGAAAAAATCAATGACGGTATTGATGACAGTAAGCAAAAAATATCTGACTGCCAGAATAATATCGAGCAATTGATTGAAAAACGAAATCAGACCGAAAAAGCCGGCGTTGAGCTTCGTAACAGCGAAAAGGAAAATACTTTGCACCGTGAAAAAATCGGCGGTGAGTTAGCAAGACTGACCGAACGTAAAGATGTTATGATGCGCGAGTATGACGAGGTTATAAGAAAACTTTACGATGAATACGAACTTACAAGAAGTGAAGCTGAGCAGATTGGTATAGATATCGAAAATCCAACTCTTGCCCGTAAGAATTTGGCAGAGATTAAAAACAAAATCCGCGGACTCGGTAACGTTAACGTTGCTGCTATTGAGGAATACAAAGAAGTAAGTGAGAGATATAATTTCTTATCCGCACAAATTGATGATGTTGAGGCTACAAGGGTACAACTACACAAGTTGATTAACCAACTAACAAGTCAAATGCAAGAAATATTTGTTGAAGGATTTGAAAAAATCAATCAGAACTTTACTAAAACATTTTCCGAACTTTTCGGCGGCGGTACAGCATCGCTTTCATTATCTGACCCCGAAAACATTCTTGAAAGCGGTATTGATATAAATGTAAAACTACCGGGTAAAAATGTTCCCAGTCTTGACGGTCTTTCAGGCGGTGAAAAGGCGCTTATTGCTCTTTCAATTTACTTTGCAATTATGCGTGTTAATGCACCACCGTTCTGCTTCTTGGATGAGGTTGACACCGCGCTTGACGATATTAACGTTGACCGCTTTGCAGATTATATGAAGTCCTCTGATTTTGCTACGCAGTTTATCTGTGTTACCCATAGACGCGGTACTATGGAGGCTGCAGATATGCTTTACGGTGTGACAATGCAGGAAAAGGGTATTACAAAGCTTTTGGAACTTAATGTTTCAGAACTTGAAAAGAAATTACTTGACAATAAGGTGAGCTAATGGGCTTTTTCAGTAAAATTAAACAAGGCTTGCAAAAGACAAGAGATTCTATTGCAAGCGGTGTTACAAGTGTAATAAATTCCTTCACTAAGATAGACGAGGAATTATTTGAAGAGCTTGAAGAAATTTTGATAATGTCGGATATCGGTGTAGCAACCGCTACCGAAATATGCGATTTATTACGCAAAAAAATCAAGGAATTAGGCGTTACAGACCCCAATGAGATTAAAGGTTTAATGAAACAAATAATTTCTGAAATGTTGGGTGAGGACGAAGGATTAAACCTTAAAACTAAGCCTTCGGTAATACTTGTAATCGGTGTAAACGGTGTCGGAAAAACTACAACAATCGGTAAGTTATCCGCGCAGTTAAAGGCAGAGGGTAAAAAGGTTGTTTTGGGCGCGGCTGATACTTTCCGCGCTGCCGCTATTGACCAATTGGAAATTTGGTCCGAGCGTGCAGGTGTTACAATGGTAAAAAGTGTTGAGGGTACTGACCCTGCATCAGTCGTATTTGATACAATAGCATCCGCGAAATCAAAGGGCGCTGATGTAATTATTTGCGATACCGCGGGCAGACTTCATAACAAGAAAAATCTTATGGATGAGCTTGCAAAAATTTACCGCATAATCGGCAGGGAATTGCCTGATGCTTCACTCGAAACCTTACTTGTGCTTGATGCCACAACAGGGCAAAATGCTGTTAATCAGGCGAGTCAATTTAAAACAGCTTGTGATATTACGGGTATTGTTTTAACCAAGCTTGACGGTACTGCAAAAGGCGGAATAGTAATTCCTATCAGAAACGAATTAAATATACCTGTAAAATTTGTCGGTGTAGGTGAGGGTATTGACGATTTACAACCCTTTAATGCGACTGATTTTGTTAACGGCATTTTTGACGGTGAAGAATAATGAAAATTTTTATTGCAACCAAAAATCAAAAAAAGCTTAAAGAGTTGAAGCGAATTTTGGTGCCGATGGGCTTTGATGTTTTGTGTGAAGCAGATTTAGATTTTGCTTTTAAGGATGCTATCGAAGACGGTACAACCTTTGAAGAAAATGCAATTATTAAAGCAAAATCGGGTTTAGAACAAACAGGCTTCATCTCTGTTGCGGATGATTCGGGCATTTGTGTCGATTATCTTGACGGACGACCCGGTATATTCTCTGCCCGTTATTCAGGAGACCACGGAAATGACGAAATGAATAACGACAAACTTTTATCAGAACTTTCGGGTGTTCCAATGGAAAAGCGTACCGCTTATTATGTTGCGGCAATTGCCTGCGTTTTCCCTGACGGAAGACAGTTTACCGTAAGAGGTGAATGTCATGGCCATATTGCATTTGAAAGACAAGAGGGAAACGGTGGTTTCGGTTATGACCCCTTGTTTATTAGCGAGAACGGTCCATTTAGTCAATTGACTGCTGAACAAAAAGATGCAATCAGCCATAGAGGAAAGGCATTAAAATTATTCAGTGAAGAGCTAAAAAATATATTGAGGTAAAATAATGTTAAATAGCAGACAAAGAGCGCAATTACGCGCTATGGCAAACGATTATGAAACCATTTTACAAATTGGAAAAATGGGTTTGAGCGACAATACTGTAAAACAAGTTAACGATGCTTTGGAAGCGAGAGAACTAATAAAACTTCGTGTTTTAGAAACTTGTCCGTTAACTTCAAGGCAAGCGGCAGACGAGCTTTCGGCCGCAACAAAAAGTGATGTTGTTCAGGTTATTGGTTCACGATTTATCCTTTACCGCGAGAGCAAAGACAATAAAACTATAAAATTGGTGAAATAATATGGGATTAACCGCTATTTTCGGCGGAACCTTTAATCCGTTTCATATTGGTCACTATGAAATGCTTAAAGCGCTTCAAAATGATGACGGTATTGACGAAATTTGGGTTCTGCCCGATAGAATTCCACCTCATAAAGAATGCGATATGTTGGCTAGGGATGAAGACCGTATAGAAATGTGCGAGATTGTTTCTTCGGATTTTTCTAAAGCAACGGTTTGTCTTATTGAATTTGAGCGTGAGGGAAAAAGTTACACCTACGATACAGTAATTGAATTAAAAGAAAAATACCCAGAAAAGCAATTTGTATTTGTAATGGGCGGGGATATGCTCATTTCTTTTGACAGATGGTATAATTGGCAAGAACTTATGAAATTATTGCCGTTTATTGCGTTTAAGCGGGTTGGAACCGATATAGATAAATTTAATTCTTGCATTAGAAATTTGTCTGAAATGGGTATGCAAATCAAGGTTAAAGACGAGCTTATACCCGATGCTTCATCTACAGATTTCAGAAAAAAGAATATAAAAGAACTTTTGCCACAAAAGGTTTATGAATTTATTATGGAAAGAGGGATTTACAATGTATGAAAATTACAAGGTGATTTTAAAATCCCGTCTTAACGAAAAGAGATATTATCATTCACTGTGTGTTGCCGATGAGGCTAAAAGATTAGCTTCTAAATACGGTGCTGATGAAGATAAGGCTTATTTGGCAGGTCTATTACACGATATAACAAAAAATTCAACCAAAGAAGAACACTTGCAATATTTTAGTGACTTTGGTATAATTTTAAACGATATTGAAAAAAATGCCGAAAAGCTATGGCACGCTATGTCGGGCGCGGGATATATAGAGCATATCTTAAAAATAAAAGATGCCGAGATAATTGATGCTGTAAGGTATCACACAACCGCAAAAGCCGATATGTCGCTTTTGTGTGAAATTTTATATCTTGCCGATTTTACTTCAATTGACAGAGAGTATGATGATGTTTCGGTTATAAGAAAATTAGTGGACGAGTCTTTAGAGGATGCGCTGGTTTATGCGCTTCAGTATTCAATTACCGATTTAGTTAATAATAAAAAGGCAGTTCATTCAGATACATTGAATGCGTATAACTACGCTGTGGGAGGAAAATAGTTTGCAATCACTTGAAATTTTAAAAATTGCTGCAAATGCACTTAACAGTAAAAAAGCAAGGGAAATGACCGCTATTAAGGTTAGCGACCTTACCGTTTTAACTGAATATTTTTTAATTTGTACCGCTAATTCTTCAACTCAAGTCAGAGCATTGGCAGACGAGGTTGAGGATAAATTAGAAGAATCGGGTGTTAGACCTCATCATATTGAAGGTAAGGCTACAGGTTGGCTTGTATTGGATTACGGTTCGGTAATCGTGCATATCTTCGGTAGAAATGAGCGCGAATTCTATGCACTTGATAAAATGTGGAATGATGCTGAGGTTATAAACCTTGAGGATATTCTTGATGAGGCAATGGGGGACTGAAAATGCAAAATTACGATTATTCTAAAATTGAAAAGAAATGGCAAGATATATGGGATGAAAACCATACTTTCGAAGCTAAAAATGACTATACTTTACCTAAATTCTTTGGTCTTGTAGAGTTTCCGTATCCTTCAGGACAGGGTCTTCACGTAGGACATCCGCGTTCATATACCGCTATTGATATTGTTTCGCGTAAAAAGCGTTTGCAAGGTTTTAATGTGCTTTATCCAATGGGTTGGGATGCTTTTGGTCTTCCAACTGAAAACTTCGCAATTAAAAATCATATTCATCCTTCAATCGTTACTGAAAATAATATTGCAAACTTCAAGCGCCAGTTAAAGTCTTTAGGATTTTCTTTTGACTGGAGCCGTGAAATAAATACAACTGACCCATCATATTACAAGTGGACTCAGTGGATTTTCTTACAACTTTTCAAAGAAGGCTTGGCATATAAGAAGGAAATGTCGGTTAACTGGTGTACTTCTTGTAAATGTGTTTTGGCTAATGAAGAGGTTGTAAATGGCGTTTGTGAGCGTTGCGGAAGCGAAGTTGTTCAAAAGGAAAAGAGCCAATGGATGCTCAAAATTACCGAGTATGCCGAAAAACTTTTAGAGGGTCTTAATGACGTTAATTTCATTGAACGCGTTAAAACTCAGCAACGCAACTGGATTGGCCGTTCTTTCGGTACACAGGTAACTTTTAATACTACCATTGGCGATACATTTGAAATTTTCACCACCCGTGCGGATACACTTTTTGGTGCAACATATATGGTAATGTCACCCGAGCATCCTTTACTTAAAAAATGGGCAGATAAAATTGAGAACATTGACGATGTTACTGCTTATCAAGAACAATCTGCTAAAAAGTCTGATTTTGAGCGTACAGAACTTGCAAAGGATAAGACAGGCGTAAAATTACAAGGCGTTATGGCAATTAACCCTGTGAATAATAAAGAAATTCCGATTTTCATTTCTGACTATGTACTAATTTCTTACGGAACAGGCGCCATTATGGCAGTACCAGCTCATGATACTCGTGACTGGGAATTTGCAAAGAAATTTGATTTACCGATAATTGAGGTTGTTGCGGGCGGAGAGGATGTTCAAAAACAAGCCTTTACCGACTGTGCAACAGGCGTATTAGTAAATTCTGATTTCTTAAATGGTTTATCTGTTGAGGATGCTAAAAAGAATATACAAGAATGGCTTACCGAAAAGGGAATTGGCAGTGTTAAAACCAATTACAAGCTTCGTGACTGGGTATTTTCAAGACAAAGATATTGGGGTGAGCCAATCCCGATTGTTCATTGTGAAAAGTGCGGATATGTACCGTTAGACGAAAGTGAATTACCTTTGGTTCTTCCTAATGTTGAGTCCTACGAGCCTACCGATACAGGCGAATCACCTTTGGCTAAAATGACCGATTGGGTGAATACCACTTGTCCTCATTGCGGTGGTCCCGCTAAACGCGAAACAGATACAATGCCACAGTGGGCAGGTTCTTCTTGGTATTTCTTACGTTATTGCGACCCACATAACGATAAGGAATTTGCTTCAAAAGAGGCTCTTGAATATTGGTGCCCTGTTGACTGGTACAACGGTGGTATGGAGCATACAACACTCCACCTTTTATATAGCCGTTTCTGGCATAAATTCCTTTATGATATTGATGCTGTACCTAATGCAGAACCTTATGCAAAGCGTACAAGTCACGGTATGATTTTGGGTGAAAACGGCGAAAAGATGTCCAAGTCACGCGGTAATGTTGTTAATCCGGATGAGATTATTAAAGACTACGGCGCCGATACAATGCGTGTTTATGAAATGTTTATTGGCGACTTTGAAAAGGCAGCTCCTTGGAGTCAGTCTTCAATCAAGGGAAGTAAGCGTTTCTTGGATAAGGTTTGGGCACTTTATGATATTTTGTGTGATGAAGATGGTATAAGAAGCGAATTAGAGGCTGAATTCCACCGTACTATCAAAAAGGTTACCGAGGATATCGAAAACCTTAAGATGAATACTGCAATTGCAGCCTTAATGTCTTTGATGAACTCAATTTATGCTACCAAAAAAATCACAAAGGATGAATACAAAATTTTCATCACCTTGCTTAATCCTTTTGCACCCCATATTACCGAAGAAATTTGGGAAATATGCGGCTTTGACGGTATGTTAAACCAAACAAAATGGCCTGAATATGATGAGGCAAAATGCGTTGATTCTGCGGTTGAAATTGTTGTTCAAATCAATGGTAAAATTCGCGCAAGACTTAACGTACCCGCTGATATTTCAAATACAGATGCAATCGCTCTTGCAAAGACACAGGATGCTGTTGCAAACGAAATTACAGGCAAAACAATTATAAAAGAATTATATGTACCCAAGAAATTAGTGAATATTGTTGTAAAATAATTAAAAAACAAAAAATTTTTGTTGCATATTTAAATTATTTATGATATTATATATCTTGGTTATTTATTAAACGGAGGTGACACAGGTGAGCGCGATTGAAATTATTATAGGAATTTTAGTAATAATCGTTTCACTTGCAATTATATTTGCCGTTCTCTTCCAACAGGGACGCCGTGCAGGTGTTAACGGCGCAATATCTGGCGCTGCCGATACTTTTCTTTCGAAAAACAAGGCAAGAACGGTTGATGCTGTTTTAGCACGATTTACAAAGTTTATTGCAATACTTTTCTTTGTACTTGCAGTTGTAGCAAATATTATTGCTTTAAGGGGATAATTTCCCAAAAAATAAAATTACCCCTGCTATTTTGCGGAGGGAGGGAATATAATGAGTCAAGTTAGAATTAAAGAAAATGAATCACTCGATAACGCTTTACGTCGCTTTAAAAGACAGACTGCTAAAGACGGTGTTATTCAAGAAGTTCGTAAGAGAGAGCACTATGAAAAACCCTCTGTAAAGCGTAAGAAGAAGTCGGAAGCTGCTCGTAAAAGAAAGTTCCGCTAATATTTTAGTGAAAAAAAGCGGTTGTTTTCAACCGCTTTTTTCTTTGAGGATTATTTATGTTTAAACCTACAAT
>JAZRAQ010000029.1:0-20239 GCA_045634645.1 Acutalibacteraceae bacterium
CAAGAGTCAGCATAATGGTTTTGCCTGCGATTGGTTCTTTTGTGACTTCTTTTGAAATTATGCTTCCGTTAGTGTCAAGACGATAGGTTATCTGACCGTCGATACCTCTTAGGTATTCCTCTGCCCAAGCCTCTATTCCGCTTTTTCCAACCTTATCGTTATAGGAATAGCCTTTTTTCTTGTAATAGTCCCAATCTTCTTCAAAAATAGGACCTACCGTACCGATAAGATTTACTGCAAGTGAAGTATCGGTATATTCTCTAAATGGGACGACTTCTACAGTAACACCTTCGAGTGCAAACGAGGACTCCGATATTTTTCGCATAAGTTCGGTCGGGATATCCTCTGCAAAGGTGAAGGGGTAGGAAATAGAAAAGTCGGATATTTCCATACTGTAGCGAACACCCATAATTTTTCGCTGTTGGTCGGGTGTGTAGGTTTCTAATTTATATTTTTCAACCATATTGTCAAAGCAGTTTTTTGCTGTGGCATAGTTGGCAAGTTTTAATGTGGAGAGTAGTTTTTTGGTGGACTCACCCTCTTTAAAACCGTAGGGAGAAGAAATATCCATAGGCAAAGCATCTGTCCACTCAGTATCGTTTGAGGAAAGCAAATTAACCAAGGCTAAGATTATATCGTTAACATTATCCTTGATATATGCTTTGTTGAAAACTATATTGTATCCGTCGCGGTTAATTGCGATTTGTCTTCCGTAACAGTCGAGGATTTCACCTCTTGGAGCCTTAAGTACGGCAGTTCTGGAAGATGCAGTACCGTTTTTATTTATTCCGGTATATTGGGAAGCGTTTATTACCTGTATAAAATAACTTCTAGCTGTTAAAACCAAAAGACAAATTACAAGCAAAACGGATAATACGCTTATCTCTACTTGACTTTTTTTCTTAAAAGGCAATTTTAAAATCCTTTCTAATTAGATGAAATTTTATCAAAATGTTTATATAAATAGTAAAAAGGAAAAATGAATACCGCGCCGAGTATAGCTGAGGGTATTGCGTATTTTAAAAGAAATGTCAGACTTTCTTCCAGCGTTTTTGTAAATGTATAAAAAAACAACCATTGAGCCATGTGGTATATGAAGCCTGCTATAATCGATAAAACCACAGCAGAGAAAATATTTTTATTAAAAAGGTTATTAGAAGTTAACGAAACTGCGCAACCTAATAAAAGCAGAATTATTGCATTAAAGCAGTAAGAACCGATTGTGACAGCATCCATAAAAATACCAGCAAGCATACCCGTAACCGCCGATACTAACGGAGAATGAAATATCGAGAAGGCGGTTAAAAGAGGCAAAACTAAAAGAGGGGAAATGCCGTTTATGTTGATAGCGAAGTTATCGGTGTAATGTAATAAAATGAGGATAAAAAATATAAGTATATTGAAAATGAAAATAAACGGATGTCTTTTTTTGTTCATATTACTTACCGTTTTTGGACAATATATTGCCCTGACCTTCAAATTCTGTAATTACCATAACATTACGCAAGTTATCTATATCTGCGAAGGGCTCAATATTCGCATAAATTGAGGTGTTATATTTATCGTTGCCAATGTATTTAATCGTGCCTATAAGTAAGCCTTTTGGGAAAATCCCTTCACCCGAAGTTACAACATAGTCACCGATTGCAATGGTGCATGAGCGGGAAAGGTTTTTAAAGCTAGTTTGCATTTGTTTTGCGGTTTCAAGCGAACCCGAAACTATACCCGAATCATTGGTACGGTTATCAAGCGCGCCGGCTGTAAAGTCAGAACTTAAAATAGTAGTTACTTTTGAAGTGGTAAGACCGACTTCACTTATATATCCCACAAGTCCTGCATCTGTAATCACCGGGTCATAAGCTGAAATTCCGTTTGCAGAGCCTTGATTTATAATAAAGCCATTATAAATATCCGAAGCATCTCTTGAAATAAGAGTTGCGGGAGTAAATTTGAAATCGGGATTTTTCTCTTTGATTTCCAGATAGTTTTTATAGAATTCATTTTCTGCAGTTATCTTGTCGTGTTCCGCAAGTTTTTCACGCAAATCATTTATTTCACTTTCTAATTCTGAATTTTTAAGTGCAATTTTATTTGAATTGTTAAAAGCGGCTGTGAAATCGGAGATTGCATTTGAAACAGATGTTGCTAACGAGCGGATAGGCGCAGTGATAGTGCCGGCAATATTAGAGCCGGGTGAAATTTTACTGCCTATTATTGAGAAAATTATTGAAACAGTTATAAGCGAAATTAAAATTACGAGCATAATTTTAAACTGCTTACTGCGAAAGAAAAATCGCATTTTAAACCTCCAATAGTGTTGTTTTTGAAGTTGTTATCTAAATCTTTTGCCTCTGCGGAAGGTGTAATTATCAAAACCGCTGTTGGCTTCCAGGCGCTTTGCGGTACCTAATACTACACAGTCAAGCGGATTTGCTGCAACGGTTACAGGCATACCTGTTTCTTCGGCAATAAGCTCTGCTAACCCGCGAAGCAATGCTCCGCCACCCATTAGAGTTATTCCGCGGTCAATAATATCTGCTGCTAATTCTGGCGGAGTTTTTTCAAGTGTTAAGCGAATTGTTTCTATTATATGCGCGATAGTATCTGACATAGCTTCGCGCACTTCTTCGGCAGAGATTATTACATTTTTAGGAAGACCGTCCACTTGGTTTCTGCCCTTGATTTCAATGCTTTGTTCATTTTCATAAGGCTTGGCAGAGCCGATTTCTATTTTAATTTGTTCTGCAGTGCGCTCACCGATAAGCAAATTATGCTTTTTGCGTACATAGTTGATTATGGATTCGTCCAAATCGTCGCCTGCAACACGGATTGACTGAGCGGTTACAATATCGCCTAAAGAAATAACTGCAACCTCACTTGTACCGCCGCCGATATCAACTACCATATTTCCTGCGGCATCCCAAACGGGAAGGCCCGCGCCTACTGCGGCGGCCATTGGTTCTTCAACCAAATCAACATCGGTAGCGCCCGCTTGCTTTGCGGCGTCATATACCGCACGGCTTTCAACCTCGGTAACGCCGGCGGGAATACAAACCACCATTCTAACACGCGAAAAGAACGAACCTTTTAAGGCTTGTCTTACAAAACGCTTCAACATTGCTGCGGTAACATCAAAGTCGGCGATAACACCGTCCTTTAAAGGACGAACCGCTACGATAGAACCGGGTGTTCTGCCAATCATTTCCTTTGCTTCTTGTCCTACGGCCCTTACAGCATCGTTTCTGATATCATAAGCCACGACAGAAGGCTCTCTCATAATAATTCCTTTTCCCTTTAGACAAACTAATGTATTTGCAGTGCCAAGGTCAACACCAATATCTCTTGTAAACATAATTTTCTCCGTTTCTTATTTTGGTAATATAAAGGTAACTGCGTTGTGTAAATTTTGAACCGATAATTTTGGCTCACCTTCAGCATATTCGCCGTCAAGAGTCCAGGAAATTTCTTGGTCGGTTTCAATAGTTAAATTTTTAGTGCGGAAGAAATTCATACCCTCGCGGCTGAAGTCGCGTTTTAAAATACCGTCAATTAAAGGCTGAAGTTTTAAGATGTTATCAGGATTTCTTATAAGTAAAACTTCAAATTCACCGTCATTTAATTCAACAGCTTTTTTATCATATTTAACAATTCCGCCTACAGACAGAGAGTTCGAAATGGCGCCGAATAGGAAGTCACCCTCAACAACTCCGCCCTCGTATGTGAATTTTAATTTGTATGGTTTAATTGCGCCAAGACTCTTTATACCCTCGAAAAAGTATGCGGTTTGTCCCAAAACATTTTTAACATCTTGCGGGGCTGAATATGAAGCCGATGTAAAGGCACCGAAGGAAGCGGTATATGAAAAATATTTGTCTTCGAATTTGCCTATATCAAGTTTAGTTTCAACTCCGTTTATAATATCTGTAGCAGCCTTTTCAATGTTACGGGAAATTCCAAGTCCGCTTGACCATTCGTTAAGCGTTCCTGATGGAATATAACCTAATTTTATGTTAAGACCTGCGTTCATAAGTCCTGTTATAACCTCGTTTAAAGTACCGTCACCGCCGCAAACGACAATTCTTTCAAAATTATTGTTAGAAAGTGTTGATACATAACGGGTGGCATCACCCTTATACTTTGTAGGGTAAACTGTAACCGAAAACTCTGCGGCAGATAAAATTTCTATTACCTTTAAAAGTTCGGTGTGCATTTTTGCTCTGCCTGAACAAGGGTTTACAATTAAAAGCAGTTTTTTCATATAACAAACTCCTTTAGTTATCTATAGTCAATCGGTAGCGTTGCGGTTGCGTTTAAATCTGTACCGGCAATGTTACCGTTTTTGAATTCATAAATTGCTTGGGCGCCAACCATTGCGGCGTTATCTCCGCAATATTTAAGTGGAGGATAGTAAAGATGGATATTTCTTTTATCACATTCCTCTTGCATTCTTTGGCGAAGTTCACTGTTGGCAGATACACCGCCTGCCATAACAACCGTTTTATATCCGGTTTTTTCTACAGCTTTAAGTGTATTTTTAATCAGCATATCGCAAACACGTTCTCTTACAGTAGCGCAAATAACTGGAACATCAATTTCTTGGCCCTTTTGATTTGCGTTATGCACTAAATTTAAAACTGCTGTTTTAAGACCTGAAAAACTAAAATCCAATTCACCTGTGCTAACCTTTGGAAAGGGAAGCGGATATTTTTTATTATCTGCTTTTGTGGCGATTTTATCAAGATTAACTCCGCCCGGATAGGCAAGACCCATACACCTAGCAGTTTTGTCAAAGCATTCACCCGCGGCATCATCTGCTGTACCGCCTAAAATTTTAAAGTCGGTGTAATCATTAACCTCTGCTATTACGGTGTTACCGCCTGACACTAAAAGGCATAAAAACGGAGGTTTCAAATCGGGATGCGCTAAATAGTTTGCCGCTATATGCGAGCGTAAATGATGAACGGGGATAAGAGGCACATTAAGGCTTAAAGCCAATGCTTTTGCAAAATTTACTCCTACAAGCAACGCACCGATAAGTCCGGGAGCAAATGTAACCGCTATAGCATCAATATCCTTATATTCAAGTCCTGCTTGGGCTAAAGCCTCATTACAGGTTTGGGATATTGCTTCGGTATGTCGGCGGGATGCGATTTCTGGTACAACACCGCCGTAAATTTTATGTTCTTCTATTTGAGTGGCAACTATGTTCGAAAGCACTGTGCGGTCTTCAACTATCGCAACCGAGGTTTCGTCACAAGAAGATTCAATACTTAATATTTTCAAAATATATCAAAACCTTTTAGTCATAATAATTGCATTTTCTTTTGGACTTTCGTAAAAGTTTTTACGAATACCAACTTTTTCAAATCGAAATTTGCTGTAAAGTGAAATTGCGTTTAGGTTGCTTTCCCTCACTTCAAGAGATATAAATGAAAGACGATTTTCTTTTGCAAAATCCATTAAATAAGTTAATATTGCGCTTGCAACACCTTGTTTGCGGTAATTTTCAAAAACTGCAACATTGGTGATGTAACATTCGTCCAAAATAACCGAAATTCCAATATAGCCTAAAACATTACCGTCTTTTATTGCAACAAAAAATTTTGTACCGTTTTGCATTGCGTCAATTAAGGTTTTCTCACTCCAAGGAGTAGAAAAGCACGCTTTTTCGAGTTCGGCAATAGCTTTTATATGGCTTTGGTCGGCTAATATAATTTCAAGTGAAAAAAGTTTATTAATTTCGGTTATGATTTGGTCACGGCATTGGCGGTAGGCATTTATATCCATACCGTATGGGTCGGAAATGCCGCCACCCAAAACTATACACTCACAAACATTTTTTAAGGCGTCTGCGTGGGACTGGGACATACAAATAATTTTATCTGCCCACTTTATGTCCTTTTGTGTGATTTGTCTGGATATATGTTTGCTAATATCGATGCCGATTTCCTGCATTGCAATTCTGCTGTTTTCTGACACAGGCAAAGAATCAGCGCAAAGTCCGCGGCTTAAAACTGAAAAGCCTCTGCTTTTTAAATAGCCTTCTGCCATAGGGCTTCGGCAGGTGTTACCCGTACAAATAAATAAAATATTCATTAGCCTTTACTTTCTAACCAGGTTTTGCCGAAATTAGCATCGGCAATAAGGTCTACATTCATTTTTACTGCATTTTCCATTTCAGTTTTTAAAATATCACAAACGGTCTCAGCGTCACATTCATTACATTCGACAATCAATTCGTCATGCACTTGTAAAATAAGATTAGCGGAGGGGACCTTTTTTTCTAATGTTTCAAAAACCTTTATCATAGCAAGTTTAATGATATCAGCTGCTGTGCCTTGGATTGGCGCGTTTCTTGCAACCCTTTCACCGAATGCTCGAAGTATTCCGTTAGAGCTTGAAAGTTCGGGCAAATACCGTCTTCTGCCGAAAAGTGTGGTGACATAACCCGTTTGTTTGGCATCTGTTATTGTATCTTTCATATATTTTGCAACCTTAGGATATGTTGCAAGATAGGATTTAATATAACTGTCAGCCTCTTTGCGCGTCACGCCGATATCTTTTGAAAGTGAAAAAGCGCCTATTCCGTAAACAATACCAAAGTTTACCGCCTTTGCTCTGCTACGAAGCACAGGTGTTACCATATCAATTGGCAAACCGAAAACTTGGGATGCGGTTGCGGTATGGATATCGACTCCTGCTTTAAAGGCGTTTATCATATTTTCATCGCCTGAAATGCTTGCTAATACTCTTAATTCGATTTGCGAATAGTCGGCATCAACCAAAACTTTACCGTCACCGGCAATAAAAAATTCACGAAGTCTTTTTCCTTGAGCGGTGCGAACGGGAATATTTTGCAAATTCGGTTCCAGCGAACTGATTCTGCCCGTTCTCGCTTCGGTTTGGTTGAATGTAGTGTGAATTCTGCCGTCTTCTGCGATACAGGTTTGCAAACCGTCAGTATAGGTGGATTTTAATTTTGCCAACTGCCTGTATTCAAGCAATAATGCAACGGCGGGGTGCTTATCCTTTAATTCTTCCAAAACTTCAGCGTTGGTTGAGTAGCCGCTTTTTGTCTTCTTTTTAGCGGGCAACTGCAATTTTTCAAATAAAGCAACGCCTAACTGTTTTGGCGAATTGAGATTGAATTCATAACCTACAAGGGCGTAAATTTCGGATTCTATTTCAGATATACGCTCTGCCAATTCTTGCGACATTTCTTGTAATCCTTGTTTATCAACCAAAAAGCCTTTGAGTTCCATATCGCCTAAAACCTTAGCGAGCGGTATTTCAATTTCTTTTAAAAGTTTTAACTGCTCGGTTTTTTCAAGTTCTTTATAAAGTTTATCGCAAGTGTCTGCAAATAAGCAGGCATTTTTTATTATTTCATCATCACTGCCGATAATTTGGGGTAAAACGGCAGAATATTCTTGAGCTAACCTGTCACTAGCATAGGACGAAGCCGAGGGGTTACAAAGATAACCTGCAAGCAAAGCGTCAAATTCTATATTAACAATACCCGAAAACTGTTTATAAAGAGTTTTGTAATCGTAAACTTTTTTTGAAATATTTTTGTTTTCTAAAATTTCGTTTAAGGATTTTTCATCACACTTGAAAACCTTATTGTCTGACACAACTGCATATTCGCCGTTTTCAGAGTAAATAATCGCGGTGTCACCTAAAACTATGTCGTTTGTAAAAGTAACTGTTTTAGAGGTGGTTTCTTGGGTTTCGACAGTAGCAGTTGGTTTTAAGTTCATTTTTTCCATTAACTTAAAAAACTCAAGTCTTGTCATAAGTCTTGCTAATTTCTGCGAGTTGGCAGGTTTGGTTTTGTAATCCTCGATATTTGTATTTATTGGCGCAGTTTTGCAAATTGTGCCTAATTCACGGCTTAAAAATGCAGAGTCTTTATCGATTTGTAATTTATTTCTGACACTGTCTTTAATATCAAGCGTATCGAGATTTTCATAAATGTTGTCGATACTGCCAAAACGGGTTATAAGGTCGGTTGCGGTTTTTTCACCAACACCTGCAACGCCCGGAATATTGTCAGACGAGTCACCCATCAATGCTTTTAGTTCAATCATTTGCTCTGGGGAAAGGCCGTATTTTTCAAACAAAGCTTGTTTATCGTAATTTATAATTTCGGGCTTGCCCATTTTTGTAGCAGCAAGTAAAACTCTTGTACTGTCAGATATCAATTGCAAGGAATCACGGTCACCCGTTGAAATAACGCAAGAGTTTCCGCTGTTTTCACAAGCAAAAGCAAGGGTACCTAAAATATCGTCTGCCTCGTAACCTTCACATTCAATGCAGGTGTGACCTGCAAGCGTAAGCCATTCCTTTAAAATCGGCATTTGGGAATGTAATTCTTCGGGCATACCTTTTCTGCCGGCTTTATATTCGGAATATTTTTTATGGCGGAAGGTCGGCGCTTTTAAATCAAATGCTACTGCCACACCGTCAGGGCTTTCAAGTTCTTGCAATCGGTGCAAAATATTTATAAAACCGTAAACGGCGTTTGTGTACTGACCGTCCTTGGTGGTTAATAATTTTATACCGTAAAAAGCACGGTTTATAAGACTGTTACCGTCAATCACAAGTAGCTTCAAAACACAAAACTCCCATTTCTTCATATATATAATAGATTATACCACTATTTGATTAATATGTCACCATATTTTTATAAAAAATTTGACAGTTTTTATATTTTTAGGTATAATCCTTTTTATGAAGATTGGAAATATTGAAATTAAAGGTTTTGCCGCTCTGGCTCCAATGGCGGGTGTTGCCGACAGAGCTATGAGGGAAATATGTGTTGAGTATGGTGCGGGGTTCACGGTAGGTGAGCTTACAAGCTCAAAGGGTGTGTCGTTAGGAGATAAAAAATCCTATTCACTTTTAGGGTGTTTTGATGCCGAAAGACCTATAGCATCGCAGTTATTTGGACGCGACCCTGAGACTATGGCGTTGGCTGCTAAAAAAGCGGTGGAATTTTCACCCGATTTTATCGATATAAATATGGGTTGCCCCGCTCCAAAGGTTGCGGGAAACGGTGGCGGAAGCGCGCTTATGAAAGACCCAGTTTTAGCAGAAAAAATAGTTGAAAGTGTTGTGAAAGCAGTTGATTTACCCGTTACTGTTAAAATGCGTACAGGGTGGGATTCTGACAGTATCAACGCGGTTGAAATGGCTAAAAGATGCGAAAATGCAGGTGCTAAAATGATAACTGTGCATGGCAGAACACGAAAGCAAATGTACGCTCCAAGTGTTGATAAAAAAACCATAGCCGAGGTTAAAAAAGCGGTTAAAATCCCTGTTGTTGCAAACGGAGATATTGTTGACGGAAAATCTGCCAAAGAAATGTATGAAATCACCGGTTGCGATTATGTAATGGTGGGTCGTGCCGCACAGGGAAACCCCTTTATTTTCAGTGAAATCAACGCCTATTTAAAGGGAGAAAGTTATACACCTGTAAGCCTTGAAAAGAAGTTTGAGGTATTATTAAAACAGGTGGGATTAATGACTAAATATAAGGACGAGCATATCGCAATTTTAGAGTCGAGGAAGCATACTGCCTGGTATATGACCGGACTTAAATCTGCGGCTAATTTAAGGCGGATGTGCGGGGAGATTTCAAGTATTTCAGATATTGAAAGAATAATAGAAATTGCCCTTGAACAAAATAGGTAATTGTGCTAAAATAGTGCATTGAAAGGATTGATATTATGTCAGGACATAGTAAATGGAGTAATATTAAACGCAAAAAAGAAAAAACCGATGCCGCAAAGGCAAAGATTTTTACAAAAATAGGCAGAGAAATTGCAGTTGTTGTAAAAGCGGGCGGTGCAAATCCTAACGAAAACAGTAAACTAAAGGATGTTATCGCTAAAGCAAAGGCGGCAAATGTGCCGAATGATAATATTGAAAGAATTATTAAAAAAGCAGCAGGCGAGGGTGACGGCGCTAATTATGAGGAACTGATTTATGAGGGCTACGGTCCTTGCGGAGTGGCAGTTGTGGTTGAAACCTTGACCGATAACAGAAACCGTACCGCAGGAGAAATGCGCCATTATTTTGATAAATGCGGCGGTAATTTAGGTCAGTCGGGTTCGGTAATGTTTATGTTTGACCGCAAGGGTATAATAATTATTGAAGCAGACGCGTTAGATGAAGACAAGGTTATGGAAGATGCGCTCGAAGCTGGCGCTGATGATTTTGAGTTTGACGGTGAAATTTTTGAAATTTCTACCGCACCTAATGATTTAGGTACTGTTCGTGATGCCTTGGAAGAAAAGGGCTATAATTTCGTATCGGCAGAGGTTGCTTATGTACCTCAAACAATGTCACAAATTGATGACAGCGATATGATAGTTAAAATGGAAAAATTGATTGATATGCTTGAAGAAAATGATGATGTTCAGGCAGTATGGCATAACTGGGAAATGCCCGAAGAATAAGGCTTTCTAAAGTAAATAAAAAAGGTGTTTCAAGATTTACTTGAAACACCTTTTTGTTTTATCTGTTTGCTTTTAGTTTTGCAAAAATTTTTGTGCTGCGGCACTTAATAAATGAAATTGCCTTACCCTCTAAAAGAGTTAATGTAACATTATTCATTTTTATCGGAATAAGCATAATTTTCATATATTTTGAACGCGGTTTTGCAGTTCTTGCCGCATTGTAGGTTGTGCCGTTATTAAGCATTTGCTTAATTTTTGCGCGTTTTTCTTTTGTGGAAAGCGTACATTTTGGATTTGTTAGATTCTCAACGCAGCCTATAAATCGTTCAATATATCTTCTTGCTAAAAACTCCTTAACTTCGGGAGAGTCAACACCCCAATGTTTATAGGTATCAAGCATCCAACCGTGTTCTTCTTCGCGCTTTTCGTACATATTAGGTCTATATGCTGCAGTTTCGCTTTCGGCGCGTTTGCGCATAAAGTGATAATACTGTTTTGATGTTACGCTTACACGCTCAATATCTCGCAAAACATCCAAATTGAAGGGGAAATCGTCCCACAAAGTCTTTTTAAAACGGATGTTATTTTTCAAAATATAATCCGCTCTGAAAAGCTTGTTCCAAGGGGTGTATAAGAGGTTTTTATCGAAAAGTCTGTGCGCGTCTTTGCGAAAATCTGAAGAATTAGTATAAACAATATCGTCCACAAGCAAATTGTCAGTACGGTATTCGGTATCGCTATAATAAGTATCAATAAAATAACCCGCAACTACCAACTGTGCATTGTCACGTTCGGCTAAATTGTACATATCCTCAAGCATTGTTGGTTCTGCCCAATCGTCAGAGTCCAAGAAGTAGAAATATTTACCTTTTGCTTTTTCAATAGCGATATTTCTGGCAGTTGGTGCACCGCCGTTTTCGGTATGAAAAACTTGAATTCTGCTATCGTTTTTAGCATATTCATCACAAATTTCGCCGCTTCTGTCGGGAGTGCCGTCGTCCACGATTAAAAATTCCCAATCAGTAAAGGTTTGAGCTTGGATACTTTCAATAGCCTTTCCGACATAATCCTCAACCTTGTAAACAGGCATTATAATACTTATTTTAACGTCACTCATATTAAAACTCCTTATCGACTAGTTGTAATGCACTTTCGATAACCTTGTCCATATCGTAGTATTTATACTCAGCAAGTCTGCCTCCGAATAGCATATTTTTTTCATTATCCGCTTTTCGCTTGTATTTTGCAAAAAGTTCAGCGTTTTTATCATCATTAACGGGGTAATAAGGTTCCATACCTTCTTGCCAATCGGTAGGATATTCTTTTGTGATTACTGTTTTATCACTCTTTGCATCTTCAAAATGTTTGTGTTCAATGACTCTTGTGTAGGGAATTTCGCGCTCGGTATAGTTTACAACCGCAACGCCTTGGTAATTTTCACAGTCGAGTGTTTCGTTTTCAAATCTCAAACTTCTATATTCCAAATTACCATAGCAGTAATCATATAAAGAGTCAAGCGTACCGGTATATAGTATCTTGTTCGCCATAGCGTTGAATTTCTCACGGTCGGCATTATAATCGGTATTCAGCATAATGTCACAACCTTCAAACAACCTTTCGGTTAAGACATTATATCCGCCGATAGGGATGCCTTGATAACGGTCATTAAAATAGTTGTTATCGTAGGTATAGCGAACAGGCAAACGCTTAATTATAAAGGACGGAAGCTCGGCACAACTACGGCCCCACTGTTTTTCGGTATAGCCTTTAATTAGTTTTTCGTATATATCTTGTCCAACAAGGCTGATTGCCTGTTCTTCAAGGTTTTTAGGCTCGCCCTTTATAGTAGAGCGTTGTTTTTCGATTATTTCTTTAGCTTCGTCTGGTGTTCTGATACCCCACATTTTACTAAAGGTGTTCATATTAAAGGGTAGGTTATACATTTCGCCTTTATAATTTGCAACAGGACAATTTGTGTAACGGTTAAATTCGGCAATAGAATTCACGAAATCCCATACGCGTTTAATAGAGGTATGGAAAATATGCGCGCCGTATTTGTGGACATTTATTCCATGTAAATTTTCGCAGTAAATGTTACCGCCTAAATGATTGCGTTTTTCAAGCACTAAGCATGTTTTACCATTCTTGGTTGCATGATAGGCGAAGACTGCTGAAAACAATCCCGCGCCGACTAATAGGTAATCATATTTTTTCATAATGCACCTCGTTAGATATTATTAAATATATTATACTATATGTGTCCTCAAATTTCCATAAAAATTTTAAATTTAAAAAATAAAAAATTTTTATTGACAAGTAAATAACACTTTGTTATAATAATTGGGCGCTCAGTTGAGCGGCAATGTATGCGAGTGTGCTGGAATAGGCAGACAGGCACGTTTGAGGGGCGTGTGTCCACGACGTATGGGTTCAAGTCCCATCACTCGCACCAAACCCCAATGCAAATTGCATTGGGTTTTTTATTTATAAATATATGCGCCCATAGCTCAGTTGGATAGAGCGTCCGCCTCCTAAGCGGAAGGTCGGGGATTCGAATTCCTTTGGGCGCGCCAAAAAAGTGCGGAGAAATCAACCTTTCTTCGCACTTTTACCTTTTGCTCTATTGACAAAATACAACTTATGTATAATAATGGAATAGTGAAAATCTTCTTTGATTGGTTGTGTAAAATAGAATGAAAATAATTAAAGATATATTTTTAAAGTTCAAGTCTGAAATTTTTTATATAATTTTCGGTGTTCTTACTACCGTAGTAAATATAGCATCATATTATATATTTTTTGAAATTTTAAATGTTAGTAATGTATTAAGCACGGCAATATCCTGGGTAATTGCTGTTTTATTTGCTTATGTGACAAACCGTAAATTTGTTTTTAACAGTAAAACAAAAGAGTTTAAAGGTTTACTAAAAGAAATAACAGCATTTTTTATGTGCCGCTTGTTAACAGGCTTTATGGATTTAGCTATAATGTTTGTTGCGGTTGATATTTTAGATTGGAATTCAATGTTATGGAAGTTCCTTTCCAATATATTGGTTATTATTTTAAATTATTTCTTCAGTAAGATTTTCGTATTTAAAGGAAACTGATTTTGCAGTTTTAAAATCAAAAAAGCACTCGTATGAGTGCTTTTTTATATTAATTATTCGAGTGATGCAGCACCGATAATACCTGCATCGTTACCTAATTCGGCAATTTTGAGTGTGGTATTTATTTCTTGTGTAGCATAACCGTAGGTGTTTTGCTTTACAAGTTCTTTAAGGGGATTTAAAAGATAGTCACCCTCACCGCATACGCCGCCGCCTATACATAAAACTTCGGGTTGGAAGATGTTAATCATATTACTTAAGCCGCAAGCCAAGTAGTTAATGTATTTTTCAACAACTTCCTTACCTGCTTTATCATTTTTACGGGAAGCGTCAAATGCGGTACGTCCGTTGACATTATTAATATCACCATTAACCATATCCCACATAATAGTATCTTTGGTTACGGCTAATTTTTCTTTTGTCATATTAATAAGTCCTGTAGCCGAGCTGTATGCTTCAAAACATCCCCTTCTGCCGCAAGTACAAGGCTTACCGCCAAATTCAATAACGGTATGGCCTAATTCCGCGCCTGAATAGTTGAAACCGGAATAAAGCTTACCGTCAATAACTATACCGCCGCCAACACCTGTGCCGAGGGTTATCATTATGACATCGCGAAGTCCCTTGCCTGCGCCTGCTTTGGCTTCTGCCAAAGCGGCTGCATTAGCATCGTTTTCAACTAAAACCTTTTTTAAAGGAATACGCTTTTTTAATTCTTCGGCAATAGGGTAATTAACCATATTAATGTTATTCGCATATCTTACAATGCCGCTTTTAGGGTCGACCGAGCCGGGTGTTGCGATACCTGCAATGCCAATATTATCAAAGGTCAGATTAAGTCTTTCTAACAGACTTTTGCAAAGGTTTGCCATATCGTCAATAATCTCACCTGTGGGTCTTTGAGAACGGGTGGGAACCTTATCCTTTAAAATAATTTTGTAATTTTCGTCTACAATACCTATGGCGATATTTGTTCCGCCAAGGTCAATACCAATATTATACATATTTTCACCAACCTATGTAATTTGTGTTTATTTTAGCAAAAATTAATATAAATGTAAAGTGAAATAAATATTAATATTGATAAAATAATAAAAATATGGTATATTTTATTTTATATTACATATAAGGGGAATATTATGTTTGATAAAATTATTGCTTCTATGAATGATATTTTGTATAGTTATCTTTTGATAATTATTTTGATTTTGTGCGGACTTTACTTTACCGTTCGTACAAAATTTTCGCAATTCAGACTACTTGGAGAGCAGTTTAAATCTGTAACCGAAAAACCTGCGGACGGAAAATCTGTTTCATCTTTCCAAGCGCTTATGGTTTCTACCGCTTCAAGAGTTGGCACCGGAAATATCATAGGTGTATCCACTGCTATTTGCTTGGGCGGTTTCGGCTCTGTATTTTGGATGTGGGTTATTGCAATTATCGGCGCGGCATCCGCATTAGCAGAGAGTACCTTAGCACAAATATTTAAAAAACGTGGACCTGACGGTTGGTACGGTGGTCCGGCGTATTACATTGAAGGCGCTTTAGGTTCAAGACATCTTGCCATTGTTTTTTCTGTATTGTTAGTTATAACCTACGGTTTTGGATTTAATATGTTGGCTTCTTATAATTTGCAGTCAACTTTTTCTGCTTATTCGTTTTATGATGCTAAATATACACCGTGGATAATAGGCGGTATCATAGCCTTGTTGGTAGGATATTGTCTTTTTGGCGGTGGCAAAAGAATTATAAAAGTAACTTCACTTTTGGTTCCGCTAATGGGTGTGGTTTACATAGGAGTAGCTATTATAATTGTTTTATTTAATATCGCAGACCTACCTCAAATTTTTGAGCGAATTTTTAAAGAAGCCTTTGATTTAAAAGCAATCTTCGGCGGATTTTCGGGTTCTTGTCTAATGTATGGTATAAAACGCGGACTTTTCAGTAATGAGGCAGGCGTTGGCTCTGCGCCTAATGCTTCGGCATCGGCAGAGGTTTCTCATCCTATAAAACAAGGTTTAGTTCAAGTTCTTTCGGTGTTTATTGATACTATTTTAATCTGCTCGGCTACAGCATTTATGTGTATGTGTTCGGGCATTGAGGCTAATCCCGAAATTTCTGGTGCAGGCTATGTTCAAAAGGCTTTAGAAACAACCTTAGGAAAAGCAGGACCGATATTTATAACCGTTGCTATGATTCTTTTTGCCTTTACAACCCTTTTGGGAAATCTTTTCTACGTTGACCAAAGCTTTTTCTATATTATGAAAAGAAAACCCGGAAAAGCATTTTTAAGTGTTTATCACATAATAGCATCGTTAGTAATATTTGTAGGTGCGGGATTAAGCGCTGATTTGCTTTGGAATATTGCAGACGTTACAATGGGTGCAATGACAGTTATAAATATTCCTGTGATTATTATTTTAAGTAAATATGTTGTAAGAGCGCTTAATGATTACGATTTGCAAAGAAAATCGGGTAAAAACCCTGTATTTAAGGCAAGTGATATCGGTATTGATAAAGAACTTGACTGTTGGAAATAATTATTTAAGTAATTTTCTGTAATCGCTTCCAAACAATTTATCGGCAAACCAAACCTCTTTAAGAGTAAAGGTTTTGCCGTTTAAATAGTTCAGAATACCGGCATCGGTTTTGAAATTGAAGGTTAGTTTGTAGGAATAAAGAGCTTGTTTATTAAAGCCTAATTTTTTATCCTCCTTTAATTTGCCGTATTTACCGTCACCCAAAAGGGCGTGACCTATTGAGGCTAAATGAACCCTTATTTGATGGGTTCTTCCTGTTAACAGTTCAATTTCTAAAAGAGATAAATTATTTTTGCTTTGTAAAACGGTATATTTAGTTTTAATGGTACGGGCATTTTCGGATTTGGTTTTAAGCAAATAAACCTTATTTTTATCCTCGTTTTTTTCTAAAAATCCTTCAAGTATAGCGGTTTTTTGTTTCGGTGTGCCGTGAACCACGGTGAGGTAGTGCTTGTCTATTTCGCGGGACTTGATTTTATCGCATAAAATACGCAAAGACACGGCGTTTTTAGCGGCTATTACAATGCCGCCGGTGTTACGGTCGATTCGGTTTGCAAGCGCCGGACGGAAACTGTTTTCGTCTTTGGGATTGTATTCGCCCTTATCGTACAAATAGTGTTGAATACGCGCAATCAGCGTGTCGTTATATTCGTTTTTATCGGGGTGAACCAAAAGCCCTTGGGGTTTGTTTGCAAGTAGGATATTTTCATCCTCATAAACTATATCTACATTTTTAGAAGCCGATAAAAAGTCGTATTTAGGCTCGATTTCGGCAAAAAATTCATCATTTATATAGGCGGATACAATATCGCCTTCCAAAAGTCTTGTACTTATTTCTGCACGCTTTGAATTGACTTTAATCCTCTTTGTGCGAATGTATTTAAACATAAGCGAAGGGGGAAGTGTCGGACACGTTTTTTGGATAAATTTGTCAAGCCTTAAGGTTGCATCGTTTTTTGTTATTTTAAATTCTTTCATTATTTTACCTCTGAAGAAAGGGAAATTGATATGTCTGATGATTTGCATAAGGACCATCGAAAAAGGGTTCGCAAAGCATTCTTGGAAAATGGCTTTACAGATGAAACACCTTCTCATCAAATATTGGAAATGCTGTTGTTTTACAGTATACCCAGAGGGGATACCAATGAAACTGCACATCGGCTTTTAAATGAGTTTGGTTCGGTTGAAGGTATATTTGAAGCAGATATAAGTGAACTCAAAAGAGTTAGGGGTATTGGTGAAAATTCTGCTATATTAATAAAATTGATGTTGCCTTTAATTAAAAAATATCAGGCAGACAAAATAAAAGGAAAACCCCGATTTAATAATATTACAGAAATTCTCGGGTTTCTTGAAAACAGATATTTGGGAATTAAGTGCGAGATGTTTTCTATTATGTCGTTTGGCAACAATGGAAATATGCTTGGTTTTGATAAAGTAGGAGAGGGCGATGTATCAAGTGTAGGGGTATCGGTAAGGGAAATTGTTAAGACAGTGTTAAAGAGAAATGCCGCTTGTGTTATAATTGCGCATAATCATTTGGAAAGCTATGCTATTCCGAGTAAGAGCGATATAGAACTTACTAAAACCCTGAAAGACACATTGAACCAAATGGGAGTCAACTTGATTGACCATGTGATTATTTCAAACGACGGTTTGGTATCAATGGCACAAAGCAAGAATTACAGGAGCATATTTTTTTAAATTATACTTTAAAACAGAGTATTGTGTCAAGAATATTGACAAATCGTTTTAAATGGACTATTATATTCTCAGATATACAATAAGGAGTTGGTTTTTGTGGACGACAGTCCGGCGGGAAATATTATTCTTTTCGCAATTTTTATTATTTTAAGTGCTTTTTTTGCAGGCACTGAAATTTCTTTGGCATCGGTTAACAGAATACATATGATAAGTAAGGCATCAAAGGGCAAAAAGAGTGCTGAGAGGGTATTGTATATACTTGATAATTTTGATGAAGCCTTATCTGTTTTGCTTATCGGTAACAATGTGGCGCATATCGGATGCGCTACCCTTGCAACCGTTATTACAGCGCCGTTAGGTGCGGCTTGGGTAACTCTCTCTACAGTTATTGTTACTATTGTGGTATTTATATTTGGTGAAATGATACCGAAATGCTTTGCGCGTTCGTGCAATGAGGTTTTTGCCGAGGTTTCTTCACTGTTTTTAGTCGGTTTAATGAAGATTTTGAAACCGTTTTCGCTTTTTTTCACCGGAATTTCGGCTTTAGCATCTAAACCGTTTAAAAAGCATACAGAGAATCAGGTTACAATGACCGAAGAAGAACTAAACGATATTGTTGAAAATATTTCCGAAGAAGAGGATTTTGGTGAAGAACGCGGCGAACTTATGAAGTCGGCTTTGCATTTTTCGGATTCAACTGCAAAAGAGGTTATGGTGCCATGGGAAAATGTTCTTAAAATATGCACCGGAAGTAAAAAAATTCAGGTTCTTGAAATTGTTAAAAATTCAAAGCACTCCAGAATACCCGTTGTTGACCGAAACGGCAACGTGAAGGGTATTTTACAGATTAGAAAATACTTAAAATCCTATATGAAGTATAAGAACAACGTCATTTTGGCAAGCATAATAGATTATCCGTTTTTTGTTAATGCAAATATGCCTATTGACGATGTTTTAACACAAATGAGTAATCACCGCAGAAACTTAAGTTTCGTGCGTGATGAAAATGGTGAAGTTATCGGAATACTGACTGTTGAGGATATATTGGAAGAACTTGTTGGCGAAATCTATGACGAGGACGACATAGGAGGTGCCGACAATGAGTAGTATATTAAGATATATAGCAATAGTTTTCTTACTTGGAGCTTCGGCGTTTTTCTCAGGTTCAGAGATTGCTTTTTCCTCTGTAAACCCAATACGTCTTAAAAATCTCGGTAAAGACGGTGAAAGCTTTGCGCTAAAAACTGCCCTTAAAATAAGGGAGAATTATGAAAATGTATTAAGCACTATTTTGGTTGGTAATAATATTGTTAATATGGCATCTTCTGCAATAGCAACTTTAATAGTTATTTCTTGGTGGGGGAATGATTACGCTTGGGCATCAACTATTATAATGACCTTGCTGGTGCTTACATTCGGTGAAATTTTGCCTAAGGTTATTGCGAAACAAATCCCCGAAATTTTCTGTGTTTTTTCGGCAATTCCCATTTATATTTTATCGTTAGTATTAAAACCTTTAACTTTAATTGTAATGGCTATCGTAAATCTCACTTCAAAATTATGGCAAAAAGGTCTTACTGATAGCGAAACCGTTTCTGAAGACGATTTAGAAAATATTATTGAAATCGTTGAAGATGAGGGTGTTCTTGACGAAGAACAGTGTGACCTGCTTCAAAATGCGCTTGATTTTGATGATGTTTTAGCATACGAAATTATTACCCATAGGGTTGATATGGATGCTATTGATATTCGCGACCCGTATGAAGTGAATATTCGCAAGTGCGAAGAAACACTTTATTCAAGACTTCCCGTTTATGAGGATACGACAGATAATATTATCGGTATACTTCACCTGAATCATTTTTATAAAAATTATGTTGACGGCGGACAGGTAAATTTCAGAGAGTTAATGCTTCCCGTTAATTTTGTTCATAAAACAATGCCGCTTCCTGACGTACTTGAAAAAATGAAGGAAAATAAATGCCATATGGTAGTTGTGCTTGATGAGTACGGCGGAACTATGGGTATTTTAACAATGGAAGATGTTTTAGAACAACTTGTTGGTGAAATTTTTGATGAGTCGGATGAAATTGAACGCGAGTTTGTTTGCATTGATGAAACTCATTTTGAAGCTGACGGCGATATGCGTGTTTACGATTTCTTTGATGAGTTTGATATTGATATTGACGAAAACGAGGATTTTGAGGGTGATACAGCAACTGTTGGCGGTTGGACACTTACAATGCTTGACGGCGAGGTAAATGAAGGTGACTGCTTTACTTAGGAAAACCTTGAAATCACGGTTCTAAAGACGGACGGATTCAGAATTGAACGTATCGGTGTATGTGAATTGCCGATAGAAGAAGAGGAATAATAAAAAAGAGCTTATTTTTTAAAAATAAGCTCTTTTTTTGTTGAAATGTAA
>JAZRAQ010000030.1:0-8984 GCA_045634645.1 Acutalibacteraceae bacterium
ATGAATTGAAACATTACATAGATTACTACAACAACGAAAGAATTTCCTTAAAACTAAAAGGAATGAGCCCGGTGCAATACCGAACTCATTCACAAGCAATTTAATATTTAATTTTGTCTAAACTTTGGGGTTCACTTCAAAGTTAGGCGATTTTTTAAAATTCAAAATCTATACAACTTCTAGTTTCTGTAAAAGGACGGACGAAAGTGTCTGCCACATAAACGTGGTCGGGATGCACCGCATAAGCTTTTAGCGCTTGCTCACTTTCAAGCACAGAATAAAGCATTATATCTACATTAGAAGATGAAAGGCATTCAGTTTGAACACTAATTTCAAGCAATCCATCAATCTTACCTTTTAAATTTTCAAGATTTTCTTTTATATTCTTTTTAATTTCAGGGTTATTAGACTCACTTTTCAATTTCCAAAGAATAATATGTTTAACCATAAAATCACTCCTTTTTTATATTTTAACATAATTCAATATTGTAATCAATACTTTAGGAAAAGTAAATATAACAAACGGTAGCTTACTGGCTGATAACATTTGGAAACGATAAAATGGTTGAAAAAGTTCGTAAGTTGTGGCATAATAATAAAGGCAAGTAGTGATGTAGGATGAGCATGTGTTGTTAGACGCTGCCCCGGTGGAAATCCGGGCGCTTGCCTAGGGTGCAGAAATGTACCCTATCTTTTATATTATACCGAACACAATATGGAGACGATAGAACCGTCCCCTTGTCTCCTCATCGTATTACGGCTTGAAAGATGAAGGCGAATTTATCGCCGAAAGCGTGGCCGAATATTTAAGTGGTAATCCAAGAGACGTTTCGAACACTGTAATAAAAATTATTTTGGGAAGTGATACTTAATATGTTATTATCAATTAACGATATACCCGAAGAATATAAATACTTAGAAAATAACAAAAAAGGAAAAGGTTTTATTTTTATTGACAACGGAGCCACGCCTGAAGAAAAAGCAAATTTAAAAAAATATGATGAAGATTGCCTTGAAATATACGGTTACCACCTAATAAAAAATTATGAGGAACTTGATAATGTGTGACTTCAAAACCTATATAAAATCCCAACCGCAAGAGGTACAAAAAAATAATTTAATAACTTATTTTATCCGCTCACTTAATCGTGGGCGGATTTTTTTGCCTAAAAAATTTAAAAATATTTTTATTTCAGAGGTAGAGAAAACAAGAATAAATATTTTAAAATATGCTTGTAAATTCCATTTTGGAGAAAATCCAAACAAAAAAATATTTCAGGAGTGAACAAAAAATGAAAGATATTTTTGAAATCTTAAAAGACATCGGCATCGAAGTGCCTGAAGAACAGCACAAAGACCTTCGACGCTCGTTGAATGAAAATTACATCGTCATTAACGAGCACAAAAACAAACTCGAAAAGGTCAACAACCAATTATCAACTGCTAATGACACTATAACCGACCTGAAAACACAGCTTGAAGATGCTGCAAAGGTTGATGTTAAAGCATTGCAGAATAAAATCAAAGAGTTTGAAGATGCTGAAGCTATAAGAATTCAGAAAGAAAACGCCCGTAATTCCCTATAAATACAAAGAAAGACCGCATTTAAGCGGTCTTGTCTATTGGTGTCGAGCCACTCGACTGGTGGATGTGAGGAGAATCGAACTCCTGTCCAAAAATTCATTCATACCGGCATCTCCGAGCGCAGTCGCTAATTTACATTCCCTTACGCTACCGTCAAGCGACCGACTTTAGCGTTTAGTAGCCTCTGCTTCGTGACGGCAAAAGAGGCATTTCACCGTTCACGTTCACCACTAAAATGACACCTTGCCTAGACCGTGGTAATTCTAGGTTCGATGAGCCGCCTAATTAGGCAGCTAAAGCAACTTTATTGTTGTTAGTTAATTTTTTATACGGATTTTATAGCGGTCCCGCACCGCTGCTCGCTTCCGATACTTCAAAATCCCTGTCGAAACCTTTACACACCCATATATTTATTAAAAACTTATCTGTTTTGCTCCTTGAGTGCACGGTCAATAGCGCGGTTAGCGTCTCTCTTTGCTGCAACATCTCGCTTATCGTGTAATTTTTTACCCTTGCAAAGTCCCAACTGCACCTTCACAAGTGAGCCTTTAAAATAAAGCGACAACGGAACCAATGCCAAACCCTCTTGCTTAACCGTTCCCAAAAGGCGCATTATTTCGCGCTTGTGCAATAAAAGTTTTCTGTCTCTTGCAGGAGGTTTATTAAATCGATTACCATGTTCATAAGGGCTTATATGCATTTGTTTAATAATCATTTCGCCATTTTCTATATTGCACCAAGCGTCCTTTAAATTTACTCCGCCCTGCCTTATCGACTTAATTTCAGTTCCAAAAAGGGCTATTCCACATTCAAAACTTTCAACTACAAAGTATTCGTGAAAAGCTTTTTTGTTAGTTGTAATTGTTTTAGTGTTTTCCATAGTCCTCTCCTTTCCCAAAAGTATACCATTAAGACGGCGAAAAAATTGTCGAAAGAAAAACGCCTTTGCAGAAATACAAAGGCGTCAGTTCCCAAATTAATCTTATGTAAGATTAGTCTTCAACGATAGCCTCAACAGGACAACCTGCTGTGCAAGCACCGCAACCGCAGCACTTATCTGCATCAATTTCGTAGCGTTCTGCACCCTCTGAAATAGCGTCGCAAGGGCAACCTGCTGCACACGCACCACAGCTGATACAAGCATCAGTAATTTTATAAGCCATCTAAAACACCTCCATACCTTTGCTAATTATATTTTAACATATAACTTTAAAAAATCAAGTGTTAATTATCGTCAGTTTTACGTTTACGGTTATTAGATACTAATTTAACATCATCCCTATGCACCTTAATCGGAATTGAATCTTCCTCAACCGATTTTACAATAAGGTTTCCGGTGATTAAATTAGCATCAATAACAGTCGCAATACCGCTACCTGTCTTAACTGTTGAGCCAACGCGCGGAGTAAAGGAATTAAGATACTCATACGCATCTTGTTCGTACTTAAGGCAACACATCAGTCTTCCACAGCTACCCGAAATTTTAGTTGGGTTAAGCGACAAACCTTGTTCTTTTGCCATTTTAATAGAAACAGGCTGAAAATCACTTAAAAACTGCTTACAGCAATAAGGTTGTCCGCATATACCGATACCTCCGAGCATTTTTGCCTCGTCTCTTACACCAATTTGACGAAGTTCAATTCTTGCATGGAACTTTGCGGCTAAATCCTTTACTAATTCGCGGAAATCCACTCTTCCTTCTGAGGTAAAGAAAAAAACAATCTTTGAAGAATCAAAAGAATATTCAACCTCCACAAGTTTCATATCAAGCTTATGGTTTTCAACCATTTCCTCGCAAATTGCAAAAGCTTCTTGCTCTTTTTTCTTATTTTCTTCAATTTTTTTAAAGTCCTTATCATTTGCAAATCGAAGCATTCTTTTAAGCGGATTTACAACGGTTTGGTCTTCAACCTCGTGATTACCCTCTACAACAGTACCAAACTCGTTACCATTCTGGGTCTCAACGATTACACAATCCCCCGCCTTTACTTCTTTGCCTTCAGGCGAAAAATAATAGGCGCGTCCGGTTTCTTTAAATTTAACCGATATAACTTCTGTCATCTTATCCTCCAAAAAGTTCAGTTGCTTTGCTTGTCATACTGCAAAACAAAAGATTTAAATTAATATTTGTAGCAAGACTTTGCTCATATTCTGTCAATAAACCGTAAAATGCCATCAACGGTTTTGTGTAAACACTGTTGATATCATTCTTGATTTTTTGCATAATAATATATTTTAAGTCTTTGATAAAATTCTCTGCCGAAACTCTGTTTTTTTCAAATCTTGACAAAACCGAAAGCATTAAAAAACCATCTGCCTTTAGCATTGCATCCAAAAATTCTTTTGTAGCAGCTTCGGTTTCACTGCCTTTTTTACCTTTTAAGAGTTTCAGCGCCTTGCCTATATTATTCTGTGCGCTGTTAAGCGCCGTTATAATTGCATCCTCATCTTTTTTAGATATTGATTTTATATATTCTAAGCCTATTGAAAATTCAGGAGATACAAGACTCAAAACAACACAACGGGAAATTATAGTGTCCAAAAGAACCGTGGCATTAGGCACAATAAGAATAAACATAACCGTTTTAGGAGGTTCTTCAAGCACCTTTAAAAGTGCATTTTGCGACTGAGTATTCATAGTCTCGGCAAGATCAATTATAAACACTCTCTTTTGTGCCTTATGCGGTTTAATAAAAGCCTCTTCCCTTAATTCCCTAATCTGTGATACAGCAATATTTTTCTTTCTATCTTCGGGCTTAATTATCGTAATATCAGGGTGATTACCAAGTTCCACATTCTCGCAAACCACTGAATTAGAAATATACTTTGCCAATGTGTGCTTGCCTGTACCCTCATCGCCCTCAATAATAATTGCATGAGGAATTCGGTTTTCATTTATAAAATTTTCAACTGCCAAACGAACCTTATTGTTTGCAACAAGCGGAAAAATCATAACACAAAGCCAACCTTTTTCATAGCCTTAAAATAGGTTTTGCGAGCAATGTGTTCTGCCTTTTCAGCGCCCTCACGGTACAATACCTCAAGCGCCTTTTTATCTTTGATTATTTCATCGTAAGATGCTTTTATAGGCGCCAATGTATCAGCAACAGTTTCACCTACTGCCAATTTAAAGTCGCCGTAGCCCTTTCTCTCAAACTCTTTTTCAATATCATTTACAGATTTTCCTGTAACTGCAGAATAAATTGTAATAAGGTTAGAAATTCCGGGCTTTTCTTCACTGAATTTTACAACCGCCTCAGAATCGGTAACGGCGCGCTTAAACTTACGGATAATATCATCCTTATTATCCAAAATTGCAACCCAAGAATTTAGATTATCATCTGATTTTGACATTTTCTTTGTAGGGTCTTGAAGCGACATTACTCTGGCGCCTGTTTTTGGAATGTAAGCATCGGGCACGGTAAAAACATCGCCGTAAAGGTTGTTAAAACGAATAGCAATATCCCTTGCTATTTCAAGGTGTTGCTTTTGGTCAGCGCCGACAGGAACCAAATCGGGTTGGTACAACAAAATATCCGCCGCCATAAGCACAGGATATGAAAATAAACCAACATTTACATTGTTAGCGTGTTTTTGAGATTTATCCTTGAACTGTGTCATTCTTGACATTTCTCCAAACTGTGTATTACAAGAAAGCAACCAAGCAAGGTTTGCGTGCTCAGGAACATGCGACTGAATGAATAGTGTGTTTTTTTGAGGGTCAATACCAAGTGCTAAAAGTAAAGCGTATGTAGAATAAATCTGACTGCGAAGCTTTGAAGGCTCTTGTCTTACGGTAATAGCGTGAAGGTCTGCAACCGCAAAGGTGCAATCAAATTCGTCTTGCATATTAACCCAATTTTTTAACGCTCCCAAATAATTACCGAGAGTTAACATACCGCTCGGTTGGATACAGCTTAAAACTTTCTTTTTTTGTATATTATCGCACATAGTAAATCCGCCTTTAAAACATTATCTAAATAATAATACCATATTTTAAGTAATATTACAAGCAATTAGTTCTGTTCATCAAGTGACAAGGAAAAGCTTTCTATAAATTCACGCATAAATATATCCGCTTCAGTACATTTTAACTCATTGATAAGCTTTTCAGTTGACCTTTTAGCCACCTCAAATTCACGGTTGCCCATATTTATTTCTTCAATACATTTGATAAGCGCCGAGATTTTATCTGCCGCCTTAACAAGTCTTTTTGTAAGCTCATCTGGATTATATATCTTAGAAAATTCGTTTTTAAAATCATCAGGTAATTTGTTGAGAAGAATCTCAGTCGCGCCTTGTTCTATCTGCTTATACGCCTTTTTAATTTCGGCATTATGATATTTTACGGGCGTTGGCATATCACCTGTGATTATTTCAGAAGTATCGTGATACATAGCTACAACCGCCACATATTCGGGATTGGCATTTCCGTTTAAACGCTTGTTATTTATAATTGCCAAAGCGTGAGCTATTTGCGCCACCTCTAAAGAATGCTCGCTTAAATTTTCATTTCGGGTATTACGCATTAAACCCCAACGAAAAATATTCTTCATTCTTGACATCATCGCATAAAAATGATACTGCATATTAACACTCCAAATTTTCTTAATCCTATTGTATATTATATCATTTTATGTTATAATATCAATATAATATTTTTTAAGAGGTATAATTTAATGAATTTCTCTCTACAGAAGCAATCAACATTAAGAACTGAAAAAAGCAAAGCTCTTTCAACCTTTTTATTTGCACTGTTCACAGCTGCTTGCCTTTTCATTCCTTATATGATTTCAAATGACGGTTATTTTACCTTTTACGGCGACTTTGATGTCCAACAAATACCCTTTTATCAAGAGGGACACCGAGCAATAAAAGCTGGTGATATTTTTTGGAACTGGTACACCGACCTTGGTTCTAATACTATAGCCTCATACAGTTATTATCTATGGGGAACACCGTTTTTCTGGATAACACTTTTATTTCCTAACAGCTTTGTACCATATCTTATGGGACCTCTTTTGATATTAAAATTTGCCTGTGCCGCTTTAACGGGATATTTATACATCCGCCGTTTTACACGCACAGAAGACGCTGCAAGTTTAGGCGGATTACTCTACGCATTTTCAGGCTTTTCAGTTTATAATATATTCTTTAATCAATTCCACGAATCTATTATATTGTTTCCGCTGTTACTATTATCTCTTGAGCTTTTAATCACTGAAAACAAACGCTTTTTCTTTGCAATAATGGTTTGTTTATCTGCGCTTGCAAACTACTTTTTCTTCTTCGGTATGGTTGTATTCACGGTCATTTACTTCTTTGTAAGATTGTTTTCAGGCGCAATTAAGGTTAAAATTTCTCGCTTTTTCGCAATACTCTTCGAAGCAGTTTTAGGTGTTTTACTGACTGCAGTTATACTTCTGCCGACATTTGTTGCAATTTCAGGGAACCCCAGACTTTCAAATGTTTTAACCGGTTGGGGTGCTATTATGTACGGCAAAGAGCAAATTTATGCAAATGTTTTGCAATGCTTCTTCTTCCCTCCCGATATTCCTGCGCGTCCAGTATTTTTCCCAGGCGCCGATGTTAAGTGGTCCTCTTTAGGCGGATGGCTGCCCTTATTCAGTATGGTGGGTGTATTCACATTTTTCTCCACCCGTAAAGGCCATTGGGTAAAAAGGGTTATAGGTATTTGCATATTTATGTCTATGGTGCCGATTTTGAATAGTGCATTTTACGCTTTCAATAACGCATATTACGCCCGTTGGTTTTATATGCCAATACTTTTAATGTGCCTTGCAACAGCTACTATGTGTGAAGACAGTAAGGCGAATTGGTCATACGGACTAAAATGGGTATTTGGTATAACGCTTGCCGTAAGTTTAGTAATAGGCTTTTTCCCACAAAAAGATTCCACAGCTAAAATCACCTACGGTCTATACACCCAAGGTTCCGACAACACCTATGTAATCAGATATTGGATTGCCTGTCTAATTGCACTTGCAAGCCTTGTAATATTATGGCAGTTAATTGATATTCTTAAAAGCAAACCGAAAGTTTTTTACAAAATCGCTATTCCGTGTGTTTGCATAGTTTCAATCATATACGGTAATGTGTTCATTTTTTCGGGAAGAACACACGCATATAATAAAGAAATCATTGTTGACTCACTAATTGAGGGTGAGGTTTATTTAGAGGAACAAACCGACAATTTCAGAATAGATACCTATGACTGTGTAGACAATACCTCTATGTATTTAGGATATCAAGGAATAAACGCCTTTCATTCGGTAGTTCCGCCATCTATAATGAAGTTTTACGAATATATAGGAATTAAACGAAGTGTAGCAAGCCGGCCTGAAACCAGTTACCGTGCACTTCGTGGTTTGCTTTCGGTTAAGTATCTTCTAAACCGTAAGGACGGTAAAAGCTTCGTAGATACCTCAACCAACAAAACATTAATTTCTGGCTTCACATATTTAAAAAGTGAAAACGGATATTATGTCTATAAAAACAATTATTTTGTTCCCTACGGTTTCTCATATGATTATTATATGGATTATGAATTTTGTGAAAGATACCAAAATCAAGACCGCGCTCACTTAATGCTAAAGGCTATTCTTTTAACTGACGAACAGATTGAAAAATACGGTCATTTACTTAAAAATATCAACGAGCCTGGTCAAGATAATACAAATTGGCTTTTCTTTGACGAAGATTCTTATAGAGAAGACTGTCAAAAACTTGCAATAACCTCTGCCGATTATTTTAAAACCGACAATAAAGGTTTTACCGCGAAGGTTACAAGAACTAAAGAAGACCTTGTTTTCTTCTCGGTGCCATACGAAAAAGGTTGGTCAGCAACGGTCAACGGCAAGCCAGTAGAAGTTGAAAATGTAAATGTAGGCTTTATGGCTGTAAAGGTTGATGCGGGCGAAAGCGTTATCCGCTTCAACTACCAAACACCCTTATTAAAAGAAGGACTTTTAATAACCTGCATTGGTTGTTTCATATTCGCCGCATATATTTTCTTGTATAGCTCTTACAAGCGCAGGCACGATGTTAAAAACATCTATCCAGAAGGTGATATTTTGTTGCACCAATGGCTATCAGATGAAAAAGCCCAAGAATTACCCGAAACGCCTAAGTCTAAAAAGAAAAGCATTTTAGACGATAATCCAAGCATTGATATTCCAAATATCCCTCCCGAATTTGACGGCGGTTTTAAAATTAACCGTGATATTTTGGATGACGAAAAATCATGACTACCGGCTAAGCCGGTAGTTTGCTCTGCGGCTGTAAGCCGCTGTTACTGGCAGGACTGAAAGTCCACCGAATAATCTGCCAACCGCAAGCGGACTCTTAGCTACCGCTAAAGCGGTTGGTTATTTTTTGCT
>JAZRAQ010000031.1:0-7789 GCA_045634645.1 Acutalibacteraceae bacterium
ATTTTAATGGATAAGCACGACACTATCGGTATTGACGCTGTTGCAATGTGTGTAAACGATATTATTTGTGTTGGCGCAAAGCCATTGTTCTTCCTTGATTATATCGCTTGTGGCAAAAATATTCCCGAAAAGATTGCTTCTATTGTTAGCGGCGTTGCTGAAGGTTGTGTTCAATCGGGTGCCGCTTTAATAGGCGGAGAAACTGCAGAACACCCAGGTATGATGCCTGAAAATGACTATGATTTAGCAGGCTTTGCAGTTGGCATTGTTGATAAAAAGAAAATTCTTGATAACAAAACTATGCAGGAAGATGATGTTGTAATCGCTCTGCCTTCAAGCGGTGTTCACTCAAACGGCTTCTCTTTGGTAAGAAAGGTGTTTGACGTTGAAAATTGCAACCTTACTTCCCCTGTTACTGAATTAGGCGGAAAATCATTAGGCGAAACTTTACTTACACCTACCAGAATTTATGTAAAACCAATTTTGGCTTTGCTTGATAATGTTAAGGTTCGCGCTATTTCTCACATTACCGGCGGTGGCTTCTATGAAAATATTCCAAGAAGTATTCCTGACGGTTTTGGTGCAGAGATTGTTAAATCCTCGATTAAAGTATTACCTATATTTGATTTGCTTCAAAAAACAGGCAATATCCCCGAAAGAGATATGTATAATACATACAATATGGGCGTTGGTATGAGCGTTGTTGTCGCAAAAGAAGATGCCGAAAAAGCTTTGGAAATTCTAAAAGAAAACGGTGAAGATGCTTATATAATCGGTAAAATCGTAAAATCTGACGAAAAAATTACAATTATTTAAGGGTGTAATATGAAAAAGAATATAGCAGTTTTGGTTTCGGGTGGCGGAACAAATCTTCAAGCCCTTATTGACTCTCAAAAAAGCGGTGATTTGGGATGCGCTGAAATTACTTGCGTTATTTCTTCAAATCCTGATGCCTTTGCTCTGCAAAGAGCACAACAAAACGGAATTAAAACACATATTTTAGTTAGAAAAGATTTTGCAGATATTTCTTCATATAGTAAAGCAATGCGCGATTTACTACTTGCCGAAAAAGTTGATTTGGTAGTATATGCAGGTTTTATGACTATACTTGATGAAAATGTTTGCAATACTTTTGAAAATAAAATGATTAATGTTCATCCCGCTTTGATTCCATCGTTTTGCGGTAAAGGTTATTACGGACTTCATGTTCACGAAGCCGCACTTAAAAAAGGTGTTAAGGTTTCGGGTGCTACAGTGCATTTCGTTACTGCAGAATGTGATGCGGGTCCTATAATCTTGCAAAAGGCAGTTGAAGTAAAAGACAACGATACCCCTGAAACTTTACAAAAAAGAATTATGCAAGAGGCAGAATGGCAAATTCTTCCCCTCGCGGTAAAACTTTTTTGCCAAGATAAAATTAAAGTAGTAGACGGTAAAACAATCATTACAGAATAATTTGAAAGGAATAACGGCTATGGAGATTAAAACAATAGTAAACGAATTAAATTCTCTAAAATATCACGGCAGAGGCATTATAATAGGCAAAAGTGCAGATGGAAATAATGCAATTATTGCTTATTTTATAATGGGCAGAAGCGAGAACAGCCGTAACAGAGTTTTTGTCGAAGATGGCGAAGGTATTCGCACTCAGGCATTTGACGAATCAAAAATGACCGACCCACATCTTATAATATATTCTCCTGTTAGAGTATTAGGTGATAAAACCATTGTTACAAACGGCGACCAGACTGATACAATATATGAACTTTTAGATAAGGAATTGACCTTTGAACAAGCACTTCTCACCCGTGAATTCGAGGATGATGCCCCAAACTATACCCCTCGTATTTCAGGAATTGTAAACATTGAAAACAATAGTATGAATTTTTCTATGTCAATTCTCAAATCTGCCGATGGAGATGGCAGTTCATGTCAAAGATATACATTTGATTATTCAAATCCAATAAATGGCAAAGCAAAATTTATTCATACATATCAGTGCGATGGCAACCCATTGCCAAGCTTTGAGGGTGAACCTAAAACATTAGAACTTCCCGATATGGATATAGACAGTTTTACAAATCTACTTTGGGCAAATCTCAATCAAGAAAATAAAGTTTCACTTTTTGTAAGATATATAAATCTTGAATCAGCTAAGTACGAATCAAAAATTATAAATAAAAATGAGGTGTAATTATGGAACTTAAAAATTTAAATATCAATTTTTTAGGCGACAGTATAACTTATGGTCACGGTACAAGCAGTACCGAATGTGTTTTTCATCAGATTATAAAAAGAGAATACGGTTTAGCTAAAGCAAATAATTATGGCATAAGCGGAACACGAATTGCAAGACAAACTTCAGCCTTTAATAAAAATGAACTTGATTTATATTTTGGCACAAGAGCTAAAAAAATGGATAAAGAAGCAGATGCAATTGTAGTTTTTGGCGGTACCAATGACTTTGGGCATGGTGATGCAAAAATGGGTGATATAGACAGCAACGATGAATTTACTTTTTGCGGTGCTTTGAATACCCTTATAAATGACCTTAAATCATGCTATCCAAATGCTAAAATTATATTTCTTACCCCTTTAAGAAGAGGTGACGAAAATAAAACTTACCACTACGGTAAAAATTTAAAAGACTATGTGGATATTATTTTAGAAATAACTAAAAAGAATAATATTCCTGTTATTGATTTATTCTCAAGCGGTATAATTGACCCCTCCGATAATGAAATACTTCCCGACGGTCTCCATCCCAGTGATAAGGGTCACATTATTATGGCAGATTATATCGGTAAAGAATTGCTTAAAATTTAAGGAGTAAAAAATGAAAGAATTTGAATTAAAATACGGCTGTAACCCTAATCAAAAACCGGCAAGAATTTATATGACAAACGGCAAAGAATTACCTATTGAAATTCTTTGCGGAAAACCGGGTTACATCAATTTTCTTGATGCCTTTAACTCATGGCAGTTAGTAAAAGAATTAAAAGCAGTTTTAGGTCTTCCTGCAGTTACTTCCTTTAAGCATGTTAGCCCTACAAGCGCGGCGGTTGGTACAATTCTTCCCGAAAAGCTTAAAAAAGCCTGCTTTGTTGACGATATCGAAGGTCTTGATGACTCTTTACTTGCTTGCGCTTATGCCAGAGCAAGAGGTACAGACCGTATGTGTTCTTTTGGTGACTGGGTAGCCCTTTCAGATAAATGTGACGTTACTACTGCACTTTTGATTAAGCGTGAAGTGTCTGACGGTGTAATCGCTCCCGATTATGACCCTGAAGCCCTTGAAATTCTGAAGTCAAAAAGAAACGGTAACTATAACATTGTAAAAATCAACCCTGATTTTATACCTGAACAAATTGAAACCAAACAAGTTTTCGGTATTACTTTCGAACAAGGCAGAAACAATTTTGAAATCAACAAAGAACTGCTTTCAAATATTGTTACAGAAAATAAAGATTTGCCCGAAACTGCAGTTCGTGATTTAATAATTTCTCTTATTACATTAAAATACACTCAGTCAAACTCTGTTTGTTATGCGGTTGACGGTCAGGCTATCGGTGTTGGAGCCGGTCAGCAATCCCGTATACATTGTACCCGCCTTGCAGGCAGTAAGGCTGATACTTGGTTCTTACGCCAACACGATAAGGTTTTAAATCTTCCTTTCCTTGATAATATTGCCCGTCCTACAAGAGATAATGTTATTGACGGTTATATTAACAGAAACGAAGAAGATGTCTGTGCAGAAGGTAATTGGCAAAAATATTTCAAAACACAACCTTCTCCGCTTACTGATGATGAAATCAAGGCATACCTTGCAACATGCAAAAACGTTGCATTAGGCTCGGATGCTTTCTTCCCGTTTGATGATAATATTGAACGCGCATACAGAAGCGGTGTTTCATACATCGCACAACCGGGCGGTTCAATCCGCGATGATGTTGTAATTGAAGCTTGTAATAAATACGGAATAGCAATGGCATTTACAGGAATGAGATTATTCCACCATTAAGGAGATTAAATAAATGAATTTTTTTGAGCAATTAAAAGATTTTGACAGTGAAGTTGCATTAGCTTGCGAAAACGAATTAAACCGTCAACGCGGTAATATTGAGCTAATTGCTTCTGAAAATATTGTATCCCCTGCTGTACTTTTAGCGGCAGGCGGTGTTCTTACAAATAAATATGCTGAAGGTTATCCTTCTAAACGTTATTACGGCGGTTGCTTCTGTGTTGACGTTGTTGAAGAAATTGCCAGAGAACGCGCTAAAAAATTATTTGGTTGCAATTTTGCAAACGTTCAACCACACAGCGGCGCAAATGCTAACCTTGCAACATTTTTCGCACTACTTCAACCCGGCGATACTGTAATGGGTATGAATTTACAACAAGGCGGTCACTTATCACACGGTTCACCTGTTAATATTTCAGGTAAATATTTTAATATTGTACCTTACGGCGTTAACGATGAAACCGAAATGATTGACTATGACGAAATGGAAAAAATTGCAACCGATTGTCAACCAAAATTGATTGTTGTAGGCGCTTCCGCTTACTCAAGAATTATTGATTTTAAGCGTTGCAGAGAGATTGCAGATAAAGTAGGCGCTTATTTAATGGTTGATATGGCACATATTGCAGGTCTTATTGCTGCAGGTGTGCATCCCTCACCCGTTCCTTACGCTCATGTTGTTACAACAACTACTCATAAAACTCTACGCGGTCCCCGTGGTGGTATGATTCTATCTAACGATGAAGAAATTGCTAAAAAAATTGATAAGGCTGTATTCCCCGGTACACAAGGCGGTCCTTTGATGCATATAATCGCCGCAAAAGCAGTTGCATTAGGAGAAGCTTTAACCGATGAATATAAAGAATATCAAAAACAGGTTGTTAAAAATGCAGCTGCACTTTCAAAAGCTTTGAATGATAACGGTTTTGAAATCGTTTCAGGCGGTACAGATAACCATCTGATGCTTTTAAAATTGGTTAAAGAAGGTATTACAGGTAAAGAACTTGAACACAGACTTGATGAAGTTCATATTACCGCTAATAAAAATACAATTCCTAATGACCCTCAAAGCCCATTTATAACAAGCGGTCTTCGTTTAGGTACTCCTGCAGTTACTACCCGTGGCTTTAAGGAAGAAGAAATGGTTAAGATAGCGCATTGGATTCGCTTGATTGTTGACGATTTTGAAGGAAATAAAGAAAAGGTTTCTAAAGAAGTTACCGAACTTTGTGAAAAATTCCCTATTTATTAAGGAGAATATAAATGAAAATAATGGTTGTAGGCGGTGGCGGTCGCGAACACGCCATCATAAAAAAACTAAAGGAAAATAAAAATATTACCGAAATTTTTGCCCTTCCGGGCAACGGCGGTATGCACAAAGATGCAACTCTTGTTAATATTGGCGCAAAGGAAATTGAAAAACAGGTTGAATTTGCTAAAGCAAACAACATTGATTATGCCGTTGTAGCACCTGATGACCCGTTGGTTCTCGGTGCGGTTGATGCTTTAACCGATGCAGGTATTCCCTGTTTCGGCCCTAATAAAGCTGCCGCTATAATTGAAGGCAGTAAAGTTTTTTCAAAAAATCTTATGAAAAAATACAATATTCCAACCGCACAATATGAAGTATTTGACGATTTGGAAAAAGCACTCAAATATTTAGAAACAGCTCCGATTCCAACAGTTATCAAGGCGGATGGTTTGGCTTTGGGTAAGGGCGTTATCATTGCTGAAACAAGAGAAGATGCTAAAAATGCCGTTCGTTCTATGATGGAAGACAAAATTTTCGGCGACAGCGGAAACAATGTTGTTATTGAAGAGTTTTTAACAGGACCTGAAGTTTCTGTTCTCTCATTTACAGATGGTAAGACTGTTGTTCCTATGGTTTCTTCAATGGACCATAAGCGTGCTTTAGACGGTGATAAAGGTCTTAACACCGGCGGTATGGGTACAATTGCTCCCAACCCATATTATACAGAAGATATTGCTAAAATTTGTATGGATACAATCTTTATCCCCACAATAAATGCAATGAACAGCGAAGGCAGAACTTTTAAAGGCTGTTTATATTTTGGTTTAATGCTAACGCCAAACGGTCCAAAAGTAATTGAGTATAACTGCCGTTTCGGTGACCCCGAAACTCAGGTTGTACTTCCCTTGCTTGAAAGTGACCTTTTAGAGATAATGCAGGCTACTACAAACGGAACACTTGAAAATATTGATGTTAAATTCAGTAACGGTGCCGCCGCTTGCGTAGTAATGGCTTCTAACGGTTATCCCCAAAAATACGAAAGCGGATTCCAACTGGAAATTGAAGACAGCGTTGCTGATAAGGTTTATGTTGCAGGTGCAAAGCTTGATAACGGTGTTTTAAAAACTGCAGGCGGTCGTGTTCTTGGTGTTACAGATACCGCAGATAATTTAAAAGAAGCTTTAGAAAAAGCATATAAAAATGTAGAATCTGTTCATTTTGATAATGCTTTTTATCGTAAAGATATTGGCGCAAAAGCAATGGAGGTGCTTAAATAATGGTTTACCGTATTTATGTTGAAAAGAAAAAAGAACTTGCTAATGAAGCAAAAGGTGTTTTAGCTAATATTAACGGTCTTTTACAGATTTCATCTGTCAAGGATGTTCGTGTAATTAACCGTTATGATGTTGAAAATATTGAAAAAGATTTATTTGATTATTCTGTTAAAACCGTATTTTCAGAACCTCAGTTAGATATTGCAACAAGCGAAATTGATACAAAGGGCGCAACAGTTTTTGCAACCGAATTCCTCCCCGGTCAATACGACCAGAGAGCTGACTCTGCAGCGCAATGTATTCAAATAATTTCTCAAAAAGAGCGCCCAACAGTTAAAACTGCAAAGGTTTACTGCCTTTACGGTGATATTAGTGCCGATGAGCTTAATGCCATCAAAAAATACCTAATCAACCCTGTAGAATCACGCGAGGCAACCCTCGAAAAATATGATACTTTAAAGGTTGATTACGATATTCCTACAACCGTTGAAACTCTTGACGGATTCATTCAGCTTGACAGAAACGGTCTTGAAAATTTCGTTAAAAATTACGGTCTTGCAATGGATGCGGACGATATTGCTTTCTGCCAGAACTACTTCAAGTCAGAAAACCGCAATCCAACCATCACAGAAATTCGAATGATTGACACTTATTGGTCTGACCATTGCCGTCATACAACCTTCTTAACCAATATTGATAACGTAACTTTTGAAGACGAGTTATTGCAAAATACATATAACGAATATATTGAAATCCGCAAAAATTTAGGCAGAACAAAGCCAATTTGCCTGATGGATTTAGCAACTATTGCAGTAAGACAACTCAAAAAAGACGGTAAGTTGGATAAATTAGATGAATCCGAAGAAATCAATGCTTGTACCGTTAAAATTGATGTTGAAATTGAAGGCAAAACAGAAAAATGGTTGCTTTTGTTTAAAAATGAAACCCACAACCACCCAACCGAAATTGAACCTTTCGGCGGTGCGGCTACCTGTATCGGCGGTGCAATTCGTGACCCGTTATCAGGCAGAAGCTATGTTTACGGCGCAATGCGCGTTACAGGTGCGGCTAACCCGTTAAAGAGTGTTAGCGAAACAATGCAAGGTAAACTTCCACAAAGAAAAATTGTTACAACTGCGGCAGACGGTTATTCATCATACGGTAACCAAATAGGTCTTGCAACCGGTATTGTTGACGAAATCTATCACGATGGTTATGCTGCAAAGCGTATGGAAATCGGTG
>JAZRAQ010000032.1:0-39525 GCA_045634645.1 Acutalibacteraceae bacterium
AAACGGTATTGAAAAATGGGCGGAAGACTATTTAAGAGGTATTGACGGTGAAATTACCTATAATTTAGATGCCAAAGGCAATATTGTTTCAAGTGAGATTACAAAACAACCTATTGCGGGAAAAACAGTAATGCTTTCAATGGATAAAACCTTGCAACGCAAAACCCAAGATTCTCTTAAAAAATGGGTTACCGACCTTCAAAGCAAGGGCGGTACTTGTAAGGCAGGTTGTGCAGTTGCTATTGATATTGATACCGGAAAGGTTTTAACCGCCGCTAACTATCCGTCATACGATTCAGCAACATTAGGCGAAGAATACGATAAACTTGTAAGCAATCCTTCAAAACCACTTATGGATAGAGCCTTTCAAGGCGTTTACCCCATCGGTTCAACTATTAAGCCTGCAGTTGCGGTTGCTTCTTTAGAAAACAATCACTATCGATTAGGCGAAACTATAAAATGCGTAATGACATACGACTATTTCGATGATTATAAGCCTAAATGCTTGCATTATCACGGCAGTATTAATCTGAAAGATGCTTTGGCTAAAAGCTGTAACTATTTCTTTTTTGAAATGGGTAAAAGAGTCGGCGCCACAACAGTTACCAAATATTTCAAGGATTTTGGGCTGGGCGTTAAAACTGGAGTTGAAGTTAACGACAGTTCGGGCATTTTGATAGACCCTAAAAATGATAATGTGGGCGGTACAACGCTTCAAATCTCAATCGGTCAGATGAATGCGTTTACCCCGCTTCAAACCGCAAACTATGTTGCTACACTTGCAAACGGCGGCACACACTACCGCGCAAGCCTTATTAATAAAATCGTATCCTATGATATTTCCGAAACCTACGAGGTTGTAAATCCCGAGGTTTTAAATGAAATTTCAATCAGCAAAAAAACAATTAATGCTGTTAAGGAAGGTATGCTCTCGGTTACTGAGGACGGTACAGGCCGTGCCGCTTTGGGCGACTACCCGATTAAAGTTGGCGGTAAAACAGGTACTTCACAGGTTAATAATGCGGCAGACCACAGTATATTTATAGCGTTTGCGCCATTCGATAACCCAAAAATCGCTATTTCTGTTGTTTTGGAAAACGGAAGTTCGGGCTATTCAGCAGGTTCTATCGTCCGCGATATGCTTGATGCCTACTTCTTTACAGAAGAAAATTCTGCCTCGAATGATATTCCTTTTAAGGTATTAGACTGATTGACAAAATTTGCTTGCTGTGATAAAATATTAGCTTAGATTGGAGGGTATTTTATGGGCAAAATTTTTGCCGTTACCTCGGGTAAAGGCGGCGTAGGAAAATCTACTGTTTCAACAGGTCTAAGCATTAGTTTTGAGAAACAAGGTAAAAGTGTTTTAACCGTTGATATGGACGAAGGTCTTGCCTGCCTTGATTTAATGTTAGGAATAGATGAGCCTTGCATTTTTAACCTTAACGATATACTTTTAGGTAAAGATATTGCCGATTGTATTTATGTGCCGAAAAAGCACCCAAATATAAATTTAATACCCGCTCCCGATAAAACGGGTACGATAGATGCTTATCTCTTTACAAACTTTGTAAATCATGTTAAAGAAAAATACGATATTATAATTTTCGACTTCCCAGCAGGTATTGATTTTTCGCTTTACACTTGTCTTCCAAAGGACACACTCTTTTTAACCGTGGCATTCCCCGACCCCGTCACTGTAAGAGATGCCTCAATAGTAAGCCGAAAACTTCACGAATCAGGATTTGAAGCCCGTCTTATACTTAATAATTTCAATTACAAACTAACACGAAAAAGTATCTTTAAAAATATTGACGATATTATTGATGAGGCTTCGCTTCAACTGATTGGCATAATCCCGCATTCAGCCGAGCTGGCACTTTTGTCAATAAAACACACGCTGAAAAAACGCGGTAACGCAACAAAAGCTTTTGACCGCATTTCAAAAAGACTTTGCGGTGAAAATATATTACTTCCCCACCCCAAAAAGATATGAAAGGACTTTTAAAATGACTATCGCATTAATCGCACACGACGCTAAAAAAGAACTTATGATACAATTTTGTATTGCTTATTGCGGTGTTTTGAGCCGTTATAATTTAGTTGCCACAGGTACTACCGGCAAAGTGGTTTCAGAGGCTACCGGTCTTAAAATTACCTCTTTTTTAAGCGGCTCACAGGGAGGCTCGCAACAAATTGCATCAAGAATAGGCTGTGATGAAATCGACCTTTTATTAATGTTCCGCAACCCAATAGACCCTAAGCCTACCGAGCCAGACGAGCGTGCTCTTTTGCGGCTTTGCGATGTTCATAATATACCTGTTGCCACAAATATTGCAACAGCAGAGATGCTTATTCACGGCCTTGAGCGTGGGGACTTTGAATGGCGTGAAATTCTTAAAACTAACCACTGATTCGGAGTGTTATTATGGCAGAAATTAACCGTGCTGTAAAAGGCACAAACGATATTTTACCGAGCGAAGTTTACAAATGGCAGTTTGTTGAAAACAGAATGCTTGAAACCGCTCGCACCTTTGGTTTTGAAGAAATCAGAATTCCCGTTTTCGAACATACCGAAGTATTCAAAAGAAGCGTGGGCGACACTACTGATGTTGTCCAAAAAGAGATGTATACCTTTGACGATAAAGGCGGTCGCTCTATCACACTTCGTCCCGAACTTACTGCGGGTGTTATCCGTTCCTGCATTGAAAAGGGACTTGTTAACGGCGCATTGCCCCTTAAAGTATGCTATATCGGCGGTTGTTACCGCTACGAAAAACCGCAAGCGGGCAGACTTCGCGAATTTCATCAATTCGGTGTTGAATGTATAGGCGCTTCTGCACCTAATGCCGATGCTGAGGTAATCGCATTAGCACGTCAAGTGTTAGACAGTATAGGAATTGAAAAAATTTCTCTTGAAATCAATTCTATCGGTTGTCCGGAGTGTCGAAAGAACTATAGCGAGGCTTTGAAAAATTACTTTAAGGCTAATATTAATACACTTTGTGACACCTGCAAGGACAGACTGGACCGTAATCCAATGCGAATTTTGGACTGCAAATCACCTATTTGTAAAGAGCTTGCCGAAAAGGCTCCCGTGGTACTTGATTATCTTTGCGATGACTGCCACTCTCATTTTGAATCTGTTAAAAAACACCTTGATGCTGCAGACATTGAATATACTGTTAATCCACACATCGTAAGAGGACTTGACTATTACACCCGCACTGTTTTTGAATTTATTTCTGGTGATATCGGCGCTCAAAGTACAGTTTGCGGCGGCGGTAGATATGACGGTCTTATTTCCCAAATGGGCGGTCAACCCACTGCATCATTAGGGTTTGCTATGGGTATTGAAAGACTTATGATGGTACTTGAAAACCAAAAAACCGAATTGCCTAAACACTCCGCTTGTGACCTTTATATTGCGCAAATGGGTGAAAATGCATCTTTAAAAGCTACACAGCTTTGTAATGATTTGCGAGCCACCGGCTTTAAGGTTCAAACCGATATTTGCGGCAAAGGACTTAAAGCGCAAATGAAATATGCTGATAAAATCGGCGCTATGTTTACAATGGTTTTAGGTGACGATGAATTAGCAAACAATAAAGCAAAAATAAAGAATATGTCAACAGGTGAACAAACCGCGGTTTCGCTTGATGATTTATGTGATGACTTATTCTCACTAATAAATGCAAACGCGCTTGACGATTTGGCAAATTCTATTCTTAAGGAGCAAAATCAGTGAAACTTGATATAATGAACGGCTTAAAGCGCACCAACTATTGCGGTACGCTAAATAAAGAAAATATAGGAAATGAGGTTGTCGTTTGCGGTTGGGTTCAGCGCCAACGCGACTTGGGCGGTCTTATCTTTGCCGATTTGCGCGATAGAACAGGTATTGTTCAATTAGCGTTTGACGATAATACCGAAAAAAGTATATTCGAAAAAGCAACTTCTTTGCGCAGTGAATTTGTGGTTATGGCAAAGGGATTAGTTCGTATGCGTTCTTCGGTTAACCCCGATATTCCTACGGGTGATATTGAAATCGAAGTTAAAGAACTTAAAATTTTAGGCAAGAGTGAGACTCCTCCATTTGAAATTTTAAACGATTCATTGGCAAATGAAGAATTGCGCCTTAAATACCGCTATTTAGATTTGCGCCGTCCTTCTATTCAAAATAATATCTTAATGCGCCACAAAATCGCAAAGGTTACCCGTGATTATTTTGACGAAAACGGTTTTATCGAAATTGAAACCCCAACCCTTATTAAATCTACTCCAGAAGGCGCGCGCGACTATTTGGTGCCCTCCCGTATTCATAAGGGAAGCTTTTTCGCACTTCCACAATCTCCTCAGTTATATAAGCAGTTGCTTATGCTTTCAGGGTTTGACAGATATATGCAAATCGCCCGTTGCTACCGTGACGAAGATTTGCGCGCAGACCGTCAGCCCGAATTTACCCAAATCGACCTTGAAATGTCTTTCGTTGAAATGGAGGATGTTTTAAGTATTGCCGAAGGGTATGTAAGCCGTCTTTTCAAAGAAGTTTTAAATGTTGAAATTCCAACACCTCTCCCCCGCCTTACATTTACTGAGGCTATGAATAACTACGGTTCAGACAAGCCTGACACCCGTTTTGATATGAAAATCAAGGATGTTTCCGACCTTGTAGAAAATTGCGGTTTTGGTGTATTTGCAGATACCGTTAAATCGGGCGGTACAGTACGCGCTATTACGGCAAAAAATGCAAGCGGTATTTTAACCCGTAAAGAAATCGATAAATTGACAGAGCAAGCCAAAGGCATTGGAGCTAAAGGTCTTGCTTTTATCCGATGGGTTGAAGATACTCCCACCTGTTCTTTCTCTAAATTTATGACAGAGGACGAATTAAACGCTATTTTAGAGCGTGCGGGTGCCGAAAAGGGAGATGTTGTACTTATAGTAGCCGACAAGAAGAATACCTGTCTTTCGGTTTTAGGTGCGCTTCGTTTAACCGTTGCTAAAAAACTTGACATTATTCCCAACAAATTCAATTTCGTTTGGATTACCGAATTCCCGTTCTTTGAATATAACGAAGAAACAGGTAATTGGGATGCTATGCACCATCCGTTCACCTCTCCGCTTGACGAATGTATTCAGTATCTCGACACTAATCCCGAAAAAGTATTTGCCAAGGCTTATGACCTGGTTCTTAACGGTGTTGAGCTTTCAAGCGGTTCAATCAGAATTACCGACCCCGAGCTTCAAAGCAAGATGTTCTCTGCATTAGGACTTTCGGATGAAGAAGCTCACGAAAAATTTGGTTTTTTGACCGACGCGTTCCGTTTCGGTGCGCCTCCTCACGGCGGTATGGGTATCGGACTTGACCGTTTATGTATGATTATGTGTGACTGTGATTCCTTGCGCGATGTTATCGCGTTCCCAAAGGTTTCAAATTCAAGTGAACTTATGTCTGGCGCTCCTGCACAGGTTGACGATACACAAATCCGTGACCTTTCAATATCACTTATAAAAAGTGAAAAAAACACTTGATTATTTAATTTTAATATGCTATAATCATTTTTGCTGTGGAATTATCCAACCCACAGCATATATGCGCTGATAGCTCAGTTGGATAGAGCATCTGCCTTCTAAGCAGAGGGTCGGGGGTTCGAATCCCTTTCAGCGTGCCAATTTAAAGAGAGTGATACCGAAGGTATTGCTCTCTTTAAATTTTTACATTAAATAGGGATTCGAACACCGAGGGGGCACGAAGCGTTAAGCAAAACAGTTTAAATAACTGTTTTGTAGCTGAGTGATGCGAAGACGGGTACTGCGAGCGTTGCGGAGCGGTCGTCAAGCAGGAAATACGCGTAGCGGATTTATCCCTTTCAGCGTGCCAATTTAAAGAGAGTGATACCGAAGGTATTGCTCTCTTTAAATTTTTACATTAAATAGGGATTCGAACAAGCCGTAAAAAAATTGTCCGGTGGACTGTGAAAATTTGAAAATTTACTATTTATTCAATCTTTCTTCAATGTTGCTTTGTATAATGACTAATACAGAATAAAATTCCAAGGAAGGAAATAAATATATGTACATTTTAAAAAACGCGTTTCGATGCATCACCAGAGCAAAAGGACGTAATGTTTTAATCGGCACTATTGCACTTGTAATTGCTGTTTCAGCTTGCATAGGTCTATCTATTCGGCAAGCAGCTGAAAACGCCAAAAAAAACACTTTAGAAGAACTCAATATTACTGCCACCATATCGTATGACAGAAGTTCTATGATGAACAATATAATGGGAGGCGCAGCACCGGGCGGTGACGGTTTTGACCGCGACAAATTCAAAGATAATATGGGAAAGGCCTCTTCTCTTACTTTGGAAGAATATCAAACATACGCAAAAGCCGAATCAGTAGAAGATTTTTATTATACACTTACTGCAGCTTTCAACGGTAATGATGATTTAGAACCCGTAACCGATGAAACTGAAGATGATGAAAGCGAATCAAATTCCATCTTTAGCGGAGGAATGGGATTCCCTGGTAGTGACCGTGGCGGCAAAGGGATGTTCAGCTCATCTGATTTTTCGGTTATTGGTTACAGTAGCGACAATTCTATGAGCGCTTTTATTGACGGCACAGCATCTGTTTTAGAAGGGGGTACTATGTTTGAGGAAGGTACCGCCGAAAAAGAATGTGTTATTTCCGAAGAACTTGCTATTTACAATGACTTAAATGTAGGCGATACAATAATTCTTACAAATCCATCCGTCTCTACCGAAACCTATGAACTTAAAATCATAGGTCTTTATACAAGCACATCAAACAATGACTTTTCAATGTCTATGTTTGGAAAAAGCCAAGATCCCGCCAACCAAATTTATATGAGTGCTACAGCTTTGCAAAGCATACTTGATGCTTCGGATGAGGTTTCTACAACCGTTACTGATGAAAATACAGGCAGAGAAAGTGACAGCGCAATTACCGGCTCTATCTCAGCTACCTATGTGTTTGCAAACAGCGAAAAATATTATGCTTTTGAGGAAGAAGTTCGCACACTGGGTCTTGATGATTCCTATACCGTATCATCTTTAGACCTTACCGCTTTTGAGAATAGCCTAACTCCGCTTAACACTCTTAGCACAACGGCAGGTTGGTTCCTTGTTGTAATTCTCATTATCGGTGCAATTATTCTCATTGTGCTCAATATTTTCAATGTTAGAGAGCGCAAATACGAGGTGGGTGTACTAACCGCAATGGGTATGAAAAAATGGAAAGTTGCTGCGCAATTTATGTGTGAAATCCTTGTTGTTACAATGATTTCCGTTATTATCGGCGCAGGAATGGGCGCAGTAAGCTCCGTTCCTGTTACAAATGCACTTTTAAAAGGTCAAGTAGAAAGCCAAACCCAACAACAAACCCAAATGGATGAAAACTTTGGCCGTCCCGGTAATTTTGGCGCAGGAATGCCCGAAATGCCAAATAAAGAAGCTCCTTCGGATATTCCAAATAATATGGGCAGTGGGAAAAATCCTTTTGAGAATATGTTTGATAGTGCTGAAAACTATATCACAGAAGTAAACTCCGCCATGAATTTAACAGTTGTATTTCAAATGCTCGGCATAGGAATTCTTTTAACAGTTGTTGCAAGTCTTGCTTCTGTGCTGTTTATTATGAGATATGACCCATTAAAGATTCTTGCTAACAGAGATTAAGAAAGGGGCGTGTAAATATGTCTATTTTATCACTTCAAAATATTTGCTTTTCATATGACAAAACACCGGTATTGCAAAATATTTCATACGAATTTAAAAAAGGCAAAATATACTGTATTATAGGTAAATCAGGTGCCGGTAAAACAACACTTTTGTCTCTCCTTTCAGGGCTTGCAAAGCCTACCGGCGGTGAAATATTTTATGAAGATAAAAATATCGCTAAACTTGACAAATATACATTCCGTTCCAAATATATCGGTGTGGTATTCCAGAGTTTTAATCTTATTACAAAATATACTGCTCTTGAAAATGTTATTTTGTCAATGGATGTAGCTGGATATAAAACAAAAAACAAAAAACAAAAAGCTATCGAACTTCTCAAGAGCGTTGGTCTTGATGAGGACGAATCCATCCGCCGCGTGCTTAAGTTATCCGGCGGTCAGCAACAGCGCGTTGCTATTGCCCGCGCCCTTTCTTATAATCCGGACATTATTCTGGCTGACGAACCCACAGGAAATCTTGATACTGAAACACAAAATGAAATTATGAATATTTTCCGTGAACTTGCAAACCAAGGTAAATGTGTTATTTTGGTAAGCCATTCACCCGAAGTTGCAGCAATGTGCGATGAAAAATACGAGCTTGTAAAACTTGGAAGCTCTAAAAAATAATATTTTAAAAGAGGTGGCGAAGCAGTCACCTCTTCTTTTAAAATTTTTATAAATTTTAAAATTTTTGTGGTATAATGGATATAGTAGGAGGTATCCTTATGAGAATTTTGCTCGTTGAAGATGAAAAAAGAATGGCCGAGGCGCTTTGTGAAATTCTTCGGCTTGAGAGATATGAAGTTGACCATTATTCTAACGGTATTGACGGTTTAGCTGCAATACAAAGCAATATATATGATATTGTTATTCTTGACGTTATGCTCCCCGGTATGAATGGTTTTGAAATAGCGAAAAAGGTTCGCGCCAACGGTATTATAACTCCTATTTTAATGCTTACTGCAAAGGCAGAACTTGATGATAAAGTTATCGGTCTTGACAGCGGTGCCGATGATTATTTAACAAAACCGTTTATGACTAAAGAACTTCTCGCCCGACTTCGTGCCTTGGGCAGACGAAGACTTGGCTCTGCCGATGGGATTTTATCGTTTGGAGATATTACGCTTGACACAACCACTCTTACGCTCTCTTGCTCAACTAACAGTCAAAGTGTACGGCTTAGTGAAAAGGAATACCGTATCCTTGAATACTTAATTGCAAACAGCGGTCAGATACTTACCCGTGAACAGTTAGCCGTAAAAATTTGGGGATTTGAAAGCGAAGCCGAATACAATAATGTAGAAGTATATATGTCATTCACACGTAAAAAGCTCAGTTTTATTGAATCTAAAACAGAGATTAAAGCGGTTCGTGGTATTGGATATGAATTGAGGTGTGACGATGTTTAAAAAATCAAGAAGAAAAATTGTTGCCGCCATAATGTCTATACTTGTATTTTTGTGGGTGGGTACACTCAGTGTGATTTATGCGTCAAGTTATTTTGAAATGTCAAAAGAAAACGAGCAAATGCTAAAAGCCCACGCCGAAATGTACACGTTTTCAGATTCTTTTGACGATATGAGACCTCCGAACAGACCTTTCCCCGGAAGCAACCCCGGATTTGAGCCCGGATTTACTGAATCACCAATGTTTAGGTTGTCTACCTTCTATACAGTAGCTGTTTCTTACGATGGTAAAATTCTTGAAACAAAAAACAATCTGCCAACCATACATAGCGATTCCGCTTTAGAAAAATTGGCAAAAGATATTATAAAAAGTGGCAAAATCAACGGAACTCAAAATAACCTTGCTTATTATAAAACGGATAAAGATGGTTATATCCTTGTTGCATTTAAAGACAATACCGTTATCAACGAAAGCGCAATGACCTTATTTCGCTATACGCTGATTTTTGGCGGTATTGCATTAGTTGTGTTTTTATTTCTGTCGGTATTTTTGGCTCGAAAGATTGTAAACCCCTTGGAAGAAAGTTACCAAAAGCAAAAACAGTTTATTTCCGATGCGGGTCACGAACTGAAAACACCTGTGTCTATCGTAAGTGTAAATGCTGAACTACTCTCCCGTGAAATCGGCAATAACGGGTGGCTTAAAAACATTCAGTATGAAAATGAGCGTATGGGAATGCTCGTAGGTCAGCTTCTCGACCTTGCCCGCACCGAAAATGTGATACCGCAAATGGAACATATCAATTTAAGCAGATTGGTTGCCGGAGAAGCTCTTCCGTTTGAAAGCGTTGCCTTTGAAAAAGGACTTCTTTTAAACACAAACATTACGAGCGATATCGATGTATTTGGTAATAGCACACAACTTAAACAAATTGTGTCTATACTGCTGGATAACGCTATTCGCCATAGCAGAGAACAAAACGAAGTTTGGTTGACTTTAAAAAAAGAACACGGTTTTGCAAAACTCTCAGTAATAAATAAAGGTAATGCGATTCCCGAAGAAAAAAGAGCCAAGATTTTCGAGCGTTTCTATTGTGTGGATACCGCCCGTAATAGCGATGATAAACATTACGGACTCGGTCTTGCTATTGCAAAAGCAATCGCAACTTCACATAAAGGTCATATTACAGTTGAATGTTCTGACGGATTTATTGAATTTAAAGTGCTAATACCTGCTATATAATAACATCTAAAGATTTTAAAAAACAATAATGGCATCACTAAATTGTCAATAATTGATTTTCTTAAATTTTTTTGCTATAATTAAATTAAGGAGGATATTTTTATGAGAGAATATTTGAATGATAATAAATTCTTGATTGAACTATCAAAATCATATCCTAACAGAAGTTCTGCTTTAAGCGAGATTATTAACCTTAATGCAATTTTAAATCTTCCTAAAGGAACGGAACATTTTTTAAGTGATATTCACGGCGAACACGAAGCATATTTACACATCAGACGAAATGCATCAGGCGTTATTCGCCGAAAGGTTGATATGCTTTTTTTGAAATCTATTACCGCAAAGGAAAGAGCGGAGCTTGCAACCTTAATTTATTACCCACAAGAAAAACTTGATGAAATCAGAGAGGGTATTGAACAACTAGACGACTGGTATGAAGTTACCATTGAAAGACTGATTTTACTTTGCAAAAATGTGAGCAGTAAATATACCCGATCCAAAGTCAGAAAATGTTTAAACCGCGTAGCAAAAGGCTTTGGATATATAATAGAAGAGCTTTTAAACAATGTGAATGAGCAACAAAACAGGCTTCAATATTACGATAGCATAGTTAAATCGGTAATCAATCTTGGTACTGCTGAGCAATTAATAATTGCGATTTGTTCGGCAATAAAATCACTGGTTATAGACCACCTTCACATTGTAGGAGATATTTTTGACCGTGGTCCCAGAGCTGATATTATAATAGATGATTTAATGAAAGAAGATTCCATTGATATACAATGGGGTAACCACGATGCCCTTTGGTTAGGCGCCGCCGCAGGCTCAAGAACCTGTATTGCTACTGTTCTTAATAATTCTATCACATATAAAAATCTTGATGTTATAGAAATTGGATATGGTATTTCTTTAAGAGCCTTAACACTTTTTGCGAATGAGCAATACAAAAATTCTGATGTTTCAAGATATATGCCAAAAGGTAATGCCGACGGTGACTTTTTCAAGCAGGACGATGATATCTTAATAGCCAGAATGCACAAGGCTATCAGCATAATTCAATTTAAACTTGAGGGCCAAAGTATTTTGCGCAACCCGAAATTCGAAATGCAAGACCGCTTGCTACTCGATAAAATCAACCGTGAGTCAGGGACAATTACAATAGACGGCAAAGATTACAATTTACTTGATACCGATTTACCAACTGTTAACCATAATAATCCGTTTGAGTTGACCGAGCAAGAAGCACAGGTAATGAGTTATTTAAAAAATGCATTTATGCGTTCCGAAAAACTCCAAAAACACGCCTCTTTTCTTTTTGAAAAAGGTGAAATGTACACTATTTTTAACAATAACCTGCTTTTCCACGGTTGCATTCCGTTAGACGAAAAAGGAGATTTTATCAAATTCAACTGTGCTGACGGGCTTTCGGGCAAGGCTTTTATGGATTACTGTGACCGCATGGCGCGTCAAGGCTTTTACGCAAAAGAAGGCACCCCTGAGCGCAGCAGAGGTAAGGACTTTTTATGGTTCTTATGGTGCGGAAAGAACTCCCCACTTTGCGGACGAAAAAAAATCACTACCTTTGAAAGAATTTTTATCGCTGACCAGAATACATGGGTTGAGCCTAAAAACACCTATTATAATTCTTGGAATGACACAAGCTTAGCCGAAAGAATTTTAAAAGAATTCTCACTCGAGAGTGAAAATGCGCATATTATAAACGGTCATATCCCAGTAAAATATAAAACCGGCGAAACCCCGATAAAATCAAACGGTAAACTAATCGTGATTGACGGTGGATTTTGCCGAGCATATCAATCAACCACAGGTATTGGCGGTTATACGCTTATATACAATGCTGAGGGCATGCGTATTTCTGCGCATGAACCCTTTAAGGGTAAAATAAATGCAATCAAAAATAACGTTGATATTGTTTCAGAAATATCCGTTTTTGAAACTTCTAGAGATAAAATTTTAGTAAAAAATACTGATAAAGGCAAAGCCATACAACAAAAAATTGATGATTTATTAACATTAGTTAAAGAATACGAAAACGGCAAAATCAAAGAAAATTCTACTTATTAATAATTAGAATAAAAAAGGACTATCCTTTCGGATAGTCCTTAAAAAATTATCTTCTTATGCTTTTACTTTTTTGAAAACAAAGCCTAACGCTAAAACTGATAACACTCCTGCAATAATTACAAATGTAGAAGCATCACTGGTTTGAGGTGATAATACATTATTTTCTTTCTCTACCTGAGCTGCAGTTGCTTTATCTGTGGTAATTGCCAAGCTCTCGATTGGAGCATCAAGTGTAAATGTAATCTTACCTTTTTGCAATGTGGTTTCAAACACCTTCAAAGCACCGTTATTTCTTTCCTTAACCATAACATAAACCTTAGAAGACGCAGATACTCCCAACACATCAAGAGTTACAGAAACCGGAAATTCGGCATTATCTGCCACTGTTGCATCATACTGCGCAACAACCTTAAGTGTATCATCATTTGTTTCTTTCTTTAACTCTTTCAATTCGGTTTGGAACTCTTGGGTAACCTTTCCGTCAATCTTATTAAGTTTGAAAGAAACGGTTTGGTCATTTTTGTCTGTAACCTTTATGCCTGATACAATACCATTAGTTTCTGGGGATGGTGTTGCTGCTGAAACAGATATAACGGTCATACAAAAAGCAAGAACAACTACCAATAAACAAGCTAATACTTTTTTCATAATAATACTCCTCTATATTATTTTTTTATTTTATAAAATACATCTAAAACTGTTTGGTAAAGAGAATCCTGGTCAACCTCGAAGGTTTCAAATGTTCCGTCAAATCCTACCTTACCGCTAATTTGTAGAACGTTAAATTCTGTTTTAACAACTTCAGATGCAAGATAAACTGCGCTTGTGGCGTCAACATTTGTTACTGTGTTGTTTGCCAATTTATTATACATATTAATCGGAAGAGAAAGATTTTTAGCAGTCGCTTTTTTAGCCTGAGAAAGAAAACTTGTCACAAATTCCCGTTGCCTTACTGTTCTGTCATAACTGCTGTCTTTCCGATATGTTAAATACTCTAATACATTATCGCCGTTTAATGTTATATTTGCATTCTTTTTCCATTTTAGATTTGAATCGGTCAAATCCTCCGGTACGGTTACATTTACACCGCCCACACTGTCAACAATTTCTGCAACAGAATTCATAAAAATCGTATAATAACCGTTTATATTTATATCAAAAAGCAATCTTGATACTGCCTTTGTAATCAATTCGGACGAATGCTTATGGTCATTGCCAAAGGCATACGAAAGACATATCTGCTTATATTCGGTATCAAGAAACTCACCGTTCATATCATAAATTTCAATATCAGTCAAGGTGTTTCTCGGAATTGAAATTACATTCGCTTTTTTAGTTTTACTGTCGAACGAAATTAAGTAAATAACATCCGCCTGTTTTCCGCTTTTACTCTCAATATTATTTCTATCTACACCAATGCAAAGTATATTTATAAGGTTTTTATTGTAATAATAAGCTTGGCCGTTATAATACGCATCTGCCTCGTCACCGTAAGCATTTGAAGCGGATATATTATCTAAGTTGCTCAAACTGTCTCTTAATTTATTTTCACCGATTTTGATGATAATAAAATAACTTGATATAATGCTTAAAATTAATAATACAATTATTCCAAGTGTTATAAATAACTTTTTTTGCTTAATCTTCGGCACTGTCATATATTAAAACTCCCGAAACTATTAAACGGTTTTCCTTTATACCCATACAGGTTGAAAGGGTTATTATCCTGTCAGTTGGAGTAACCTCCATATCCTTTGCTATTTGGGATTTAGCATCCCTTACTGCGAAAATTTCGTCCAAATAAACTTGGCGGTTATTTTCATCCTCAAAATTACGGTTTGCTAAAATGTGCTTATTATCCCAAGTGCAAGCGGCAAATATTTCATACTTTAATATTCGGTTTGGCATATATACAATAATAAACCTGTTTTCATTAAAAAATGAAGCATCTCTAAACTTTTTTAACGAACCGAACATAGTACCGTTTTTCATATTATGACCGTAAACCAAAGTATTAAAATCAGAAAAATCTTTATTGTTAAAATCTTCGGTATAAATACTGCCATACAAGCTTTTTTTACCGTTGACAGTGTGATTTAAATAAAAAGCATTGTCATTTTCGCTTTGTAATATTGGATAATCAACAGGTGTATTCGGTATTGTTATCCAAGCGTAAATATCACTGTTGGCTTTTTGAAGATTTTCAAAATCAATTGGTACTGAAACTTCGGGTTTTTCTTGTTGAGAGGAAGACTCCTCAGAAGAAATTGAAACCTCTTCACGCAAATTATCGATTTTCTTTTTTTGAAGATAATGATTAATAAAATAAGCAGTGCATGCAATAAAAGCACCTAAAGATATTGTTAAAACTATTATTCGAATAGCTTTTCTTGCCATAAAGCGCCCCACTTAGAATATATTTATTTTATTTTACTATAATAAATTTAAAAAGTCAACTTGTAATTTATGTCGAATAAAGGTATAATAGGTAAAAAAATAAGGATTTTGTGTATGGAAATAGAACTTTGGAAATATTTAAAAAACACCTCTAAACCGATTGTTCTTTACGGTATGGGCAACGGCGCCGACAAAATAATAAGCGTACTTAATTTTTACAACATACCATATTGCGATGTTTTTGCGAGTGACGGCTTTGTTAGAAATAAATATTTTCATTCTCACAAGATTTCTTCTTATCAGGAATTAAAACAGAAACACGGCAATATGATTGTTTTGCTATGTTTTGGAAGCGCACTGCCAGAGGTTATTGAAAACATCAAAAAGATTGCAAGCGAACAGGAATTATACGCGCCCGATGTTGATGTTATAGGCAATAAATTTTTCACCGAAAAAGATTATAAAACCAAAGAATACGAATGGGTGTATTCGAATCTGGCTGATGATATTTCCAAAAAAACTTTTGAAAATATTTTAAACTATAAATTAAGTGGTAAAATTCAATATTTGCTTGACTGCGAGGTTAATGCCAATGAACCCTACCAGAGCTTTTTAAAATTAGAAAAAGAAAGCTTTTTAGACCTTGGTGCCTACAATGGCGATACTGTTTTGGAATTTATGAAAAGATGTCCCGATTATAAAGAGATTACCGCAGTTGAGCCGGATATTAAAACCTTTAAAAAACTGCAAAAAAATGTTGAAAATGCAACCCTCATAAACGCTTGCATTTCAGACAAATGCGGCAAAGCAATTTTTTCTATGAAGGGCGGTCGCAATTCCCTTGTAAGTGATAAAGGCATTGAAATAGAAGCTATTTCAATTGACTCCTTAAATAAGCCATTTTCTTTCATTAAAATGGATGTTGAAGGCGAAGAATTAAATGCAATAAAGGGTGCCGAAAACACCATTAAAACTTATAGGCCCAAAATGCTAATTTCGGCATATCACAAAAGCGAAGACTTAATAGAAATACCAAAAAAAGTTTTAAGTTTAAATCCTGAATATAAAATGTATATGCGACATTTTTCTTATCTTCCTGCTTGGGATACCAATTATTATTTTGTATAAATTAAGCCGTAGATTTTAAAATCTACGGCATTTTTATATCAATTTTTATTTGATTTTTAAGTTCATCTAAAGAGCTGAATTTCTTTTCTTCACGCAAAAATTTTAAAAGCTCAATTTTAACGGTTTTACCGTAAATATCACCCGAAAAATTCTTAATATAAGTTTCGCTTAAAACAAAATCCGACTTAACAGTAGGTTTAATTCCAATATTTGTAATGCCCTCATAAACTTCTGTATCAAAGGAAATGCGGGTTTTGTAAACACCGAATTTCACCTTAACCAATTCGTCAGGATATTTTTGGTTTATTGTGGGGAAACCTATTGTTCTGCCGATACTTTTCCCTTTAATTACCTTTGCAGAAAAGCAAAAGGGATTCAGTAAAAGCAAATTCGCTTTTTCTATTTCTCCATTTTTTAGCATTTGGCGAATAGAAGTTGAAGAGATAGTTTCTCCCTCATTTTGCATTTCCCTGCAAACACAAAGTTCTATTCCCTTTTGGTCGCAAAATTGCTTTAAAATATTAACATCTCCCTTGCCGCCTTTACCGAAACGGTAATCAAAACCGCAAGAGATATATTTTGGATTATATTCAGTATATAAATATTCCATAAATTCAGTAAGAGAAATATTCCTAACAACCGAAAAATCAAGCGCTTTAATTTCTTGGAAGCCTAATTTTTTAATGGCGTTGCACTTATCTTCAAAAGTCATTATAAGTTCAGTCGTTCCGTTTATCGCCATTTTTGGCGGCTTTATAAATGTAACACAAATCTTTTCAAAATTATGTGGCAAATTCAACACTGATTGGTGTGCCAAATGGATACCGTCAAAGGTACCTAAAGCTATTGCATTTTCTATTTTTCACACCGCCTTAAAAAAATTTACTATACATTTAATTCCTAACTGATTATTAGGAATATCCGCAAAGCCAATACCTAAAAATTTTTCCTTACACTTTACCCTTATAAGCTCGTTATCTTTAATATTTTCAAGCTTTAGTCTTTCAAAGCTTAACTGACCGCCGTTACAAAATCTTATTGCTTGGTTTTCTGTAACCTCTACACTTCTAAAATGCTTCACTGCGATTTCTTCATTTAAAACAAAGTTTTCGATATTTTCGGGTGTAATATCCTCTAAATTTACACAATCCTTAATATCAAAACCCGAAGCATAGGTGCGTTCTAATTGGGCGAGAGTAGCGCCACAGCCTAAATATTCACCTATATCGCGCGCGAGTGACCTTATATATGTACCCTTTGAAACGTGAACCTCAATATCAAAACAATCATCCTCAAGTTGCGACAACTGTTTTATCGAAAAAATTTCAATGTCTCTTTCGGGAATTTCAACAGTTTGTCCCTTGCGAGCTAAATCGTAAAGGCGGACTCCGTCCTTTTGTATGGCGCTATACATTGGTGGTCTCTGCTTAATTTTTCCGGTAAAACGGATTAAAGCTTCACTTAACTTTTCAGGTGTTATGTTAACCGATTTTTCGGTTAATACCTTACCTATAATATCCTCGGTATCGGTAGTGATGCCTAATTTAATTTTTGCAATATATCGTTTATCTGCATCAAGCATTAAGCTTGAAAGTGTGGTTGCTCTGTCTAACAATATCGGCAAAACGCCTGTTGCCATAGGGTCAAGCGTACCTGTATGGCCTACGCGTTTTTGCTGCGCCAATCTTTTTATAGCCGAAACCGCCGAAAACGAGGTAATACCCTTTGGCTTATTCAGTAACAGAAGCCCCTGCATACGCTTCCTCCATATTTTGCTTAACAGCATCGAGTACTTTTTGTTTCACTTCATCTAATGTGCCCTTTACACTTGCACCTGCAGCGCCCTTATGACCGCCGCCGCCGAGTATCTTACAAATTTCCGAAGCATCTAACGGCTCGTAGGTACGAAGGGATACCTTATACTCATTTTCTTTGGTCTGCTTTATGGTAACGCCCGCTTTAATGCCTTCAACACTACGGGAAATTACTGCAATACCCTCTAAATCTGTACCGCTGCAACCAGTTTTCTCTTGCATTTCAGCAGTAACCGACAAAACTATGCACTTATCATCAAAGTGATACTCTGCAGAATCCAACACCATTTTTTCCAATTCCAAAAGCTTTTTAGACTTTGTATCAAACATAAGTCGGTTAATTTCAGGTGCATCTATGTTATACTCATAGAGCATTGAAATAATGGTGTGAGTTTTAGCAGTTACATTTGAATATTTAAAGCAACCCGTATCGGTGGCAATACCTGTGTAAATAGCCATTGCAGTAATATCGTTAATATTAACCTTCATTTGTAAAAGAAGCTCGAAAATACACTCTGCTGTAGCTGAAGCATCCGAATCTAAATACAAATTTTCGGCATAACAAGTATTGGAGATATGATGGTCAATATTAAGATTAACCTTATCCCCAAATTCTTCTTGCAAATCGCCTAACAATTTTTTATCTGCAACATCCACCGCTATAACAGTAGCATTTGAACCGTCAATATGGTCGGTTTTCCTTGCAAAATAACTGTATTTTGACGGTATCACGTCAGGACAGATAACACAAGCGGTTTTACCTATTTCGTTAAGCCCGTAATAAAGAGCATAGGCTGAACCGAGTGTATCGCCGTCAGGTGATGCATGGGTCAAAATAACATAATTATCATGCTTTTTTAAATACTTGGCAGTCTGCTTTAAAGTAAGCATTTTACTGCCTGTATTCTGTTCATTTTTCTTCATATTAATCCTCTTTAAAAGATTCAATAATTTTAGATATATTTGCGCTTTGTTCTATAGAATCATCTGCAACGAAGCGAAGTTCGGGAACCTTGCGAAGCATCAGTTTTGAACCAAGTTCACGGCGCAAAAATCCCGAAGCGCCCTTTAAAGCCTTGACAGACGCTACAGTTTGCTCATACCCTTCAATAGCGCTAACATAAACGGTAGCGTAAGAAAGGTCACCCGAGACGTCAACCTTTACAATACTTAAAAGTTTGCTTACTCTCGGGTCCTTTACCTCGCGCAAAAGTTCAGACAAAGCAATTTTAATATCAGAGGTAATTCGGTTTATTCTATATCCCGCCATTAGTCTCTATACTCCTCCATAATAAAGGCTTCGAAAATATCGCCTTCCTTAATATCGGCAAATTTTTCAAGTCCTATACCGCATTCATAACCTTGCGCCACTTCCTTAACGTCATCTTTGAAACGGCGTAGCGAGTCAATCTTATCCTCACAAATTACGATACCGTCACGAACAACGCGGATTTGAGCATCACGGCTAACCTTACCGTTTGTAATGTAACAACCGGCAACTGTACCAACATTAGAAATTTTATAAACACTTCTAACCTCAGCGGTACCAAGCTGTACCTCACGGTATTTGGGTGCCAACATACCCTTCATAGCGGCTTCAATTTCTTCGATGCAATCATAGATAATGCGGTACATACGCATATCCACACCTTCACGTTCAGCAAGAGATTTTGCCACTGAATCAGGACGGACATTAAAGCCTACGATAATAGCGCCAGAAGCCTGCGCTAAAGTAACATCAGACTCATTAACAGCGCCTACACCGCCGTGAATTACGCTAACCTTAACCTCTTCATTTGAAAGTTTAACAAGGCTTTGTCTAACTGCTTCAACCGAGCCTTGAACATCGGCTTTAACGATAATGTTAAGCTCTTTAAGGTCGCCCTCTGAAAGATTTTCAAATAGGTTATCAAGTGTAACCTTTTGTTTTGCGTTGTTAAGTTCGTCTTTTGCTTTTTGTTTTCTTTGTTCAACCAACTGACGAGCAAGTCTTTCATCCGAAACAGCATCGAATACATCACCCGCATTGGGAGTTTCTGCAAGACCGGTAATTTCAACAGGAACAGAAGGACCTGCCTGTTTCAATGCAATACCGTTTTCATTAGTCATTACACGAACACGGCCAACAGCAGTTCCCGCAACGATAATATCCCCTGAATTTAGTGTGCCGTTTTGAACAAGCAAGGAAGCAACCGGACCGCGCCCCTTATCAAGACGGGCTTCAATAACAATACCGTGAGCCTTTCTGTCAGGGTTTGCCTTTAATTCTTGCATTTCGGCAACAAGCAAGATGTTTTCCAAAAGATTATCAATACCCATATGAGTTTTAGCTGAAACAGGAACGCAAATAATATCTCCGCCCCATTCTTCAGGAACCAATTCATGTTCGGTTAACTGTTGTAAAATTCTATCGGGATTAGCTTCAGGTTTATCCATTTTATTTATAGCAACGATAACCTGTACTTTAGCAGCTTTCGCGTGGTTAATAGCCTCAATAGTTTGTGGCATAATACCATCATCTGCGGCAACAACAAGCACTGCGATATCGGTAGCCATAGCACCTCTTTGACGCATTGAGGTAAACGCTTCGTGACCTGGTGTATCGAGGAAGGTAATATCATTACCGTTACAGTTTACTCTGTAAGCACCGATGTGCTGTGTAATACCGCCGGCTTCAGTATCGGTAACTGCTGTATTACGAATAGCATCCAAAAGTGATGTTTTACCGTGGTCAACGTGTCCCATAACTACTACAACAGGACTTCTGGGCTTGAGGTTTTCTTCATTATCCTCAGTATCGTCCATAATCTGTTCTTCAATAGTAACAACAACCGCTTTTTGAATTTTTGCACCCATTTCGGTTACAACAATTTCAGCAGTATCATAATCAATTACTTGGTTTACAGTAGCCATCATACCAAGCTTAAACAACTCTTTAATAACCTCTGCCGCAGTCTTCTTCATAGCAGCAGCCAATTCACCTACTGTAATCTCGTCGCCAACAGTAACGGTTATAGGTGTTTTCTTGATGCGCTCTAACTGTAAACGGCGCATCTTATCAGCCTCAGTCTCGCGTTTAGCGCCCTGAGGTCTGCGATAATCTTGAGATTTTTGCTTTATCTTTTGTTTTCTTGAATAATTGTCCTTCATAGCGTTTGCAGGCGCAATTGTTTCGTACTTTTCATTGTACTTATCAATATTAACATTAGATGTTCTGGTATCAATATGACGGATTTCAGCAGGTCCGCGTTTTGGCGCCTCTCCTGCAACCTTATCCTTTTTCTTAGAAACAAAGGGTTGAGGGTCAGAGGGCTTGTGTTCCTTTTTAACCTCTTTTTTAGGTTCTTCTGCCTTAACCTCTTTTTTAGGCTCTGCCTTCTTAACTTCCTTTTTAGGCTCGGCTTTCTTTGTTTCTTTTTTGGGTTCTTCTTTCTTTTGAGGTGATTCTTCACCGTTTTGAGCAGTGGCAGCAGCCTTTAACTGTTCCAAAATAGCCATTTGCTCTGCCAATTTTTTATTTTTTTCTTCCTCACGCGCTTTTTTAGCCTTTTCGCGTGATTCTGCACCCGTTGCAAAGTATTCCTTAAAATCCTTTACCGAATTATCCTTGGTTACTTTATTAAAAAAAAGACCTATCTCTTGCTCATTTAAACTGGCCCCCGCCTTCTTTTCACTACCTGTAATTTCGGTAATGATAGCAATTGCCTCTTTAGAACTCATATTAAAATCTTTAGCAAGGTCGCTAATCTTATATTTATTGTTCATTCGCATATCCTCCTCGTATTGCATTTGAAAAACCGTCGTCATTTACTGAAATAATACCGCATTTTCTGCCGACAGCATTCGACACGGCTTCGATGCTTATATCATTAAGGGTAATTACACTAACATCTTTATTAGAGCAAAAAAACTTTATTTCCTTTTGGCTTTTTTGTGAAACATCACTTGCAACAACAATAAGTTTTGCTTTGTTTTTTTTAAGTGATATTTTAGTTTCGTTCATACCGTAACTCAATTTGCCTGCCTTTGAAGCAAAACCTAAAAGAGCAATAATTTTACTGTTCAATATCTTCTATCGACCTTTCAAGTTCGCTATAAACCTCACTAGATACCTGACACTCAAAAGCACGGGAAAGCGCGTTTGATTTTTGCGCCTTTTCAAACATTCGGCATGCTTACAAATATATGCACCTCTGCCGTTCAGCTTGCCGACAGTATCAAGCTTGATTTCGCCTTCGGGGGTTTTAACTACGCGTATGAGTTCTTTTTTAGGTTTCATTTCTCTGCAACCCGTACACATGCGCATAGGTGTTTTTTTGACACTCATAATAAAGCTTCCTTTTAATTTTTATTCTCCGAAAAATCCGCTTTCGGGATGTATATCAATTTTCCAACCTGTAAGCTTTGCTGCAAGTCTTACATTTTGTCCCTTATTACCTATAGCCAATGATAACTGTGCTTCGGGAACACTTGCCTTGCAAACCTTTGGCTCTTCAGATTGAATTTCAACCGATACAACCTTTGCTGGAGAAAGTGCTTCTGCTACAAATAAGGTTGGGTCTTCACTGTATTTTACAATATCAATCTTTTCACCTGCAAGCTCGTCAACGATCTTGTTTACACGAGCGCCTTTAGGTCCTATACAAGAGCCTACCGCGTCAATCTCAGGATTAGCAGCCCAAACCGCAATCTTTGTTCTTGACCCTGCTTGACGGGAAATTGCCTTAATTTCAATAGAGCCGTCGAATATTTCGGGAACTTCGTTCTCAAACAAACGCTTTACCAGACCTGGATGGGTACGAGAAAGCATAATTCTGGCTCCCTTTTCGGTTTCCTTAACATCTACAACATAAACTTTAATATGGTCGCCCTCTTTAAGCAATTCGTCCGGCACCTGTTCAAGTTTAGGTAATGTAGCCTCGTTATTCCCAATCTTAAGAATAGCGTTTCCTGTTTTAAGGTCGATTTTCTCAACAACTGCAGTAACAAGCTCGCGGTTTTTGCTTTGGAATTCCAATAAGGTTTGAGCACTTTCAGCCTGCCTTACACCTTGACGGAAATTGTTTTTGGAATTTTGAGCTACCACACGTCCAAACTTTCTTGTATCAAGCTTAATATCAACAAAACCTTGCGTTACACTTTTCGGGTCAATCTTTGCAGCTTCCTCTTTGGAAATTTCAGTATAAGGGTCCAAAACTTCGTCTACAACAGTCTTGCGGGCGGAAACCTCAAAAATTTCGTTTTCACAGTCAATAACACAGGATACTATTTCATTTCCGCCGTAATCCTTACGGGCAGCAACTGTGATAGCATCTGCTATTTTTTGTGCGATGAACTCTTTTGGAATACCTCTTTCTTCTTCCATAAATCTTAATGCTTCAAAAAATTCGGCATTATTATTACTTTCTGTTTTTTTAGTACGCTTTGCCATTTTTCTAAATTCCTCCTAATTATCAAAGTCACATAAATTGGCTTTTGATATATCTTTTAAGGCAAAAATTAATTCTTCACCTTGATTTTCTATAATAATACTGTCGTCCGCAGATTTTAAAATTCCGCGAAATTCTTTCACACCGTCTAAAGCTTTATAAAGTTTCACTTTTATTTCACTATTAAGAAACTTCCTATAATGCTCCAAACGAACAAGTTCTCTTTCTAAACCGCAAGAGCAAACCTCTAAATAATAGGATTTATCAATCGGGTCTGCCTCATCAATCACAGGGTCAATTGCGTGAGAAACATTAGTGCAATCGTCAATCGTGATGCCATCTTCTTTATCGATAATCACCCTTAAATACCACGATACACCCTCCTTAACAAACCGTACGTCCCAAAGCTCAACACCCTGTTCTTGCACCGTTTGCTTAATAAGAGAATAAACTCTCTCGGCGGCACTTGCCATACAATCACTCCAACTAAAAAAATTCAAAACAAAAGTGAGCGACCGATAAGTCACTCACCTTTCTTAAACCTATGAATCAATTATAACATACAAAATTCAAAAAATCAAGTATTAATTTCTTGAGGTTGTAGAAGTAGTTTTACCCGACGAAGTATTGTTTTTAGAGGATGTATTATTCTTAGACGAAGTGTTATTTTTAGAAGATGTACTGCCAGACGAGGAAGTAGTCTCGTCTTCACCTGTATAAGTATTTATATAAATTTTAATATTTATATCGGTGTTTACTTTGGTCCCCGCCTCCGGTTCTTGCATAAGAACGGTATTAGGTCTTTCATCCCTATCATACTTTTCAAGTATTTCTATATTGTTGTAAATAAACCCTTGTTTAAGAAGCTCGATAATCGCCTCTTGTTGCTTAAATCCCCTGACACTTGCTAAATTGATTTCTTTAGGTCCTAAGCTTACGGTTAACTGAATAACAGTTTCCTCTTCAACCTGACTTTTAGGAGCAATAGACTGTTCGCAAATCGTACCCTTTGCATATTTATCAGAGAAATTCTTTTCAACAATAACAAATTTGAATTTCTCATATTCTTCATTTTCAACTACATCTGCATAGGTTTTTCCTAATAAATCAGGAACCGAATATAACTTTGCACCTTCTTGAGCATCACTGTCAATAGTACCAATTAAATCGACTTTTGGAGCTTCGGAAGAAGAAATCCCCTGTTGAGGCTTAGATGCTGTTCCAAAAATATTTTCTCTGAAAACCGTAAGCATTAAAATTGCGGCAATTACAATAAATACAAGAGAAGTACAAACAGCAGAAACAATAGCATACTTCGCATTAGAACTTACTGCTTTCTTTTTTTGTTCCTTTTCTTCTGGAGTAGGCACCGTCTTTTCATGACGCTCTTCATTCTTCTGTGTAACCTCTGCAATCTCTCCGTAAACTAATTCGCTTTTGAATTTTTCTATATCGCGTGTACGGTCACTTGGTTTTACCTGCAAAGCATTTGCAAGAGCCACTAAAACGTGTCTCGGCAATTCCTCTGCGAATTTCGAAGGAATAGATAAGGAACCGTTTTCAAGTCTTAAAGTAGATTTCGGCACAGTTGTTCCGATAAGCACATTAAACAGTGTTGCTGCAAAGCCGTAAACATCTGTATATGTATCTATAACTGAAAATTCACCGCCATATTGTTCAATTGCGGCGAAACCGTCAGAAAGTTCTACATCAAAATCACTATTTGCGCTACGAAGTTTATTAACCGCATAATCAGAAATTCTGATTTTTCCGTCTCTGCCCACAATAACAGAATCCGGAGTAATACCTTTGTGGATTATTCTTAAATCATTCATACCTTTAATAGTATCAATAAGAGGTAAAAACAGTGCTCTCGCCTGTTCCCAACGCAATGTTCCTCCATTGCGCGCCAAAAAATCACTTAATGTAATTCCTACCACATTTTGTATAACTGCAAAGGCAGTGCCGTTTTCTTCAAAAACAGCTAAAACCGAAATTAACGCAGGTAAAGTCTGCTCAGCTATTATTTTATTAATTTCAATAAATTCTAAAAGTCCCTCATTAAAAGGATATTCGTTACCCTTAATAATTGAAACAGTTTTGTCAGGATTACGGTGTGCAACACCTGAAGGAAAATATTCCTTTATATTAACCGCAGTTTCATTAACATTATCCCACGCTAAGTAAGTTATTCCCTCACCCGTTTGTTTTAAAACCTTACCTATAATATAACGGTTATCAACGGTAAATCTTAAGGGTAATGCGTTTTCGGGATTTTTTGCTTCCAAATCAAATCCGCAGACAGGGCATATTTTTTCCCCGTCATTCTCATTCATACAACCCATACAAAGTTTTTCGGTGTCTAACATAAAACATCCTCCGAAAATATTTTTTTAGATATATAATATTGTAACATATATGTCAAGTCAGAATAACCTCTTTAGTTTCTTTCTTCTTTGCCTCTATTTTGTGCATTTTTTTGAAAACACAAATATGATGTGGAGTGATACGTCTATCCTCATGAAGCGAACCGAAATACCATGTTTTAAACTTACAAGAATTACCTATTTCCTGTAAATAACCGTTTAATTTATTTACACGGTCAGAGTTACCCGTTCGCAAAAGCATTGCGCTTTTTACGAGCGACGGCGGTTCGTGGGTTATTATATAGTCTACCTCGCAACCGGATTCATCCAATTTGCGAGCACCCTCAGCCATTTCAAGTGCGGTAGGTTCCTCGTCACTCCACCAATTACCCATTTCAAGACGCATATCCTTATCGGTACTTTCACCTCCGCCAAAGGTGAAAAACCGGTTTCCGTCTATATCGAAAATCTGGCCTCTCATTAAATGTATTAAGTTTCCCTTTATTCTATGTACCATTCCGCCATGCCAATAAGTAACACGCGAACGGTTAATTTTATCCAAATTATCGTGTGTGCCATCAACAAAAGCTGTTACAAAACGCCTTGTAGCAAGAAAATCTATAACTTCTCTTTCGGTTCTATCACCCGAGAAAATATATCCAAAGTCACCGCAAACTATAAGCACATCTCCGCTTTTAAGTTTTCGGAAGTTTTTGTCATACAGTCTTGATAATTCACCGTGCATATCCCCTGTAACATATACCAAACCGTTTCACCTCTTTTTAAAAAAACTCTTTAAAAATACGAAAATTATGTTATAATAAATTTATTATACTACATCTTAAGGGAGATTTCTATGGTAAAAAAGATTTTTTCCATTATTTTTATATTTTTATTAATAACTTTATTAGTTTTTTGCCCTATAACTGCCTCTGCTTATGAGATTACAAGTTTCAACATCTCAGCAAAAGCAGGCGCTTTGATTTCTCTTGACACAGAAGAATTTCTGTACCAAAACAATGTTGATAAAAAGGTATACCCTGCTTCAATCGCTAAAATTATGACAGCAGTATTAATGCTCGAAAGCGATAAATGGAACCCTAAAGGCAAGGTTACACTTACCCAAGAAATAGTTAATATGATTTTGGGGACAGGTCTTGCAAATTCCCTTTTAAAAGCAGGCGAAGAATTCACACAACTTGATATGCTTTATATGGTGCTTGTCGCCTCTTGGGGCGATATCACCTACCTTGCAGCTGAAACCTACGGCGGCACCATTGAAAACTTTGTTGATATGATGAACCAAAAAGCTAAGCAATTAGGGCTTAGCGGTACTCATTATTCAAACCCGACCGGTCTTCACGACGAGGGCACCTACACCACTGTAAGAGATATATACACTCTTACCAAATACGCTTTGCAAAATGAACTGTTCTCTAAAGTCACATCAGTTTCCCGTTATAAAATGCAAACAACAAGCGGAACCTCACGAACCGTTACAACCACCAATTTTTTAATTGATACATCAACGAATTACTACTATCAATATGCCAAAGGCACAAAAACAGGATATACTGATGAGGCGGGCAGATGCTTGGTTAGTATTGCTTCATATAACGGATACAAATATATGTGCATTTTAATGGGTTGTCCGAACACCCCATCAAAACGACATGAATTTGTTGAAAGCAAAGAGTTATACCGTTGGGCATTTAATAATTTTTCCTTTAAAGAGGTTGCAAATTCTACTGAACCTGTTTGCGAAATTCCGGTAAAATATTCACTTGAAACCGATTTTGTTCCTCTTTATTTTAAAAAACCGTTCGTAACTATTTTACCAAACGATGCAGACCAATCTACATTAGTAATTGAAACTGAATTTAAAAGCGAAACCGCTAAAGCTCCCATTAAAAAAGGTGACGTTTTAGGTACTGCCACTATCACCTATGCCGAAAAGGTTATCGGCAAGGTTGATTTGGTTGCAGGTAATGATGTTAAAGAAAGTATAATTTTAATCGCCGCAACAAAGGTTAAAGACTTTTTTACAAGTATCTATATGAAAATGTTTTATGCCGTTTTAGCAATTATCGTTATCGTCTTCATAATAATGTGCATCAGGCTCAATATGAACCGCGGCAAAAAGCGAAAAGTTAAATACGTGCCTTTTAATAAAGATTAAGAGAGGGTTAAAACCCTCTCTTTTTTTAGTTAATTACTCTTGTTTCAATTTCTTCTACGGCACGTACTATAAAATCTTCGGTCTTCATGGCGCCAAGGTCACCATTTTCGCCGCGTTTGCGGACAGCAACTGTACCCGACTCTACCTCACTATCGCCGATAACAAGCATATACGGTACCTTTTGAAGTCTGGCTTCTCTGATTTTGTAACCGATTTTTTCATTGCGGTCATCTAATTCAACACGCATACCCTTTGCCGCTAACTTTTTCTTAACATCATAAGCATAATCAAGATGTCTGTCAGCAATCGGTAAAATCTTAACTTGTGTGGGTGCCAACCACATTGGGAACGCGCCTGCATATTTTTCAATAAGCAGTGCCAATGTACGTTCGTAGCAACCAAGTGAAGTGCGGTGAATAATGCAAGGATTTTTCTTTTGGCCGTCACGGTCAACATACTCCATACCGAACTTTTCAGCTAACATTTGGTCAATCTGAATGGTGATAAGCGTATCTTCTTTACCATAAACATTCTTAATCTGAATATCTAACTTTGGTCCGTAGAATGCAGCTTCTCCAACACCAACCTTATAAGGAATCTCAAGGTGGTCAAGAATTTTGCGCATCATACCTTGGGATTCTTCCCACTGTTCAGTTGTACCGATATATTTTTCGGTGTCTTGTGGGTCCCACTGTGAGAAGCGGTAAGAAACATCCTCGTAAAGACCTAACGTCTTTAACATATAAATTGCCATTTCCAAGCAACCCTTAAACTCGTCTTCCAACTGTTCGGGAGTACACATTAAGTGACCTTCTGAAATAGTGAACTGACGAACACGAATAAGTCCGTGCATCTCGCCCGACTCTTCATTTCTGAAAAGGGTTGAAGTTTCATCGTACCTCAAGGGTAAATCGCGGTAAGAACGCGCGCGATTCAAATACGCTTGGTATTGGAACGGACAGGTCATAGGACGAAGCGCAAAACATTCTTTGGTATAATCATCTGGGTCGCCCATAACAAACATACCGTCTAAATAATGGTCCCAGTGACCCGACAATTTAAACAACTCACGTTTTGCCATAAGAGGTGTTTTTGTAAGTTGCCAACCGTGTGCTGCTTCGGTATCTTCTACAAAGCGTTGCAAAAGTTGAATTATTTTAGCCCCCTTTGGAAGCATTATCGGAAGTCCTTGACCAATTACATCAACTGTGGTAAAGAGTTCTAACTCCCTACCCAATTTATTATGGTCGCGTTTTTTGGCTTCTTCAAGCATATTAAGATGTTCTTCTAACATTGAGGCTTTTGGAAAAGCGGTGCCGTAAACACGGCAAAGCATTTTTTTAGAACTGTCTCCACGCCAATAAGCACCTGTCGCAGAAGTTAATTTAAACGCCTTTACCAAGCCTGTACTCATCAAATGCGCGCCTGCGCAAAGGTCGGTAAAATCGCCTTGAGAATAAAAACTTATTTCCTCATCTTCTGAAATACCCTCTGCTAATTCAACCTTATAAGGCTCATTCTCTGCCTTAAATTTAGCAACAGCCTCGTTCTGAGGGAGAGTGAATCTCTCAATTTTAATATCCTCTTTAACGATTTTCTTCATTTCCTCTTCGATTTTCAAAAGGTCATCGGGAGTGAATTTTTCATCAATATCAAAGTCATAATAAAATCCGTCATCCACTGCGGGGCCAATTGCCAATTTAGCGTTTGGATAAAGGTGCTTAACCGCCTGCGCCAAAATGTGTGATGCAGTATGGCGGAATGTCCACTTACCGTAATCATCTTCAAAAGTTAAAATTTCTAAATTGCAATCCTTTTCTAAAACGGTTCGCAAATCTTTATTTTCACCGTCAATTCTAACGGCGCAAGCAGCTTTTGCTAGCCCCATACTAATTTCTTTTGCAACTTCGTATGCGGTAATTCCTGCTTCAAATTCCTTTACAACATTATCCTTCAAAGTAACCTTAATCATATCCTACCTCCAAAAAATAAAAAAGCTCCATCCCAAAAGGGACGAAGCTTTGAAATCTCCGCGGTTCCACCCAAATTCCGAAAATCCGGCACTCAAGTACTCTTAACGCGAGCTAACGGCTGTGTTGCTACCCACAGCGCTCAAAGGCGGTTTCACCCAAACTTAACCTAACGGGCTTACAGCCTTCGACCCGTACTCTCTTAAGGTATACATTCAAGCTAATGTCCTTATCAACGCTTTTATAAAACTAATAATACAACCAAAAATTATTTGTGTCAAGTCTTTTTTGCTTGAATAACTGCGTATACTATGTTAAAATGCAAATGGTGATATAATGATATTTCAAAAAAAGAGTAATTATGATTGGTTAATTGTAGGACTCGGCAATCCGGATGATAAATATAAAAACACACGGCACAATGTCGGCTTTATGGCGGTCGACCTTTTAATGAATCAAAACGGCGGTGTTTTTAACAAAAATAAAATGCAGGGCATTTTTGGCGAATGTAAAATAAACGGTAACCGAATACTTGCCGTAAAACCGCAAACCTATATGAATAATTCAGGTATTTGTGTTTCTCAAATTGCAAAATTTTACAAAATACCGCTTGATAAAATTATTATAATATTTGATGATATTTCACTTGATGTAGGAAAATTGCGTATCAGACGCAAGGGCTCCCACGGCGGTCACAATGGAATGAGGAGCATCGTTGACCATTTAAACAGCAGTGATATTACACGCATTAAACTCGGTGTTGGCGCAAAGCCGCATCCCGATTACGATTTAGCAGATTGGGTACTTTCCAATTTCCCGAAAGACCAAAATGAGAATTTGCAAAAATCTTTAGAAGATACAGTGAAAGCGTTAAAGGAAATAATCACAAAAGGTATTGATTCTGCAATGAATAAATATAATAGCTAATATGAAATTTTTAAACGATATACTATTTTCCGAGCGTGAGTATTCCGAACTTTTAACGGATGTTGAAAAAAACCGCTTGCCTATTGCAGCAACAGGGCTTTCAAGCGTCCATAAAGCGACTGTGATTTCAGCTCTTAGCGAGCACACCAAGAAAAAAATTGCAGTTATAACCCCTGATGAAGCAACTGCTAACCAAATTAGCGATGACCTTAAAGAGTTGGGCGTTAAAAACATCAATTTTCCTTACAGAGATTACTGTTTGGGAGAAATTTCGGGATACTCAAAAGAATATGAACATAAACGTACTGACACCCTGTCTAAACTTTTAGGCGGGGATTTTGCCGTTGTTACTTTATCGCTTGATTCGTGTATTCAGTATACTACTCCGCCCGAAATTTTAAGAAAATCTTTGCTTAACTTATCAGTTGGTTACAGTATTTCAACCGCCGAATTAACCGAAAAATTATTGCTTGGCGGATATGTAAGAAGTGAAATTTGCGAGGGTACGGGTCAATTTGCAATCCGTGGCGGAATTTTTGATATTTTTCCCACAAACTCCCCTTCCCCTTACCGATTGGAATTTTGGGGTGACGAAATCGACACTATTTCAAGTTTTGATACCGAAACCCAAAGAAGACAGGAAAATATAGATACTATTGAAATTACCCCCGCAATCGAAGTTCTGTACGACAGTAACGAGCTTATACAGAAATTAAAAAAACTCCCACAAAATTCTAAAATAACTGCCGATATAGAGGCTTTGGAAAACAATATTAACATTAATCCCGACAGATATATTCCCTTAATTTACGATAAAGATAACACTGTTTTTGATTATTTAAAAGACGCCTTGTTTGTTACGGTAGAAACAGGCAATATGAACGAGCGTTTTAAAAGCCTTGAAGCCACCCAAAACACAGATATAGAAAACTTTTTAGAGGAAGGCATACTAATTCCCGAAACCTCAAAACTCTGGCTTTCAAAAACAGAGGTTTGGAATAAACTGCAAAATGCCGTAATCCTTGAAAATTTCCCTAGAAATTCTTATGAAGTAAAACTAAAGGATATAATAAATTTCACCTACAAGCGTTCAACTGCCTGGAGCGGTGATATAAATGTTTTGCTTGAAGATATAACCTATAATTTAGAAAAAGGTGGAAGCGTTGTTGTTTTAGCAGGTGGCAAACGCGCAGGTGAAGTGCTTACAACAACCCTTTTAGAAAAAGGCGTTAATGCAGTATTCACCACTAATCCCACCGTTAAAAACGGGCTTGTAACCGTCACCACAGGCGGACTTTCAAGCGGTTTTGAAATACCAAGCAAAAGATTCATTCTTATAACCCACCGCTACATTTCGTCTGAAAATATCAAAAAGAAAAAGAAACATAAAAAGGGGCAGGAAATCGGTTCGCTTGACAGCCTTAAAAAAGGTGACTATGTTGTTCACGAAGCGCACGGCATAGGTATTTTTGACGGTATAAACCGCATTACTAACGTCGGAGTCACTAAAGACTATATCAAAATTAAATACGCTAAAAGCGATGTTTTGTATGTACCTGTAACACAACTTGATTTGGTGTCGAGATATATAGGCTCTGCCGAAGATTCTACCATAAAAATCAACCGTTTAGGCGGCAGTGAATGGCAAAAAACACGCTCGCGTGTTAAAAAAGCCGTTAAGGATATGGCTAAACAATTAACTGCTCTTTACGCTAAAAGAATGTCGGTCAAAGGGTATGCCTTCTCCCCCGATACCGACTTGCAAAACGATTTTGAAAGACGCTTTGAATACGATGAAACCGAAGACCAACTGCGTTGCATCAATGAAATTAAAGGTGATATGGAAAGAGAAGTTCCTATGGACCGCCTTCTTTGCGGAGATGTTGGCTTCGGCAAGACCGAGGTAGCCCTTCGCGCCGCCTTTAAATGTATAAGCGAAGGCAAACAATGTGCTATGCTTGTCCCCACCACAATACTTGCAATGCAACACTATAATACAATTTTGCGCCGTTTTGGAGATATGCCTGTGAGTGTCAAACTTTTAAACAGATTTGTAACACCGAAAGCGCAACAAAAAATCATATCCGACCTTAAATGCGGACGGCTTGATATGGTTGTTGGTACACACCGCTTAATATCAAAAGATGTTAAATTCAAAGATTTAGGACTTGTAATTATTGACGAGGAACAACGCTTTGGCGTAGCCCAAAAGGAAAGTCTTAAAGAGCAATATCCGAATATAGATATTTTAACCCTTTCGGCAACCCCAATACCGAGAACCTTAAATATGGCAATGTCAGGACTTCGGGATATGTCCTCTCTTGACGAGGCGCCAGGTGACCGACATCCTGTGCAAACCTATGTTTTAGAGTATAATTTAGGTATTATTGCTGACGCCATTTCAAAAGAAATACGCCGAGGCGGTCAGGTTTATTATCTGCACAACCGCGTAGACAGTATTGAGCGTTGCGCTTTAAGGCTAAAACAAAAACTGCCTGATATCAATATAGGTGTTGCTCACGGGAAAATGACACAGGATGAGCTTTCAAACGTCTGGAAACAACTTCTAGACCACGAAATTGATTTGCTTGTCTGCACTACAATTATTGAAACGGGTGTTGACGTTCCAAATGCTAACACCCTTATAATTGAAGATGCTGACCGTTTAGGCCTTTCACAGTTACACCAATTAAGAGGGCGTGTCGGTCGTTCGCCAAGACGTGCTTATGCTTATTTTTGTTTTACAAGAAATAAGCAACTCTCTGATATTGCATCGAAAAGACTTGAAGCTATCAGGCAATATACCGAATTTGGTTCTGGCTTTAAAATTGCTATGCGTGACCTTGAAATAAGAGGTGCCGGCAGTATCTTAGGCGGAGAACAGCATGGAAATATGGAATCTGTTGGCTATGATATGTATTTGAAACTGCTGTCCCAAGCAGTAAATGCCGAAAACGGCGTTGAGATTGAGGATGATATTCCTTGCACGGTTGACCTTAATATTTCGGCGCATATCCCCGAAAATTATATTTCCTCACTGCCCGCAAGGCTCGGAATTTACAAGCGTATTGCTGCAATCAGAAATGATGAAGATTCAAGTGATGTCATTGACGAATTATGCGACCGCTTTGGCGAACCGCCCAAAGCAGTTTTGGGACTTATTGATATTGCCTTACTTCGCAACAAAGCGGTAAAATCAGAAATTTATGAAATATCCGAAATAGGCGGCACGGCATTTTTACGCATAAATTCAATTAAGCCAGAGGTTGTATCAAAACTGACCGAACAGTTCGGAAATAGATTTTTGTTAAAGGTTCAAGAAAAGCCTGTCTACACCATTAAACTCTTGAAATCTCAAAAAATGGCAGATTTTATAAAAGAACTTGAAAAAGCATTATAAATAATATATAATAATTTTATGTTATTCTTACGGAGGAACCAAAATGAAGATTTTTAAAAAATTATGCGCAATTTTGCTTGTTGGAATTTTAGCATTATCCGTAGTAGGTTGCCACGAGAAAGACGAAATTGCAGTAACTGTTGACGGTGTAAAATTCACATCTGCTTACTATATGTGTGCTTTAATAAATGCTAAAAGTGAAGCGCAAAGTAAGGTTTATGAAAACCTTTCTGACAAAGAAAAACAAGAGGAAATCGACTATTTTTCAAAAAAGATTGATAAAAAATCATTTAGCGATTGGACCAAAGACCGCGCAATCCAAATACTAAAAGAAATTGCAACTTATAAAAACCTTTGTAAAGACGCCGGTGTTGAATTAGACGATAATACCAGAACTCAAACTGAAAATATGGCTTCTTATTATTGGCAAAACGGCTATTCACAATACTTTGAACCCAACGGTGTAAGCCTTGCAACCTATACCGCTTTCACAATTGACGGCTCATACTCTAATGCTTATTTCGAGCATCTCTACGGCAAGGGCGGTAAAAAAGAAATTCCAGCAGAGGATGTTAAAGCCAAGATTTATGACACATACATTATAGCAAATCTTTTAAATGCAGATTTTACTGAAGAAACTGCTGACCAAAAACAAGCTATAAAAGCTAAGTTTGAAGAATATGTAAAAAATCTGAACGCCAAGAAAACTACCTTTGCAGATATTTACAAGGAATATAATTCTATTCCTGAAAGCGAAGAAACAGAAGAAACCACCGTTCCAAAACCAAAAGACGAATACGCTACTATTATAGATAAAGAAAACTCACAATATGCTGAATATTTTGAGGAAATAAATAAAATGACAATAGGTGAAGCAAAAGTTATCACAAAAGGCACAGACGATGGCTATTTATTAGTTATAAAACAAGATATTAAAGCAGACGACTATTATCTTGAAGATTTAGATTTAACCGCTCGCCACTTTATAAAAAATGATGAATATCAAAAAGATATTCAAAAATCAGTCGATAAGGCTAAAGCTGATATTAACAAATATGCAATAAATCAATTTAAGGTTAAAAAAATTAAAGAACCAAGCTACTCATAAAAAATACCGCCCTGAATCTTCAGGGCGGTTAATTTTTTATTTATCTTTTTGATAGCACATTTGCTTCGTAATCTTTGATTACTTGGAACCATTCGCCGTCACAAGGAACACCGCACTGTTTGCAGTATTCTTCCCAAACGTCACCAAAAGGCATAGTTTTCACTTCTTCTTGCATAACCATAAGTTCTGTCCAGTTGTTTGCATTTTGAATTGCAGTGAAATCAGGTGTTAACAATGCCATTAGCAATGCCTTTTCAAGATTTCTGAACCCAACTGTCCAAGCAGAAATTCTGTTTATAGAAGCATCAAAATAGTCAAGCGCAATCTTAACCTTACCATCAAGTCCGCCGCAACGAACAATTTCTTTTGCCATTTCTTTAGTTTCGTCATCAAGTAAAACTACGTGGTCACTATCCCAACGGATAGGACGGGTTATATGTAATGCAATTTCAGGGAAGAAGGTTAAAAGCGCAGGAATTTTATCAGAAACCACTTCTGTAGGATGATAATGTCCGTTATCCATAAGAGGAATACATTTATCGGAATTTGCAGCAGCATAAGAAAGTGAGAATTCTGCGCTGCCTACTGTATAAGCCTCAACACCGATACCGAATACCTTTGATTCAACACAGGGCTTAACCTTATTGAAATCGAAAGGTTCTGACAAAATTTCATCAATAGAATCCTTATATCTCTTACGGGGACCCATTCTGTCTGCAGGAATATCCTTAAATCCATCACCAGTCCAAATATTCATTACACATTCTTGGCCCAATTCTTCTGCGAAGTATTGTGAAATTCTGATACAGGCCTTACCGTGCTCAATCCAGAATTTTCTTGTTTTTTCATTAGGGCTTGAAAGGGTTAGAGGGTCACACATTGGATGTGAAAAAAATGTTGGGTTAAAGTCACAACCAAGGCCTCTTTCTTTACAAAAATCCACCCACTTTTTAAAGTGCTTGGGTTCAATTTTATCTCTGTCAACCCAGCCTCCGTTTTCATCATCGAAAATAGCGTAGCAAGCGTGAAGGTTTAACTTTTTAGTGCCTGGACAAAGCTTTAATACTACATCCAAGTCTGCCATCAACTCTTCGGGAGTTCTGGCTCTGCCGGGATAATTACCTGTAGTTTGAATACCACCTGAAAGGGAATCAACCTTTTGGTCAAAGCCCCTTACATCATCGCCTTGCCAACAATGGAGTGCTACCGGTACATTTTTTAATATTTTAATAGCCTTATCGGTATCAATACCTAATTTTGCATATTTTTCTTTTGCGGCAATATAGCTCATTTTAAACCTCCAAAATATCAAACGACTTTTTAACAATATCGCGTGCTTTTTCTAATGTTAAATCCTTATCCAAATACATTAGCTGCGCAATAAGGTTTCCGGTTGCGGTAGCTTCAGTGGGACCTGCCAATACCTTTTTGCCTGTAACCTCTTTGGTTAGCTTATTCAAGTATTTATCCTTACTGCCGCCGCCGATAATATTGATTAAATCAATATGTTTTCCGCTTACTCGCTCGATAATCTTGACTGCCTCGTTATAAGAGTTAGCAAGACCTAAATAAACGGATTTTAAAACATCACCTATCGGCAACTCAGGTTTTTCTAAATGTTTCCTAATAGCCTCTATCATATTTTCGGGGGCTACAAATTCCTTAGCATTAGGATTAATAGGCTGTGCAAAATCACTTTCCATAGCCATATTCATCATTTCATCGTATGTATACTTTTTATCAAGATTTCTTCTGATATTCTGGAAGAGCCACATACCCATAATGTTTTCAAGGAAACGGTAACGGTAATTTATACCGCCTTCATTTGTAAATCCGCCGTTCATAGCCTCTTCGGTCAAAATAGGATTCATATTTTCTGTACCTATAAGACTCCAAGTACCAGAAGAAATATAAACTCCGTTATCTCCTACAGGGCAAGCCGCAACAGCTGATGCAGTATCGTGGGACGGACAGAGAATAACCGTACTGTCAAAGCCTGCAAATTCCTTCATTTCATCACTAAAGCTTCCTACAACAGTTCCCGGTAAGGATATTTCCTCAAAAATATCGGTCTTAATACCAAGCATCTCCAATAATTCTTTATCGCGCTTTTTAGTATTTGCATTTACAGTGGCTCCTGTAGTAGCGTTTGTATATTCATTTCTTAAAACACCTGTAAGTTTGAACGAAAGGTATTCAGGCATCATTAAAAAGTGTTTTGCTTTTTCTAATTTGCCCGACTTTTTATCGCAATAAAGCTGATAAATCGTATTGAAATTGATAGCCTGTATACCGTTTCTTTTATATAATTCTGCGCGTGGAATTATACCGTCAATTTCCTCTGGTATTCCGTTTGTACGGGAATCTCTGTAAGAAATAGCCGGTAAAATTTCTTTTTTATTCTCATCTAAAAGAACATAGTCAACACCCCAAGTATCAATTGCGATAGTTGAGGGAATTGTACCTATTTCGGCACATTTTTTTATACCTTGCTTAACTTCTTTTTCAAGATGGGCAATATCCCAAATTAAACTGCCGTTTTCTTCCTTGATGTTATTTTCAAAACGGTAAATTTCGTCTAATTTTAAAATGCCGTTTTCAATGTGACCCAAAATGTGTCTTCCGCTTGAAGCGCCTATATCTACTGCGAGACAATATTTCATAATACCACTCCTTTTAAAACATTTTACCATAAATATATATATGTTGCAAGCATTTTAAAAAAAGACCGCAAAAAATTTGCGGTCTTTTATATTATTTGCTCTTTTTAATCTCTTCAAGAATTTGAGCCAACAATTCTTCGCTCGTCGGTCCTTTTGGTTCCTCTACAATTACTACCTCTTCTTCTTGTTTCTTCAATTTCTTTTCTGCCATTTCTTTTGCTTTTGCCATTATTTTAATAACAAGAAAAACAATGAAAGCAATAAGTACGAAATCAATAATGGTTGAAATAAATGTGCCAATTCCGATAACTACTGCTTCCTTTTCGGCAGTAGCCTCAGCCAATACAATATTAATTTGAGTTAAATCGATATCCCCGATAAGCCAACCGATAAAAGGCATAAATACATCATTAACAAGACTTGTAGTAATCTTCGTAAATGCACTTGCAACAATAACACCGACTGCCATATCAAGTACATTTCCTCGCATAATAAAGGCTTTGAATTCTTCTAAAAACTTGCTTTTTTTTAACTTCATAATTTTTTCTCCTTAAACTTCTTTAAATATTTTCATACAAGCCTGAATCAATCATCCCTGCAATTGCATCCACAACATTTTGCTTGTCTTCCTTGTATGTAACACCGTACCACTTATCCTCAGCTACAAGCACTTCTACCTGCTTCTCCCCTCTTTCAATAAGTGAAGAAACTACACTCGGCAAATAATATTCGGATTTTGGTTGGTTAATATTTTGCTTTAAAAATTCTGTAAAGCCCTCTTCGATATATTGGAATATATCCGGCATAAATCCCCAAAGATTCATAGAAACCACAGTATTAGGAGATAAATCAATCCAATTAACATCATCCTCTGTATACTTGCAGTCGATAATCTTCGTTCTCTCTGTAACAGATTCCAACATATTATTATTTATTTCACAAACACCGCGGGAAACATGTCCGTTTTCGGTTAAGGTGTTTACTAACCTAAAACCTACCATACAATATTTTTCAGTCTCTTTTTTTAAGAAATCTGCAATTTTTTGAAATGCGGAACGGCCGTAAAAATCGTCAGCATTAACTACTGCAAAGGGTTCCTTTACAACATCCTTACAGCAAAGGATTGCATGAGCAGTACCCCAAGGTTTAACACGGTCCTTAGGACATACAAATCCACTCGGTAAAACATCGGTCTCTTGAAAAACATAATCAACCTCTACCATCTTTGCTATTCTTTCGCCAACCATTTTTTTAAAATCAGCCTCAATAGCGTGTTTAATTACAAAAACAACCTTTGTAAAGCCCGCTTTAACAGCATCATAAACCGAAAAATCAAGCAAAACTTCGTTATTTTTGCCAACAGGCTCTATCTGTTTTAAACCTCCGAAACGGCTACCCATACCTGCCGCCATTACGACGAGCGTAATATCTTTTTGCATAAATAAACCACCTTATAGTTTTAATATCCCTATTGTACCATACATTCCAATGTATTGCAATTACCCGTTTAAAATTAATTCAATCATGACTACCGGCTAAGCCGGTAGTTTGCTCTGCGGCTGTAAGCCGCTGTTACTGGCAGGACTGAAAGTCCACCGAATAATCTGCCAACCGCAAGCGGACTCTTAGCTACCGCTAAAGCGGTTGGTTATTTTTTGCTT
>JAZRAQ010000033.1:0-16124 GCA_045634645.1 Acutalibacteraceae bacterium
TGCTCTGTCATAGATACATACGGAACCTCTCTGAGAAGCACCCTTCTCGAGGAAGTAGATACCTACTCTGTCACCGCCGCGAACTACCTTAGTAGTGTCTACGCCGAAATAACGGAGACTGTCTACAGCAGCCTGTCCGATAGCATGCTTAGGAAGCTTTGTTACATAAACACTATCCATACCATAATTAGCAAGGCTTACTGCAACATTAGCCTCACCGCCACCAAAAGTTGCCTGCATCTGGTCATTCTGAAAAAATCTATAATATCCATTAGGAGCAAGTCTTAACATTAACTCACCAAAAGTAACTACTTTAGCCATTTATTTACCCTCCATTTTATCGAGTGATTCTTTCACAAAGAAACTACCGCCTATAGCAGCAATTTTATCAAAGGCTAAGAACTCATCAATATTGCTTCTGTCAACTCCGCCTGTAGGAATGAACTTAATCTGTGGAAACGGTGCAGATAAAGCCTTTAATGCTTTAAGACCGCCGTACACATTTGCAGGAAAAAATTTAACAGTTGTAATGCCGAGTTCTATTGCCTGCATTATTTCAGTTGGTGTAACACAACCTGGATAATAAGGAATATTATTCTTTTTGCAAATCTTTGCTACATCAATTGAAAGACCGGGGGAAACAATAAATTGTGCACCTGCTTTTAGCGCATCTTTACACTGTTTAGCATTAATTACAGTTCCAGCTCCAATATTCATTTCAGGATAATTCTTTACAGCATATTCAATTGCCTCTTTAGCGCAAGCGGTACGGAATGTAATCTCCGCACAGTTGATTCCGTTGTTTTTAAGTGCAGTTAAAATTTTATCGGTTTCTCCGAGTTCTTTAATAACTACTACGGGTATATATTTTTCCATTAAATTCCCACCATTTCAAAATATTTTATAATTATTTCTATTAAGACTTCTATTAAAATCCTTTTTGACTTAATAGATATTTTTTCATTTTCTTGCCTCCATAATTATTTATTAGGCATATTTAAAATTTCTTTTACAACAGATTTTGCCATAAAAGTGAATCCAAGTTCGTTTGGGTGCAAATAGTCGCTAAAAAACGCTTCCGGAATTATAGGAATTTCTGTTTCTTTCAATATAGTAATATTGTTGTATTTCTCATATATTCTAATTAATATATCGCGTGCATCCTCTAATGTATAATCACGATATCGCTCTCGGGTTAAATGATTGTGATCATTTCTATAAATAGGTAATATGGCTAGGATTTTTATATTTGGGAACAAAGAAGTCAGCTTCTCGATATATTTAGACACATTCATTTCAAACATATCTCTTGTTTCATACCTTGTATAATCATTTGTTCCGTAAGCAATCATTAAAAAATCAGGATTATACGAAATGAGAGATTCATCAATAGAATTTATTCCAAAATAATACCCACCTATACCTTGGTTAACAAGTTCTATATCTGCATCCATCGCCACTTGACTAGTATAGGTTAATGATGTAAATTCTGTAACATATCCTTGTGTAATAGAATCACCAAAAATGATTGCTTTCCTACTTTTTGAAACCTCTTTAATACTTGCACCATCAGAAAGGTGAACTTCATTAACTACTGTTTGAACTGTCCACGGGAAATAAATAGTAATTCTATGTTCTCCCTCAGGTAACTCAAATGAAACCAATTTAACATTTATATCATTAAATTTCTTATGTTCACACAAAATCCCATCAACATAAAGATCAAAGCTTGCCCACATTTGCGCTGTGGCAGGGTATAAATCAAACTTTAACGCTATGTACTCGGAATCACTAACAAAGTCGAAGGTGACCAAAGCACTTGCATTTGCTTTCATAATCCATTCATTAGCCTCTGCTTTGTATGCATCCATTTGAGATTTTGTAAATCTTCTAAAATGTAAAGAGTTATTTCCGTCAATCTCATACTCAATGACATTATGAATAATTTTTTTAAAATTCTCAGTTTGTAGTTTCATTTTTATCGCACTTCTTTTTTAATTTTTTAAAACGGGCAAATCAAGCAGTTCATTAAAATCATAAATATATAAATCTGTTGCTGATTTTATTTGCTCAGTATACTCATCAGAGGATATATCATAAACACCGCAAACAATCATTCCAGTTTCCTTTGCTCCTTTTTTTGCGGGAATATCGTTAAGATATTTTTCAAACATATATTCTTTCATATTGCTTACAATTTCATCTAAGGGCTTATTTACACCAAGTTCTATGAAGTGTTTCGCCGTTCCCTTAACACCCAAAGGAGTAATTATTTTAATAATATCATCATTATAAGACACATTATTGTCATCTAATATTTTAAGCATTGCCGAAATATACGTGGGCATAGAATCTACAAGTGTTCCGTCAAAATCAAAATAAAAGTTCTCATATTATTTTTTTCGCTATCTATATATATAAAATCCGTTGCCCATTATTTGTTGAGATTCCGAGTACACAATGAAAGCATTGCAATCAATATTTAATATTTTATTTTGGAATTCAGGAATTTCATTTTCCTTTAAAGCGCAAAACAATAATTTTTTCTTTTCAGAACTATAAGCTCCAACGGCTTTTATGATTGTTACACCACGAGACGAAGTTGAAACTAAAAGATTTGATATCTCTTCGCCTTTTTCTGTGATAACAAAAGCAATCTTTGAAATATTCAATTTTCTTATCAACCAATCAACACAAAAAGTTGAAAAGAATAAAGAACAAATGCCAAAAAGCACCAATTCAGTATCTTTAAAAATAAAAAGTGAAGTAGTTATAACAAGACCGTCAATCACTAATAATAACTTCCCGATTTGAAAATGAGGTAAAAAATATTGAACCAGTCTCCCCAAAATATCAGTGCCACCTGTAGATGCGCCTGATACCAAAGCAATCCCTATTCCTAAACCGTATAATGTGCCACCGAAAAAAGAAGCCAAAAAAATGTTATCAGTTAACGGTGGTAAATATGAAAAGATTTGCACAAAACCCGAAAGTAAACCGGCACCAATTAAAGTGTTAAACGTAAAATCTTTTCCTAAAATTTTTATTCCAAGAAGCAATAGTGCAACATTTATTAGAGCGAACGTTATTCCGGGTTCAATGCTTAAAGTTTGATATAAAATTGTAGAAATACCTGATACACCGCCACAAACTATTTTATTTGGAGTAAGTAAAGTACTGACCGCAAATCCTGTAATTGCTGTACCTATTACTGTATAGATAAATACCTTTATTTTTGATAAAAACAATCTTTTCATTTTCTTTTATTCTATTCTCAGTTCATACTTAATATATAATTTACAAATGCTCTAAGCGCAAATTCCATGCCACTTTCATCAATTTTAAAATCGTTACAATGCGCAAGAGTTGTGCAACCCAGTGACTCGTTACGAGTGCCAAAAAGGAACAGCATTCCTTTAGCCTTTGTCTCATACCAAGCAAAATCCTCAGAACTCATCTTTTGTGGTATCTTTTCAATTTGCAAACCGTTTAAAGTAGCAATCTCTTTAAAATTCTCGGTTATATCCTTATCGTTATGTACGGGACCTGTAGACATATTCCAGTCAATCTCTACCCTGCTACCAAATTCTTCTGCAATTTCGTTACATATTTTAAAGGTAGCTTCCTTTACACGCTCAGCAAAAGACATATCATAAAACCTAAAGGAAATATCCATTTCGCAAAAATCAGCAACAACATTATGCGCTGTGCCACCCGAAAATCTGCCAACCGACCAAATATAACGTAAATCACCCGCAAGAGTTTTAACAGATTCCCTTAAACGCGCATAAGCAGTATGTGCCATAGCAACCGCATCTATTCCTTGGTGCGGCAATGTGGCGTGTGCGGTTTTACCGAAAAATTTAATGTTAAGGGGAACACAAGCTGCCATATAATCCCCAACACAAATGCCAATTTTACCGCTATCAAGATAATTATCACAATGAGTGCAAATAATATGGTCTACACCGTCCATAACTCCGTTCTCCACCATCATTTTAGCTCCGCTTTCGGCACATTCTTCACTTGGCTGAAAAATTAAACGAACTCGGCAGTTTAACTTGTCTTCAACCGATTTTAAATATTTAGCAACACCTAAAAGAACTGCAGTATGTGAATCGTGACCGCAAGCGTGCATTTTGCCTTTGATTTTCGAAGCATAAGGCAAATCAGTTTTTTCTTCAACGGGTAACGCATCCATATCTGCTCTTAGTGCAATAATCTTACCCTTAGAACCTATTTCAGCAACAATGCTACCTTTTCCATACTTTGTGGTACAAGTAATCCCCATTTTATTCAGTTCATTAGTAACTAAATTAACAGTTTTTTCTAAATCAAATCCAACCTCTGGATATTCGTGTAATTTTCTCCTTATAGATACTGTTTGTAAGAAAATTTGATTCAAAAATTTTTCATCAATCATAATTAATTTCCTTCGTTATAAATTATCAGAAAAATCAACAATCTCCTTTGCAGCGGCAACTAATTTTTCTTCAGATAAAGTGCAGGCAATTCGTATGTAACCTTCACCCGCTTTATTAAATGCATTACCAGGAACAACAGCAATATGCTTTTCATCTAAAAGTTTATATGCAAAATCCTCAGAACTCATCCCGGTATTTTTAATGTCAATAAACAAATAAAATGTAGACTTTGCTTCGCCTACGATTAGTTTATTTGATTTCCTTAATTCCGCAGTCATAGCTGTGCATCTATTTCGGAATGTTTCACATATTTCTTTTTCTAAAACTTCGCTATTTTGAAGTGCTGAAAGCGATGCAAACTGTGCAAACATACATGCACAGGAATTAACATTTTCTTGTAACGTTGCAACCGCTGTTGCAATTTCTTTTGGTGCACAAACAAAACCAACACGGAAACCTGTCATCGAAAATCGTTTAGAAAGACTATCAATCAAAATCGTTCTTTCTTTCATATTTGGTATTTCCAAAATACTTCTAAAACTGCCATCAAAAACAATTGTGTGATAAACCTCATCCGTAAGTACCCAAAGATTATACTTCTTTACAATCTTTGCTATCTCCTCTAATTTTTCGAAAGAAAGAAGTAGACCCGTTGGATTTGATGGAGAATTTATAATAATCGCTCTTGTTTTATCAGTAATTAAATCTTCAATATTTTTAGTGAGATTTCTTAAATTTTCTTCACCAAGATAATTGACATATTTAGGCACCGCACCACACATTTTAACCATATTTGTATAATTCGGCCAATGCGGTTCCAATATAATCATCTCATCACCCGGATTAAGAATAGAAACCGAGCTCAAATACAAAGCACCCATCGCACCCGCAGTCACAGCGATTTCATCAATTGAATACTCTACCCCTGTTCTTTTTTTAACATCAGCGGATATGGCGCTTCGTAATTCCGGAATACCAGCGTTTGCGGTATATTTAGTTTTGTTTTCTGCTAATGCTATATTAGTAGCATCTTTCACCTTTTGCGGCGTAGGAATATCAGGATCTCCTAACGTTAAATCTACCACATTTTCATATTCTTTTGACTTGTCGTATATGCGTCGAACTAACTGTGGCTCATTTTCCTTTACTACATTTGAAATTAACATAAAATCACCTCAATAAAATAATATATCTTGGAGTGATTTTTGTCTTATATAATTCGTGGAATATTTTATATTAATCGGCTATTTTAAAAGCAGTGGGAGATTTCTTATATTTCTTCTTAAACATAGTTGTCATCTGCGCAGGGTTTGAAAATCCGCAATTATATGCAATCTCTGCACAAGAAAGATTTGTATTTTTAATTTGTTTCATTGCATTTTCAAGTCTTATCTCTATTAAATAATCTTGCGGAGAACTACCAAACCTATTCTTAAATAAATGCCTAAAATAATCACAACTATAGCCGCTAAGTTTTGCCAATTGGCTAAAATTAATCTTTTGATTAAAATATTGTTCAATATAATTTTTAATATAATCTAAATCTTTACATTTTTTATTGGTAATTCCTGTGTCTCGGACAGAAGTAATAAGTAAAATTTCAAGTAATGCTTTAGCTACTATTTTATATCCTATATTCTGTCCTTTGTATTCCTCTATTATTTTTTTCATCAATAAAAGAACAGTTGTGTCATCAAAATGATATACTGCATTTTTAAGAATTAAATCCGCATTATCATATTCAAATCCAATAAAAATTATCTCGCCGTAACCTTCAAAGTACTCTGTATGTGGAATTTTTGGTCCTATTATACAATATGTATTCGCTGATATAGAATAAGTATCATTACCAATAACAACCATTCCACTTCCCGAAAGAAAGTAAATAATTTCATAGCAATTATGAGAGTGTACTTCAAATTTATTAGTATCAGTATTATGTTTATTTAAAAAACATATATTACTTTTATGTTCCATTTTTTCTTACCATAATAAATCTGTGTATTAATCCATAAGAGTTAACACTAATAGTGCTAACTCTTATAAAAACATTAAATAATCAAATTATGCAATCTAAAAATCTAGAATTGTTTTTTCTCCGTATACGCCTTTCCAATCCTTTTCAAAACCGCTGATTGCAGCATCTGTCATAGGATGAGTTATAACTGCCTTTAAAACATCATCAGTAACAGTTACGCACTGACAACCTACACTTGCGCATTTATGTACCTGTTCTGCATTTTTAAAGCTTGCCGCAAGCACCTTGCAAGGCAAATCATAAATTGCAAACTGCTCAACGATTTGTGCTACCACCTCACAACCGTCACCTATAATATTATCAAGACGGTTTACATAAGGAGCAACATAATCTGCTCCTGCTTTTGCAGCAATAAGAGCTTGTGCTGGAGTAAAAATAGCGGTCATAAGAACCTTTACACCGCGTTTTTTAAGCTCCATAGTAGCCTTTAAGCCCTCTTCGCAAATCGGAATTTTAACACAAAATTCGCCGTCAGATTTTTCATTCATAAGACAAGCTTCTTCAACAATTTTTTCTGCCTTAGTCTGAACAGTCTGAGCAAAGAAAAGTTTTTCGGGACCAATTATATTACGTATATCCTTAACAATATCCCAAAAACTTCTGTTTTCCTTTGCAATAATAGATGGGTTGGTTGTAACACCAGCCAAAGGATAAAATTCATTACAATGCTTAATTGCCTCTAAATTTGCTGTATCTAAAATATATTCCATTTTAATTCACCTCAAATAATTTCAATACCGTTAATATCACAGAAATTCTTTATAAGCTCGGTGTTATCCCCGTAAGAGATTATATAGTGCTGACACATTACGTTCTGTGCAAACTTTTCTACATCATCAATAAATATTTCAAGACCCGGAAGCTGCGGTGCGGGTTGTGTCCAACCTGCTTCTTCCCACTTGGGAGGAGTTTTACCTTCTCCTGTAAGCAGGTGCATATAATATTTTCCGTCCTCATAGAAAAGACGGCACATAGTAAGTTTACCGGTTTTAACCTTCGAAACATTCAAAATACCCTCTGAAAGTTCACCGAAAGCAGCAGGCATAACAGTTGTATCACCCATTGTAATTTCTTTCGGAATATAGTCGGGCACACCGGCAAGGACACTGTTCTCGAAGAACTCATAGAACTCTAAATATGCTCCGCATTGACCTGTAAGAGCATTAACGATAAGCTGTGTAACGTTACCGAGGCAGTCATTTTCAGGTATAGTTGAAACACCCTCGCAGTCAGCAAGCAACATAAAGATTGGCGCGGGTGGGAAGCCTAAAAGTTTCTTCATACCGTCAACATCTTTTAATGAGATTGCCTTGTAACCTCGCTCGTCAATAAGTGACTTAATAGCAAGATAATATCCTGCCGCCATTTCCATACCATCGCGTTTTGCGGGCTTTAAGAAGTTCCACTTCGACATAACAGTATCAATAACCTCTGCCTTTTGCTGCGCAGTAATATTATCATATCTTTGCTTAATTTCAAGCATTTCAAAAGTCTCAATTTCAGGACCGATTTCACGCTTTAATGAACTTCCGTCATAAAGTGTACCGTAAAGGTTCATATCGCGATATCCAGCCATACCAACTCTTGCAAAGCGAAGTTGTTTAACAGCAGATGCTGCCTTAGCATAATTTGCAACTTTTTTAGAATTTGAAGGTAATCCTATAATATCATAAACATATTTGAAGGTGTAGCCTAAATCACGGAAGGTTTTACGAAGTGCAGTAGTACCTGCTTGATCAGCGGTAGTAACTATTCTGTCGTCCTCTTTCCAACCGCAAAGTCCCCACAAAACCATAGGAATATGACGGAATTTTTCAGTAATTTTTACTACTGCGTGGGTAGGAATCCAACCAGCAATACAAACCACCATACAATCGAAATCTTGTCCCTCTAAAGCCTTATAAGCCTTTGCGATATCTTTTTCCTCATAATCATCAGTTATCGGATATACACTTACAAGGTCAAGACCTTCTTTAATTAAGGATTCTTCGGCGGCTTTACACTTATTAACAATAATGTCAATAGGAGTATTAACTTCGCCGAAACCTACAAATGCAATTTTACTCATAAAATTTTATCCTCCGCACTCAAAAAATTATTGTAACACTCAGTATAATCCGTACCGGACGGAGTGTATATATTTTTGATTTTAACAATGCTTTTGCAAACACTTATAACATCGCTGAAAATACCAACACCTACACCCGCAAGTATAGCAGAGCCTAAACAAGCGGTTTCGTTGTTTTCAAGTATTGCAATCTCCTTGCCTGTCATATCCGCTTTAATCTGGCACCAGAGCGGACTAGAAGAACCGCCGCCCATTGAGCGTATCTGATTACATGTAACACCTAAATAATCAAGATTTGCTTTAAGCATTGCAGCAACAGCCTCTAAAATACTTCTGACAGCATGTCCTCTTGTATGCTCCATAGTAAGACCTAAAAAAGCACCCTTGGCTTCAGGATTGTATTTAGGCATAGTAGAACCGCACAAATACGGTAAAAAGACTAGTCCGTTACTCCCTGCGGGAACATCTTTAGCCAAATCGTCAAGTTCTTTAAAACTGAAGTTCTCACAGAAATTATTTTTAAACCACTTTAATGCAATACCCGCGGTTGGTGTCCACGAAAGCAAACAATATTTACCATCATAATTCTTGTGACAAGGTACAATACTCGCGGAATTAAATTCAGGCACAGTATCACTCGGTGCAAAAACAACCATTGTAGTACCTGTCATTTCGCTTACAACACTCTTATCGGTAATACCTGCACCAATAGCACCAGCAATTTGGTCAATAGCGCTTGTAACTACTGCTGCTTCCTCATATTCTCCTACCTTAACTGCACTGTCGCAAAGTTTTGGGAGCCATTCCTTTTTAGCGCCAATGAAATCTAACATTTCATCCCACCAACAGTCATTATTTATATCATAATAGATTGTAGATGACTGCAAGGTTTTCTCGGTTACAAAATTACCCGTAAGTTTATAGAGCAAATAATCTTCAAGTAAGAAAACTTTATTGATTTTACTATGTATTTCGGGTTTATTTTGTTTTATCCAAAGTAATTTTGCTGCAGGCCACGTAGCTGTAATTTCAGGTTGTCCTGTAACCTCGTAAACTCGTTTATTACCGAAATGTTCTTTAATTTCTTCTGCTTGTTTTACAGCGCGGTTGTCGAGCCAAACGATAGCATTCATTAAAGGCTCGTCATTATCATCTGTTACGATAATCGTTTCGCACTGCGTATCTATTGAGAAAGCGGATATTTCTAATCCTGATGAAACCTCTTCATAAGCCTCTTTAAAAAGCTTGACATAATCATTCGCAGGAAATTCAACATCGTCACCTGAAACTATGAGAGTATAGTCTTTAGTTACAGATTTTACCATATTGCCTTCGGTGTCAAAAACAGCACACTTAAGTGAGGTGGTTCCTATATCCGCACCTAAAAGATACTTTTTATTTATTTCTTTCATCATAAGCCTTTCTGACCGCTGCCATCATTTCTTCTGCCATAGCAGCAGGGTCCTCTGCCTTGCAAATACCACTGCTTGAACCCGAACCGTCTGCTCCTGCCATAATGATATTATAACAATCATTTCCGCAACTAATACCTGCCGAAGGCAATACCATTATTTCGGGATTAACCTTCTTCACAAGGTCAATACAAGCATCAACATACTCTCTGCCAACTGCAATACCTGTTCCAATAAGTTCACTAGGTTCTGCAACAACAATATTAGGATTCATTTCAGCTATTGCTTTAATTTCCTCCTCAGTATCAGCACAAACGATTGTAGCAAGACCAACCTCGTCAGCACGCTTGATAGCCTCTCTTACTTCATCAAGGGTAAGCTTACACTCAGCATGATTAAGCATAACACCAACTGCACCCGTTGCCTTTACAGCCTCGGGAAGTATTGTTCCCATTCCTCTGCCGACAGGGATACTGTCCATATGTTGAGAATAAACGTGAATTCTGTCCGAAGTATTCTCAGCTATAAGACGCAAATCAGTTGTCTGAATATCTGCAATAACGTCCATATCGTACTTTTTTGCAAAGCTATCAATCTTTTTCATAAGTTCGAGTAATTCATCGCCGTATAAATACGCTTTAGGACCAAACTCGAAAAAAGGTGTTGAAATTTTATAATCTTTAACCATTACAATTTTCCTTAATTATCTTTTTTGCTGTAAGTCATAATGTGGGTCGTAAGCCTTTTCTTCTTCAAGGAACTTATGGCGTGTATCAATAACTTCACCATTGTTCCACTTTCTATCGCCTACATCCTCGGTAGTACCCATAACGGTAACATTAACCTGACGGCGACGCGCTATTACATGGTCCCAGTCAATAAAGTAAATATGAGCAAATTGACCGCCATCTACTACACCGTCTTTAATTGTTAAAGCTTCACTTCTACCAAAGAAGCAAGAACGCAAGTGACCATCAGTATTCATACTTGAATAATCACCAGGTTCGTTTACCCAACGGCCATATTGAGCATGAATAGGACCGGGATGACGGTATTGATGCTCTTCTGCGAAATCAGGTATCATTTTTCTCATAATATCAAGAAGGTCGTGTTGTAAAAACTCTAAATCAAAAGAATCAATGTCGTGTGAACATTCCTGTACCATAACTGAACAAGTAGTATGATGTGATACTACGCTAACTGTTCCGTTTTTAACACCGGAAGCCTCAACAATTTCTTTTACCTCTTTCGAGATGTCGTGGAAAGTTGGTATCCAACCTCTTGACTGTAATTCGATTTCCTTTTGAAAAACTTTAAATTCCATTTTATTTTCCTCCAAAATTTATATTTTTTATTTATTAAGCCTTTCGCCAACTGCACCGCCCGGATGCACCAACGCGAACTGCTCATTTTTAAAATTTGTTTCTTCTATAAGTGCTGTTTGAAGCACATGGAAGATTACCGCAAGAGCTGTAGACGATGTCGTTCCCTGACAGTTATATTTATCTGTCTCACGATTTACATACTGTTTTAGAACAACATCCGCTCCAAGCGCTAAAGGGGATTCTAAATTTTCAGTAATTGTAATCACTTTAACGCCCTTTGCTTTGCAAATATCAAGAATTGGTAACAACTCTTTTGTTTTTCCGCCACGAGACGCAAATACACAGACATCACCTTTTTGCAAAAAACCAGTACCTCCGTGTACCGCTTCTGCAGGAGATATAAACCTTGCGGGTTGGTCAATGCAACACATTAAGTGAGCGAAATGCTGGCATATAATTCCGCTGTGCCCGCAACCTGTAGCACCGATACGCTCTGCGTTTTTAAGCAACTCAACTGCTTTAGAATAGGCTTCCTCATCAAAATAGTCTGCCATTTTCTCAATGCATTCTCTTTCGATTAAATAAACTTGTTTTGCTTGTTTTAATGATGAATTCTGCATAAATTAAACTCCAAGTCACTCAAACATCTCGTTAATTTCTTTGATAGAACGTCGTGTATATAGGTCGCCGCCTTCATGTCCTACCGAACCGCTTGAAATATAAGCGCTGTAGTGACCTGCCTTTTCTGCCTTTTCGGTTGGAAGATATCCGCTCGAACCGCAACAGAGCTGAACAATAAAGGTCTGTGCAGCATTACTTCTCGCCTTTATTCTATTACCAAAATCAAGAAATAACTCAAACGGATTTGTAGTAAACGCAACATCGCCAAAGCGGATTATATGATATTCAATAGAATATATTTCCTTGAATTGTTGCGCACGGTAACGAAGGATTGTACCTAAATGAACATGAAGCTTTGCCTTATCCTCAAAGTTAAAGGCACCCTTTCCTTTATTCTGCTGAACATAGTATTCAATTTCACGAACTGCATTATTGTATTCAGCCATTGTTGCTTTTCTAAGAGGTAAATCAAGAATTTTAGCTTGATGAATGAAAACAGCTTCATCTTTAAGGTCTGTTATTTCCTCATAAACCGAAATGATTTCATTTGCGATTCGCTTACCAACACGATTGCAACCGCTTATATCATACATTGAAGGGTCAGCTTTTCTGTTTATTGGATTAGGTCTTTTAACATTTGGGTCATCAATCGGAGTTTCAGGCTCTACCCAACGAACAAGGTCGCGAGGGCACTGGTCACCTGCTGCACCGCAAAGACCTAAAAGGAAGATATTTTCGCCCAATTTTTCACGCAAAATATTCTTTGTTCTGCCCCAATAGTCGCCTGAAATAAAGCTTCTCTGCTCTAAAATCTGTGCGGGACAAGCTATGTTTGCTACAACACCAGTGAGATTTTTGTTTTTATCAAATGTGTAGATAAGCTCAATACCTGAATCATTACCGCCCTCAAGTTCTACAAAGTTAGCAGTATTGGTATCGCCCCACATTTGAGAAGTACCGTCGTCATAATGAACACGACGACACATACCAACTGCGGCTCTGCCGAACTCGTTGGTATAATAAGCCTCTGCTCTGTTTTCCCAAGCTTTTTTAGCAGCAAGTGCTATTTTATCTGTTACAAATTCAGTAGCCTCTATGGGAGAAATAACACTTTCATCTGGTGTTACCAATTCTTCATATTGATTTTCCTCTGGCAAATACTCATTCATCAAACTTTTAATATCAGAAAAAGAAACACCATCGCTGTTAGGATTACCTAATGTATGTGATGTGTGAGTATGTGTTGCTGCTAAGATAATCTTGTTAGTGTCAACATCTGGGCAAATTTCAGCAAACTTTTCTCTTGTTATTTTCATCAAATATTCAGATATAGCCCCCAAATCGCAGGATACCATAATCATACAGTCGCCATCCGCTTCAACAGCCATAGCAGTAGCGGTAATTTCAGATTCAACATACTCGGAAATTCTTTCAAAAAACTGCCCTGAAAGGCTTACTTTTTTTGAAGGCACAAGACTTTCTTCCGCCCAACCAATTAAAATTTTTCCCATTATTTTTTCTCCTTTTTCTGTACAAATTAATGAATTAAAAGCATTATGTTTTTAGTTTACACCCATACATTATGAAAGTCAACACTAATTTACTTTAAATTACCATTTCTTAATATATATTGTAATATATTTTTAAGATACAATAATATGTAAAAAATTAAAGCAACTCCAAACAAAATTCGGAGTTGCTTTAACTTTACACGGTATAAGGTTTGCCCTCATATTGACTTATATCTTTTTTTGCTTTTGCTACAAGAATTATTTTATACAGTCTAACACATAGTATAATTTCTATCAAGGCTATTACAAATAATATTACAATTTCTATTAACAAAGGAAATTTCAATAATAAAAATGTAAAACCTAATGTCATACCGGAGGTTACAACTTGAGTTATTAAGGCAAGCATCGTTATAAGCGTTTGATGAAATTCCTTTGCCGTATTATTGAAAACAACATCTTCTATAAAAAGTCTGAACGGGTCACGGATAAACAAAATAATAAGATAACCAAGTGACATTGTGATAATTTTTAAAACTACAATATGTATAAACGAACCGAATAACATAAATCCCATCGATAAGCACAATAATACTGATAATATAATTCCTACCTTCGCTATATATTTTTCATATAGACGAGCAAAAACAACATTTGAGAAGACACGAATAATTCGTGATATACAAACAACTGCACCAATTATTAGTGCTGTTTCTTCAATATCGAAATCAATAAGTAAATGTTGTTGTATAAAAAGCTTTCCGTCGGTCTGACCAATACCTACCAGAGAATAATACATTCCGTAAACAATTAATGTCAGAATAATAAATTTTGTAAATTTTAATTTTATTTTTTTGTTCTTTCTTTCTGACGAAATCTTGTTATATTTAGAATAGTCAACCATAAAAAAAGAAAGCAACAGGCCGATTACACAGGTAGTTATACATCCGAACATTGGCAGATAATTATTACAGTTGAACATCAAACTTGCAACGAAGGATATCAACATCGTAATGACCGCGTAAACTGTGTTAGCATCGGTCCTTAATTTAATAAACCTATCCTTTTTTCCCACAAGGTCAAGGTTGTTTTTAAGAGTAACAGTAGCAACATTTCTAAAAATAACTGCAATATCATGGAAAATCTTTCCCAAAGCAACTAAATAATAACTTGGACCGAAAGTAATAAATAAAGAAGACAGCAACATAAACAATGCACTAAGTCTTAGAGATGCGGTATTTCCTATTCTTTGTATAACTGCAAGTAATGGAAATTGAAGCAAAATGCAAGCAATTTTCGAAACCGCCGTTAAAGAAACAATTTGCACGGGCGAAAAATTTTTTACCGCAGTCAAAAACAAAGTATCAATAGCTATATAAAACAGTAAATCTGCTGTAAATCCCGAATACCAAGGGTATATTTTTGAAAAACGGTTTATTTTTTTATCCATTACTACACGCATCCTCTGATATTTTGTGTTGATTATATTACAAAATTGTTGTATAATCAAATGCAAATAAAGTAATAACTTTATAACTAATCATTTATAAGGATGCGATTTTATGGAATTGTCTGCAAAATATGCTTATCAAGTATATAAAGAAAGAAGTTTTTCAGCTGCAGCAAAAACATTATATGTTTCTCAGCCCGCGCTAAGTTGTACCATTGCAAAACTTGAAAAAAAAATGGGAATACGTATTTTCAACCGTTCAAAATTTCCTCTCACTCTCACCCCGCAAGGAAGAATATATATACAAACCTTAGAAGAAATAATTGAAAGTGAAAGCAATATGCACCAAAAAATTCGTGAGCTTTCGGATATGAGCTACGGCAAACTTACTATTGGCGGTTCGAGTTATGCATCTTACTATCTTATGTCTGAAATTTGCGGTAATTTCTACAGAAAGTATCCCGAAATAAAAGTAACTCTTGATATAGGAAACATCGGAAACAATGATATTCTTTGGGAGAAATTAAAAAACGATGAAATTGATTTATTGCTCACATACCTTGATAATCACCAAAAATACATTATTGAACCGATTTATAATGAGCGTATTATAATTGCAATGCACAAAGATATGAAGGGGGCAAATAATTTATCTCATCTTGCATTAACACATAAACAAATTTTAACTGGCGATTATCCAAAAGAACTGGAACTCGAAGATTTATCGATTTTTAAAGATATTAATTTTATTGAATACGGTAATAAATCCGATGTTAAACAGAGAATGAGAAAAATGCTCGGGGATTATAAAATTGCACCTTACACAATTGAAAACTCGAAACACAGCGAAATGCATTATAATCTAATGAGTTCCGGTATTGGTGCTGTCGTAACAAGTGATTCAGCATTGGTGCAAAAACAATTTAATGCTGAAAATATACTATTTTTTGTTCCAAAATGCAAAGAATCTTATCGCAGTTTATATATTGCAAGAAAATATAGCACCGATGATAATCCAATAATTAAAAATTTTACTAAAATAGCCAAAGAATTCTATAAACCGCAAAATAATCATTATTATAATCGTTAATTTATTATAACACCCTCTCAGAGTTCGAATCTTCATATAAAAAAATAATAGCACAACCAAAAGGTTATGCTATTATTTTGGCGCGCTGAAGAAGATGCATCCGCTTCGCGTATGCCGTAATCGGCGACCGTTCGCTTCGCAAACAGTACCCGCCTCATACTTCGTTGCTAAAAACAATCCACTGG
>JAZRAQ010000034.1:0-7519 GCA_045634645.1 Acutalibacteraceae bacterium
AATCTTTCACTCGAACTCCTCCTTTCTCTATTTTTTCCAAAGTAGTTAAAATTAAACATAATAGTGACTCCTTTAATGTCTTTTCCGAAAACATTTGCGGTTAAAACTTAAAGGAGTTAATTTTTTAGTTTCAAGAAAACAATAAGTATATTAGAATAGGGATAAAGGAAGGTGGTTATTTTGATTGTTCTTTAACTTTGAATCGAAAAAATAAAGAAAGGAAAAATATTATGAATAAAGTTATTTCAGAAAATATTAAAACAAGTATTATTGAGCAGGTAGTTTTTGGAGACGATGTGAAAGATGTGGCAGAAAAATACCACGTTTCGAAAACAAGCATCTATCGTTGGTTGAACGATTATAAATACAAGCAAAAATATAATACGGACAATCTGTTAACATTCACCCAAATGAAAAGGAATATGGACCGTGCAAATCGAAAACTGCATATTCTAAGTAATGCCCCATGCGGTACAAATTCACCGCTTCTCCCCCGCTACAAATACATAGAAACGATTGAAGACATATATGGTCTTAATCTTTGCTGTGAAGCAATGAATGTTAACAAAGGTTCATACCTTAACTATAAGCTTCGCGGTAAACGTGGTGATACGATATATGCTAAACGGCAAGAAGAAGCCAAGCCATTAATTGAAGAAATCTTTTACGAAAGCAACCGCACCTACGGTGTAAAACGAATTTATTCTGTTTTAAAAAGCAGAGGTTATGATTACGGTATAAAATTAATAAGGAAAGTTATGAGGGAAAATGATATGTTTGTTATAGGAACTAATGCTAAAAAGAGATATTTACAGGCGCTTGAAAGAAAAGAAAACATTCTACAACGAGAATTTGATGCTTCTAGACCTAATGAAGTTTGGGTTAGCGATGTTACGGAGCTAAAATTCAGACAGAAAAAAATTTATCTGTGCATAGTATTAGATTTGTACGCAAGAAAGGTGATAGCTTTTAGGTTTTCAAGAAAAAACAGCACCCAGCTTACAAAAAGTACGCTAAGTGCTGCATATAAATCAAGGAAACCTACTGATTTATTGTTTCACTCCGACCAAGGAGCAAATTATACTTCAAGGACATTCAGAACATATCTGAAGGAATTAGGCATTAAATCTTCGTTTTCAGGTCCCGGAGAACCGCACGATAATGCCGTGATGGAATCGTTTAACAAAACACTAAAAAACGAGGAATATTATATTAAGCATTATCGGTCAGAAAGAGACTTGAAAGACTCAATAAAGGAGTACATAAAGTTCTATAATAGTTATAGAATTCATTCGTACAATCACAATAAAACACCCGACCAAAAAGAAGAACTTTTCTTCTCACAAAATTAAACTAAATAATGTTACTGTCAGGTTCGAATTGCGGAACTTTTTAAGCGAAATTGACACAAAAATTTATGCGTTTCGTCAATTTTGTTTCAATATTCGCAAAACAAAAAAACAGCAAGTTTTCCTTGCTGTTGCCTGCTGTAACGGCATATGCAATGTCCATTAATGAGACACATCGGTCAATTTTTGGTGTACATTCCATGTGGCGCTACTTCCCAGATTCGAACCAGTGACTAAGAATTAAAAAGAATAAAAACTCCTCAAAGCCGCATAAATAAAGGGTTTTGAGGAATTTTTTAATATCTGAATTTTATTAAAAATTTCAGTTTTTCATATGATTTTTACTCTATTTTGACATTTAACAGAAAAGCGCTCCTGTGCCTTATGACATAAAGCGCACAACTCTTCTATATTATCAGTTGCAGACTCAAGCAAAGCATAATAATCTTTGCTTATTTCGTGTTTAATAACAAACGGTTTTATATTATTTTTAAGGCACTCTTTAAAGACCAGCAATTTGCCAATTCGCCGGTCTTCTAAAATTAAAGGGTTTTCTTTTTCAAACTTGATAAAGATATTATAAAAACCTTTACCGATAATGGTATTATGCTTGCATTATTTAACAGAGTGGAGCTTGCTCCTGATATTAGAAAGAGCTACAGAAACGGTCAGATTTACTCAACATATCCAGAAGGAAATTATGGCGCAATAGCAGCGTGGGCTTGGGGCTACTCGAGATGTGTAGATGCTCTTGAAAAAATAGGAATAGCAGATAAAAATTGTATTGTATTTACTGGGCATTCCCGTGGTGGTAAAACCGCTATGTTAGCGGGAGCTGTGGATGAACGTGCAACAATTGTTAATCCTAATGAAACGTGTGCCGGAGGTTGCAGTTGTTATAGACTTCATGTTTCAGCAATTGATGAAAACTCCGTTCCTTTTCGCAGTGAAACGCTAAAGGATATTACTAAAAATTTTCCTTTTTGGTTTAACTCCGAATTAACCGAATATGCCGAAAAAGAGGAAGAACTTCCCTTCGATTCACATTATCTTAAGGCATTGGTTGCTCCAAGAGTATTGTTTGTTTCAGAAGCAGGAAGCGACTTGTGGGCAAATCCTATAGGTTCTTGGCAAACAACTATGGCGGCAACTGAAGTTTATAAGTTTTTAGATGCTGAAGATAAAATATTTTGGTATTATAGAAACGGTTATCATGAACATAATATTCAAGATATGCATATGCTTGTAAATCTTATTCTTTACATTTATAAAGGCGAACCATTAAGTGATAATTTCTTTAGAACTCCATTTAAAAAGCCAAATTTTATCTTTGATTGGAAATGTCCTGAAAATGATTAACTAAATGCAGACACCGTTGTAATCAGAATCTTTGTATATTGTAAATCAATTGTAAAAAAAGTATAGATTGGAGAAAGTTATGTGTCAAAAAGTTTTTCCCGACGGAACCCCTATTAGCGAATGGTTCAGTAACTACGATGAACCCATAATCGAAAATCTTGGGAAACAATATATAATTACCAACTACGGTATATATGATGACGGCGAAGTACATACAGATGCCTTTCAGTCACTTATAGACACAGTCGCAAATAACGGAGGAGGCGTAATTATTGTCCCCGAAGGCACATATATTACAGGAGCATTGTTTTTCAAGAAAAACGTCCACTTGTATATAGCTGAAAACGGAATCCTATTAGGCAGTAACGATATCTCAGATTATCCATTATGCGAAACCAGAATAGAGGGAGAAACCTGCACCTACTACCCTGCACTTATCAATGCAGATAATATTGATGGATTTCATGTGTTGGGTAAAGGTACTATTGATGGAAACGGACTGAAATCCTGGAAGGCTTTTTGGCTACGCCTTAAATGGAATCCGAATTGCACCAATAAAGACGAGCAGAGGCCACGGTTAATTTATTTATCTAATTGTTCTAATGCGGTGATTTCAGGTCTAAAACTTCAAAACTCGCATTTTTGGACAACTCACTTTTACAAGTGTCATAATGTAAGGATTTTAAACTGTAATATATTTTCTCCTGCATCTCCTACACCCGCCCCAAGTACCGATGCCATCGACATTGATGTTTGTACAGATTTTCTAATTAAAAACTGTAAATTCGAGGTCAATGATGACGGAATAGCTTTGAAAGGCGGAAAAGGCCCATACGCCGATACGCAAGAAGAAAACGGAAGTAACGAGCGAATCATCATAGAAGACTGTGAATTTGGTTTTTGCCACAGTTGCCTTACTTGCGGTTCGGAATCAATACACAACAGAAATATTATTATGCAGAGAGTCAATGTATCAGGTGCTTCTATTCTTTTAAGATTGAAAATGCGTCCTGACACGCCACAACACTATGAATATATATCACTACAAAATGTAAAAGGTAAAATGGGAACTTTTATACACATAAAACCTTGGACACAATTCTTCGATTTAAAAGGAAGAAAGGATATGCCGTTATCCTATGCAAATAATCTTGAAATGCGGAATTGTGATTGTAAATGCTCTGTATTTTTTGGGGTTGACAAAGATGAAAATCAATATTTACTTTCGGATTTCCGTTTTGAAAATTTGAACATTTCAGCTAAAAACACTTCTTTACCTACAGATACCGTAAAGAATTTCTCTACCTCGAACATTTTTATAAAAAAAGTGGATTAATTGTTATATAAAGGTTAAAGGAAAATACTTAAAATTTCAAACTCGGGATACAGCAACCGCCGTATCCCGAGTTTTTGTAAATTATAACATCAGCAATAATCAATCATGTTAATTCAATTGTATCAATAGTTACACCGCAATTATCACTCATAGCTGTTAATGTGATTTTTTTCTGTCCTTTAGCAGGTTTAACGGCTATAAGAATTTTGCCCATATACATTTTGCGGTCTTTATTTGCAACATTATTATGGTCACAATTATCCGAGCCTGTTCCTATAATCTTTGCCGGTGCATTAACTGAAAACTTTACATACTCAGATGCATCCGGTACGATATTTCCATCTTTGTCTACGCATTCACAGGTAAACAACGCAATATCTTTGCCGTTTGCTTCAAATTCATTATTAAGAGTTAATTTTAAAGCCTTTGCTTTTCCTGTTGTTATGCGTTCATGTTCAGCTACAACGATATTGTTTCTATAACCCTTTACCGATAATGTTCCTGCTGTATACGGTACATTCCATTCTCCATGACCGTATTTTTCAATTGTTTTTTTGCCTAAACTTTTTCCATTTAAGAAAAGTTCAAGTTCTTGACAATTAGTATATACGGTGACTAAAATCTCTTTGCCCTCTAACCCTTCAAAATTCCAATGCGGTACAATATATACCATAGGTTCATCGGTCCAATGCGATTTATTCTGATAAAACGCTCCTTTTTTCTGTAAAAACATATCAAGAGCTCCTGAAACCGAGCATATTCTGGGCCATACTGCTTCTCCCCTATGTTCAACAGCCGCCCACTGATAGCAGCCAAACACATAGGAACGTTCTCTTAAAAACTTATATGTTTTTTCTCGTCCAAGAAACCATTCGTTGGTATCACCATCTTTGTCCCTGATTCTACCAAAATCATCCGTTTCGAAATTCCAATCTCTTACAGTACCTGTAGCGCAACATTCCGAAGCAAACACCGGCATTTCAGGGTGCATTTTATGAACAGAATCATAAATATCAAGATTATAATTTATTCCAATTACATCACAATAATCGTAAATTGTAGATTTATCAGGAGTTTTATCTTCTGCCGCAGTAATATATCTTGTATAATCAAATTTTCTTATATGCTCTGCTACTGACCTATGTATTCTTTTTCCAACATCAGTAATATGATTTGGTTCCTCGTTACTTGTCGACCACATAATAACACTTGGACGATTTCGGTCACGTTTAATCAATGATTCTATTTGTTCGAAAGATTCTTTGGTACTTTCAAACCAACGAGCTTCATTCAATACAAGAAATCCCATTTCATCAAATGCATCCATATAACTTTCAGTCTGCTGATAGTGACTGGTTCTATAACCGTTAGCCCCCATTTCTTTTATAAGAGAAACTTTATATTTCGCAATATTATCAGGAACTGCAAGACCTGTGAGACCAAAATCCTGATGGGCACAAACACCATTTATGAATGTCTGCTTACCGTTAAGTAAAAGTCCTTGGTTGGCAGAAATTTCTATTGTTCTAAAACCAATACGAGTAAGATTCTCATCTATAATTTCATCGTTCATTTTAAGAAGAGTTTTTACTGTATACAAATTAGGATTATCACAATCCCAAAGTAATGGATTTTTTACAACGGTGGAATAGAAAATAGTTGAAGAATCCCTTTTATTAATACTTCCTTCTCCGTTTGCAGTAGAAATACAATTTCCTGTTTTATCTAAAATAAAACTTTCTATCATAATATTACAGTCTTCAAATGACGTATTAAGAACAGTAGTTTCAAAATCTATCTGCCAATCTGTATCATTAATCTTTTTATATGGTGCATATACGCCCCATAAATCAATACATACCGGATTGCTAATAGTAAGGTGAACATCACGGTAAATACCACCGCCTTGATACCACCAACCTTCAAATTCTTCAGTATTTACATATATTGCGATAACATTATCTTTATCGTAATAAACATTATCACTAATATCAACCTCAAAAGTATTATAAGAAGAATAATTGTGATACATTAAACTGCCGTTCAAATATACAGTTGATTTACCTGCAATACCGTCAAAGCGAAGCGTAATTCGCTTATTTTCGCAACCTTCAGGTAATAGAAAATGTTTGCGGTACCACGCATTATCATAATGCAAAAATCCTAAAGCACAATTTTCTTCAATACTATTATCTTGTGTTACAATATAATCATGTGGGAGTTGCACTTCGTTCCATACATCATCTTTATATTCACCTTCCGGTTCTAAATACGGGTCCGGAGAATCAAAATATTTGTAAGCTGCCGGACCGATACGCTTCCTTTCGGTTTTACTTTGATTATAAATCGGTGCCTTATTAACGGGTTTATTTACAATTATATCTCCTTTATGAAAAAGCCAATTTTCATTCATCAAAATATCTTTGCTCATTGTTTTCTCCTTCAAAAGAATGTGACATGTGCCTGTTAAGATAACTGTTATTTTTAATCTTACAATATGCCGATTTTAATTTTATTTGTAGTTTCTATAGTTCGTTTCCCATTTTCAACTAAAACAACAATTTTTTCATTATCAATTGGAATTTCAATCCTACAATCAATGTTAATTATATTATTGTAAAAATACGCTGTACCCTCAGAAAAACCAACATATCCTGTAAGTCCCTGAACCAGAATATTTACTACATATGAGGCAAAACCATGATTGCAACTGGCAGATGATTTGTCATTTTCCCAAAGTGTTAATGTTTCAGATGCCATATGAAGAAAGTAATCCTTACATTGAGAAATTGCCTTATCTGCCATTCCAAGCTTACACATATAATCCAAACGCATAAAATAGCCAATAAATCCTGACATTGTATTACCCTGATGCAAAACAAAATACATAATATTACTATTATTCGAATTTTCAATTGTTATGGTATCGCTAAACTGTTGCCATACATCTATTTCTGCCGTAGTTCGTATCCAATGTCGCATACTGCCCTGTGATGTATGGTTATATTTGAACTTTTGTTGCACAGGCGAAACATAGCCTAGTTTTGCAGTAAACATTGATAGCGAAAGTTGATATGCATTGTCAATAGGTGCTGAGTTTAATTTGTAATCAAATGATATAGCAAAACGCTGTCCATTTGAAACGGTCATTACATCATCTTCAAGATTAATAGTAATCGGAAGTGTAGAACCCTTTTCTCCACAATCAAAGTAAAGACTCTTATTACCTCCACTCTTATCTTTTGAAGTGACTGAAGTGTTTTCAGGGAGATTTAAGTTGTAATTTTCAAAATCAACATTAATCTTAACACCTGGTTTAAAGTCCCATTTTGCATATCTGAACATTACCTATAGGGTCTTTGCAAGCAACAAGTAACAATCCAAAACGGTCTTTGCGGTCAATCTTCCAGTTACTACTAACTATATCAAGAAGCCAGCCTTCAGGAATAAGGCCATCAAAAAAAGCAAAGAGTGT
>JAZRAQ010000035.1:0-45462 GCA_045634645.1 Acutalibacteraceae bacterium
GAAATTGAAAAAATCAGAGAACAAATTCAAAATATGGAGTAGATTATGAAACTTGTAAATATTGGCTCGGGCAATATGGTGTCGGCAGAGCGTATTGTTTCGGTTGTGACTCCCGAATCTGCGCCGATTAAGAGAATTATAAGTGACGCTAAAGAGCGAGGAACACTTATTGATGCCACACACGGAAGAAAGACTAAAACTGTTATTATAGCGGATAGCGGTCATATCATTCTGACCTATTTACCTTATGAAAGATTGGCAAACCGTATTAGTGACAGTGAGGTTGTTTTTGAGGAGGATGAGGATGAATAAAGGCGGAATTTTTATTATTTCGGGTCCTTCGGGTTCGGGTAAGGATACTTTATTAAAAGAACTTTTTAAAAAATGCCCTGATTTAAGGTTTTCAATTTCTTCGGTAACCCGCGATATGCGCGAGGGAGAGGTTGAGGGTGAAAAATACAACTTTATTTCCCGCAGTCAGTTTGAAGAAATGATTAAAACTGACTCATTGTTAGAATATAACGTTTATGTTGGAAATTATTACGGAACACCTATAAAGCCTGTTTTAGAAGCTTCGGCGGCAGGGGAAGACATTATGATTGAGGTTGATGTAAACGGCGCTGCAAAAATCTGTGAAAAGTTGCCTCAGGCGGTGAGCATATTTATAATGCCTCCTTCTTTTGAGGAGTTGGAAAGAAGACTCTCCGGCAGAGGAACCGAAACAAAAGCGGTTATTGCAGAGCGTATGAACAGCGCGCTTTCGGAAATCGAAAGGGCAGTAGAGTATGATTATATTGTAGTTAATGACGATATTGATACCGCAGTTAACGATATAATACAAATAATATCAGGCAGTCGCTTGATGATTAAAAGACAAAAACATATTATTGATGAGGTGCTTAATTATGTTAAATCCTAATATCGGAAAATTAATCGGAGAATATCCAAACCGTTATCGTTTGGTAATTGACGTTGCACATACCGCGCGTGATATTTCAAAGGCGCAGGAAGAAAAGGGCGAAATTTCCTTGAAGAAGCCCGTTAGTCTTGCAATTGACAGTTTAGCAAACAAACCTGAATAATTTTTTAGGGAGGAATTTCAATGAAAGGATATGTAGCAAAAATTGCCCTTCAAGGCACGACAAATGCATTTGATAGGCTTTATAGCTATGCCGTTCCTCCCGAAATTGTAAAAGGACAAAGGGTAATCGTTCCCTTTGGCAGAGGCAACGTTAAAAAACAGGGAATGGTTTTTGATGTGACCGAGGGCGAAACTGAAGGTTTGAAAACAATACTTTCGGTTATAGATAAACAACCTGTTTTGAGTGATGAGTTATTGAAAATGTGCGAATATATGAATGAAAATGTTTTTTGCACATATTACGATGCTATAAATTCAATGTTGCCTGCAGGTGTTACTCATAAACTTATAAATTATTATTCTGCAAATGCGGATTTTACCGCCCTTACTGTTTTAGAAGAGAATGAAAAAGAAATTTTTGAATTTTTACTGAAAAACGGTGAAAAGTCGGAAAAGGATATAATTTCAAAGTTTTCGGTTAATAAGGAATTGCTTTACTCTTTAAGCGAGAGGGAAGTGTTGCTTAAAAACAGTGAAACCAAGCAGAAAATGAATGATGCTACTCAAAAATGGGTACGCTTGAATGCTGATGCTTTCGAGGGTGCAAAACTAACTTCCCGACAAAGAGATGTTATTGATGTTTTAGCAGATATTGAATGCGCAAGCATTAAGGAATTGCGGTATTTTACCGGTGTTTCGGTATCTGTAATTGAAAATTTAATAAATAAGGGTCTGTTGATTTGCTTTGAAAAGCAGGTTTTCAGAACTCCTTATAAAACAAATTCGTCCCCTGAAAAGAGCGAGATTGTTTTAACATCTGAACAACAAACCGCTTTTGAGGGACTGAAAAACGATTTTTACTCTGAAGAGGCAAAGGTCTCTTTGCTTTACGGTGTTACGGGCTCGGGTAAAACAAGTGTATTTTTAAAACTTGTTGACGAGGTTTCGCAAAAAGGCAAGGGCGTTATAATAATGGTGCCTGAAATTGCTTTAACACCACAGATGATAAATATTTTTACAAGCCGTTACGGTAATAAAATAGCGGTTTTTCACAGTGCCTTGTCGCAAGGACAGCGAATGGATGAGTGGAAGCGCATTAAAAACGGTGATGCTTTGATAGCAATCGGTACGAGAAGTGCAATTTTTGCGCCATTTTCGGATTTGGGGCTTATCATAATTGATGAGGAGCATGAACATACCTATAAATCCGAAAAGAGTCCCCGTTTTCATACAAGCCAATTGGCAAAATTCCGTACCGCTTATAATAAAGGTCTTTTGGTGTTGGCTTCTGCTACACCATCGGTTGAAAGTTATACTAATGCAAAGTCGGGCAAGTATTCGCTCTACACCTTAAAAAACCGTTACGGCAGTGCAAAATTGCCTGTTGTAGAAACGGTTGATATGAAAAAGGAAATACTAAACGGTAATTCCTCACCCATAAGTCAAAGGTTGTATGATGCTGTGAATGAAGCCTTGCAAAATAAAAGACAGGCAATTTTACTGCTTAATCGCAGAGGGCATAATACTTATGTTTCCTGCCCTGACTGCGGGTATGTTGCAACCTGTCCCAATTGCAGTATTTCATTGACTTATCATTCGGCAAACAAAAGGCTTATGTGTCATTATTGCGGTCATTCGGTACCGATTAACAATAAATGCCCCGAATGTCAGAAAGAGCATTTGAAGTTTATGGGTGTTGGAACCCAAAAGGCACAAGAGGAATTGCAAACACTGTTTCCCAATGCTAAAATTTTAAGGCTTGATGCTGACAGCACGGTATCGAGGGATTCTTATTCTACCTACCTAAATGCTTTTGTAAACGGTGAATATGATATACTTTTAGGAACACAAATGGTGGCTAAGGGCCTTGATTTTCCAAATGTTTCTTTGGTTGGCGTATTAGGTGCTGACAGCGCAATGTTCAGTGAGGATTTCAGAAGCTTTGAGCGTATGTTTTCTCTTTTGACTCAGGTTGTAGGCAGAGCGGGCAGAGGGGATAGCGAGGGTTTGGCGATTATCCAAACAATTAATCCCGAAAATAATATAATCGAGCTTGCAAAAGAACAGGATTATGATAGTTTTTATGAAAGCGAAATTTTAACAAGGAAACTTTTAACATATCCGCCTTATTGCGATATTTGCGTAGTATCTTCTCAGTCGGTTTCAAGAGAAGACGCTAAGGATGCAATAAATGGCATTTTCTCCAATATTAAGGAAATGCTAAATAATGATTATTCTGATATTAAGCTAATAGTGCTGGGCCCATCTCCTACCGCTATTGCAAAGGTTAACAATCGTTATCGTTTTCGCGTGATAATTAAATGTAAAAACAATAAAAGATTCAGAGAAATGCTTAAAAAAGCAGTAGATGTAAAATTAGTTAAGGATACAACAGTTTCGGTGGATATTAACCCCGAAAACATAATATAGGAGGTTTATATGGCTATTAGGAATATTGTTACATTGGGTGACGATGTTTTGCGAAAGGTTTGCCGAACACAACTTACTTTTGACCAAAAACTTCATACCATACTTGATGATATGAAGGATACAATGTATAAAGCGGAAGGCGTTGGTCTTGCAGCACCGCAGGTTGGTATACTCCGCAGATTTTGTGTAATAGATGTTGGTGACGGAATAATCGAGCTTATAAACCCTGTTATTACCGAGATGAGCGGCAGTCAAACCGACAGAGAGGGTTGCTTATCTCTTCCAAATCAGTTTAATGATGTAACCCGTCCTATGAAGGTGACAGTTCGTGCGCAAGACAGAAACGGAAATAATATTACGGTTACCGGTGAGGGACTTTTAGCGCGCGCTTTGTGTCACGAAATAGACCATCTTGACGGTATACTTTATATAGACAGAGTTAAAAAATAGTGGTGAATTTATGAAGATTGTTTTTATGGGAACACCCGATTATGCGGTTAATACCCTTGAGGCTTTGGTGAATAGCAAGCATCAAGTTGCGGCGGTTTTTGCCCAACCCGATAAGCCGGTTGGCAGAAAGCAAATTTTAACCCCTCCGCCCGTAAAGGTTTGTGCTGAAGGTCATAATATTCCCGTTTTTCAACCTGACACTTTACGTGACGGTAAGGCTTTAGAAATTTTAAAAGAAATAAATCCCGATGTAATTGTAGTTGTAGCCTACGGTAAAATTTTACCAAAAGAAATACTCGATTTACCAAAATTGGGTTGTGTGAACGGTCACGCTTCACTCTTGCCTAAGTACAGAGGTGCTTCGCCTATACAGTGGTGTATAGTCTGCGGTGAGACCCAGACAGGTGTTACTACAATGCTTATGGATGAGGGACTTGATACCGGTGATATTTTAGAGACTAAAAAGGTACAAATCGGTGACGAGGAAACCGCTGAACAATTATTTGACCGATTAGCAGTAATTTCTGCCGATTTAATGGTGGAAACTATTGATAAGTTGGAAAAGGGCGAAATTAACCCTCAAAAACAAGGCGAAAATGCAAGCTATGCGCCAATAATTAAAAAAGAAATGGCAAGGCTTGATTTTAATAAAAACGCAAAAGAAATTCATTGTGCAATAAGAGGGTATTACTCTTGGCCGTGCGCTTTCTTTATGCTGAACGGAAAGCGTATTAAGGTGATTTCGGCAAAAATCGGCGAAAAAACTAATATGCAAGCGGGCAGTGTTATAGGAAATACTGATGAATTGATAATCGCTTGCGGCGATGGAACTTCAATAAGACTTTTAACCGTTCAACCTGAAGGTTCAAAGCCAATGAGCGCAAAACAAATGCTTTGCGGAAACAGGATTGCTTTGGGAACGGTTGTAGGTGTTTAATATGGAAAACCCAAGAAAATTGGCTGTAAAAGCGCTGATTAAAATAAATACCGAAAAAGCCTATTCTAATTTAACTGTAAATTCTCTTTTTTCTGATAGCGATTTAAACTCTCAAGATAAAGCTTTCGCAACCGCATTGATCTACGGAACGCTTGAAAGAAAAATCACATTAGATTATGTCTTGCAAAAGTTTTTAAAAACACCTTTGAAAAAGGTTGCACCGTTAACATTGGAAGTTTTAAGGGTAGCGTTATATCAAATAATGTTTATGGACAAAATTCCAAATTCCGCAGCGGTTGACGAGGCAGTAAAAATAGTAAAAAAGTCTAAAGAAAGCCGAAATTCAGGTTTTGTAAACGCGGTTTTGCGAAATGTTTTAAGGGCTGACGATTTATTTCCCAAAGGCGATAGTATAGATGATTTAAGTGTTATTTACTCCTGCCCAAAAGAAATAATCCAAAGCTTTGTAAACGATTACGGTTTGGAAAACACCAAAAACATTTTAAAGGAAAGTTTAACCCCTTCTAAACTTACAGTCAGGGTTAATACCCTTAAAATAAGTACTGAAGAATTCAAAAATTTGATTGGTATAGAAACTCAAGAAATAAATCAAAACGGCGGTTTGATTTTAAAAATAGGAATAGAAATTGCTAAAAATGAACTTTATAAACAAGGTTTGTTTTATGTTCAGGACAAGGCAAGTCAGACTGCAGTTTCCGTTTTGAATCCAAAAGAAAATTCAAGAGTTCTGGATATTTGTGCAGCTCCCGGAGGTAAGAGCTTCGGTATGGCGCTTTTAATGCAAAACAAGGGTGAAATAGTCAGTTGCGATTTGTATCCCAAAAGGGTTGAACTGATTGCAAAATCTGCCAAGCGTTTGGGACTTGGTATTATAAAGCCAACCGTAAATGATGCTACTGTTTACAACAAAGAATTAGGTGAATTTGATTATATTCTTTGTGATGTGCCTTGTTCGGGACTTGGGGTAATAGGCAGAAAACCCGATATTAAATATAAGGCATTTTCTGAATTTGACAGTCTTTGCGAAATTCAGGAAAAGATATTACAAAATGCAGTAAAATATCTTAAAAAAGGCGGTAAGATATTATATTCTACCTGTACTTTGAGAAAAAAGGAAAATGACGATATAGTAAACCGATTCCTTGAAAAAAATAAGGATTTCACTTGCGAATACAGTCACACCTTTATGCCTCATATTGATGCAAGTGACGGATTTTACTGTGCATTGCTTTCGAAAAAATAGAAAAGAGGTGAGCCGATTTGAAAATGGATATTCGTTCTTTCGATATAGAAGAATTAAACCAATTGATGACCGATTTAAAACAGCCGAAATTCAGAGCGGCTCAACTTTTTAAGTGGTTGCAGTCAGGTGTTGAAAACTTTGACGAAATGACCAATATACCAAAAAGTTTACGTGATATACTAGCGGAAAAAAGTTATATTGCAAATGTGGAAATTGAAAGAAAGTTCGTTTCAAAAATTGACGGCACTGTTAAATATGTATATAAACTTTTTGACGGTGAGTATATAGAATCTGTACTGATGAAATACGAACACGGATATACCGTTTGCATTTCAACACAGGTTGGTTGCAGAATGGGTTGCAGTTTTTGTGCTTCGGGTATAAACGGTTTGTATAGAAATCTGACGCCATCGGAAATGTTGGCGCAGATTATGAAAGCCGAAAAGGATAATGACATCAGAGTATCCAATGTGGTTATGATGGGTATGGGCGAGCCTTTGGATAATTTTGATAATTCTGTTAAGTTTTTAAAATTGGTTTCGGATGATAATGGAATGAATATAGGGCTTCGACATATATCTTTATCGACCTCAGGCGTGGTTAAAGGAATTGAAAAGTTGGCAGAATATAATTTTCCGATAACCCTTTCAATCTCGCTTCACGCGCCTAACGATAAAATCAGGGACAGTATGATGCGGGTTAATAAAAAATGGAATGTTGATGCGCTTTTAAAGGCGTGCAAACAATACCAAAATGTTACTACAAGGCGGATTTCTTTTGAATATGCTTTGATAGACGGTATAAATGATACTGACCAATGTGCAGATGAATTAGCAAAACGGCTTAAAGGAATTATGTGCCACGTGAATTTAATCCCTGCAAATCCTGTAAAGGAGAATTCTTTTAAAAAGCCTGATAAAATGAAAATAATTCGGTTCCAGAACCGATTGATTAAAAATGGCGTAAATGCAACTGTACGCCGAACGCTCGGGGCGGATATTGACGCCTCTTGCGGACAGTTAAGACGCAAAGTAAAGGAGGGTGAGCTTTGTGAAAATTTACAGTAAAATAGATAAGGGTGTTGTAAGACACAGCAACCAAGATGCTTATTTTGCAGGCGAAATTTCGCAAGATGTAACCTTTGCGGTAGTGTGTGACGGTATGGGCGGTGCCAATGCCGGAAATATTGCAAGTGAAATTGCGGTTAAAACAATAAGTGAATATATTATTGGTTCATATCGTAATAATATGTCAGTGGATGATATTATTAAAATGCTCAAAAATGCAATAACGAGCGCAAATATTGAAATTTTTGATAGGGCAAAGTCTGACGAAAAATTGAGCGGAATGGGTACTACCGTTGTTGTGGCAATAGTTAGGGATACTAAAGCGGTTATTGCAAATGTTGGTGACAGCCGAATTTACCTTGTTAATGACAAGTTAAATCAGCTTACTACCGACCATTCAATAGTTCAAACCCTGATTGAAACAGGAAAAATTACCCCTGAAGATGCTAAAGTGCATCCCAGAAAAAACATCATTACCCGCGCATTAGGAGCGGAAGAACAGGTAGTTGTTGATGTCGGCGAATACAGCCTCGTAAAAGGTGATAGCCTTCTTCTTTGTACTGATGGACTTACGAATTTTGTCAGTCAAGATGATATACTTAATACATTTAAACAAAATGATATTTCATTAGTGTGTGAAAAATTGGTCGAGCTTGCAAATAAGGGCGGCGGTGGAGATAACATCACCGCGGTAACCTTGAGTTTGTAAGGATAGAAAGGAAGAATTTTTATGGATAAGTATGTGGGAAAGCGTCTTGACGGACGGTATGAAATAAGAGAGATTATAGGCATAGGCGGAATGTCGGTTGTTTACAAAGCATACGACAACCAAGAAAACAGAATTGTTGCAATTAAAATTTTGAAGGAAGAATTTTTATCCAACGAAGAATTTTTGCGTAGATTCAAAAATGAATTCAGAGCTATTGCAATGCTTTCGCACCCCAATATAGTTAATGTATATGATGTGAGTTTTGGTGACCTTATTCAGTATATTGCTATGGAATATATTGAGGGTATTACATTAAAAGAATATATTGAGAGAGAGGGTAGCCTTCGTTGGAAGGATGCTATTCACTTTACAATTCAAATTTTAAAGGGTCTTCAGCACGCACACGATAATGGCATTGTTCACCGTGATGTTAAACCGCAAAATATAATGGTTTTGGAAGACGGTACTATTAAGGTTACAGATTTCGGAATTGCCAGATTTGCAAGAAGCGAGCAACACACTATTACCGATAAGGCGATAGGCTCGGTACATTATATTTGTCCCGAACAGGTAAGGGGAGAAAAGACCGATGAAAAGGCAGATGTTTACTCGGTTGGTGTAATGCTTTACGAAATGCTTACAGGCAAACTTCCTTTCCAAGCAGACAGTGCGGTTTCGGTTGCTATTATGCAGTTGCAGCGCGACCCTCAGTTGCCTAGTGAAATTAACGATTCTATCCCGTTAGGTCTTGAGCAGATTACGATGCACGCAATGAAAAAAACACCCGAAAGACGTTATCAGTCTGCGGCAGAGATGCTTTGCGATTTAGGTAATTTCAGAAAGGACCCAACACTGACCTTTGCCTATTCTTATTTTGTCGATAATGCGCCCACTAAATTTGTGGATGAGATAGTTAAAGAGGAAGAAGTAAAGGAAGAGCCTCAAAAAGAAAAGAGCAATATTATTCCTATTTTGGCGGGTATTGCTACAGCATTGGTAGTTGCAATTATTGTATTGGGGATTATATTCATTCCGAAACTGTTTTCTAATACAGGTTCTGAATCACCTTGTCCGAACTTTGTCGGAGAAAAGCTTGTAAATATTAAAAATAACTCTGAATACACAGATAATTTTATATTTAATGAAAAATGGGAAAAAAATAACGAATACGAATACGGAATTGTTTTCGAACAGTCTATAGCAGAGGGCCAAATGGTTAAGGATGATACCAAAATAACCCTTTATGTAAGTATGGGTCAATCTACAAAAAGGGTGCCTGACCTACGCAAGCAGTTAGAAAGTTATGCTATATCCAAACTAAAAACAGATAAGTTTAAGTATAAGATTGCTTATGAGGCAAGCGAAGAGGTTGAGGAAGGCTTAGTTGTAAGAACTGAACCTGTGCATACTACCGTTGTACCTGAGGGAGAAACAATTACTGTATTTATATCAACAGGCAAACCGAAAAAATTCGTTGAATTACCTGATGTAACAGGTCAACCCGAAACACAGGCAAAGAATGCTTTACAAAAAGCGGGACTCACAGTAAAGGTTGAAACACAAAAGGTTAATATTACTCCGAATGATGAATTTCAGCCTAAGGGTTATGTATTAAAGCAGACCCCGATGAATTTTGGCGAAGAGGTTGAAGAGGGTACAGAGGTTACTCTTTATATAAGCAGCGGTCTTTATGAAACGGATGTTGAAATTGACTTACCAACCGATTTCGATAAGGAAAATAAAATATGCACTATATCTCTTTGGCTTAACGGTAAAATGATAAAAGAGAGCGAAAAGATAGATTTATCAAAGATTGAATCCCAAAAATATACCTTTAAGGGTGTTACCTCAAGCACAAAAACTGAAGAATATAATGTAATGATAGATGACGATATTCCTTACCAAGATATAATAGTTGATTTTTGCGCTAAAAATAAAAAGGATGTTGTTACCGTGTATATAGGTTCCGGAGAAACGGAAGAATGATAGGTATTATTTTAAAGGCGCTTTCCTCGTTTTACTATGTTGAGTGCGAGGGAAAAGTTTATGAATGTAAAGCGAGGGGGAATTTCCGCAAAAGCGGAATAACCCCTCTTGTCTGCGATAGGGTGGAATTCGAAGTTACCGAGGGTGACAAGGGAATAATAAACAGTATTTTGCCGCGAAAAAACTCGCTTGTAAGACCCAATGTTGCAAATATTGACAAACTTTTTATTGTTTCTTCATATTCAACCCCTGTGCCGAATGCTTTTATAATTGATAAGATTACTGCTATTGCCGAATATAATAAAATCGAGCCGATAATTGTTTTCAATAAGAGCGATATGGGTGACTTTACCGAATGGCAAAAAATCTATAAAAAATCGGGTTTTAAGGTATATGTTGTTTCTGCCGAAAAGTCAGACGGGATAGATTTGTTGCTGAAAGAACTTGAAGGTAGCGTAAGCGCCTTTACGGGAAATTCGGGTGTTGGCAAATCCAGCCTTTTGAATGCCATTTTCGGCAACCGCAATATTGCTACGGGGGAAGTCAGTGAAAAGTTAGGCAGAGGTCGTCATACTACCCGTCATATCGAGGCATACCGTATTGCTGACGGTTTTGTGGTAGATACCCCCGGATTTTCGTCACTTGATTACACTAACCGCGATTATAAGTTCAAAGAAAATTTGCCCAATTATTTTAGGGATTTTCGTGAGTATATATCGGATTGCAAATTCACTTCTTGTTCTCATACCAAAGAGAACGGTTGCGGTGTTTTGAAAGCGGTGAGCGAGGGTAAGATTGAGCCTACCCGACATAGTTCATATATTCAATTATTTGAAGAAATGAAAGATTTAAAGCCTTGGGAAGCGGGTAAAAACAAAATATAGTAACCTTTTTGATTTTCCTCAATATAATGTTATTGTAAGGAGGAAACAAAATGCGAAGACATAATAGATTCAACAAAGGCTTTACAGCAATAGCCTTTGCCGGCGGACTTTTAATCAGTTGCTTTTGTCCTCCTAAATTATTGGTGGGTGTGCTTGCAATTTGGGTGATTATCCTTGGTTGCTCAAGCGCGCGCTGTTGACGGAGGGTATTTATGAAGGTAGTATTATTTAAAAGTCCTAAATTCTTAAGCGGTATTTTAAGAATGTTTTTTGGCATCAAAAAACAAAATATGGATAATACATAAAAAGACTTGAGCTTTGGCTCAAGTCTTTTTTCTTTAAAGTAAATTTTTTCTTAGATTTTCGGGGGATTCGCTTGAAAGTAAGGCAGGCGGAATGTCAAAAACAGTTTTGCATCCGCTTTGTCCCATTTGGTTGAGTTTGTATGCTGCTCTGGCATATGCTACAAGCACGCTTGCGGTAAATTCGGGATTTGAATCAAGTTTTAAGTTATATTCAATAATGTGTGTGTGTTGATTGTCCCAACCTGTTTTACCGCTTCTTATAACCGTGCCGCCGTGTGGCAAATTGGAATGACCACGCTTCATCTCGTCCATCGTTATGAAATGAACGGTGGTATCATAATCTGCGAAATAGTTAGGCATCGTTTTAATTTCGTTTTCTATTTTTTGTTTATCGGCGCCGTCTTTGGCTACAACAAAACATTCTCTCAAATGCTTTTGGCGGGTGGTAAGGGTTGGATTTTCACCGTTTCGTACACTTTCAACCGCTTGGCTCACAGGAATTGTGTACTGCCTTGCATCCAAAACGCCTTCAATTCTTCTAATTGCATCTGAATGTCCTTGGCTTACGCCCTTGCCCCAAAATGTGTAGTCATTTCCGTTTGGTAAAATTGCATTAGCGTAAAGGCGGTTAAGGGAGAACATACCAGGGTCCCAACCAACCGATATAATGCCGATTTTACCGCTTTTCTTTGCTGATTCGTCAACCTTTTCAAAATGCTCGGGGATTTTTGCATGGGTATCAAAGCTGTCAACCACATTAAAGTCCCTCACAAAATACGGTGTTTGAACGGGTAAGTCGGTAGCAGAGCCGCCACAGATTATAAGCACATCGATTTTGTTTTTATAATTACCAATCTCGTCAATATGCAAAACCTTTGCAGTATCGGTTAAAATAGTTACATTTTCGGGGTTTCTTCTTGTAAATACCGCAACTAATTCCATATCAGCGTTTTGCTTTATTGCGCATTCAACACCGCGCCCCAGATTACCGTATCCCAATATTGCCAATTTCATATTATCGCATCCTTTGTCGTAAAATTATATTACAAGTATTTATATTTGTCAATGTAAATTTTATATTACAGTTGGTTTATTTTTATTAATTGTTATTATAGCAGTTGTATTAATTTTTATTATAGTTTACATATTTTTTTTGTTTAATCTATTGACAAAAGTTATGTTATGAGTTAATATGATATATGAGAAATTGTAAAAGGCTGTCTTACCGAGGGGAGCATCACATAACCTTGCAGAAAACTAAAAAATCAAGCAATCTTACGCGAAGTATCGCTATGGTGATAGTGATATGTGTTTTTGTGGCATCACTCGGAGGTTGTAAAAAGGAAACTGACAAATTGAATTCTAGTTTTTCTTTGCCATTAAGTTCAAGCGACATTGGCATCAATAACGAAAGCGACCATGGAAAGGCAGAAAGTTCGGTTGACACATTTGAAACATCTTCTAGTACAAGCGCTGATCCAACTACCTCTGAATCTGAGACTGACAATAGACCAAAGGTTAATGTGGCAGATTATGGTGCTTTTGTTAATGACGGTGTTGATGATACAGAAGCCATTAGAAAGTCGGTATTCGCTGCTGCGGCAATAGGTGGCGGTTGTGTTGTCCAGCTTGAAGAGGGCATATATAATATTGACAAGGTTTCCAAGGATACTCCTGCGGGCAGATATGACACCTTGTATTTTGATGGTATCTATAATGTTTCAATCGAAGGCTACGGGGCAACACTTTTGCTTGGCGACCCGTTTACGAGCGGATTTGGTTTCGTCAATTCGGGAAATATTACTATTAAAGGTGTAACTATTGACTATGCTATTCTTCCTTGGGTTCAGGGTGAGGTTGTTTCAATTAGTCAAAAGAACCGTTCCTTTGTGTTGAAGTCAAATATAGAGGGTAAAACCTGTCTTGATGACCCGCGTTGGAATAAAAGAACAGCCACTTATGGTTTAATTCGTGATAAAGACGACCCGCGTATTCCAAGAGTAGGTCAAGGCTTCTTTTACGGTGTTGCAGGCAACTGCGAAAAAATAGATGACGGTGAATATCAATTCCATATAGATAGCGATACATACAAAAACTTGGTTGGTTCCGAGATACGCAAGGGAACCAAGATAATTATAAATAACCGTGGCAACTCTTGCGGGGCATTTTATTTTGCCGCTATTGATGGGTATTTTAATATTGAGGATTGTACCATTTATGCATCCGTAGGTACCGCCTACTGTTTTGGAAGAATTAATGGTAATGTAAAAATTAACAACTGTAGAACGCAGATTAAATCAGGTCGTTGGTGTACTACTTGTGCAGATGGCATTTACGCTCCTAATCTGAACGGTTCACTAACACTTACAAACTCCTTGATTGAAGGTACAGGGGACGATACTATAAACCTTCACGGTAAGGGCACGACCATTGAAAAAATTATAAATAACAGAAAAATTGAGACTACTAGTTGGCATGCTCCGACTGTTGGCGATACTATTTATATACTTGATCATATAAACGGAAGATATCGTGGCGAAGCAATTATTACCGAGGTAGAAGAAATCAAAAAACTCGAAAGTCAATTTAGAAGATTCCGTATTACTTTTGATAAGGAAATCCCTGGAATGTTAGGCACAGGAAAACTAGGAACTTCTGACTTGGTAGTTTTCAGAAAGGCTTTATCGCCGGGAACTGTTATAAGCAATAATATACTTCGCTATAACCGTGGTGCCGGCGTCAAGGCTAATGCAATGGATATTCAAATTACAAACAACACCATTGAATATACTGTATTTGCAGGAATAACATTATATGATATCCCCTCACTTATGGAAAGCGCCGGTATGATTGATGGTGTTATCAGTGGAAACAAACTAAAGCATACAGCTTATCAAATGGGCGCCGGTGATGATGAAAAAGCCGCACAAATTTCGATTGGTGCGAGAACATCGGTTATGGGGGAAAATGATTACGGCGTAGCCCAAGGCTATATGCATAGAAATCTAACTATCAAAAACAATATTATCGAGGGTATTCGCAAAAATGGAATATATCTAAGCAGTGCTGAAAATGTTGTGTTAGAAAATAACACCGTAGTTGGAGGAAGCGAAGGTGTAGGAAAGAACCTTGCAGGTATTGTACTTTCGAATGTTAAAAATGTTCAAGTAAAGAATAATACAGTTAATAATGTAAATCCAAACTTGGCTGCGGGAATAAAAGTACTTGAAAAGTGTAAAGAAGTAACACTTTCAGGTAATAAGTTTAGTTTAGCTTCATCGGTAAAAGAGGTAATTGATATTAGTTAGCAAAATGCTATAAGCAATTTACATATAAAAATTTGTTATATTGAAAGGAATGTACTTAATATGAAAAATACAAAAAGACTTCTTGCAATTGTTTTATCATTTTTAATGATTGCAATGTCTTGCATTACTACATTTGCAGAAACGCCAAATGCAGATGAAGTTTTCAACTTAACTTCTGCTATGAGCTATACTGACAATGGTGACGGCAGTTATACTCTAACCAAAGGCGAAACTACTGCGGTTGACACTAATACTTCTGCATTTTTGCAGCCGATAGACCTTAAAACCCAAGGTTTTAAGTTCAAGTTTTCTTCACCTAATTCTACTTATGGTCAGGGTATATTTGTACTTACAAATGCTCCTAGTGGATTAACGGGTGTTACAGATACCAGTAACGGCGCTGTTGCATTCTTATTAGTTAGCAACGGTGATACTTGGCGTTTAGATGCTTATAACGGCACAGTTTCTTCAACTTGGCTAGCTACACCTACAAAAGCAGATGTTCACGAATTCGGTATTTCCAAATCGGGCAGTAACTATTGGTTGGCTATTGACGGCGTAAATAAAGTTGACCTTACTACGAAAGTTCCCGCTATTGAAGCATTATATAATTCAGGCGAAGCTTATGTAAACTTCGGTGTTGCAGGCTCGGGAAAGGCTTGTACCTTTAGCCAAATTCAAGTAGTAGAGCGTACAGGTTTCAACACCGCTCCAAATACAACTGTTACTAAAAATGATGACGGCAGTTATAATTTAAGTGTAAGCAACGGTAAAACCAACCTGACTTCATCTGTACTTTATCAACCGATTAACCTTAAGACTCAAGGTTTTAAATTTAAGTTTACCGGTAATGACAGTTCGTCTTATGAAAGAGGTTTCTTCACTCTTACAGGTTCCCCTGAAGGTATAAAAGCAGTTGCTGATGGTAATTATGGTGTTTCCTTGCAGGTTATTGCTAGTGGAACAGATTTTAGAGTATCTCTTAATGTGGACGGTACTGAAAAAGTAGCGTGGGCAGCGCTAATTACACAAGCCGATGTTCACGAATTTGGTATTTCAAAATCGGGCAGTAACTATTGGTTGACTGTTGACGGTGTTAATAAAGTAAACCTTACTTCAAACTCTGCCGATACACTTATCAAAGAGATATATGAATCAGGCATGGCTTATTTGAATTTAGGTGTTACTGGTTCCGATGTAGCTTGTACCTTTAGCCAAATTCAAGTAGTAAATCTTGTAGGTGGTATTAACACTCCTACAGGCGTAACCGTAACAGGTAACGAGACTGACGGTTATACCCTTGCCGCCTCAGGCTCATATAACCCTAAAGTTTCTACAGTATTAAACACCCCAATTGATATTAACAATAAGGCTGTTCAATTTAAAGCAACTCCATCAACTGGCGGACCCGTTGTTTTTGCCTTTACAAATACTACTGAAACATTAAATGACTTAACATGGCAAGGCACCGATGAATCATTTGAAAATGCAAGCGCAGTTCTTTTACGCATTACTAGTGCAGGTCAGGTGTGGGTTTGGTATAACACAGGTGGTGGTTCTGTTGTTACTACTATTGATATATCAGTTCCGCATGTTTATAATGTTGTCAAAGATAAAGCAGGTAACTGGTGGCTAAATATTGATGGTAATGAGGTAGCAAATCTTTCTGAAAAAGATACGAGTGGAACTATCGCTTCCCGTCTTGATGCGTTAGCTGCATCAGGTAAAACCTACTTGCATTTTGGCTCACAATCTGCTACCTTTACAGTATCCGGCATTAAAGTTTGTGATATGCCAAACTTCTCTAAGACCAGCAGTATAACCGAAGGTGGAGATGCTGCTAACGGCTACACCTTAAATAATGTTGCTGAAAACACTTCTGCATTACTTAAAACCCCGATTAATCTTAAAAAACAGCAGATTGAATTCAAAGCAAATTATGTTGGTAACGGACGCTTAGTTATTATTTTCCAAGGTAATAAAACGAGAAGTTCAAAGTCAAGATACGATGCTTCCGAGTTGGATGCAAACAATATGTTCGTATTACATTTGAAAAACATTTGGGGTGGCCAATTCGTGGTTTGCGGTAGCGAATCAACAGACATTTCATATGGCGATCCTTCTTTTGGTGATTATTCAGCAGTTCATACAGTAGGCTTTGCTAAATTAGGCAATAATTGGTGGCTTACTATGAATGGAGTTGATAGAGTAAACCTTACAGAAAAACATGCTGATGCTGCTGCCAGAATTGAAAAATTGGTTGATTCGGGCGAAGCTTATGTATGCTTTACTGTTGGTGACCCCAGTTATGTGAATCCTGTATATAATATTTCAAATATTAAAATTTCTAATAATCCAATCTTTTCTAAGGACAGTAGTATTACTGAGGGCGGTGATGAAACCAACGGTTATACCGCAAGTGGTATTGTTCCCGGCACTTCTGCATTATTTAAGACTCCAATTGATATTAAGACTCAGCAAATTGAATTTAATTCTAATTTCTGTCCCGAAACTCGATTAGCTCTTATTTTCCAAGATAATGCAACAAAAGGCACTGCTCCATTCCCCACAACCGATGTGTTGGATGAAAACAATATGTATGTATTACACTTAAGTAATGCGTGGAATACAAGTTTCCTACTTTATGGTGCAAATGGTGGAAGTTCTAATGCAAGCCCATCATATGGAAAATCTTACGCTAAAGAAAATACTATCAAAATCGGTTTCAATAAATCAGGCGGCAAATGGTGGCTGACGGTTAATGGCGACAATAAAGTAGACATTTCAGATAAAGAGCCTGACGCTGTAACCCGCCTTGATGCATTAGCTGAATCAGGTATGGCTTATTTCTACTTTACCGCATATACAGGTGATCCAACTAATAAACCTGCATCATTTAATATTTCTAACCTCAAAATTTCCGATATTCCGGAATTCTTTAAGGATAGCAGTATAACCGAAGGTGGAGATGCTACTAACGGCTACACCTTAAATAATGTTGCTGAAAACACTTCTGCATTGCTCAGAACTCCAATTGATATTAAGACTCAGCAGATTCAATTCCAAGCGAATTATCAAGGCAGTGGATATTTGTCTATTATTTTCCAAGGTAATGCAACAAGAAGTTCAAAGGCAAGATACGATGCTTCTGAAATGGATGCAAATAATATGTTTGTATTACTCGTGCAGAGTCTCTGGACAAATAATTTCTTAGCTTTTGGTAGTGAGGCAGGTAGTGGTAATATTACTGATTACGGCACTCCTGCTTTCGGTGAAAATGCGGAAGAAAAAATTCATACAGTAGGATTTGCTAAATCAGGCGGAAAATGGTGGCTTACTATTAACGGGGTTAATAAAGTAAACCTTACAGAAACACATGCTACTGCTGCTGCAAGAATTGAAAATTTGGCTAAATCGGGCGAAGCTTATGTAGCTTTCTCTTCTTACGAGACGGGTTCTAATAATCCGGTATATAATATTTCAAATCTTAAAATTATTGAGCGTACAGGTTATAACTTATATCCAACTATGACTGTAACCGAAAATGAAGACGGTAGTTACAACATAATTAAAAATAAAACTGACGCAGTCGATACTAATACTTCTGTGGTTTATGAGCCTATTGACCTTAAAACTCAAGCTTTAAAATTCGAATTTACATCTGATAGCCCATATGCAAAATCGGTAGTTTCATTTACAAATGCTCCTTGCGGATTAACCGGTCCTCAGGATACTCAATATGGTAGCGTTTCTTTCCGATTACAAGGCGAATCAGAATGGGCTATTATTGTCTATAAAGACGGTGAACCGGTAACCAAGGGCGTTGTTGCTCCGCGTATTTCTAAAGATGCGCATACATTTGGTATTTCTTATGTCTACGATAACTGGTGGTTAACTGTTGACGGTATCAACACACTTAACTTCAATAATGATATCCCCGAGGTTATTCCTGCTATTCAAGAATTATATGACTCGGGCAAGGCATATTTGCAATTCAGTGTCGTTGACTCTTCTTTGCGTTCTGTCTTTAACGGAATTAAGACAGTTAATTACAAATCAGGCGACCCTAATGTCGATAATACCTTCGATATTAGAGATATGCTTGCTTTAAATAAGAAACTAAAAACCTATTATAAAGATATCAGAATTGACGATTTCGATAATAACGGAACAGTAAATGCTAACGATTTAGTTGCAATAAGAAATAAGTTATTATCAGAGTTTACTGTATATGCAGAAGACTTCGGTGCAATTATTAATGACGGTAATGATGACGCTGAAGCCATCCGTAAGGCTATTAAGGCTGTATCTGAAATGGGTAACGGTGCAGCGCTTGTGCTTGAAAACGGCGTATACAATATTGACACTCCTGTTGAAAATACTGAATTTGCCTTCTATTTCACAGGACTTAAAGATGTTACTATTTTGGGTAATGATACCACATTTATGTTAGGTAATCCTAAATTCTTCGGTTTCTACTTTACAGATTCTGATAGTGTTACTATTAAGGGCATTTCAATTGATTATGCTATAAAGCCTTGGATTCAAGGTACTGTAAAAGATGTAGATTCAAGTAACAATACTTTTGTTATAGCTACAGGAAATACAGGTACAACCGTATTTGATTACGAAAATTGGAATTCAGGAACTTTAGCTTTAGGTATAATGCGTGACCCAGACGACCAAACCATTCACCATTCTAACAGAAATGACTATTTTGAAGGTGTCAGCTCGGTTGAAAGAGTGCCTGATACTAATGGTGATTATCGTGTTACTTTAAGTGAAAATACTCACATTACAAGCGGTCACATTGCAAATGACAAACATATTGTATTCCTTAACCGTATTAATACTGGCGGTGCTTTCCGCTTCCTTAGAATTGACGGTGACATTACTGTTGAAAACTGTAATATCTATGCATCATCTGCTGCAGGTTTCTTAGCAGGTTATGTTGATGGTGATGTTAAGTTCATTGATTCTAAAATTATACCTAATGATGGAAATTGGATTGCAACAAATGCAGACGGTTTCTATATGCACAACATTAAGGGTAGATTTATACTTTCCGGTTCTCATATTCAAGGTGTAACTGATGATATGATAAACCTTCATAACACTGGCATAATGATATTCAATGATTCTGATACTTCGGATAACATAATTACAGGAAACTATTATCATATACCTGAGGTTGGCGATAAGATTGATATTATTGACCCAACCACCGGTAATGCAAAGTATAAGGATGTTACCGTTACAGCTGTTTCAGCAACATATGTTCCTTCTCATTATACAAATTCGTTGAAACTTACACTTGACCAGGATGTAGAGGTAGCTAACGATAAAAACGGAACTAGACACGGTTATGTAGCTATTTATCAAAAGGCTCAAGCTCCGGGTACCGTAATCAGTAATAATACCTTCTGCAACAATGGTCGCGGCGCCGGTCCCAAGGTTAATGCAAGAGAATTAAAGATTATAAATAATGAATTCAAAAATATTACAGGTCCAGTAATCACTCTCTTCGACTTACCTAGCCACGTTGAGTATGGCGGCGGTGATAATATTACCATTAGTGGAAATACTATCACAGATTGCGCTTTTGGTACAACTAATGCTAATGGTGTTGCAAGGGAAAAATGGTCTGCAATTGCTGTTGGTGCAAGACAATCAACAGGTGTTGATACAGAAGCCACAGGATTTATGTTTAATAATGTTAAAATTACTAATAACATTATTAACGGTGTATACAAAAATGGTATTTATGTAAGTAACGCTAAAAATGTTACAATTTCAGGTAATACTATTAACTGTGATGTTAATAGAGGTGATTATGCAAGCGATGTATATAGAAGCGCTATTGCAATAAATATTGTTGATGAAAATATTTTCGTTAAGAACAATACTGTGAATTATATTGACCCGCCCATTATCAGCACGTTCTTTAAACCATTCAGAGCATATGCTGCATATTATGATTTGGTAACTGCAAATTCAAGTGGAAATACTTATAGAGGTAGTTCTGCTGAATGGTCTATTTACTACGATTAAAGTAATACAGCAAATTTAATAAGGCACCTTCCTTGCGGAAGGTGCCTTAGTTTTACTTTAGTCGTAATATAACAATTCAACTCCCCAAAACAAAATTATAAAAAAGTAAAAATAACTATTGACAAATAGTAACAGTTTGGATATAATATAAAAGTCGCTTTAAGTTATGGCTGTATAGCTCAGTTGGCTAGAGCATGCGGTTCATACCCGCAGTGTCATTGGTTCAAATCCAATTACAGCCACCAACGGCCCGTTGGTCAAGAGGCCTAAGACACCGCCCTTTCACGGCGGTAACACGAGTTCGAATCTCGTACGGGTCACCATAAAAGAAAAAACACCCGAAAGGGTGTTTTTTCTTTTATTACGAAGTAATACGAGATGAGAACTCGTGAGTTGGCTAAATATCAATAATTCTCAGCGTGGATTTCAAAATAGCTTTGAGGATGTGCGCAGGTTAGGCAAAGGTCAGGAGCGTTTGTACCAACTACAATATGACCGCAGTTACGGCATTCCCAAACTTTAACTTCACTCTTTGCGAAAACTTCAGATAATTCAACATTTTTAAGAAGCGCACGGTAACGTTCTTCGTGGTGCTTTTCAATCGCGGCTACCAAACGGAATTTTTTTGCAAGTTCTGTAAAACCTTCTTCTTCGGCGGTTTTAGCAAAACCTTCGTACATATCGGTCCATTCATAGTTTTCACCCTCGGCAGCGGCTTTTAAATTTTCGGCAGTGTCACCAATGCCGTTTAGTTCTTTAAACCACATTTTAGCGTGTTCTTTTTCATTATCGGCAGTTTTTAAGAAAAGGGCGGAAATTTGCTCAAAGCCCTGTTTTTTTGCTACAGAAGCAAAGTATGTATACTTATTTCTTGCTTGGCTTTCGCCTGCAAAAGCGGCTTCAAGATTTTTTTCTGTTTGTGTTCCTTGATATTTTGTCATAAACTTATACCTCCAATTATATTTTTTTTATTATAGCACTCTGTCATTAAAATTGCAATTATTTTACAAATTGTTTACTTTACTAATAGTTTTTTTTGTGTTAAAATATACTTATATTATTAAAAGAAGGTCTTTTTAATGCGAAAAAAATATGGCAAACTAATTATAAATGCAATAATACTTTTTTGCGCAAATGCGATTTTTTTCTTAACGATTTGGCTTTCAAAAATGTATGAAAATGTCTGTGTTGACCAGTTTTTATACCAAATAAAAACCTCTATGAAAGGTGCAGACAATTCTTTGACCGGAAGCGGTTTTCTTTATATGGGCGGCTTTAATGCAATTTTAACCGCTTTAGAATTTTGCGCTATTTTGTTTTTTAAGAAAATAAAAAAGTTTGCAATACCATTGTCGGTGGTTTGCGTGGTGTTGTCTGTTTCGTTTTTTTGCTTTAGATTTAGTATATTTACATATATAAAGGACACTAATACATCTTCACAGTTTTTTGAACAAAACTATGTAAAACCCGAAACTGTTAAGATAAAATTTCCCGAAAATAAAAGAAATTTAGTTTTTATTTATGCTGAATCAATCGAAAACACCTATGCCTCTTTTGAAGATGGTGGACATTTTGAACAAAGCCGTATACAAGAACTAACCGATTTAGCGAAAGATAATATCAATTTTTCTAACACTGAAGGTTTGGGCGGAGGATATGCTTATAACGGCACCAGTTGGACTGTAGGGGCTATGATTTCATCAACTTCAGGTGTTACGGTTAAGGTACCTGTTTTAACAAATGCTTATGCCCGTGATGACGATTATATGTCCGGTACGGTAACACTTGGCGATATTTTGAATCAAAACGGCTATAATCAAACGATAATAATGGGTTCTGATTCAGAGTTTGCGAACCGCGATTTATATTTTAAAAGTCACGGAAATTATAAAATTTTGGATATAAATTCGGTAAAGCAAATGGGTAAACTGCCAAACGATTATAAAGAATGGTGGGGGTTTGAGGATAAAAAGCTTTTTGAATTTGCAAAGCAAGAGCTAATTAGTCTTTCAAACCAAGATAAACCTTTTAATTTAACCTTGCTGACTGCTGATACACATTCACCCAACGGCTATGTTTGTGAGGAATGCGAAAAACTTTTTAATGACCAGTATTCGAATGTTGTAAATTGTACTTCAAAGCGAATAAACGAATTTGTTGAATGGTTAAAACAGCAATCGTTTTATGAAAACACAACAATTATAATTGTTGGAGACCATTTAACAATGGACCCCGAGTATATGAAGAATGTTGATAGTGATTATACACGAACTTTGTATAATTGTATAATAAACGCTCCTCAAAATCCTATAAAACAAAAGCAAAGAAAGTTTGCTACATTTGATTTATATCCTACAACCTTAGCTTCTTTGGGTGTTGAGATTGAGGGGGATAGGTTAGGCCTTGGAACTAATTTGTTCTCAAAAGAGGAAACCATTAGTGAAAAATACGGTGTTGAGTATTCAGATAAAGAGTTGACTAAAAAATCAAAATATTATAATGATTTAATTTTAAAATAGATATAAAAGCACTGCTTTGGCAGTGCTTTTTATTGCAATTTTTAAAAATGATACGCGAGAAAACGAGAGAAAAACGAAGAAAATTAAAGAAAACAAGAGAAAGTAAATTCTAAATTGATTTTTTTGCAAATAAGTGTTGACAACTAATTTTTTGTGTGGTATTATATTCAGGCTGATGTAATGGCAAATACCGTTACAATATACTAACTTAAATTTTTTGGAGGTTTTGATTATGTCAACATTTATGGCAAAACCTGCTGAAATTCAGCGTAAATGGTACATCATTGATGCAGCTAACCGTCCTTTAGGACGTACTGCTGCTAGGGTTGCAGATTTACTTCGCGGTAAATTAAAGCCTGAATTCACCCCTCATGTTGATTGCGGTGACCATGTTGTAGTTATCAATGCTGATAAAGCAGTTTTAACAGGCAATAAGCTACAAAACAAATTCTATCGTCGTCACACAGGTTACATTGGCGGTCTTAAGGAAGTTAAGTATGCTACTTTAATGAATACTCGTCCTGAACTCGCTATGGAACTTGCAGTTAAGGGAATGGTTCCTGATACTACAATCGGTAGAAAAGCACTTACAAGACTTCATGTTTACAGCGGCACAGAATATGCTCAAGTAGCACAGAAGCCTGAAGTTTACGAATTTTAAGAAGGAGGACGAATAAATGTTTGAAGCTAAATCTTACTTTTACGGCACCGGCAGAAGAAAAAGCTCTGTAGCACGCGTTCGCGTTTACAACGGTACCGGTAAAATCACTATCAACGATAGAGATATCGACGATTATTTCGGTCTTGAAACCTTAAAGCTTATCGTTCGTCAGCCTCTTAACTTAACTGGCACAGCTGATAAGTTTGACATCGTATGTCGCGTAGCAGGCGGCGGTGTTACAGGTCAAGCAGGCGCTATCCGTCACGGTATTTCACGTGCATTATTACAGTTTGACGGTGAACTCCGTTCAAGCCTTAAGAAAGCAGGACTTCTCACTCGTGACCCTCGTATGAAGGAAAGAAAGAAGTACGGTCTCAAAGGCGCTCGTCGTGCACCTCAATTCTCCAAGAGATAATCTTATATTTTTCGAAGATTACAAAAACCCCGAAACCATCACGGTTTTCGGGGTTTTCTTTATATTTTATTTCTTGATTTTTAATTTACTTACAAAATAATATAGCATTACAAGTCCCGTGCTAAGTAAGATGCCGCCTATAATATCGGTTAACCAGTGTACACCTGAAATTAGTCTTGCCAACACCATAAAACAAATAAAAGCAATAATTATTATACAAAGAAAATTTTTAACTTTTTTATTTTTTATACGGGTATTAAATTGCAGTATAGTAGTTGGCATTACGCACATAACAAGCGTTGTTGTAGAAGATGGATAGGAGGCTTCTAAATATCCGTTTATCAATATAGGTCTGTAATTTATTATAACCGCTTCAAATAAAAAGTATATTGCCATAGTAACAATATAAAACAGACCGAGAATAAGTATATCGTAATCGACCTTTAAAATGTTTTTTCTTTTTATCCACTCTGTAAGTCCAAAAACTGAAAAACCAATACATACAGCAATCGGTACTAAACCTAGCCAATCGGTAATGGTATAAAGTGTCATATTTACGCCTGTAAGTTTGTGAAAAAATGCGTTTACAGTTGCAAAACCTACGCTTGAATTTTGCGGTCCGATTTTTTTTACATCAACAAAACTTATCAGTACCGTCCAAAATAGAAATGCTACCATAAAAAATATTGCACTGCATAAAATCTTTTTATTTTCTTTTTTCATAAAAAACCTTCCTTTTATGTGTATTGGCTTTTGCCGTTATCCACATTACAGGAAGGTTTGAAAAAATACCAGAAACGGTCCGTCACAACAGTGATACCTTTAGTGTCATTTTGTTTTTATAAGGATTAAAACCTTTATTATTAAGAAGATAAGTAAGAATATAGCAGGATAGGGTTGTAAACTTATAACGAATATGAAGGCGCTTATTGTATTTAATAATAAAGATATAATATTTTTGGCTTTAAGCCAAACTTTATGATTGCAGTTTTGTAAAGAAAGGGTTACTACTCCGAAAATTAAAATAGTTGATAACAATATGTAATATATAATTTTTAAATAAATGGGGACAGAGGTTAATTCTAACAGAGAAACAGCTGTAATTTCACCATCGGTTCTGAGAGCGAAAAACGGCAAGAAGAAAAGCATTAGCGTGCAAATATCAAGCAAACCGAAAATCAGGTTAAAATAACGGTTTTTCCTCTGCGTTTGGTCATTTTCGGCAATGGTTAGCAGTTCATCACCCGAAAGCAAGTCGTCAACCGTTACGGAAAATAATTTTGCCAAGCGTTTTAGGGAATCTATGTTAGGATATCCTCTGCCGGATTCCCATTTCGAAATAGCGGTTCTCGATACATAAATCGCATTAGCCAGTTCTTCTTGTGTGAGTCCTTTTAATTTTCTTAATTCTTGTAGTTTTCGGTTAAACTCCATAGTAACACTCTTTCCTATTTATAGGGTTAGCTTATTGTAACATAAAATAATAAAATACACAATAATCTATGCATAAAAAAGCGACCTTTAAAGGTCGCTTTAATTTATATTAGTTTTCTTCTTCGGTTTCAACCGCAATATCCGCAATAGTTACATTAACCTTGGTGACGGCGGTACCGGTCATAGTTTGTACTTTATCTTTAATATTTTCTTGTACCTTTTCGGCAATCTCTTTTACATTCACGCCTTTTACTACGCAGAGGTTTATATTGATTTCAATAGCACCGTTTACGCTTTCAACCATAACGCCCTGAAAAGCAGATTTGGTTTTTATAGCGCCCTTAAGGTCAATAGCTTTTTTACTGATGCCCTTAACGCCCGCAACTTCTTTGGCTGCAATTTCGGACATTTTTCTTAAAACTTCGGTATTTATTGAAAGTTCTGCTTTGTTATTTGACATAAGGCTTAAACCTCCGTAAATGATATTTTTTATTATTATACCACCTAATTGCAAATAACACAACGCTTTTTTTATTTTATTGGAATAATTTTGATTTTGGATAGGTCAATTTTAGTTTGTGAGGTTACAATATCCTGAATTTGAAGTGTGTTTGCGGTGGTAAGTCCATCGCTTGAAACCACAATATCAATTTCTTCATCGCTTATAATTGCAAGTGTTTTTTCAAAGCCTTTGGCTTTCAAAAGGCTTTCAATGTTGGATTCCATTTGCATATCGTCAGATATTTTTTCAATTTTTTTTAAAGCGCTTTTTTTGTCTTCGTCTTTTAGGTTATCGCTTTTTAAAGTTTCTTCAATTGTTTCTATTGCTTTTTTGCGTTGTTTTTCTCGGTCTGCTTTGGCGGTTGTGAAATAGTCGGTTTCAACCTTTGCAGAGGTTTCTACAGATGCTTTATCGCTGCTTGTTGAGACGTAAGAAACCTCGCCTAAATATTTGGTGGAAGAGGGTAGATATTTGCTGTTAAGCCAAATTGCCGCCCCTAATGCTACTACCATAACCGCAACGGTTAAATGTCCTTTGGTAAAAACTTTGCCTTTTTTCATTTTATGTTCCTCCTGCTATGTATACTCGTTTTGATGTAATATTCAAAGCCGCAATTACGGTGTTTTGAATCTTTTCGGCTAATGCTGAATTGTCGCCTCCCTCACAGACTATTGCTACGCCCCTGACTTCAGGCATTTTAGCTTTTACAAGCAGAGCTTGCTCACTGCCGTCTTTGTTTTTAACGGTAATGTAGCCCTGCTTTTGCTCACTGCTTGTAACGGTGGTGTCTTTATCACTTTTATCTGATAGTGAGCCTTCGGTTATATCTGCGTACTCATAGGAAATTCCGCTTTCAAGGGTTATTACTACCGTTGGCTTTGAGTCACCTGTAATACCTTTTACTATTTTTTTAATGTCACGCTCTAAAGTTTCACGATATTCTTCAACCGAAATTTCTTCCAAGGTTTTTTCGGTTTCTTTTTGTGTTTTCGAAGGCAAGCTTGACAGAAAGATAAGCAAAATACCTACACAACCTAAAGTTATTAACACTTTAGGATTTTTCATTTTTTCTATAAGATTTTCTTTTAGCTTAATCATTGATAATTTCAACCTCTCTGTTTTTAGAAAGCTCGCCTAAAGCCGTTAATACTTTTTCTTTTTGACAGTCTGTATGTATTATTACCTTACTAATTATTATGCCGGAGTCGTCTGATTTATCCGTACAAACTGTGATTTCACTAAAATTTATTCCGTTGGATTTTAAAACGTAGGAAAAAATGTACTTTGCAGAAGATATTTGCAATTCGTCTTGGGACTCCATATTGACTGTAGGAATGTTCAAATCTATTTTTGCGCCTGTAAAAATTTTTGCGCTTGATAAAATGATGACGATAAATAAAAGACTGAAAATATATTTTACAGGTTTTGAAATATTACCTTCCGGACAGATTATATGAAGGCAACCAATAAAAACACTGGAAACACAAAAGGCCGTTAAAAATGAGGTTATATAATTCATACCGCTTTACCACTGCTGATTACTACCGTTAACGATATAACAAACATAGCACAGCTTATTAAAATAATACCAATTACTACAGAAAGGACGGTATCTACTGCGCGCAGCATACCAGAAAGCTTTGGAAGAGAAAAAATATCTGATACGAAGCTTGTGCCGAATAGTGTAAACCGCCAAAGCAGAAGTTCGATTAAAATGGGTAAAAAGAATAGGCAACATATAATTACACCGTAAATACCGATGGAGGACTTTAAAAGTGACATTGAAGCGGTAAGGGTGCCTAAAGCTTCAGATAAAACACCGCCTGCAACCGGTACGGAAGAGCCCACTATAAACTTTGCAGTTTTCATTGCAAGATTATCGGCGGCGGAATTAACTGCGGTTTGTATACCCAAAATTCCTACAAATATGGTAGAGATTAAAGACATTATCCAAAAGACGAGTTTTTTTATGCCATCGCAAAGTCCGGAATTATTTAAAAGGGGAGAGACGCTTGTTGAAATGCTTAAAGCCAGATAACCGCTGATTATTGGAATTATTACAAAGCTTGCGATATAGCTCATACCGTTGGCAGAGGCTAAAAGCAGTGTGCTCATTGAAAGTGAGGTTGCCGCTTTGCCGCTTGCTACTATTATTGAAGCAAAAATCGGCACGAAGGCAGTTATGAAATAAGCGCAGTCTTTAAGTGCTTCAACCGCTGAGGTTATTGAAGAATATAATTGCGGCAATAGTATTGCCGAGCAAGAAATCACTATTACATAGGTTACTGTTTGGTTAATACTTGCAAGGGAATTTCCGTTGAGAGCGGCAGATATTATAATTATTGCTAAAACACAGGAAAAGGTTGCTAAATGAGACTTGATACCCTCGGTTATGAACTGCCATATATGAGAAAAAACATTGGTGTATTCTAAATTATTTACCCAATTATAATCGGAAATATCTATTGAATACTCGTCTAAATAGTTTTGAATTTCTTTTGGCAATTCTTCTTTTAATTCGTTTATACCGCTTATTTCAAGTTGTTCCTTATAAATGTCGGTTTCTGAGGCAGACACAGAAATAGTAAAAATTATAGCCATAAAGATAAAACAAATAATTCTTTTAATCATCTTATAAACCCTAATGCAGTCTCCATTACAGAAAGGATTAACGGTACCGATAATAGAAAAATAGCGCATTTACCTGCAAGTTCGGCTTTGAACGCTAAATTTGCTTGTCCGCAATCCCGACAGCTATCAGCGATAAATGAAGTCACGTAGCCTATTCCTAATGCCTTTAGCGCTATCTTAAAGTAATCGCTTTTAATGCCGTAACCTTCAATTTTTTCACCTATAAGCTTTAAGGGAATGAATATGCCTTTTAAAATAAAGCCAACTATTAAAACTGTGCCTGCTATAGATATTAAAAGAGCATATTCACTTTTTTGTTGTTTTAAAATAAGGCAAAGAATTGCGGTTATAAGGCAAAAGCCTAATATTTTAAGTAAATCCATTTTACAGTCCAAAAAGGTCTTTAACCGTTGTAAAAAGCTCGGCAACGGCGTTTACAACCATTAAAAGCACCACAACAAGTCCTGCAAGGGTGGTAAGCATGGCTTGTTCTTCTCGTCCCGAACGGATAAGCACCAAATTTAAAACTGTTACAATAATGCCGATGGCGGCAATTTTAAATATAAAATCTACATCCATTATTTAATCCTCACAAAAAGAAAATACAAATAAAAACACCGCTTAAAAAACCAATGTATTTATATAACTTATTTAATTCATAATAGCTTTTTTCGGCTTCATTTATTTGTCTGTCCAATAAATTTATGTATAGTTTGCATCGCTCACATTCTCCATCACAATCCGACATACCTATATCTTGAAAAAACTCTTTTATTATCTGACAATCGTTTTTTTCTAAATTTGAATAGTCGGGTGTTCCTTTGAAAGAAAGTTCAATCAATTTATCAATTTCAAGATGACTTAATCTGATTCGTTGCTTAAGGTCAAGCATTGAAGCTTTTATATTTTTAAGCTTTTTACACCGCAAATTAAGGTTGTTAGCCTTTATAAGTCCTAACAGTGATGTTGTTGTAATTATTAAGGCGAAGCCTATTATTTTAAACAGCAAGGTCACAGAATAACTCCTTTAAAGGTATAACTTTAATTTCATTACCGTGAATTCGGGGAAGTAAAGCAATATGAGAAATAGCACCGCTATTTAAAAGGGAAGAGGTGACATTTCGGTTTATAAGTTCCTCTATTGAACCCGCGTGAGCGGTGGTAATAATATCAACACCCGCATTAAAGCTCTCACTAACGCTTTTTAATTCATCGCTATTACCGATTTCGTCAAAAGCAATTACATCGGGGAACATAGTCCTAAGCGCTATTTCTATACCTTTGGCTTTATCCTCGCAAAACAATACATCACTTGCAACACCTAAATTTCCCAAAAGAGATATTTCATTTCGCGCATCTATAACGCAAACTCTTTTAATTTTTCCTGCAACACCATTTGAAATCTGACGTATTAAATCTCTTAAAACAGTGGTTTTACCACTGCCGGGGGGACCTACTATTAAAAGTCCGCCATTGGTGTATTTTTCTAAAATATCATTAGCACATCCTGAAATCTCGTGCGCTATTCTTATATTTATTGAAGAAACTTCTTCCATAAATCCACTACTTGTTAAATTTCCGCAAACACCTGCGCGGCAACCGTTTTTCATAGAAATAAAACCGTTTTTAAGTTCGTTTTGGTGCGCATATACTGAATTGTTGCAAAGTTTTTTAAAAGTGGTTTGCAAATCTTCGGTTTCTGCTTTTAAAAGGTCTGTGGAAATAAAGAACTGTGTAGTTGAATTTTCTCTTACAAATACCGTTTCACCCTTGACTGTAAGGGCTAAAGGCAAACCTGCGCGAAGTCTTATTTCTGAAGTGTTTTGTTTCACACAAGAAGACAGACCTCTTAAAATTTTTGAAATTCTATCGGGAAATGCATATAAAACATCATTAAACTGTTTTTGATTTTCCATTTTTTTCACCTCAATAAATTGTATGAGGTGGTTGTCCCAAATAGAACAAATGAATTCAGAAAATAAAAAAAGAACTACCCCTAAAGGTAGTTCTTTTAAATGTTTTTATGTATTAGTATGCAATACCTTGAGCAATCATAGCGTCTGCTACTTTTTCAAAGCCTGCAATGTTAGCACCTGCAATAAGGTCGCCTTCCATACCGTACTTCTTAGCGCATTCGTAAGAAGTCTTATAGATATCAGCCATAATCTGATGTAATTTAGCATCAACCTCTTCGCTGGTCCAGCTGTAACGCATTGAGTTTTGGCTCATTTCAAGACCTGAAACTGCAACACCGCCGGCATTAACTGCCTTTGAAGGAGCAATAATAACATTGTTTGCTTTAAAGTAAGCAACTGCTTCTTCTTCGGTAGGCATATTAGCAACTTCTACATAGTACTTAACGCCGTTTGCTACGATGTTCTTAGCATCCTGGAGGTTAACTTCATTTTGAGTAGCGCAAGGCATAACAATATCAACCTTTTGTTCCCAAGGACGCTTGCCTTCGAAGAACTCAACACCGAACTTATCAGCATAATCCTTAACCTTATTACGGCCGGAAGCACGCATCTCAAGCATATAGTTGATTTTTTCTTCGGTAGCAACACCGTCCGGGTCGTAAATATAACCGTCAGGACCGGAGATGGTTAAAACTTTACCGCCGAGTTCGTTAATCTTTTTAACTGTACCCCAAGCAACGTTACCAAAGCCTGAAACAGCAAAGGTTTTACCCTTAATGTCTTCGCCGAAAGACTTAAGCATTTCAACAGTGTAGTAAACTGCGCCGAAACCTGTAGCTTCAGGACGGATTAAAGAACCGCCGTATGAACGACCTTTACCTGTTAATACACCGGTAAATTCGTTGCGAAGTCTTTTGTATTGACCAAACATAAAGCCAACTTCACGAGCGCCTACGCCGATATCACCTGCAGGAACGTCAGTATCTGCGCCGATGTGTTTTGAAAGTTCTGTCATAAAGCTTTGGCAGAAACGCATAACTTCGCCCTCGCTCTTGCCGTTGGGGTCAAAGTCACTACCGCCCTTACCGCCGCCCATGGGAAGACCGGTAAGACTGTTTTTAAAGGTTTGCTCAAAGCCTAAGAACTTCATAACTGAATAATTAACATGGGGAGCAAAACGGATACCGCCCTTGTAAGGACCGATAGCAGAGTTAAACTGAACTCTGTAACCGCGGTTAACCTGAACCTTGCCGTTGTCATCAACCCAAGATACACGGAAGCTGATTTGACGCTCAGGTTCTACCATTCTTTCAATAACGCCGTATTTTTCATAATTTGGATTCTGTTCAATAACAGGCTCTAATGATTCTAAAACCTCTCTAACTGCTTGCAAAAATTCTTTTTCGCCTGCGTTACGAGCTTCAGCATCATTATATACTCTTTGTAAATATGCCGATTTAAACATTTTATAGACCTCCTAATTTTTCTGCTATTAAGAATACTACTTTTTTATGTATCAGTCAATAAAAAAATGCAAAAAAAGTAGAATTTTTTGGATTTTTTAAAAATAATGCTTGCATTTTTTAAAAAATGTGTTATACTTGTATACAAATTAAATATCTATGTGATGCTTGCAGGAGTTTTAAAGAATGACTGTGAGCGGATAGAACTTTGGAGAATCCCGCCTGTGCGGGTGCCGAAGGGGCAAAGCGAAAGCCAATCTCTCAGGCAAAAGGACAAAGAATTACACCAACCTATTTATAGGTCCTTTTGTATGTGGAGACTGCGTTTTTGGCAGTCTTTTTATTTTGTATATTATTTTTAGGAGGAATCCAAAATGGATAAAATCACAGAATTTATTTTGCCTATCGTGCAAAAGGTAAATGCCTATCTTTCAGATTATATACTTATAATCATGCTTGTAGGCGCAGGTCTTATTTTCTCCTTTGCAACTAAGTTTGTTCAGGTTAGATGCTTTGGCGAAGGTATGAAAAAGGTTTTTGGCAACCTTTCTTTAAAGGGTGGCAAAAAGGAAAGCGGACTTTCTTCTTTCCAGGCTTTAGCTACAGCTATTGCGGCTCAGGTTGGTACCGGTAACATAGTTGGTGCTTCAGGTGCTATTTTGATTGGTGGTCCCGGCGCTATTTTCTGGATGTGGATTATTGCTTTCTTGGGTATGGCCACAATCTATGCCGAGGCAACACTCGCACAAGAAACACGCGTTATTGATGAAAACGGTCAAGTACACGGCGGTCCTGTATATTACATAAGAAAAGCATACAAGGGCGGTTTTGGTAAATTCTTGGCAGGATTTTTTGCTATTGCAATTACATTAGCACTTGGCTTCTTTGGTTGTATGGTACAATCCAACTCTATTGCAGAATCTTGCAATACAGCTTTCGGTATTGAAGGTTGGGTAGTAGGTCTTGTATTAGCTATTGTATCTGCATTTATTTTCCTTGGCGGTGTAAACCGTTTGGCTTCAGTAACTGAAAAATTAGTTCCCATTATGGCTGCTTTATTCCTTTTGGGCGGTTTAGTAATATTGGTAATCAAAATTGAAAGCCTTCCTGCTACATTTGGTATGATTTTCAAATACGCATTTACACCAAGCGCACTTATCGGTGGTGGTATTGGTTATGCTATTAAAACTGCTATCAGCCAAGGTGCTAAGCGCGGTCTTTTCTCTAATGAAGCAGGTATGGGTTCTACACCACACGCTCATGCTCAGGCTAATGTTGAAAAGCCACACGACCAGGGTGTTGTTGCTATGATTGGTGTGTTTATTGACACCTTCGTAGTTCTTACCATGACCGCTTTGGTTGTTATCACTTGTCTCTTTACAGGTGACGGTCCTTTAGCCGGCGCAAACGGTTCAAACTATGCTGAAATTTTAGAAAATTCAGGTATTACAAAAACAAATGCTATGCAAACCGCGTTTGGTAATGCAATCGGTAACGGAAATATAGGTAATATATTCGTTGCAATTTGCTTATTGTTCTTTGCTTTCTCAACTATTTTAAGCTGGAACTTCTTCGGTAAGATTAACGTTCAGTACATATTTAAAAATAGTAAAGTTGCAAGCGCAATTTATTCAATAATTGGTATTGCATTTATATTCTTGGGCACACTTCTTTCCAATGATTTGGTTTGGGAACTTACAGACTTCTTTAACTACTTAATGGTTATTCCCAACGTTTTAGCCTTGATTCCGCTTACAGCAATTGTTGTAAAAGCTTCTAAATCAAACAAAGAAAGTATTCTTAAAAAGTAAAAAATAAACCTCGATGGATTCATCGAGGTTTATTTTTTAGTCCTTATAAGTTATTTCACAACCGACCTCTTGTTGACATTCGGCAAGTCCGTTTTTTACGATTGCTTTTGTACGTTCGTATGATTCGGTAAGCTTTGATGATAAATTGGGATATTTTTGTTTTGCGGTTTCTAAATTCTCAATGGGGTAGACGGTGTATTTATATCCGTTTGAAGTAAATTTGTAAACCCAGGTGGGTATTAAATCAATATCAACAAGGGAAACTTCACCATTACTTGATTTTTTTAGTTTATAACTGAACATTACACCGTCTTCAGTGTGGCCTTTTGGTGAAGAATTTGTCATAAGCTCGCGTCTTTGGTTTGAAACGGCGTTACCTAATGAATAAATGCAAACGGTGGTGTTTTGAGAATCTTCCGAATGAATCAATTCCATAGGTTGTACTACGTGCGGATGACCGCCGATTATCATATTAACACCCATATTTGAAAGCTTTTGAGCTATTGATTTTTGCCATGTGTTTGCGGTTAATTTATATTCTTCGCCCCAGTGCATATAAAATGTAATATATTCTGCGCCTTGGGATTTCATATTATTTATAATTGATTGCGCTTCTTTATAAAAAGTGTCAATTCTTTGATATGAGAATGTGTTTATAAGAGGATTAGCTTCTTTGCTGATTGCACCGCCGTTAAGATATTTTCTTGTGGGGTCATCGCCTGTGGTTTCGTATGTGAAATTTGCAATACCTATTTTAATGTTATTGATTTCTTTCACAAGGAATATCGGCTCGTCTGCAGTTTCTCTGGTGCCGGTATATTCAATTCCTTTTTCCTTTAGTATTCTTGCGGTGCGCTTTAAACCAAAGAGGGAAGTATCGTTAGAATGGTTGTTAGAGGTCATAAGCAGATTGATACCGCTTGATTTAATGGTATCAGCAAGTTCATCAGGTGTATTGAAGGTTGGATAACCGCGGAAACTTCCCGATTCCTTACCGCCAAATGTTAATTCTAAGTTTGCAACAGTTAAATCGTACTTTTTAAAATAAGCAGAGGTTTCCTTAAAGAACGCTGAAAAGTCATAACTATCGGCGGTTTTAGCACCCTCTAATTGATGAGAGTGACACATAATATCACCGATACTTAAAACTGTAGCATAGCTTTCCGTTATAGGTATGGGTTTTGATTCCGATTCTGTTTGGCTTTGTGCGGAGGAGTTATTTTCCTTTTGGGAGGATTTATCAGATATACCTATGATACTTTTTACAATAAATACAGTAAGTGCGGTAAAGATAATTAAAACTGTAGCACAAAGGGATAAAAATATTCTTCTTCTGATAATTGCCTTCTGGCGTCTTGTTCTTTTTTTCATTCCTTTTACCTCTGTAAAAATTTAGGTTAAGTATATGATATATTATTTTGCCTTAAAAATCAATATATATTTGTGGTTTTTGCTTGACGAAAACACTAAATATGGTATATAATATAAAAGTATATTTATGTATTTAAGGAGCTTATATAATGGCAAAAGCTAAAGCGGAATACGGTAATGACAGTATTAAACAGCTTAAAGGTCCAGACCAGGTGCGACTTCGCCCTGCGGTAATATTTGGTTCGGACGGACTTGACGGTTGCGAACATTCAGTATTTGAAATTATCTCTAACTCAATAGATGAAGCCCGTGAAGGTCATGGCAATAAAATTATTATAATAAAATATTCTGACGGCTCGATAGAAGTACAAGACTTTGGCCGTGGCGCACCCGTTGATTATAACGCAAAGGAAGAACAGTATAATTACGTGCTTTTGTTTGAAAGTCTTTATGCGGGTGGTAAGTATGACACAAACAGCGGCGGCGATTATGAATATTCAATAGGTTTAAACGGTTTGGGTTTGGCTTCAACTCAGTTTTCATCAGAGTATATGGACGTTGAAATCAAGCGCGATGGTTTTAAATATAATCTTCATTTTGAAAAGGGTTATAACATAGGCGGCCTTAAAAAAGAAGAATATTTTGGCAGAGATACGGGTACAAAAATTCGCTGGAAGCCTGATTTAGATGTTTTTACCGATATTGATATTCCTACAGAATATTTTATTGACACTTTAAAAAGACAGGCTATTGTTAATGACGGTCTTGTATTTGTTTTTCGCGAACAGCAAGGTTCGAGATTTGTTCAGCAAGAGATTGTTTATAATAACGGTATTACCGATTATGTAAATGAGATTGTCGGCGAAGACCGTATGGCAAATGTTCAGTTCTGGCAGACCGAACGTAAGGGAAGAGACCGTGAGGACAAGCCTGAATATAAGGTTAAAATTAATGTTGCTATGTCATTTAGCAATAAAAGTCCCTTAAAGGAATATTACCACAACTCAAGCTGGCTCGAACACGGCGGTGTTCCTGAAAAAGCAACCAGAAACGCTTTTTTAAGTATGCTCGATAATTACATTAAGCAGTCGGGCAAATATAAAAATAACGAAAGTAAAATCACTTTTTCTGATATAGAGGAATGTCTTGTAATTGTTATTTCTTCATTCTCTACAATGACATCTTATGAAAATCAGACTAAAAAGTCGATTACAAACAAGTTTATTTACGAAGCTATGGCGGACTTTTTGCGCCATCAGTTAGAGGTTTACTTTATTGAAAATAAGGCAGAGGCAGATAAAATTGCAGACAAAGTACTTATCAATAAAAGAAGCCGTGAACGCAGTGAAAAGGAACGAATAAATATAAAGAAAACTTTACAGTCTTCAAATTCAATGCTTGATAGAGTTGATAAGTTTGTTGACTGCCGTTCCAAAGACGTTGAAATAAGGGAATTGTTTATAGTTGAGGGTGATTCGGCATTAGGTTCTTGTAAATTAGCAAGAAATGCAGAATTTCAGGCTATAATCCCTGTTAGAGGTAAGATTCTGAACTGCTTAAAAGCAGATTACGACAAGGTATTTAAAAGTGAAATTATAACCAACCTTATTAAAGTTTTGGGTTGCGGTGTAGAGGTTAAGTCTAAAGCAAATAAAGGTCTTGCTACATTTGACATATCGGCGCTTCGTTGGAATAAGGTAATAATCTGTACCGATGCCGATGTTGACGGTTTCCAAATCAGGACTCTTATTTTAACAATGATATACAGACTAATGCCAACCTTGATTAACGAGGGTAAGGTGTATATTGCCGAAACTCCGCTTTATGAAATCGGCACCAAGGAAATGACCTATTTTGCTTATGATGAAAAGGAAAAAACTGAAATTATTGCAAAAATAGGCGATAAAAAGTATAATTTGCAACGCTCAAAGGGACTTGGTGAGAACCAACCCGATATGATGAATATGACCACAATGAATCCCGACACCAGAAGACTTATTAAGGTTATGCCTGAAGATGCTGAAAGAACAAGTCAAATATTTGATTTGCTTTTGGGTGATGATTTACAAGGCAGAAAAGAATTCATTGCAGAAAACGGCTATATGTATTTAGACGAAGCAGACATATCTTAATTCGAAGGATGAGAATATGGCACCGAGAAAGAAAAAAGAAACTAAACAGGTAAAACCTCAAATTAATGCATATATCGCGGGTGCAGGGTTAACGGTTGAACAACCGATAACCGAAACACTTGAAACTAACTATATGCCTTATGCTATGAGTGTTATCGTATCCCGTGCAATTCCTGAAATTGACGGGTTTAAGCCATCACACAGAAAACTGTTATACACAATGTATAATATGGGCCTTTTAAACGGCAATACAATTAAATCGGCAAATATAGTGGGTAGAACTATGCAGTTGAATCCTCACGGTGATGCTGCAATCTATGAAACCATGGTCCGCTTGTCAGAGGGCTATCAAGCGCTTTTGCACCCTTACGTGCAGTCTAAGGGTTCGTTTGGTAAAGCGTATTCAAGAGATATGGCTTACGCCGCATCCCGTTATACTGAAGCTAAATTATCGCCAATATCGGCAGAACTTTTTGCAGATATTGATAAGGACACGGTTGATTTTGTAGATAACTATGACGCTACAATGAAAGAACCGGTGCTTTTTCCCGTTACTTTTCCATCGGTACTTGTAAATGCAAATACCGGTATTGCGGTAGGTATGGCAAGTTCGATTTGCCCTTTTAATTTGCGCGAAGTTTGCGAAACTACAATAGCGTATATTAAGGACGATACTATAAATGTTGCCGATACCCTGTTAGCGCCCGATTTTCCGATAGGCGGCAGACTTTTATATAATCGTGAAGAAATTGAAAAGATTTACGAAACGGGCAGGGGAAGCTTTAAGATAAGAGGTGTTTGGGAGTATGATAAATCCCAGAATTGCATTGATATTACCGAAATTCCGCCTACTACTACTTCTGAAGCTATTATTGAAAAGGTAATTGATTTAGTAAAACAGAAAAAAATTACCGAAATTAACGATATTCGTGACGAAACCGATTTAAACGGTCTTAAAATTACCATTGATTTAAAACGCGGCGCCGACCACGAAAAATTGATGAAAAAAATCGTTAAGATGACACCTCTTGAGGATAGTTTTTCTTGTAATTTCAATATCCTTATTGCGGGCTCACCCAGGGTGTTGGGCGTAAAGGAAATTATATCCGAATGGGTGGCTTTCCGTGAGGAATGTGTAAGGCGCAGAGTATATTTTAAACTTTCGAAAGCTAAGGACCGCTTGCATTTATTAAAAGGTCTTGAAAAAATCCTTTTGGATATAGACAAGGCTATTAAAATTGTAAGGGAAACTGACGAGGAAAGTCAGGTTGTACCAAACCTTATGATAGGTTTTGGCATTGACGAAATTCAGGCAGAATACGTTGCAGAAATCAAGCTTCGTCATTTAAACCGCGAATATATTTTAAAGCGTACGGCTGATATTGAAAACCTTATAAAAGAAATTGAGGAAATGGAATCAATCCTTAATTCAAGAAGTAAGGTTATGAAGATTATAATCAAGGAATTGCAAGCCGTTGCTGATAAATACGGTGAAGACCGTAAAACCGAGATTATAAGCGCCGAAAACAAGGCTGATTATAAAGAAGAAATTGAGCTTGATACTTCACCTGTCACCTTGTTCTTTACAAAGGACGGTTACTTCAAGAAAATCACACCGCAGTCACTTCGTATGAGCGGTGAACAAAAGCTTAAAGAGGGTGACGAAATCACCCAAATTATCGAAAGTGATAATGCAGCTGATTTACTGTTCTTTACAAATAAAGCTCAAGTTTACAAGTCAAAAACAGCAGAGTTTTCCGATTCAAAGGCAAGTATTCTGGGTGACTATGTGGCATCTAAATTTGAATTTGAGGAAGCAGAAAATTCAGTTTATATGGTTGAAACACACGACTATTCGGGACATATAGTATTCGTGTTTGACAACGGCAGAATATCAAGAGTACCGCTTTCTTCTTATGTAACAAAGACTAACCGTAAAAAACTTATAAAAGCTTATTGTGAAAAGTTTGCTCTTCACACGATACTCTTTGTGAAAGAAGATACTGATTTGTTGCTGAAATCCTCAAACGGCAGAATGTTAATTGTTAATACTGCATCTATACCAGCTAAAACCACAAAGGATAACGGCGGTATTGCGGTTATGACACAGAAAAAGGGACAACGCTTAACAGAGGTTTCGCTTTACGAAAAGGGTAGTTTGGATAGTGAACACCGCTATCGCACCAAAAATCTTCCTGCAGCGGGTAATAAAAAGCCGATAGGCGAAGCTAAACAAGAAATGCTTGAATTGTAATTACCTTTGTGATAAAATAAAAGACCGCCCGACAAAATTAACTGTCAGGCGGTATCGGCAAATTTAATGCAAACGCTTTTATGATTTGCCGACAAGTTTAATGTATGTATTATTTGTAAAAATATTATTAGAACTTTTTTCCATAGGATGTGTTAAAAATGGCAAAAGAATTAGCCAAACAGTACGACCCAAAGGACGTTGAGGACCGTATTTATAAAACTTGGCTTGATGGAAAATATTTCCACGCAAGATGCGAAAAGGACAAGGATACTTATACTATAGTTATCCCGCCACCGAACATTACAGGTCAACTCCATATGGGTCATGCGCTTGATAATACTTTACAGGATATTCTTATCCGTTTTAAGCGTATGCAAGGCTTTGATACACTCTGGCTTCCCGGTACTGACCATGCTTCAATCGCAACCGAGGCTAAAATTGTTGAAAAAATGCGTGAGGAAGGTATCACTAAAGAGGATATCGGGCGTGACGGATTTTTAGAACGCGCTTGGGATTGGAAAAAGCAATACGGCGGAAGAATTATTGAACAGCTTAAGAAAATGGGTTCTTCTTGCGACTGGGACAGAGAACGCTTTACACTTGACGATGGTTGTAATAAAGCCGTTAATGAAGTTTTTGTGCGCCTTTATGAAAAGGGACTCATTTACAGAGGCGAGCGTATTATAAACTGGTGTCCTCACTGTAAAACCTCTATTTCTGATGCTGAGGTTGAATATGAGGAGCAGGCAGGTCATTTTTGGCATTTGCGTTATCCGTTCTCCGATGGTAGCGGTTATTTAGAACTTGCAACAACCCGTCCTGAAACCCTTTTGGGAGATACTGCAGTAGCAGTTAACCCAAATGATGAAAGATATAAAGATATTATTGGCAAAACCTTAATTTTGCCTTTGGTTCATCGTGAAATTCCTGTTATTGCGGACGATTACGTTGAGGTTGATTTTGGTACAGGCGTAGTTAAAATTACTCCTGCTCATGACCCTAACGACTTTGAAGTGGGTCTTCGTCATAATTTACCCGTAATCAATGTTATGACTGATGATGCAAAAATAGTAGCTGACTATCCTAAATATGCAGGTATGGACAGATACGAGGCAAGAAAAGCAATCGTTGCCGATTTAGAGGCAGAGGGTGCTTTGGTTCGTATTGAAGATTATACCCATAATGTAGGCACTTGCTACCGTTGTTCATCAACTGTTGAACCGCGTGTTTCAAAACAGTGGTTTGTTAAAATGAAACCTTTGGCAACACCTGCTATTGATGCGGTTAAAAACGGTGAAACCAAATTCGTTCCGCAAAGATTTGAAAAGGTGTATTTCCATTGGCTTGAAAATATCCGTGACTGGTGTATTTCCCGTCAGTTATGGTGGGGCCACAGAATTCCTGCCTGGTACTGTGCAGATTGCGGTGAAATTACCGTTTCTAAAACAGAGGCTCACGAATGTAAACACTGTGGCAGTAAAAATATCACACAAGACCCTGACACACTTGATACTTGGTTCTCATCGGCTTTGTGGCCATTCTCTACATTAGGCTGGCCCGAAGAAACCGAAGACTTTAAGCATTATTATCCAACCAATACCTTGGTAACGGGTTACGATATTATTCCTTTCTGGGTAATGAGAATGATGTTCTCCGGTATTGAACAGACGGGACAAGTTCCTTTCAATACCGTACTTATCCACGGTCTTGTTCGTGACTCACAGGGTAGAAAAATGTCAAAATCATTAGGCAACGGTGTTGACCCGCTTGAAGTTATTGACACCTACGGTGCTGATGCTTTGCGTTTCTCGCTTGCTACCGGTAACAGCCCCGGAAACGATATGAGATATATCCCCGAAAGAGTAGAAGCTAGCCGTAACTTCGCAAACAAGATTTGGAATGCTGCAAGATTTATTTTAATGAATTTGGAAAATGACAGTGTTATTCCGCTTGATTTATCTGCTTTAGCGCTTGAGGATAAGTGGATTTTATCCAAGTACAATACTTTGGTGGCAGACGTTACCGATAATTTGGAAAAATTCGAATTAGGTCTTGCTGTTCAAAAGCTTTATGACTTTATTTTGGATATTTTCTGTGACTGGTATATTGAAATTTGCAAATCCCGTCTGAATGGTGACGATGTTAAGGCTAAAGATACAGCAAGAAGCGTACTTGTGTACGTTTTCACAAATACATTAAAATTGTTGCATCCGTTTATGCCTTTCATTACCGAAGAGGTTTGGCAGGCTTTACCACATTCCGGCGAAAGTATTATGGTATCTGATTGGCCTAAATACAGTGTTGAATTAAACTTTACCGATAATGAAGCTGAATTCGAAAAAATTATGGCTGTAATTAAGGCTATCCGTAACAGAAGAGCTGAAATGAATGTTCCGCCATCTAAAAAGGCAAAGGTTTGTATAGCAACTGCCGATAAGGAAACCTTTATCAGCGGTTCGGCATATATTTGCCGTTTGGCGTATGCAAGCGAGGTTGAAACAGGGGATACATTTGATGCAGAGGGTGCAGTTCGCGTTATTACTGATAATGCAACCGTTTATATGCCGATGAAGGAATTGGTTGATGTATCTGCTGAAATCGAGCGTTTGAAAAAAGACCTCAAAAAAGCCGAAGAAGACAAAGAATTCTTCCAAAAGAAATTAAACAACCCCGGATTTATGGCTAAAGCGCCTGCAAACTTGGTTGAACAACAAAAGATAGGCCTTCAAAAAGCGCTTGATAAGATAGAAATGATTTTATCAGGTATAAAGGACCTCGAAAATATGTAATAAAAAGGAGCGATTTTTCGCTCCTTTTTTGAAATAAAGCAAGCTATCGGTACCTTTTGGCTCCGTTTATTATGTTTTATTTCATAAATAGTTTTATATATTTGCATTAAAAAATACTTGTAAATATTTGGTGAAAAATGAATTATACTGAAACATTAAAATATATTCATTCTCTTGGGAATTTTTCAAAAGAGCCTACTCTTAACAGAATTAAAGCTGTATTGGATAAGTTGGGAAATCCTCAGAATAAATTTAAAGCAATACATATTGCGGGTACAAACGGCAAGGGCTCAGTTTCGGCAATGCTTTCAAAAGCATTTACTTTGTCGGGGCTTAAAACTGCTTTGTTTATATCGCCCTTTATAATCGATTTTTGCGAAAGAATACAAATTAACGGTGAATTTATTTCGCAAGAAGATTTGTGCTATTATGCTCAAAAAATAATTGACACAAAAATTGATTTAACCGAATTTGAGTTTATAACCGCAACCGCTTTTTTGTATTTTAGCGAGAAAAATTGTGATATTGCAGTAATTGAAACAGGCCTTGGCGGAAGACTTGATGCTACTAATACTATGGATAATGTAATTGCAAATGTGATTACTAAAATAGGGCTTGACCATACTGCTGTTTTGGGCGATACGATTAAAAAGATTGCTTTAGAAAAATGCGCAATAATTAAAAACTGTCCGGTTATTACTTCTTATAACCAAGAAATAGATGCACTGTCGGTTTTGCAAAAATACAACCCCATAATTCCTCAAAAAGATAAGCTTAAAGTAATTTCAAGTGATATTTCGGGCAACACTTATATATATAAGGGCCAAAAATTCAAAACTTCATTGGTGGGCGAATACCAAATCGAAAATTCACTTATTGTCATTGAAACGCTTGAGACTTTAGGATTGCCTTATAACATTATATATAAGTCACTTGCCGAAACATATTTTCCTGCAAGGATGGAAGTTATATCTAAAAAACCGCTGGTTGTATTGGATGGTGCCCATAATCCAGACGGTGCAAGGGCATTGGCAAAAATGCTTAGAAATCACAATGCTACCGCATTAATCGGTATGATGAAGGATAAGGACTGTGATGAGGTTTTGAAGGAAACCTTGCCTTACTGTGAAAATGCGGTTATCGTTGAGGTTGAAAATATGCCGCGTTCAATCACCGCAAAAGAACTTAAAGAAAAAGCAGAAAAATACTGTCCTTGTACTATGGCGGTAAATTATGACAAGGCTATTGAGTTAATATCAAATGAAAATGAGGTTTTTGTGTTCGGCTCGTTATATTTAGCATCTTCTATACGTAAAAAACTAAAAAATTTTTACAAATAAACTTAATACGACAATATTTTTAAGGACAAGCCTTTAATATATATTAAGGGCTTGTCTTATTTTATTTTTAGGAGGATAAAAATGTCTGTTGAAATTAATGTTACAGGTGAGGTCGTAACGGCGTATCTGTCAGGCGAGATTGACCATCACAACGCAAAAGAAATGCGTGAGGCGATTGATACTGCGGTTGAACTTAATATGCCGTCACTTCTCATACTCGATTTTAAGGAAGTTTCTTTTATGGATAGTTCAGGAATAGGTCTGGTTATGGGAAGATTCAGAAATCTTCAAAAAACAGGCGCCGAATTACATATAGTAGGCACTCCGCCAAATATATACAAAGTCTTAAAACTTGCAGGTATTGAAAAATTAGCAAAATTGGAAAGTAGGTAAAAAAATGATTAAAAACAGTTTTAATATGAATTTAATGTCCCGTTCTTCTAATGAAAGTTTTGCAAGAGCGGTAGTTTCCGCCTTTGCAACTCAACTTGACCCAACGCTTGAAGAAATAAGCGATATAAAAACTGCCGTATCAGAAGCGGTAACGAACTGTATCGTACACGCTTACAAGGACGGCGTGGGGAAGATATACATAGCTTGCGAATTGCTGGAGCCTAATATCATAAAAATTAAAATACGCGATAAGGGATGCGGAATAGAAAACATTGAAAAGGCAATGGAACCGCTTTATACCACGGTTGGTGGTGAGCGTGCGGGACTTGGTTTTGCGGTTATGCAAAGTTTTATGGATACCTTAAAGGTGCGTTCGCAAATCGGCAAAGGAACCACAATTATTATGACTAAAAAAATAAGCCAAAGATTTAGTTTAAATGGTTGAGGATAAAAAGAAACGCGAAGAATTTATAGAAGGCAATCTCGGTTTGGTACATTCTATTTGCAAACGCTTTTCGGGGCGGGGAATAGAATATGACGATTTATACCAAGCCGGGTGCGTAGGACTTATAAAAGCAACGGATGCCTTTGACGAAACAAGAGGCTTTCTGTTTTCGACTTATGCGGTACCTGTAATTATGGGCGAGGTGCGCCGACTGTTTCGTGATGGCGGTGCAGTTAAGGTTTCCCGAAGTATTAAGGAACTATATTTAAAAATCACAAAACAAAAGCAAAAATTAGAGCAAATTTTAAACCGTGAACCAACCATTAGTGAATTGGCCGAAAGTTTGTCGGTTTCCTGCGAAGAGGTAACCGAAGCGTTATGCGCTTCTCAAACAACGGTTTCTTTGACTTTTGAAAGTGACGACGGTATTACCGAAACAGATTTACCCACTATTTCCTGTGAGGAGGAAATATCTGATAGATTGGTTTTAGACGAAGCATTTGAGCATTTAGCAGATGTAGAAAAAAGAATTTTAACGTTGCGGTATTATAAAGGATTAACTCAAAGCAAAACCGCCAATATATTAAATATGTCTCAGGTTCAGGTGTCTCGTGCAGAAAAACGTATATTAGTTAAATTGAGAGGCATATTAGAGTAGGAAAATTGCACACAAAACGCCCTATTTTGTCGTAAAAACTGTCAAAAAAGTAAATTTGAAAATTTTTTAAAATTTTTTCAAAAAAAGTGTTGACAAAGGAGGAGTGGTGTGGTATTATAATCGGGCGCCCTTGAGAGAGGGAGCGAAACGGACCTTGAAAATTAAACAACGACAATAATAAGGACCCGACAATTCTCGAGAGAAATTGAGAGAAAAGTCAAGTACTTTTTGAAAAGTATTGAAGGACAGAATAATG
>JAZRAQ010000036.1:0-21180 GCA_045634645.1 Acutalibacteraceae bacterium
TTTTCATAATTGACCTCCTATGTCTTTAATGCTTGTGGTTGGCAGACCTTTTGCATTATACCATAGGAGTTCTTTTTTTACTCATCGGCAAAAGCCTCTTTGGAACCACACGCTTAGCGTGTGGTTTTCGTTATACAATAATAAAAAAGCAGTTGATTTTAAAAATCAACTGCTTTTAATTTTAATTATTATCTTCTGCCTTATAATTCTTAACAAAGAAAATACTTAATAGTAATGATACTACATAAAGCACCGCTGTAACATAAAGTACTGTTTGATAACCTGTGGGATTAACTTCAACGCCGTGAACAATTTTAGTTTCACCGAAGTGATTGACAATCCAAGTAGCCAACTGATTACCCGTAAGTCCTGCAAATCCCCAAGCCGAAAGGGTTATGCCGTGAATAGCACTGATATTGCTCATACCGTAATGGTCTGAAAGCAATGTTGGAACATTTGAAAATCCTCCGCCGTAGCCTGCATTTACAACCATTATAAGTATAATTACAAGCGCGGTTAAAACTATATTGCCTGCGCCATTTTTAATACCGTTAGTAGCAATAACTGCAACTGTGAAAATAATTGAAAGTATAAATATAATCTTGTAAATAGTGTTTCTGCTCTTTAGTTTGTCGCCCCAAGCTGAGAAGCAAAGTCTGCCGCCTGCATTAAAAATAGCTGAAACTGTAGAAATTATCCCTACAAAAGCACCGAGGCCAACACACTTAACAATCATCTTTTCTTGGGAAATGAGCGCCAAACCACAAGTAATATTTAAATAGAACATAAGCCAAATACCAATATAGTTTGTAAGAGGCTTAGTTTTAAGAACCGACATAATGCTTTTCTTTTCTTCATTATTTTGGGGTTCGTGCCAATCATCTGGCTTTTTCAAAAGCAAATGACCAACAAACATCATTACAAAATAAACAACAGCCAAAATAAAGAACATCTTATAAATACCGCTTTTGCCTAAGGAGTCCAAAAGTTTTTGCATAATAGGACCTGCTATAGCCTTTGCAGCGCCAAAGCCTGCTACTGCAAGACCGGTTGCCAAGCCCTTTTTATCACGGAACCAAAGCATTAAGGTTTTAACCGGAGACAAATAACCTGTACCTAAGCCGATACCCATAATTATACCATAGCATAAATAAATACCAAGCAATGCCACAATACTGCCCTTATGAAGACCGCCGTAATAAATAAATGCGCCTGTTCCAGCCATACCAATTGAAAAACAGATGGTTGCAATAAGAGAAGATTTATGAATATCCTTTTCTACAACATTGCCCAAAAAAGCTGCCGACATACCTAAGAAGAATATAGCTAAGCTAAAAGCCCATTCGGTAGTACTCTTTTGAAAACCTATGTAATCCGCGATTTCTTGACTGAATATTGACCAACAATAAACTGTACCAATACTACAATGAAGTAATAATGCAGGAATTGCCGCTCTAATCCATTTGTTAGAACGCCAACCTTTAGTTGTTTTTTGTTCCATAATTTTACCTCCAAAATAATCGTACCTTGTTATTGTAGCACTTTTTTTGCAAATTTCAAGTAGAATATACAACTTTTTTAAATTTTTACATACAAAAAACTCCTTTATTCAAAGGAGTTTTTTGTTGATTAATTAATAAGTTACTTTTTCGCCATCAAGTAATTGTTGCAAATATCTGTTAATCTTCTTAAATTCAGAGGAATTAACCCTTCCTATTGCTTTACCGTTCAAACTGTACTGATATTTGGTAGCTGTAGACTTTTTAAAACTTACTGTAACTGGTGGTTTTTCATTATCAATATAAGTATATTTTAAAGAAACTTCTTCCGAAGTATCTAAATCTGAAACATCAAAGTCCGCGTTGGTAAGTGCAATACAAAATTGATAAAAATTTTGGAAATTATCAGATTTTAAATTATTTCCATTATATGTTACAATATAGCTCTCTTCAAAATCTTTATCGGGATTTTTCTTAATATCAAAGCTATGTGATTTACCGTCAATTTTAACAGTAAGATTAGAGACATTATTTATTGACTCTATGAATACCCATTTTGAATATAAGTCAGTCACTTTATAATCAGCAAATTGCACATTAGAAGGACTTACTTTTTTAATAAGTTTACTTTGGTCGTTAATAACCGCATAATTGCCGTCTTCTTGAAGTTTAAACTTGTAAGTAAAACTCAAATCTTTAATTTTAACTGTAACAAGAAAATCGGGCTTGTCCAAGCCAAAAGTTTTAATAGTTTTATTTGATACATCAAAACTGTAAGCGCCAGAAACCTGAATACCCTCCGCAAAAGCAGTAATAATATTATCTATGTTTTCGACACTTCGCCTTTCGGGTGATAGCATATAATACGGAGCAAAAGTTTTTGTAGTTTCATCATTATTAGGCTCAATAACAACCGTTTTAGCAAAATTTTTGCCCGATATTGTCATTGTATCAAAAGTAACAAGTTTATCTTGGTCGGTATAATCACTATAGTCACTGCCAAGAGTTACCCCTGCAAAGCTTGAACTGTTTGCGAAATCTATAGCCTCAAAGGTTAAAACTTCATCAAGCGAATTGTTTAAAAGGTAAATAGCATCTTTAGTTGAAAGCTTAATATACATACCCATATTATCGGGCGACTTACTGCCAAGTAATATACTAAACTCATTGCCATCATTCATAACGATGTTTGCTTTAATAGCAGGTTTCTCAAGACCGCAATCCGCAAGAGATTTTTCGGTAATTTCACGCGACGCAGAAATTTTAATCAATTCATCTATTACAGATGAAACATTTGCTGAACTTATAAGTTCTTTATCATATCCATCCAAATACCAATTTACCGTGTCAGTGCCTTCTTTATCTTGAGCCTTGGTTATAACACTGTAAAACTTAAAACTACCGTTTTCATTTTCAACAGTCACCGTTTTATAATCGGTTTCCTTGTAGTTTAAAACCTCAATTTCATTTATAGACGGCGTCGAACTTTCTTCCTGTTTTTCAGGTATAAGCTTTATTGCAGCAAAGGTACCAGAGACTAACACAGCAATAACGGCGATTGCCGAAAGTATGATTAAAAGGCGTTTTTTATTACCGTTTTTTTGGTTTACCTCATTGTGCTTTTTGGGGTCTGAAAATACGGTTGAAAATTCCTCTTGTGAATTGTTGTTTTGGTTTTCGGGAAAATTGTTCATTATGAATTCTTTCTCCTAATATAAACATAAATACTAATTACAATCAATGCTACAGGTAAGAACATCATAAATATAACTTTTATAATGTTTGAAGAACCTTCTGTAACAGCATCGGCAAAACTTTCATTTTCAATTATTTTAGAAACAAATTGAATACTGTTATCCTCTATACCTACTGCGCGTTCTGCCGCCGCAAAAGCAATATCCTTGTTCGAAACCTGTGCCATCTCGGCATATTCGGAATAAATAAATTCTATACTCGAAAACGCTAATATGTAATTATGAAGTTCGCTGTTATCCTCAGCGTATGTTATTCGCTTACTTCTAAGAACGGTTGAATAACTTGATTTTTCATATTTTTCAGCACCTGTCCAATCATTTGCAGTACCTACCGGTGCATTAACAACCGTTTCAGGAGTTGCAATTAAAGAGGTTACTGTATATTTCCCCTCTTCTTCAAATAACGGACTCATCGGAACATTGTAACCCGTAATACAGGTAGAAATTCCGTCAACTATTTTTTCTTCAACCGCCGCATACGAGCCCAATGTTGTAGGTTCATCAGGCATATGATTGTTCGAACTTGTTTCAAAGAGGATACCCTCCTCAACGCCGATTCCCCACTCTGCCAAATAGTCGTATAAATTGGGTAAATACGGTGCAGTCGCATCAGCGAAGAATACCAATCCCTTTTCATAAATATCATTATTATCAAGGAAACGGGCAATAGCTTCAAGCTCGGTATCAATAAAATCTATTGTAGGCGCCACAATAAATACAGCATCAAATTCATCCGAAATTTCGGTTATAATGGGGTCTGAAATAAGTTCAACCTCGTAATTATTTGTTTCTAAAAGTTTACGATAATCTTCCGAATAATCGATTTTAGAATGTCCTGTCAAAAATGCTGCTTTTTTAATTTCGGTGCTTGTAACATAATCAATAGCGCTTGTAAGCGCGGTTTCAATATTATTACCCGCAACTATGGTAGTTGTATATCCATAAGAAGCGTAAGCATCATCCTCTTGCAACTCATATATATCCGCATAACCGATTATTTTGTGGCGTTCATTGTCACCTTGAGTGCAGGTTACAATAATATCACCGTAATTAATAGTTTCGTTAGAATATTTTGAGGTTATCTCTGAAAATTCAGAACCTTGAGTATCAATAAAATTAATCTTAATTTTTTTATTATATTGATTATACTTTTCAATAAGGTTAACTGTTTGTTTATAATATTCAGTATAATCTTGGGTTATACCGTACTGTTGTGCAAAGTAGGTCATATATGAGCCGGAATATTCATCTGATTTAGCACATACGGTTACATTTATCTCTTGGTCCAAACCTTTGATAAATTCAATATTATCTTTGCTTATTGAATTTTTTTGTGTTAATGACATATCAAATTCAAGATTTACGCGGCTCGCTAAAACACCTACAAGTATATTAAAAACCAATATGCCGACAAGAACCGCAGCAGTAATCGCTACTGCATAACCGCCACGCTTTAAAAGGGCTTGGTTTTTAATCAACTTTGTCTTTTTAGGTGCCTTTTCTTTTATACTTTTTAATATATTAAATTTCATTTTACGGCACCCCCTTTAAGACCATCTTCTCTTTTCAAGCGAGCGCACACTTAAAAACAAGAATGCCGCCGTTATGCTTAAAAAGTAAATAACATTTGGAATTGAGAAAACACTTTCTGCAAAACTTTCAAAAACAGAAATAAATGCTGCTTTTTCAAATATCTTTACAAGCCATTGATTAGAAACCATACTTGCAAAATTTGACATATAAAGAACTAAAATATTAACAATGAGTGTAAGTACTGCCGAAACTACTGAACTTTCGGTAGTAGAGGAAATAAACATACCTATTGAAATAAGAGCCGAACCTAAAAGCAACATACCAAACAAGGCGTATAGATATGTTAAAATATTTACACTAACATAGCTCATAATAATTATTTCAAAAATAACTGTAGGTAAAAAGCCAAGCGCAAACAATGCTAATGCCGCAAAAAACTTGCCTAAAACTATACCCGTTAAAGAAACAGGCGCTGTAAGTAAAGCTTGGTCCACTTTTTGACGGCGGTCCTCACTCATCAACCTCATTGTAATCACAGGCATAACAAAAACTATTACAATGGTCATTGAAACGATTGTATACTCTATTTGAGGTGAACCGTAACTGTAATACATAGAAAAAAACAAGCCTAAAAAGAAATAGAGGGCTGCAAGTACTATATAACCAATTGGAGTAGAGAAATAAGACTTAAACTCTCTTTTAAATATTGCGCTCATTATTCTTCCTCCTTTTCTTGCTCTTGTTCATTTTGTTCATCATCAAAGCCTAAAAGTTTCCTTGCTTCATCATAACTGCCAGCTTCAGTAAGTCGCAAGAAAATCTGCTCAAGCGATACCTTGTTGCTTGTGAGTGAGAGTAATGTCTTACCGCGAGATGCCACACGCTCAAAAACATTTGCTCTCAAATCAACATTATCCTCAGGCTCTATAAGGAAATCGTAGCTGTTATCTTCTTTCTTGCCCAAAGAAATAACCGACTTTGCGCCCTTAATAGAAGAAAGTGCGGTAAGCATATCATCTTCGTTACAAACAATTCTTGCAATTAGGGATTTATCCTTCGATAACTGATTTGAAAGGTTATCTGGTGTATCATCAGCGATAATTCTTCCGTTATTGATAATAATTACACGCTTACATACTGCCTGAATTTCAGATAAAATATGTGAAGAGAGAATGATTGTATGGTTTTTACCGAGTCTTGAAATCAAATTGCGGATTTCAATAATCTGCTTTGGGTCAAGACCAACGGTAGGCTCGTCCAAAATAAGTACGTCAGGATTGCCTATTAATGCTTGTGCGAAGCCGACTCTTTGACGGTATCCCTTTGAAAGATTCTTAATAAGTCGGTTAGAAACATTATCAATTTTAACAAGTTTCATAATTTCATCAATATGCGCTTTTTTAGGGAAAGAAACTTTTTTAAGGTCATAAATAAAGTTTAAATATTCCCTAACCTTCATATCAATGTAAATAGGCGGAATTTCGGGAAGATAACCAATTCTTTTTTTAGCCTCTTCAGGATATTCCATAATATTTAATCCGTCTATTTTAACCTCACCCTGTGTTAAGGAAAGATAGCCTGTAAGTATATTCATAATGGTTGATTTACCTGCGCCGTTAGGACCTAAAAAGCCTATAATTTCACCCTTATCAATATTAAAGCTTACATTTTCAACCGCAAGATGTGTACCGTATCTCTTGCTGAGCGATGAAACTTCAATCATCTTTAAGCCTCCTTAAAATTTAAATACATAATATAATAACATATTACCAAACCATTTTGCAACATATTTAAACAAAATGTAAATTTTTTATAAAAAAACAACCTGTGATTTTTTATCACAGGTTGTTAGATTTTGATTTAAATAAATTATTCAGGTTTATTTGGCATAACTAAAGCCGCGACAATATACGCCAAAAGTCCGCAACCCGCGAAAACCACTGCCAAAACTGCGATTAAGCGAATAACGGTAGAATCGATGTTTAAATATTCAGCTATCCCACCGCAAACACCGCAAATTTTTTTATCCATATTAGATTTATAAAGTTTCTTTTCCATATTTTTTTACCTCTTTTTTAAATTAATCCAGCGGTTTCATTGTTGGGAAGCAAATTACTTCACGAATAGTATCAGAATTGGTTAAAAGCATTACTGCGCGGTCAATACCAATACCCATACCGCCTGTTGGAGGCATACCGTATTCCATAGCGGTTAAGAAATCTTCATCAAGCATTTCTGCCTCATCATCACCGCGTTCGCGAAGTTCTAACTGCTTTTCAAAGCGTTCACGCTGAACAATCGGGTCGTTAAGTTCAGAATAAGCGTTAGCAATCTCACTGTGGCAAACAAATAACTCGAAACGCTCAGTAAGTCTTGGGTCTTCGGGTGAAGCCTTTGTTAAGGGGGAAACCTCGACCGGATACATTGTAATAAACGTAGGTTGTATAAGTTTTTCCTCTACCCTTTGGTCAAAGCAAGCATACAAAGCATTACCCCAGGTTTTATCTGCAGTTTCAGCTAACTCAACGCCAATTTTTTCTGCTGCTGCAACTGCTTCGGCATCATCAGTAATAGCTCCGAAATCAATACCTGCATATTCCTTAACAGCGTCAACCATAGTAAGTCTGCGCCAGCCGGGTGTAAGGTCGATTTTCTCGCCCAACCACTCAACTTCATAAGTGCCGTGAATTTCCTTTGCGGCTCCCGAAATAATATCTTCTGCAATATCCATCATATCGTGGAAATCTGCATAAGCTTGATACAATTCAACAGTTGTAAATTCGGGGTTATGTTTAGGGTCCATACCCTCGTTTCTGAAAATTCTGCCGATTTCATAAACTCTGTCCATACCGCCTACAATAAGGCGCTTCAAAGGAAGTTCGGTTGCTATTCTCATATACATTGGTATATTCAAGGTATTATGATGTGTCACAAACGGACGAGCTGCCGCTCCGCCTACAATTGTATTAAGAACGGGGGTTTCAACCTCGGTATAATCCATATTATCAAGATAGTTTCTCATAAACTTAATGAACTGTGAGCGAATTTTAAAATTACGCTTAACATTTGGGTTCATTATAAGGTCAACATATCTTTGACGGAAGCGTAAATCGTTATTGGTAAGTCCGTGGAACTTTTCAGGCAACGGTAAAAGCGATTTTGACAAGAGTGTAATACTTGTTGCATGCACCGAAATCTCGCCTGTTTGGGTTTTAAAAACAAAACCTTCAACGCCTACAATATCGCCAATATCCCATTTTTTGAAATCAGCATAAACATCCTCACCCACATCATCACGGCGAACATATAACTGTATTTTTCCTGTAGAGTCACTTAAGCCAACAAAACTTGCCTTGCCCATTATTCTGCGTGCAAGAATTCTACCCGCAATTTTTACGGTTTTACCCTCTAACTCATCAAAATTATTTTTAATATTTTCGGAATCGTTATCAAAATCAAACTTGGTAATAACAAAAGGGTTTTTGCCCGCCTCTTTCAAATTAGCAAGTTTTTCACGGCGAATTTTTACTATTTCGTTAAAATCCTGCTCTGCGGCATTTTTATTTTGATTATTTTGTTCCATTTATGTCACATCCTATGAAGAAAACTACTGAAAACTATTTTTTTGAAATTTCTAAAATTTTATACTTTAATTCGCCGGCAGGAGCGTCAACAATAACCTCGTCGCCGATTTTTTTACCTAAAAGCGCCTTGCCTAAAGGTGACTCGTCTGAAATTTTACTTTCCAGAGGATTAGCCTCAGTAGAACCTACTACGCGGTATTCTAACTCCTCGTCAAATTCCATATCAAGTACCTTAACCTTAACGCCGATAACCACAGTTTTTGCACTGCCTTTAACATTCTCTATTATTTCAACATTTTTAAGCATAGCCTCAAGTTCAACGATACGTGCTTCAATTTTAGCCTGTTCGTTTTTAGCTTCGTCATATTCACTGTTTTCGGATAAATCTCCGTAGCCTCTGGCTATCTTGATTTTTTCGGCAATATCTGCCCTTCCTTTTGTTTTAAGAATTTCTAATTCGTCCTTTAATTTAACTAATCCGTCTTCGGTAATCTTAATAGCTTTAGCCATTTTTAAAAACCCACCTTTATATTTTTTTAGCCGGACTCAATTCATATAAATACTATTATATTATTATTTATGTGTAAAGTCAAATAAAACTTTTCCACAAAAGAAAATGAACTTTGGTAATGACTTTACCAAAATTCATTCTATACGATATTAACGATATTATTCACAAAATCTGTGTTTTCCAATGGTTGTTATAACCGGCCTTGAAAATATCCATTTGTTAGTAGATTTTTCAGGATTATAATAGTAAATTGCGCCTCCGCTGGGGTCCATACCGTTTATTGCATCGCGCGCGGCAGAGTAGGCGCTATCCGCAATCGGTTCGTAAAACTGACCGTCATTAAGACAAGAAAATGCGCCCTTTTGATATATCACACCCGACAGTGTATCAGGAAATGACGGATGTTCAACTCGGTTAAGTATAACCGCTCCAACTGCTACCTGACCTATATAAGATTCTCCTCTTGCCTCTGCCGAAATGGTTCTTGCAAGCAACTCATAATCCGAAGAGTCATATCCATCAAAACCTTGTGAGGCGTTAGTAATGCCTAAAGCTTTCAAGGTGTTTTTACCAACGATACCGTCAGGCGTGAGTCCGTTATCCTTTTGAAAAGCGATTACTGCATTTTTTGTAAGTGTTCCGAAAATACCATCTATATTGCTTGTAAAATAGCCCTTGTCACGCAAAGCAGTTTGAATTTTTTTCACCTCTTCTGAACGGGAACCCATTTTAGAAAGCGCAAATGCGCTAATTAACGTAAGTGAAAAAATTAAAATCAAACATAATATAAACTTAAAAACTTTTTTCATTAAAATCCCACCTTTGTAATTATTTTCCCAAAGCAACACCATTTTATTCCGTATCTGTTTTTGTTTCAAAAAAATACTCTTTACTACATCCCAATATGACAAAATACGCAAGATAACAGTTATATAATTAGGTAGAATAAAAAAATTATGTTTTGGCGGTGATTTTAATTGAAGGATGTTGTAAAGGTCTCAAATAAAATAGAGGATTTCAAACCAAAAGAATTAATTTTAGCGGCATTTTCACATATTTTAGTGGCTTTATGCGGTTTCTTTTTTTCGCGTGCGGTTGTTTTGGACAAGCTGTTACCCTTTGGAATTTCACTGATTGCCGGCTGTTCTCTTACATACACACCCGCCGCCGCATTAGGTGTTTTTATCGGTTATTTTATACCTGCGGTAGAAAATAATGCTTTTAAATACCTTGCATGTCTTTTTGCAGTACTTGCCATTAAGTTGCTTTTAGCCAACTACAAAAAGCTTGTTGAAAATGGATTTTTCACAAGTTTTATAACCCTAATTTCCTTTGTTTTGATTTCAGCGGTCACAATTAAAGGTATGGGTGGTAATATAATAGACATTTTTTTCGAATCTCTGCTATCGGCGGTAGGTACATTCTTTGTGGCGCGTAGCTTTAAATTGCTATCAAAAACCGTTTCCGGTCTCTCCCCCGAAGAATTGGCAACACTGCTTATTACAATAAATATTTTTCTTTTAGGGCTGAATAATGCTAATATTTTCGGAGTTTCTCTTGGCAGAATTTTGAGTGTTTTACTAATTCTTACCGCATCTAAATACGGCGGTATAATATCGGGTGCTATAAGCGGAATCACGGTAGGCTTCACCTTATGTTTGGCTGATATTTCAGGTAATATAGGTGTTGCATTTGCCATAATAGGTCTTATGGCAGGTATTTTTTCAGCATTAGGAAAATATGCGCAAGTATTTATTGTGATAATTTTCAGCTTTATCGGTGTTATTACAACAAAAAATATAAACCAAATACCGATAACTTTAATAGAATCAGCAATAGGGTCTACAATGTTTTTGATTTTACCGAGGGATGCGGGAATATATCTTGGTAAAATCTTTTCGGCATACCCTAAATTGAGTGTTCCCACTGGTTTCAAAAAATCACTTACGATGAGATTGCAATTAGCCTCAAACGCTCTTAAAGATGTCAGTGAAACGGTTGACCAGGTATCTTTTCAGCTTTCTAAAATTAATTCACCCTCATTTTCATCGGTTATAAACCTTATTGAACAGGATGCCTGTGCAGGTTGTAAATTAAGGATACACTGTTGGGAAAAAAAGCGGGATGATACTATAAACGCCGTGCTCGAAATGACCAAAGCCGTAAAGCAAGGCAGTAACACTCCTGAAGTATTTGCTACGAACGAATTTAAAGGTAGATGTATTAGGGTCGCAAGTGTGGCTAATTCCGCTTATAAACGGTATACCGACTATGCTTCGCGTATTGCCGCAGAGAATCGCATAGACGAGGTCAGAAGTGTTGTATCCGACCAATTTGACGGCATTTCATCAATGCTTAATGATTTAGCAAAGGATTTTGAAATACAAGAGCGTTTCGATAATTCTGCCGCTGAAAATGCTGCTTCAGCGCTTAAAAATCTTAATATACATATTGATGAATGCAGTAGCCGTGTAGACAAATACGGTAGAATGACAATGGAATTCAAGCTTAAAAAAACACCCGAACTTATTATCAACAAGTCGCAGGTAATGAAAGCCGTATCTATAGTCTGCGAAAGGAATTTTGACCCACCGACTGTCAGCGAGGTAGGTGGTGAAGTTTATATTGTACTCAACGAGCACGCCGATATTAAAATTGATTTCGGTGCCGAGCAATCGTGCGCGAACAACAACTCAATGTGCGGTGACGCCTATAAATATTTCAACGATGGCAAGGGCCATTTTATAATGATTTTAAGTGACGGAATGGGTACCGGTGGCAGAGCGGCGGTTGACGGTGCAATGGCATCGGGACTTATGAGCCGACTTATAAAGGCAGGTTTTGGATATAACTGTTCTCTAAAAATCTTGAATTCCTCAATGCTTTTTAAATCAACAGATGAATCTCTTGCCACGGTTGATATTGCTAGCATTGACCTTTACACAGGCATTACCGAGTTATATAAAGCGGGTGCGGCGCCCACTGTTATAAGGCGTTCGGGTAAAACGGGAAAAGCAGAAAGCAGCTCCCTTCCTGCAGGAATTTTGCGAGAAATCGGATTTGATACTGCCTCGGTTAAATGCAGGGTTGGGGATATTGTTGTCCTTATGTCTGACGGCGCTACTACCGATGGCACCGATTGGCTTCGCGCCGAAATTGAGGCTTGGCAAGAGGGTTCTGCGCAAGATTTAGCCGAGCATTTATGCGCTTGTGCCAAACGCCGCTGCATCGAAAAACGAGAAGACGATATAACCGTAATGTGCGCCATATTAAATAAAGCGGTATAAAAAAATCGGCTTTTAAAAGCCGATTTTTTTATAAACAGTATTATTCTCCAAATCTTTCCACATAAATTCGCCGTTTTCAAGTAAAATATAACTGTGTGGCGAGTTTTCTTTCGGGATTGATACCGAACCGCAATTCATAAAAGTATAATCCCCTTTTTGTTCGAATTTTGGTATGTGGGTATGTCCGTTTATTAAAATATCCCCCTTTTTCATAGGCGGTAAATTTTCAGGATTATAAATATGCCCGTGGCTTAAATATATGTTATCTATTACTTGGTAATCCGCCATAATGGGAAAATCTAACACCATTTGGTCAACCTCAGCATCACAGTTGCCCCTGACGGACAATATTTTATCTTTTAAAGGATTAAGCATTTCTATTACCTTTTTAGGCGCATAATCACGCGGTAAATCATTTCTGGGTCCGTGATACAAAATATCTCCCAAAAGCAAAATTTTTTGAGGTTCTTCTTTTTCTATCGCTTTAATCAGTAAATCACAGTAATATGCGCTTCCGTGTATATCTGATGCTATTAAATACTTCATTTTGCTTCTCCTCACCATTTTGGTATCATTATACTTTAAAGTACGCATTTTTTCAATCCTTTGTTTGACACAAAGACAATATTATGTTATTTTATAATTAGTAAATTTTAGGAGTGATTGTATTGAAAAAAATTCTTAAAGCATCTTCAAAATGGCTTATATCGCTTATAATTATCGCTATAATGTATTGGTTTTTACTTCCACCAATCAACCTAAGAAGCCGTGATTTTATAAGCTTTTTAACCTTTTCAGTAATAATTTTCATTGTTATAAATGCCTTCTCACAGGTTATTGCTTTCTTTAAAAACACCACTAAAAACGAAACTAAAGTTTTGGGCGTTCCTAAAATCAATCTGAAATCATTAGGTGCCGCAATTAAATTTGCACTTATTTGGATTGCTGCAGTTCTTGTTTTAAGCATTACAGCATCGGTAATAGGCGCTCAAATATTTAATGCAAAAAATTATAACACACTAATTACTATGACTGACGGTGATTTCGCAGAAGATATTGCGGAAATCAGCAAAGACCAGATTCCCGTTGTTGACAGAGACACCGCATCACGTTTAGGCCAAAGAAAATTAGGCGAAATGTCTGATTTAGTTTCTCAGTTTGAAATTCAGGAATTATATACCCAAATTAATTTTAAAGGTAAGCCCGTTCGTGTAACACCTTTAATTTACGGAGATATAATTAAGTGGTTTAACAACCAAAAAAACGGTATTCCCGCTTATATTACCGTTGATATGACTACTCAGGATACTACACTTGTAAGATTAGAAAAACCGATTAAATATTCACCGAGTGAGTATTTAATGCGCGACCTTAACCGAACACTCAGATTTAAATATCCAACCAAAATTTTTGGTAATATTTCGTTTGAAATCAACGACGAGGGTACTCCCTACTGGGTAGCATCCACAGTTGATTATAAAATCGGACTTTGGAGCGGCGAAGATATTAACGGAGCGGTACTTTTAAATGCAGTTACAGGCGAAAGTAAATACTATAAAATAAATGAAATTCCTACTTGGGTAGACCAAGTTTACGATTCCGATATGGTTTTAACCCAACTCAATTATAATGGTAAATACCGTTCAGGATTCTTAAATTCAATATTCGGTCAAAGAGGCGTTTTACAAGCGACTGACGGCTATAACTACCTTGCAATTAACGATGATGTTTATTTATATACAGGTATGACTTCGGTTACCAGTGACGAATCCAACGTAGGCTTCGTTCTTACAAACCTTCGCACAAAAGAAACTAAATTTTATGCAATCCCGGGCGCCGAGGAATATTCAGCAATGTCTTCTGCAGAGGGTCAGGTACAGCACTTAAAATACAACTCAACCTTCCCGTTGCTTTTAAATGTTTCTAACCGACCTACCTATTTTATGTCACTTAAGGACGGCGCAGGACTCGTTAAAATGTACGCTTTTGTTGACGTTAATCAGTATCAGATTGTAGGTACGGGAAGCAGCGTTGAAGCCGCTCGCGAAGATTATATTTCAAAACTCAAAAATGAAAACGTGCCCGATGTAGACCAAGGAAAAGAAACTACCGTAAGCGGTGTAATTGAACTTATAAATTCAGCCGTTATTAACGGTAATACAATTTATTTTGTAAAACTCACAGATAATGATACTATTTATTCCATGCCGATTACACTATCAAACGAGCTTGTTTTTGCTAAAAGCGGTAATGAAATTGAAATAACCCTTAACGGAAATTCAGTAAACTCTATTAAATTTAAGTAAAAAAACAAAAACGGATGAGGTAACTCATCCGTTTAGTTTTTTGTAAATTTCTTTTATTTCTTGCCTCAAATTAAAGTTTTTAGGTTCTGTCAGTTTCGGGTCGTCTTGAAGTAATTTTTCGGCTTGTTTTTTTGCAATTATTAAAACCTCTTTATCGGCAAAAATATCAGCAATTCGCATTTGCGGTAAACCGCTTTGACGGTTGCCTAAAAAGTCGCCGGGGCCTCTTAAATTCAAGTCACAATCAGCAATTTTAAAACCATCAGAACTGTTTTTAATTATATCAAGGCGTTTTTGAGTATCAGGCGAATTACTGTCTGAAATCAAAATACAATCTGATTTATACTCTCCGCGCCCTACTCTGCCCCGCAATTGATGAAGTTGTGAAAGTCCAAATCGCTCGGCATTTTCAATGGCCATTACCACCGCATTAGGCACATCGATTCCAACCTCAATTACAGTGGTTGCAACAAGTAGCTTAATCTCACCGCTTGCAAATTTTCGCATTACATCTTCTTTTTCACTTGCAGTCATTTTGCCGTGCAAAAGACCTAAAGAATAATCTTTAAATTCACCAGTTTTCAGATTTTCATAATACTCGGTAGCATTAGTCAAATCATCATTTTCTCCCTCTTCAACCAAGGGACAAACTATATAGGCCTGTCTACCCTCATTTAAAAACTTCTTTAAATATTTATAAATTCTCGGTCTGTACGAAGTGTCTACACAATAGGTATCAATCTTCTGTCTGCCTTTAGGGTAAGAATCTATAATGCTTATATCAAGGTCACCATATAAAATATAAGCAAGCGTTTGAGGTATCGGTGTTGCCGACATTACTAAAGTGTGAGGATTTTCGCCCTTTTCGGTTAGTTTACCTCTTTGGGCAACACCAAAACGGTGTTGCTCATCGGTAATAACCAAACCTAAATTATCAAATTCAACATCATTTACAATTAAAGCATGGGTGCCAATTATAACATCAATTTCACCGTTTTTAAGTTTAGTCTTAACCTCGTTTTTTTGCTTTTTAGTAAGCGAGCCGATAAGCAACCCACATTTGATACCTGTATCTTTAACAATGTTGCAAAATGTTTTATAGTGTTGCTCTGCTAAAATTTCGGTTGGCGCCATTAGTGCCGATTGATAGCCGTTTTTAGCACAATTCACACAAAGCGCTGCCGCAACTACCGTTTTACCGCTGCCAACGTCACCTTGAATTAGTCGGCTCATCGGCTTGCCCGAGCGCATATCTAAAGTACACTCTTCTACTACCCTTATTTGTGCTTCGGTTAATTCAAAAGGTAATAATTTTTGAAATTCAGCAAAATAATCCCTCTTAATAATACAACCGCTTTTTGTGTGCGATTTAGTTTTTATAACCGAAAGCGCAACCTGAAGGCAAAACAATTCTTCAAAAACAAGCCTTTTTTTCGCCCTTTCAAAAGACTCTTTAGTTTTTGGGAAATGGATATTTTCAAGCGCATATTTAATATCGCAAAGTCCGTTTTCTTTGCGGATTTCATCATTCAAAACATCAGGCATTTCAACCTGTTTCAATGCGTTTTTAACGAGTTTTTGAATTGTAGCAGAAGTTAAATTTTTGCTTGCATTATAAATCGGCTCTATTCCGTTATAATTAGTTTCTTTAACTATTGGGGAGCTCATTTGTTTTAGGAACATATTTCCCTCTAGTTTACCGTAAAACAAATATTCACTGCCGAAATTCAATCTGTTAGCCAAATAGGTTTGATTAAATAAAGCAACCGCAAATCTGCCTGTGTTATCCTCTGCTAAAAATTTGTAAATCGTAATGCCTCTTTTGGTTTCAACCGTTTCAATAGGTGTTACGATTTTTGCCTTTATACATACATTTTGGAATAAAAAGGCATCTTTTACCGAAGTAATATCGGTCCAATCCAGATACTTTCTCGGAAAAAAACGCAAAAGGGCACCGACAGTGTCGATACCCTTTGATTTCAAAACATTGGCCCTTTTTTCACCGACACCTAATAAATATCTAATATCAGTGTTAGCCGTCATTTTTCGTACTCCTATTCTACTGAAAGAATGTAATAATAAACGGGTTGACCGCCGTTTATAAAGGTAATTTCTACCTTACTACCGAACTTTTCTTCAATCTGTGCTTGCAAAGACTCTGCTTGTTCTTCAGTTACATCTGCACCGTGAATTACAGTTACAAACTCACTGTCAGCCTTAATCATTTTCTTCAAAAGTTTTAAAACAGTCTTTTCAAGGTCGGTATCAATAAAGCTTATCTTGCCGCCGAGCATTGCCATCAATTCGCCTTGCTTTATCTTAAAGCCGTCAAAATCGGCATCTCTTGCAGCAAAGGTGATTTGACCGGTTGCAATACGCTCGGTAGAGTTTTGCATTTCAATAGCGTTGGTATTATCATCACTATCGGGGTCAAAATTAAGCATTGCAGAAATACCCTGTGGGATTGTTCTTGTGTGAATAACAATAACCTTACGGGTGCTAATCGGTATAGCTTGTTCTGCCGCCATAATGATGTTTTTATTATTTGGTAATACAAACACTGTTTCGGCAGGAGTAGCCTCAATAGCCTTTAAAATATCGTCAGTGCTGGGGTTCATTGTCTGACCGCCTGAAACGATAGTATCAACACCTAAATCACGGAACAATTCTGCCAAACCGTCACCCGCGCAAACCGATACGAAACCAACCGGTTTAGTAGGCTCAACAGGTACGAAAGTTTCGGTCCTGTCCTGACTTTTAGCAGGCTTCTTCTTTGCGCTTTCTGCCTCGTGCTTGGCTCTTTCGTGTTGGTCGCGCATATTTTCAATCTTTAAATGAACAAGCGAGCCAAAGGTTAGCGCATTTTCAATAGCGTTGCCCGGATGGTCGGTATGAACGTGAACTTTAATAATTTCATCATCATCAACCACCACAACACAGTCACCAATTGTTTCCAAATATGAACGAAGCTCTTGAGGTTCTTTTTTACAAGTCGCTTCACGGTTAACAATAAACTCTGTACAGTAGGTAAATGTGATTTCGGTTTCAAATTCACCTGCAGCATTAAAGGAAGATTCTTCTTCGGTTTCTTCTGTTTCTATGGCGTTAGATTTAATCATAACACCATCCTTCATAACAGACAGCATACCTTCAAGTATTAAAACGAAACCTTTACCACCGGCATCAACAACACCTGCTTTTTTAAGCTGTGGCAATAATTCCGGAGTTTGCTCTAATGCAACCTTTGCGCCTTCAATAGCATATTCAAAAATTTCGAGTTCATTTTTACCCTCTTTCAATGCCTTTTGTGCATATTCACTTGCAACACGCGCAACGGTTAAAATTGTACCTTCAGTCGGTTTCATAACCGCTTTATAAGCCGCCTCAACACCGTAAACAAAAGCATTGGTTATATTCTCAGGTGTTAGATTTTCATCATCTCCTATTCCCTTAGAAAAACCGCGGAACAAAAGCGAAGTAATAACACCGGAGTTTCCTCTGGCACCTCTTAAAAGAGCCGAGGCGTTAACTGACGCAACCTTGCCTGCCGTAGCGCCGCTTAGTTTTTCAAGCTCTCTTGCAGAGTTTGAAAGGGTCATAGACATATTTGTTCCTGTATCACCATCAGGCACAGGGAAAACGTTTAAATCATCCACTGCTTTGCGGTAATTGCTTAAATTATTTGCTGCCGAAATTAAGGCAGAACGCAAAATATCGCCGTTTATCAAAATATTACACTCCTTTAGTGAAAACCGAATTACTCTTTAATCCCGTCTATCTTAACTACAACTTTTTTCACATCTATGCCTGTTGCTTCTTTTACTATATATTCAACCTTTTCAGTTATGCTTGAAGCAATAGCGTTAATATTCATTCCATAGGTAACAACTATATGAAGTTCTACAGAAATAGAATCCGTATCTTCAATAACTTTTATGCCGGTATCCATTTGTTCATTTTTAGAAAGCTTATTGAAAATTTTCTGTTTGCTGCCGTTTGGTACCATACCAACAACACCAAAGCAAGAGGTAACCTCATTACCTATAAGCTTTGAAAGATAGCATTCGGAAAGAGTAATTTTACCTAATCTATTTTCGTAAGTTATCATAAAATTGACCTCCTAATTAAGTTTAAATTTATATGCTTCAATCGAAAAATAAATGTCACTTTTCGAAGAATTGCTGATGTTTTTAATATTATTGTTACAGAAAAGTATACCCGTACGATAACAAATCGGTATTATGGGCATATCGGTTTGCAAAACAGTTTCAACATCTACAACCGAAGCTTGCTCGTTATAGAATTTATTCATAATCTGTGAGAATGAATTACTTTGAGCTTCTTCAGATTCGGTATTTCTAATTCCAAAGGCTAAAGCACCACCGTTTGATATAAGCGGACGCATATCCATATTTTCTGTTATATTAACCTCTGCTAAATAAAACTGAAAATCACCGTTTTGAAGCCTTTGAATATAATTTTCATAAGAAAGTTCGTTAACAGTTAGTTTTATTCCCAGTTTTTCAAGCTGCCTTGATATTTCGTGAGCAACATTAACGCGTATGCGGTTTTCTTTATTAACAATAAGACTAAACCTCAAAGCGCCGCCATTCTTTCTGTAAAAACCTTCCTTATCTAAACTATTATATCCTATTTCTTTCAAATTCTCAACTGTTATTTGAGAATTTGAATTAATTTGTAGGTTTTGTACTGATTTTGTGTCTGCAAACGAAGGATTGAAAAATCCCGTTGCAGGCAGTGCATTATTGTAATAAGTGTCCTTGCAAATCTTTTCACGGTCTATTCCGCTAGAAATTGCTTGGCGAAGTTGCCTTAAAGCCAAATCACCCGAATTTAAATTTACACCTAAATAAACTAAATTATTAAGATTAATATCGAACTTTTGTCCGCTCATTCTTAAAATATTACCGTCAGCAATGTTACTGTAATACATATCCGCCACGCCGATTTCAACATAGTGAGAAATTGATTCATTATCGGGCGCATTTATAAGGCGAATTTGCTTTATATCACCTTTTTTACCAAAATAATTATCATTTATAATTAAAGACTTTCTATCCTTGCTTACAGTATACCGTCCGCATCCTATGGGTGGAAGTTTAACACTGTCAGAATCGGTAATGCTTTCGCTTCCCATTTTAAGTATTGGAAAATCAAGCAAATTTTTAAAGTACGGGTCACATACAGTGAGATTGAAAATTACAGTATTTTTATTTTCGGCAATTATAGAGTCCACCTCATACAATTTCTTGCCGTAATCAACAGCAGACTGTTTTGCAAGATTAAAAGAGTGTACTACATCATCGGCGGTAAGTGGAGTGCCGTCCGAAAATTTTATATTTTTTAATTTAACTGTACAAACTTTACCCTCTGTTTTAACCGATTCGGCAATACGGTTAACCGCATTAAATTCATTGTCAGTTTTGATTAAAGATTCATACAACAATAAACATATCTGGCGATTAACGTCTGTCTTAGCCTCATAAGGATTAAAGCTATCAGCTTCTGAAAACAAAAGAGTCATAAAATCCTTATAATTGCCGTTTTCGTCCAATTGCAAACTTTGTGAAGAGTTTTCGCTTTTTTCTTTGCAACCGGCACCGAACAATAAACACAAACACAAAAAAACTAATAATAATTTTTTCATACTATCCTACTTTAATTCTTTCTATTTTAACGGTTTTACCCGTTTCATCTGTTTCAAAAATGCAACCGCAAAGAGAACATTCACCCTCTGCTAATTCAAATTTTGACATATCGTTGCTTTTTAGTCGATTAATGATAATTTCCTTTTTTACACCTAAAACCGAATCAATAACCCCTGTCATACCAAGGTCGGTAATATAACCGGTGCCGTTTTGCAAAATTTGTTCATCAGCAGTTTGAACGTGTGTATGTGTTCCGAAAACGGCAGAAACCTTTCCGTCAAGATAAAGGCCTAATGCCCGCTTTTCACTTGTAGCTTCAGCGTGAAAATCTACTAAAATTATTTTAGCGCCGTCTTTTTTCGCCCTTTCAATCAATTCATCAGCCGTTTTAAAAGGACAGTCAGCACTCAATTTTTCAAGATAAATCTTACCGCTTAAATTGATTACTGCAACACTTGTTTTACCGCAGTCTAAAAGGCAGTATCCTTTACCGCTTTTATCATTACCCAGATTATGCGGACGAAGTACAAAATCGTTTTGGTCTAAATACTCTGAAAATTCTGTTCTTCTGAATGAATGATTTCCGCCTGTTAAAACATCTGCGCCTAAACTTAAAAGATAATCTGCGCTAAAAGGCGTAGTACCGTTACCGTCTGCCGAATTTTCGGCATTTATAATAACAATATCAATATCTTTATCTTTTTTCAAAGCGGGTAGCACCTTACGGACATATTCGCAACCCACAGAACCGCAAACATCCCCCACTGCTAAAATTCTCATAATTTTCCTCCAAGGAATATATATGATTATTATACCATATACGAAACCTTAACACAATAAAAAAATAAAAACTCTTGCATTTCTGCAAGAGTTTTTAAAGTCAAATGTTAAATTAGATTTCTGCAAAGTACTTAATAGTACGAACCATTTGGCTGGTATAGCTGTTTTCATTGTCATACCAAGAAACAACTTGTACTTCGTAAAGATCGTCAGCAATCTTAGCTACCATTGTTTGAGTAGCATCGAAGAGTGAGCCG
>JAZRAQ010000037.1:0-21236 GCA_045634645.1 Acutalibacteraceae bacterium
ATGCTAACTTCTCCTCTTTGCTGTGACTAATATTTATTCCGCCTTTCGGTCTTCCCATTACATTCAACTCCTTTTCTTTTATTGTAGCACAAAAAATAATGGTAGACACTTTTTTGTGTCTACCATCATTATATCACTTCATCGTAAGACAGTTCTTTTTTTATTCTTTTTCGTATATTTCTACTGCGCTTATATCATCATAAGGCGGAATTTTAACCGATATAAACTCTGATTTAGAGGTAGGAACATTTTTCCCCACATAATCCCCTCTTATGGGCAATTCGCGGTGTCCCCTGTCAACAAGCACTGCAAACTGTATAGAAGAAGCTCTGCCAAACCTTAAAATAGCATCCATAGCCGCCCTTGCAGTTCTGCCGGTGTAAAGGACGTCATCTACTAAGATAACATTCTTTTTCTCTACCGAAAAGGGAATGTCGCAAGGATGTATTACAGGGTCTAATGAACGTACATTTACATCATCACGGTAAAATGTAATATCCAAAACACCTGTTGGTATCCTGACACCCTCTATATTATATATGTTGTCGGCAATAATTTGTGCCAGAGGTACACCTCGGCGTTTAACGCCTATTATACATAAATCCTCGCAACCACTGTTTTTCTCCAAAATTTCGTGAGAAATGCGTTTTAACGCTCTGCTAATTGCCGACTCGTCCATTAAAACTGCTTTGTATCTATCCATAATAATCCTCTCTGACTATTTTCAATCATAAAACAACTATAATATACATATAATATAGCATAACGTTATTTGTTTGTAAAGATTTTTAACACAACATTTAGTTGGAAATTTTTAATCTACAAGCTTTTAGCACAACTTTTAGTGTTTTTGGCTATTTTTCGAGTTTATTTATAAACATCGATTTAAGCATTTTGTTAGTTTTCACAAGTGAATTGTAAAAAAATGTCAATTTATAACGCAAATAAATAGTTACAACTTTGTAACTATTAGCTTTTTTGTAATTTTTTCGTCAAAATAACCAAAAACAAACCGATTTTTCACTTTGACATTATCAAAATAATTAGGTATAATGGTCAAGCTTTGAAAAAATAGGCAATAAAAGGAAATATCCCACAAGCCTAAATTAAAGGAGTTATTGGATGATAGAAAAAATAAAGTACCATTTGTCACGTATCCTCTCTGCAAGACAAATGCGAGTAAGTGCAATAAGCTTGCTTACAGCTCTTACCATCGCAGTAGTTACTTTACTAAACTGCTCAATCCACACAATTAAAATTTTCGATGGTGAGAAGACATATACTGTACGCTCTCTTAATAATAATGTGGCTTCGGTTATGTCAGGCTTAAATCTAAAATCAAACAGATATGAAATCCTTAAAAAAGAAGTAAAGGACCATTTAACAAGCATTGAAATTTCTTATGGTTATCCGGTCTATATTACAACAGGTGAAAACACTGTTGAAATCGAGTTTTTTGCAGGCACTGTTGCTGATGCATTAAATCTTGCCGGCATTACTGTAGACGAATTCGACTTCGTTGAACCCGCACTTGATACTAAAATTACCGATACAATATACATTGATTATAGCGATGTAAGCTATGTTAATGGCACTTATCAAGAAAACATCCCATTTGAAACCAAAACTGTTTATTCCGACTCTCTTTATAAAGGTGTTAAAAAGACTACCCAAAAGGGCACTAACGGTCTTAAAACCGTATATTACACCGAAAAGTTTGTAAACGGAGTTTCGGTTGAAAAGAATATAACCAATACCGAAATTGTAACCGATGCAGTAAATGCTGTAGTTACAGTAGGTCAGAAGGTTAAAGAAGTTGCAGTTCAAACTAACAGTGATGTTAAATGTATTTCTACTTTATCCCCCTCCTCACCGATTCAGCTTGATGCAAACGGTGTTCCTGTAGGATATAAGTCCAAAATGACTGTTAGAGCTACCGCATATACCTATACAGGCAAAAAATGCTCCACAGGAGTTGCACCTCAACCTGGTTATATCGCAGTAAATCCTAAAGTTATCCCCTATGGTACAAAAATGTATATCAAAACCGTAGACGGCAAATACATTTACGGTTATGCTGTAGCGGCAGATACCGGCGGATTTATTAAAAAACATCCAACTGGTGTTGACCTTTTCTTATCAAGCGAAAGTCAATGCAGACAGTTTGGTGTGCGTTCGGTTGAAATTTATATATTAGAATGATAAAAAGACTTGCTTAAAGCAAGTCTTTTTTTATTCTGACAAACGATTTTAGCCCCCACTTGCAATCTGATTTTATATATGCTAAAATAAAAATAACCAGATAGGAGGGGTTTTATGAAAAAGTATTTAAGTATTTTACTTTCAGTATTCCTTTTAATGTCGAGTATCATTTCAGTTTCGGCACTTACATTAAATGACGCTAATGAAGCTGAACTTCTCTTTCCAAAAGATAAAATTTCAGTAGAAGGTAACACTATTACTCTCACAGAAAATATCTTCGCTATAGCAGAAGGTATTGAGAATAACGGAGAATATTTAGACTATAATGAACCCATTATTTTTGAAAGTGGCACCTATGTAATCGACCTTAACGGTTGTGTATTGGTTCCCAATGTTTCTAACGGTCCTAGCTTTATTATTAAAAACGGCGCTAATGTAACCATAAAAAACAGTAATGATAATTATTCTTCAATACAAGGTTTAGTAAAGATAGAAGATGGGGCTACTTTTATTGCATACAATATATATCTTGACGGTGATTTAGAATCATATGGCACCGTTACATTAAATGAGGTCAATGTTTCTTACTTCTTAACCAACTGCGGTACCTTAACCATAAATGGCGGTTTCTTTGGCGGCGGTATTTGTTTAAATGCCGGTAAAACTTATATAAACGGCGGATACTTTAACGGTATTACCCAAAACGACGGTGAGTTATATATTACTAATTGCGAAACACAATCAGGCTTAGGCGGACTGGTTATTTCCTGCAATGCAGATGTTACTGTGCTTTCGGGCGGAAGATATAAACTTTTTGGCACAGGTGAACCGGACCTACCGTACATTGAAGGTGTTTGGCTTGATGTTTTAGCGCCCGCAGATACTGTTTTCCCCGAAGATTATATAAAGAAATTTGTTCCCGAAGGCTACAGAGTAGTATATGACGGTTTTTCTGCCACAGACGTTGGATATGATAATGTAACAGGCTATTTGAACTGGTGTATAACCTATGATATGGTTCAAATTCTTCCGACTCCCGATAAATATTCAGATGTTATGAAGAAAATAACCGATAGCACCGTTTGGACTGTTAAGACAAATCCTCCCGAAGATAGCGGTGACTCTGAATTCTTGCTATCGGCTATCGCAAGAAGTCTTATTAACGACAAGAATTATGATGTTTGGGCAGTATGTAACCAAGAACCGTTCAATCCAAATCGAGCTATGATTAGTATCAGAGATTTAACCACTAACAAGATAGAAGAATATTATGTTGATATGGAATATAAATCACCTGACGTCAATATTCAAAAACTTGTAGACAAACAGCTCGATAAAATGAAAACCGATAATGATAATTGGAAATTCTATGATTTAGATGACCTTCACCTTATCAACTACCTTACAACAATTAAGGACGGAAATATTGAAAGCCATGAAGCCATTAACTTTGCCAAAGAATTTATTGAAGATGTTGGGGGCGGGAAATTCACCTTTGGTATGGATACACGCTTAGGCGGCGGTCCTAATATGTTCTTGAGTTACGAAGGCGGACATACAATAATCCTATATGATGGCGTAGTTTATGCCACAACTGAGGGAGGTATCACCTACAAGCGTGTTATTTACGTTCCGTCTGACACAAAAAACACTGCCGATGCTTATATGGCAGCCGCTTTAAAGAGAATTAAGGATTACTTCGGTCAGGATTGCGATATTTCCATTAAAGTTGGCGGAAAACTTAGCGATATAGACCCCGAAGAATTAGAAGCCGAACAGGAAGAAATTGGATTTACTAAGGATATTGACAACTACTTTATTTTAACAGTTAACGATGTTGAATACGATTTCGTAATTTCAAAATCCAACAAAAAGGAGAACTTTACAACCCCTGTTTACAAAGGTAAAGATTTAATCCACAATATAGAAATTTCCACCACAGATAAATCCGTTCCTTTTGACACCATGCTTTCTGCTACAAGCGTTAAGAATGATACTATCAAGCAAGCTCTTGGAACCGAAAATTACGTAGCTTATGACATTTCACTTTATTCAAGCAGTTTAGGTTCTGATATTCGAAAACTTGAAAATGGTAAATTTTATGTGGGCATTCCTGTTCCTGAAACTTTGAAAGACAAAACTTTAACCGTATATTATATTGATGATGAGGGCAAACCCAAGGAATATAATACTGAAATTGATAAAAACGGTGTGGCTTATTTTGAAACTAACCACTTCAGTATTTATGCTTTAACAGAGAAAGTTACTAAAGGTAGCGATAATAATAGTAATACTTCAGAGCCCTCTGCCCTTTCAAAGCCAACCACCTCTGAACTTCCTAAATCAGGTGATAACCGTAATATTTCGCTTTTGATATTATTAATGTTTGCTTCCTTTTTAGGTGGCATAGTTTGTCTGAAGCGCATAAAAGTGCTAAAAAAATAAATTTAATACTTACATTCTAAAAAAATGAGTTCGAAAAATTCGAACTCATTTTTTATTATTTATTTCATCAATATTATAAGGCGTTGTCTGATAAACAAAATAGTTAAGCCAGTTTGAATAAAGCAAGTTGGCATGTGAACGCCAGGTTACCAAAGGCGCATTTTCGGGGTTATCCTGTGGAAAATAATTTTTAGGTATTTCAATCGGTTTGCCCTCATTCAAATCTCTGAAATATTCATTTGCTAAAGTGTTAGCATCATATTCCGAGTGTCCTGTTATGAAAATTTGTTTACCACCCTTGGTTGCAACTGCGTAAAGTCCCGCTTCTTTAGAGGAAGCTAAAATTTTAAGGTCACTACACTTTTCAATATCGTCAATATCTACGGTTGTATGTCTTGAGTGAGGTACCATAAATACATCATCAAATCCGCGGAATAAAATAGAACGCTTGTAATCTACCGTATGTTCAAAAATACCGAACATTTTTTTATCAAGCGGTTTTTTATCTATACCGAAATGATAGTAAAGACCTGCCTGTGCGCCCCAACAGATATGGAAAGTGCTATGCACATGAGTTTTAGACCATTCCATTATAGTACAAAGCTCATCCCAATACTCAACTTCTTCAAAAGGCAAAAGTTCAACCGGAGCGCCGGTAATAATCATACCGTCAAAGGTTTTATCCTTAACCTCGTCAAAGGTTTTGTAAAATGTAAATAAATGCTCTGCCGAGGTATTTTTTGACTTATGACTTTTGGTATGAATAAACTCTAAATCAACCTGTAGCGGTGAGTTGCCCAAAAGACGCGAAAGCTGAGTTTCAGTTTCAATTTTCTTAGGCATCAAGTTAAGCAACAATATTTTTAAAGGACGAATATCCTGTGTTATGGCTCTGGTTTCGGTCATAACGAAAATATTTTCATCATTTAATGTTTTAACCGCCGGTAAATCGTTTGGAATTTTAATTGGCATTATTTTTTACCTTTTCTTTATATTTTATCGAGTGCTTGCTTAATATCATTTATTAAATCTTCGCTATCCTCAATACCGCAAGAAAAACGGATTAAATCAGGTGTAATTCCTGCAAAAAGAAGTTCTTCGTCACTCATTTGACGGTGGGTAGCATTTGCAGGGTGCAAGCAACAAGTTCTGGCATCTGCAACGTGGGTTGCAATTGATGCAATTTTAAGTTGTTTCATAAACGCTTCAGCCGCAACTCTTCCGCCCTTGACGCCAAAACTGACTACTCCGCAACCGCCGTTTGGCATATATTTTTGCGCTAATTCGTAGTTTTCGTCACCTTCAAGATGCGGATAGCGAACCCAAGCAATTCTATCATCATTTTTAAGGAATTTTGCAACTTCAAGAGCATTTTCGCAATGCTTTTTAATACGAAGATGTAAACTCTCAAGTCCTAAATTCAAAACATAAGCTGATTGAGCCGATTGACAACAACCAAAGTCACGCATTAACTGCGCAGTAGCCTTTGTAATATATGCGCCCGCAAGACCAAATCGTTCGGTATAAGTAACACCGTGATAGCTTTCATCGGGAGTACAAAGTCCGGGGAATTTTTCAGGATATTTGGTCCAGTCAAACTTACCTGAATCAACAATGCAACCGCCAACAGCGCTTCCGTGACCGTCCATATATTTAGTAGTAGAATGGGTTACAATATCTGCACCCCACTCAAACGGACGGCAGTTAACGGGAGTAGCAAAGGTGTTATCAATAATAAGCGGTACACCGTGCTTATGCGCCATATTAGCAAATCTTTCAATATCTAAAACATTCAAAGCAGGGTTAGCAATAGTTTCTCCGAAAACTGCCTTGGTATTCGGCTTGAAAGCGTTTTCAAATTCCTCATCGGTACAATTAGGTGATATAAAGGTGAAATCAATACCCATACGCTTCATAGTTACTGCAAATAAATTGTAGGTTCCGCCGTAAAGCGCAGAGGAAGCTACAACGTGGTCACCGCATCCTGCAATATTAAATATTGAAAAGAATGATGCTGCTTGACCTGAAGAAGTAAGCATAGCAGCAGTACCGCCCTCCATCTCGCAGATTTTAGCGGCAACTAAATCACAAGTCGGATTTTGCAAGCGGGCGTAAAAATAACCCGAAGCCTCTAAATCGAAAAGCTTGCCCATATCCTCACTTGTATTATACTTATATGTTGTACTTTGATAAATTGGAATTTGGCGAGGTTCACCGTTTTTTGGGGTATAACCGCCTTGGACACATTTGGTGCCGATTTTAAAATCGCTCATTGAATTCACTCCAGATTAAAAACTTTTTTCGCGTTCATATTAAGTATACACTTTATTTCATTTTCGTCAAGTCCAAGTGATAAAATATTCTCTATTTCGACACTTGGAAGCCACATTGGATAATCTGTGCCAAACAGCACTTTATCCGTTCCGTAATGCCTTATTAACTCCTTTACCCTATCCTTTGAAATAAATCCAAAACAGGAAGAACAGTCAACATAAAAATTAGGTAGATTTTTAAGCTTCTTTTGCGCTTCATCCCAAACAGACCAACCACCTAAATGAGCGCCGACCACAGTTAAGTTATTATAAATCTGTAAAACCGGCAAAAGACGGTTAGGGTTTGAATAATCAAACCTACTGTCCCCCGTATGCATTAAAATAGGAATATTTTGTTTTTCACACAATTCATATATTTTAAGACATCTGTAATCATCAATCTTAAAGGCCTGAATATCGGGGTGAAGCTTTACACCGTGAAGTCCTAATTCTAAAAGATGATTTATGTCACCTTTAATATCAGAACTGTCCGGATGTAAGGTTCCAAGCCCTGTAAAAAGACCGCCTGAATTTTGAACCTCTCTTGCTATAAATTCATTTATGCTTCTCACTTGATGAGGTGTTGTTGCCACGGACTGAACGATAAAACGGTCAATCCCCGCTTTTTTACCGATTTCAATCAAGTCAGATGCCGTGCCCTTGCATAAAGACTTTTCACCGTAAAATGTATCAGTGCCTGCAACCGCACGGCTTGCAATTTTTTCGGGGTATATATGACAGTGTGCATCAATTATTTCTATATTATTTATCATTATAAGCCTAACTTTTTAGCTGCGTCCTCACGCATTTTATACTTTAAAATCTTACCTGCGGCATTCATTGGGAAAGAATCCACAAATTGAATATATCTCGGCACCTTATGGCGAGCCATATGTGACATAATATATTCTTTCATTTCATCCTCGGTCATTGTTTCACCCTTTTTAAGAATGATACAAGCCATAATTTCTTCGCCATAGGTTTTATCGGGAACACCGATAACCTGAACATCGCTAACCTTATCGCAGGTGTAAATAAATTCTTCTATTTCCTTGGGGTAAATATTTTCACCGCCGCGGATAATCATATCTTTTAATCTGCCTGTAATTAAATAGTTACCGTCAGGGCGCTTGCAGGCAAGGTCACCCGTATGGAGCCAACCGTCCTTATCAATAGCCTCTGCAGTGGCTTTAGGCATTTTGTAATAGCCCTTCATTATATTATATCCGCGTGCAACAAATTCGCCATTAACTCCATCAGGACAGTCAAGCCCTGTTTCAGGGTCAACGATCTTACATTCAACATTTGCAAATGCGCTGCCAACAGTTTCAGTTCGTACCTCTAAAGAGTCAAAATAACTACTCATAGTGCAGCCCGGAGAAGCCTCTGTCTGACCGTAAACCGATACGATTTCCTTCATATTCATTTCCACTGTTGCTTTTTTCATAAGGTCGGCAGGGCAGTTTGCACCCGCCATGATACCAACACGAACGTGTGAAAAATCGGTTTTCTTGAAATCGGGGTGAGACATCATTGCGATAAACATTGTCGGCACGCCGTTGAATGCGGTAATTTTTTCACGGTTAATACAAGCCAAAGCCGATTGCGGTGAAAAATACGGAAGCGGTGAAATGGTTGCGCCGTGAGTCATAGATGCAGTCATAGAAAGTACCATACCAAAACAATGGAACATCGGTACTTGAATCATCATACGGTCGGCAGTGGACAATTCCATTCTATCACCTATATACTTACCGTTATTAACAACGTTATAGTGTGTAAGCATAACACCCTTTGGAAAGCCGGTAGTACCTGAAGTGTACTGCATATTGCAAACATCGTCCTTATCAACCGCTGCTGCCATGCGGTAAACCTCACTTACAGGTACCTCTTGCGCGCGGGCGATAGCGCCCGCCCATGTAAGACAACCCTTTTGCTTAAAGCCAACGGTGATTACATTGCGCATAAAGGGTAAACGCTTACTGTGTAATGGTGAACCCGGCTTAGTATTTTCAAGTTCGGGACACAATTCGGCAATTATTTCGCCGTATTTACAGTCCTTTGCACCCTCGGTCATAATTAGGGTGTGGGTATCCGACTGTCTTAACAAATATTCAATTTCGTGAATTTTATAAGCAGTATTTACAGTTACCAAAACTGCGCCCAGTTTAACTGTTGCCCAAAAAGCAATATACCATTGCGGCACGTTAGAAGCCCAAACCGCAACGTGAGTTCCCGCCTTAACGCCTAAAGAAATAAGCGTTCTTGCAAAGGTATCAACATCATCACGAAATTCGCTATATGTTCTTGTATAATCAAGAGTTGTATATTTAAAGGCATATTGGTCAGGAAATTCCTCTACCATACGGTCAAGCACTTGAGAAAATGTGCAGTCAATAAGACGGTCCTTCTCCCAAACAAATTTACCGGTGTGCGCACGGTTGTAATAAAGCGAATTATCGCTTTTTGAGGTGTCGCCGAACTGTTTCATATAGTTTACAAACTGCGAGAAGATGATTTCCATATCATCAAGCTCTTTGCACCATTCAGGAACCCATTCCAAAGACACGAAACCGTCATAATTAACCGAGCGAAGACCCAACATCATTTCACTGATTGGCATTTCACCCTCGCCGATTATGCAAAATTCACTGCCCGACTCGGTCTTTATTGCATCCTTAATATGAACGTGCTTAACGTATGCACCCAAATTTTTAATTGTGGTTTCGGCCTCCTCGTTTGCCACAAAATATGTTGCAAACATATCCCACAATGCCGCTATATTATCACTTGCAAAACTGTCCAAAATATCACAAAGCTTTGAAGTGTCGCAGAAAATACCCGAAGTTTCAACCAAAATAACAATATTATTTTTCTCACAAACGGGCAAAACCTCTTTAATTATTTCATAAACCAAATCATAGTTCTCATTGCCGTTTGCTTTTACCCTGACATACGGGATTCGCAAATTTTTAGCGATTTTAACACAAATATTGATTTCTTCTATGCTTTCATTTTTTGAAGATTCATCCGCCAGATTACAAATAGTATCAATACACGGAATCTGCAACTTCATTTCATATAGCTTTCTTAAGGTTTTAGGTGCTATATGGTCGTGAAAAGCGCCGTCCTTTTCGGTAAAAAGGCGGTTATGTATATTATGAAACTCAATTCCCGAAAATTTCAAGTCCTTGGCGATTTCACAAAAATCATCAAAAGAACTGTTGTGCCAGCCCTTTGTAGAAAATGAGAGTTTCATTTATTATGCCTCCTCGTAAACAATCTTGTTTACTGCATTTATATAAGCTTTAATACTCGCACTGATAATATCGGTAGAAATACCGTTACCCGAATAAAGTTTTCCTTCTTTACGCAATTTAACGATAGCGCTGCCCATAGCCTCGGTACCTCTTGTTACCGATTGAATTTGGAAATCGTCCAACTCAAATTTAGTACCGATAATTTGCTCAAGGGCTAAAAATGCGGCATCAATCGGACCGTCACCTGTGCTTATACCCTGCAAGGTCTCACCGTTCTTTTCTAAAGTCAACTGTGCAGAGGATGCAACCACATTACTGCAGTTTACAACATAGCTTATAAGCTTATATGTAGGCTCAACCTGTAAAGCTACCGTAGCTACGATTGCGTCCAATTCGGTCAATGTTAAGCTTCTCTTATCAGCAACGCGCAAAAATTCATCATAAACCTTTATGCCGTCTTCCTCTGATAAATCGTAGCCCAGCTTCATAACGGCAGACAAAACAGTGTCTTTATCGTCACTTGAAGTTAAAGCCATATCCTCTTCAATATTGGAAATCACTTTAACTTTTTCGTTTTTAGCTCCATCAGTAATCCAATTTATTTGATTGAATATGCGGTTAAATTCTGTGATTTTAATACCTGCTTCAAAATCGCAAGTGTTACCGCAATTTTTAATAACCGATGCAATAGTTTCAAGCGGTGTTTCACTTCCGCCAACCGAAGTTTTTATAATATTAGCGCCATTCTTAACTGCGATAACTGCATCTGCCACTGCTAAACCGTTTTTATTGTCACACACAACACCGTCAGCCTTGACCTCGCTTATAAATTTGCCAAAGGTATCAGGCATCATCTCTGCCGAAGTATCGCAAACGGTTACAATATCGGCACCTGCATTTTTAGCAGTTTCGATTGCAGTTAATAAAAACTCTTTTTCTGCCCTTGTAGCATCAATAGCGCAAAACTCTACATTATCGCATTTTTCTTTAGCGTAGGAAACAAGACTTTCTATCATTTCAAGCATTTTAGGCGCTTTTTTATGGCATGTGTATTCCATACCTACCGTGGACACGGGAAGCTCTATTCTTATTCTCTTATTTTTAGCGGTATTCAAAGCATTTCCCGCATTGTCTATACCTTCTTTTGTAAATCCCGACGCAACCGACAAAACCGCATCCTTTACAAACGAAGCGATAGTACGAACAAGCAAAGTATCACTCTTAATATTTTCAATTTCAGCAATTTCAATCGTATCAACATTCAGCTTTTGAAGTTGCCTTGCAATTTCAATTTTTTCCTTAAAAGAAAATACTCGGTCAGTTCTGCATAATGTTCTGTCAAATATTTGGATTTTCATAAGATTTACCTCACTTAAAAATTAAAAAACCCCGAGATTGCAATTTTACAATCTCAGGGACGAAATCAATTTCGCGGTACCACCCTGTTTACCGCATAACAGCGGTCACTCTTTAAGACTCTAACAAGCCATTTGCCATGGTAACGGGGCATTCCGTAACAGCTTACTTTAATTTCAGCCGTTCTGCTCAGGAACGAGACTTGACCTAAATTTCTTGTATCGGCTTTCACCAACCGCCGACTCTCTAAACAATCCGTCTAAGCAATAATTCCTTCAAAGCATTTAACATTTTTAAAATTATATCACTCAAAATCCTCTTTGTCAAGTTTTTTGTTAAGCTTGGCAATACATTCCTTACATACGGTATAACCCTCGTACATAATAGAACCTTCTAAGGATTTACAAAAAACGCATCGGGGTTGATATTTTTTTAAAACAACCATATCCCCTTGCATATAAATTTCAAAACTGTCCTTATCATTTTCAATATTTAATTGCTTGCGAATTTCTTTTGGAATTACTACCCTGCCCATTTTATCAACCGGACGGGTTACGCCTATTGGTTGTACTTGTTCCATTAAAATCACCTCTGCCCGATATTATATATCAAATGTCAAAAAATGTCAAGCATTACCAATTTATAGGAATAAAACCGTTTTCTTTTAATATATCATTTGTTTTTGAAAAATGCTTGCACCCAAAAAATCCACGATATGCCGACAAAGGACTCGGATGACCGCTTACAAGCTTATAATGAATTGGATTTTGTATAAATTTTGCTTTTTTCTCAGCATGAGCGCCCCATAAAAGAAAGATTATAGGGGTTTGCTTTTTATCAAGTTCTGAAATAATACGGTCTGTAAATTCTTCCCAACCCTTTCCTTTGTGACTTGTAGGCTGACCTTCTCTTACTGTCAAAACCGTATTAAGCATTAAAATTCCCTGTTCTGCCCAGTATGTAAGTTCACCGTTTTGAGTAATCGGTCTTGACACATCACTTTCCAATTCTTTAAAAATATTTTTAAGTGAAGGGGGCAATTTAACACCCTCCTTAACCGAAAAACAAAGACCGTGAGCTTGATTTTCACCGTGGTAGGGGTCTTGACCGATTATCACTACCCTCGTTTCCTCAAAAGAAGTCAATTTTAAAGCATTAAAAATATCTTCTTTTTTAGGATAAACAGTATAATTTTCATATTCATTTTCTAAAAATTCAGTCAATTCTTCAAAATACGACTTTTGGAATTCATCAGCCAAAATTAAATCCCAATCATTACCAATCATTTTTTCACCATTCTTGCCCATAAATATATTGCTATTTGCAACGGTATTCCTATAAGTAAAATTATCCAGATATTAAAAGTAAATAACTGCAAAGCTGTGCAAAGCAACGTTGACCAAACCAAAACAGTTAAAAGCCAAAACAACATCTTACATTTATTCCAAATCGCATCAAAAACAATACCTACCACACTTGAAATCGGCACCGCCCAAGCGAAAAGTATATAAAAGTCCCTTTTAACGAAAATATGAAACGAAACAAACAATACTAAAGCCACAAACCAAACTGCCAAAATGCTCAAAAGGGTTATACTTAGATATCTTCTTTTAAGGTCTTCTGTAGCGATTACTTTTGGCTCCTTCTTTTCATCACCAACCATATAATCCATACTTACACCGTAAAGGTGGCAAAGCTTATGCAACACCTCGATAGAGGGTAATGACTCGCCCTTTTCCCATTTTGATATAGCTTTATCCGAATAATTTAATTGTTCGGCAAGCTGAAGCTGTGTTAATTTGCTTCTTTTTCTTAATGAAGATAAATTTTTTGCAATAATAAAATTCAAATTTTCCATACTATACTTATACCATTCTTTTTATTTTAGGAGATTTTTATGGGAATAATCCAATGTGCAGAGGACTGTAAATATCAAATTGACGGATACTGTAACCTTGATAAATGTTCAACCGTAAACTCATTAGAAAATCCCTGTCCGCACTTCATTTCGCGCTCATTTAATAAAGGCGATAGCCTGAGATACATTAGTAACGCCGACAAGCTCAATTGACTGTGGGCAATTTGTAATATTTTTAATATTTGCTTTTGGCATAATGCACTTTGTAAAGCCAAGCCTTGCCGCCTCTATAAGCCTTGACTGTGCTCGCGGCACCGAGCGGATTTCGCCCGAAAGACCAACCTCACCGAAAGCGATTGTATTTTGGTCTATCGGTATATCGCGAAGCCCCGAAACTAATGCCATAGCCACCGCTAAATCTGCTGCAGGTTCATCAAGCCTCATACCTCCGACAATGTTTAAATATGTATCCATATTAGAAAAATAAAGTCCTAACCGCTTTTCCAAAACCGCAAGCATAAGGTTTAATCGGTTGTAGTCATACCCCGTAGCCATACGCCTTGCATTACCAAAACCGGTCGTAGTAACAAGTCCTTGAACCTCTGCCAAAATAGGCCTTGTACCCTCAATAACACAAGTAATACATCCGCCCGAAACATCGCAAAGTCTGCCAGACAAAAGCATTGCAGAGGGATTTTCAACCTCACTCAGACCCGTTTCATTCATTTCAAACACACCGATTTCGTTAGTAGAACCAAAGCGGTTTTTAATAGCCCGCAAGATTCGGTAAGACTGATTTCTTTCACCCTCAAAATAAAGCACAGTATCAACAATATGCTCCATTACTTTAGGCCCCGCAATATCTCCGCCCTTATTCACATGACCTACAATAATAACAGGAATTTCTAAGTTTTTTGCAGTACGCTGGAATAAATTAGTGCACTCACGAACCTGCACAATACTGCCTGAAGAAGACGATAAACTACCTATGTTCATAGTTTGAATAGAATCAATCATAACAAGGTCAGGTTTGGCTGATAGTATATATTCGTTAATAATTTCAGCATCAGTTTCGGTCATAACCGTTACATTGTCGCTTACAACACCCAAACGGTTTGCGCGCATTTTAATCTGGTTGGCCGACTCCTCCCCCGAAACATAAAGTATGCTAAGTCTATTTTGAAATGCATTACAAACCTGTAAAAGGATTGTTGACTTTCCGATACCGGGGTCACCGCTTAAGAGGGTTACCGAACCTTTAACAATTCCTCCGCCCAACACCCTGTCAAGCTCGTTTATACCGATTACATAACGTTCCTCACAGGAAGCATCAATTTGGGATAAAGACTTTGCAGTAAAGGTTTGTACGTTTTTTATACTTCCCACAATGTTTTTTTGTGCAAGCCTTACATCTTCTTCTAAAGTGCTCCAAGCATTACAAGACGGGCATTTACCCATCCATTTTGAAGTTTCATATCCGCATTCACTGCAAACATATACAACCCTTGACTTTGTTGCCATTTTTATTCTCCCTTAAAATATTCTAACATTCCGCAATATATAGAAAACGCCATTTTATTTTGATAATCTTTATCCTTAAGCCGTTCCAATTCAGCCTTATTACTTAAAAATCCGCATTCGACAAGGACTGTCGGTATTGTTGCGTGATATAGTAAATACGTACTGCTTGTCGCTTGCTTATTAACCCTCGTATTATCAGGTTGAAGTAGATTTATAATAGATTTTTGTATGCTGTCACCCAACTCTTTTGAGCCATCGACCTTACTGTAAAATACTTGCGAACCGCTCGCCGCTGAAGTTGTGAATTTATTAAGATGCACGCTTACAAAAACCGCATCTTTATAATCTTTCATCAAATTAAGGCGATTTTTAAGGTCGCTTTTTTTGCGGGTAGGAATTTTTTCAGTTTCAACATCATCAGTCGAAACATCCGCTTCTCTGGTCAATATCACTTTAAAGCCACTCTGTCTTAAAAAGGATGCCAAAGTAAGAGTTATTTCAAGATTTATATTCTTTTCTACCGTTCCGTCACTGGCAACAGCACCGCCATCAAACCCGCCGTGGGCTGAGTTAGCCAATACTACACTTTTTTGTTTATCTTGTATATTTTGTCGATTTTTGACTGTGGAAAACCACTAAATTTTCCACTCAATTTTAATTTCTCTCTTGCCACCCTTTTGGAGTTTTCCAATAAAGATTTTACTTATAAATTCATCGGCAATCTCGAATGTGAGGGTGTCAATTTTTCGGTACTTTTCGAGTATCGATTTTGTATCCGTTTTCATTTCATTACCCGCAATTGCGGCAAGCTTTGATTTCAAAATTTCGATGCGTTTTTCTGTTTCTTGAGAATCCTTTTGATAGCTTTCTCGGTATTTTGTAAACTCCGCTACGCTGATGACACCGTCTAATTTATCGATGTACATCTGAGCCATTCGGTTATCGTTTCGCTTCACCTTTTCTTCGAGCTCAGCAATTTGCGACTGCAAGGTTTTAGCACCGTTCTTTTTCCTTTTTGGTGCATCTAACTTACCAATCTGCTTTTTATCGTAGTATTTATCGAGCAACTTATTAATTTCATCTACTACGATTTGCTCCAACTCGTCAAGGCGAATACTATGCTCATTATCGCAAACTCCGTTAGTGGTTTTCCGAGTTCTGCAAGAAAGGTAGTTATATCTTCCGTCACGCAACTTATAGCTCATCTTCCACATCGTGTTACCACATTCAGCACAAAAAACCTTTTTAGCAAGTGAATAACAACTACCACTTGGAATTTTTTGACCTCTACCACGAGATAACCTAATCTCCTGTGCCTTATAAAATGTTTCTTTAGTGATAATCGGCTCATGGGTATTCTCAACAATGTCCCACTCACTTTGCGGCTTTTTACGGCGTTTGCCCGTTTTGTAGTTCACAACCTCTTGTCTACCCTGCACCAGAGTACCTGTGTATTCAAATCGGCGAAGAATTGCATAAACCGCCGAATCGGACCAGGTTGTCCTAGGCGCATTGTTCTTCTCATAGTTGCCGTTATAATACTTAGATCCAAGCTCCTTTTTGTGAACACAAGGTGGCGGAATCATTTCATCATTTAATATTTTCGCAATGCTTATGTACCCAAGTCCACTGATATATAAATCAAAGATTCGCTGAACTGTGGGTGCCGCAACCTCATCAATAATTAAATGATTCTTGTTATCGGGATCAATTAGATAACCGTAAGGTGCAAAAGAGCCTACGAACTCGCCGTTTTTTCGTTTAACACTTAAAGTGGCTTTAACGTTGTCGGATAACTCTTCCAACTGCCATTCATTTACAAGACCATTGATTTGCCGTGTTTTCTTGTTGCCTTTAACATTTGTGTCAATGTTATCAACAACCGCAACAAATCGCACACCCCATTCGGGAAACTTTCCGTGAATGAAGTGTTCAATCATCTCCATATCACGTGAAAAACGGGATTGTGTTTTGCAGACAACTATCGTGCATCTGCCTTCTTCGCAGTCTTTTAGCACCTGATTCCAAGCAGGTCTTGAAGCGTCGGCACCGCTGTAATCCTCATCACAGTAAATGCCGTTGATTTGCCATCCTTTCTCGATACAGTAGTTTATTAGCATCGTCTTTTGATTTTGGATACTTTCGCTCTCGTCAGTCTTGTTTTTCTTATCCCTGTCCTCTGAAGAAAGGCGAACATAAATATCCGCAATTTCAGTTAGCATTTTCAAAGCACTCCTTCCCACTTAGGTCCTGAGTGCTGCCGTGAAATGCAACACTATTATTATAATCTAATTCGTATAATTTTTCAATATCCATAACGCAAAGAGTTCTAATTGAGTTATTTATTTTTTCCTTGCGCTCTGCCTCACTAATTTTGGAGAACGCATTCACTACAATATATTCAGTTTTATTTTTCTTCATATAACACGCCCTCCTTACCTACATAATATTTATGCCGTAAAAAAGGTTTTAATGTTTTTATCATTTTCGTTTCCTCGGCAAATTCATAGCAAGGTACATTCTTGTTGTACTTCTGCGATTATGTCCAAGATTGCGTGAGACTTTCGCCTCTGCATCAAAATCTTGTGCTTTATAATAGTTGTAGCACCACTGTGCATAGGTATAACGAAGTCCATGCCAGGTTAATTCCTTGGTATATGGCTTATAACCTTTTTTAACAATCTTATCTCTGTCGGGTGTGGTAAACTTGTGCCTGTGATTGCGAAGCCAATGCTCCAGTCTTTTCTCGGTTTCGGCAGGACCATATTTACGGCTTTCACTAATAACAAATTCACCGGGCTGCATACCCTTCTTTTCGCATTTAGCAACAAGGTCAACAAGCACCTTTCTCTGTCCTTCTAAATCTATAGGAATATATCTCGGTCTGCCACCCTTGCCACTTCTAATGTGAAGTTCACCTGCGAAGATTGCTTTCTTAATATCCTCAACTCTAAGACTGCACGCCTCGCTAATTCTAAGACCAAAATTTATTCCAATATCAACAAAATCACAAATATAAAATTTGCCTTGCTTCGCTGCTTCAGCTTTACAACCTTCAATATCAGTCGGATAAATCCAACTTCGATTAACAGTTCCATTTGTTCGCTTATCTAAGCTTAGTTTAGAATTGTCAAGCAACATGTTTTTACTGCCCGATAGGTTGTGTGCAAACCGTATGGCTGATATACGTGATATAATTGTAGCCGGTGCCAAGTCATGACCTTGCATATATTCGACATAGTCTACAAGGTGCTTTGCTTTTACATTGGCGATACTTTGTATTCCGTAATTATCGGATACATAATAATAAAACTGCCGTACATTACACTCGTAGGTGTGTCGGGTAGATGCACCGTTATGATTAGTGGTTCTAAACAGCTTATCAATTTGCGGGTCCAAATTCCGCCTGTTGTTAATTTGTTTTTCAGTTAAATGTTGTTCATTTTTCATGATTTTTTCTCCTTAAAGTTTTTAATTTTCTTCTGAAGAAGCTTGTATTAAAAACTTGGGGAAAATCGTTTTTTCATTTCAAGAAAACTTTAACCGACGAATTTTCAAGGTTTTATAACAATTTATGAGTATAATTATAGTATTTGAGTATTGATATATACTCAAATATATGCTATTATAAGTAAAAGGATGTGATGTTTTGAAAAAACAAGTGGTTGTAACACTCGACAATAATATTTATAATCACCTGCAAACTGTACTTAAAGCAACCGGTGAAAATGTCAATACGGTTATGGAAAACCTTATTAAGCTGTATTTGAAGGAATATTTTGAAGAAGCCGCCAAGGAATGTGAAACTGATATTAAGCTCACCAAAAACAATATAGGTGGAAAGGCTGCTCGCAAGTTGCCCCGTTGGGCCGAAAACAAAGAGCTTAACGCTCATAAAATTATTCGCGCCTTCCTACTCTTAGAGGATGCTCATAAGAACGTAACTCTTAGTATGCTTAAAACTGCCTGTAGCGATAAAACTCGCGACGATATTTATGTACCAAAATTCAATATAAATTTTGCTCAGATGAAATTGGATACCGAAAAGAGTCTTGGCAAGGTATTCATCGAAAAAGACGGATATGTTCGCATATCGCCCGACATTCATAAACATATAAATAAACTCAAAAACAGCTTTGCACCCGAATTAAGCGATAATGAGAGTTCTTATGGTTTTTCGGCATTAACCGTTCTTGAACTTATAAAAGGTCCTTTCATCGATATATTACAATCAGACAAAGTTACTCAAGATGAAATTGAGTGGTTATGTAAAAAGGAAGCAGCTGAGTTTTTTAACATTGACTCAATAATATTAGTTAGAGCCGATGTTCCCATGCCTCAAAACTACTATGCTAAGACCATTACTGCATATGGTAAGGAATACTATCTTGCAGCAAACTGGACAAAACGTTCTCGTAAGCAGCTTATTGAGTGGATTGACAAATACATTTAATTTAATGACGAAAATTTTTAATTATAAAAAAATTTTGGCTCCCACAGACTGATTCACAGTCTATGGGAGCCGTTCTATAAATGATAGTCATCCTTCCCGCACTCATTTCGAAATGATAGTCATCAATCATTTCAAAATGATAGGATAGATTCTTTTATGGGATTATTGCAGATGTGGGTACATCCACTTTATATATCTTTGATTACTCTTATAGGATTCTGTTCAGAGCATTTCAAAAAGATAATCATCTTTTCATACTAAGCACCGACAGTTTATTTCAAAACGAATTTCGAAAAGACAATCAACCTATCATTTCTAAATGTATATCATCAATCATCGGAAAATATCATCTCGAAATCTTGTCATATATCATCGGGAAATGATAGAAAGGCATAGTACGCCCTTGGTGCATATGTCAAAATTTCGATGTCGTTTTTATGATTTTTTATTTGTATAGGCGTACTATGCCTTTGCAGCCGCCCCTCCGAACACTGTTCTCCGGGGCGTTTCTATTGAGAAAATCTCCCAATAGAAACCGGCTGCCTCTCAAAATGAAAGTCATCATCATTTCAAAATGTAAATCATCTTTATCATCTATCATTTCAAAATGTCTGTCATACCTCTCGAAACGAAAAGAATTTCGAAACGAGTTCTCTCAAAATGAACATCATATTTCTTTCAAAACGAGTATCATGCTTATTTAGTTTTAGCAGTGGTTAGTCCGATGAGCTTAACATAAATTTTTATGTTATCTCCAGCGCATACCTTCATTGAAGGCGGATATATAAAATCCTGCGCAATGCCATATGACCGAAATTATCGGCAAAGCATAAGCTTTAACGGCAAAGGCTTTTAACTGAAAGCCTACGTCAAAACAGGTTCTTGCCCTGTGTAATCACTAATACAAATCGGGACTTTGATTGTATGAAGTTATATGCCTTAACTTCAAAAGGTCTGCTTTTTTCGTTCACAATATTTCGCAGAAAAAATACTGTATATCATATCTTTATCTGTTTTCTAACTCAGACTGCCGTATGAAAGCCATGCTCACCCAACCGAAAATACTGAGGTGAACTTTCTTCCCGCATTCTTTTATAGCTTCTAATTAAGCCTTCATTTTGAATAATACCTTCATAAATATAAAAGATTACACTTTTATTTTATAATACATAAGATTAATGTTCAAGTAGACCTTAGCTGTTTGTATGACTTTATAAATCAAACGTAAAAAATTCAGCCGGGCTTATGTCAAAATACAGCATTGTATCCATCATAGATTTAAAAGATGGGTCAATCTTTCTTTTAAGAATTCGGCTGATATACCCCTCGTTATAGCCGAGAGTTAAACTTAATTCTCGAGCAGTAATATTCTTTTGCTCCATAAGTTTTTTAAGCCTTTTTCTGTAATCATCTTCCCACTCTGTAGTATCAACATACTTTTTCATTGAATTTTAAACCTCTTTTCATAAAAAATATGACCTCTAAAGCCATAAAACTTTAAAGGTCATATTTTAATTACGTAAGGTTGTTTTGCCGTTTCAAAAAAACATTAATTATCTTCTATTTTGATTATCGAGTAGTTACTTCAGTTTGTGCTTGTTGTGTTTGAACAAAACCACCAAACGAAAACTACTAAAAATATATATCATTTTGTTTTCTTATAAAATTTTACTAGTACCTAACATCTTAAGATTAACTGTCTCCTGGCGAAGGCCTTCTAATGCATTGATTACAGATGCATCCTCCATATTTCCTTCAAAGTCTACGAAAAATCTATACTCCCAGCTTCTTCCCACTATTGGACAGGACTCAATCTTAGTAAGGTTTAA
>JAZRAQ010000038.1:0-7524 GCA_045634645.1 Acutalibacteraceae bacterium
GATAATGCGGTCATTGAATCATTCTTTGGTCGATTCAAGGATGTTTTGTCATCACACTTCCAATACTGGAAATGCGATGACATCCACAAAGCGGTTGCTGACACAATTCACTACTTCAATTACGTACGCCCCGTCCGAAAAGTTAAAAGAAAACCGCCAGCCCAATACAGAATTGAACTGGCAGCTTAATTTGTTCTTTTTTGTGTCTACTAACTATTGACTATTTCACCATAGGGAAAGTCTTTTTGGTTATTAAAACTCAGAAGCTAATTGGTTCTTAAAAATATAGCAAATGATTTAATTTAAGTTTATGATTTCTATATTGTACCACAGCAAGCTTCATTAACATAAGGATTTTCATATCCAAAAGCAACACTGTTTCGACTTGTCACAACTCCGTTTTTTGTGTACTGCGGACACTAAACCAAACAAATAAGGACTTGCGAAAGCAAGTCCTTATTTGTTTGGTGGGAGCGGGTGGATTCGAACCACCGAAGTCGAAGACAACAGATTTACAGTCTGCCCCCTTTGGCCACTCGGGAACACTCCCATATTAAGTTTGAATGGAGCTGGTGGACGGACATAAACTTTCTTCGAAAGTTTATCGTGCTCGATGACCGCTAAAGCAGTACCCACCTTCGCACTTCGCATCTAAAAACATTACACCGTAATGTTTTCTTAACGATGCTCACCCTCTCAGGCTTCGAGTCCGATAAAGACTCATCTAAGTTGGAGCTGGTGGACGGACTCGAACCCCCGACCTGCTGATTACAAATCAGCTGCTCTACCAACTGAGCTACACCAGCGTTTTTAAAGCGCCTAAATAATATACCACAATTAATATATAATGTCAAGCCAAATTTTAAATTTTTTAACATTATTATTTTATTGTAAATATTTTCTTGATTTTGTGGAAAAGTAGTAAAAGAAATCTTTTAGGAGGCAAATTATGAAAACCAGAATCTTTTCTCTTTTAATGGCTATTATAAGTATTTTTTCTTGCCTTACCCTTGCGGGCTGCGGTGCGAAAAAAAACACTACAGAGGTTTACTTTTTAAACTTCAAGCCTGAATCAGCAGCAGTTTATGAAGAACTTGCTAAAATTTATAAGGAAGAAAAAGGCGTTACAGTTAAGGTTGTAACAGCCGCAGCCAACACCTATGAACAGACCTTGAAATCTGAAATTGCAAAAACAAACGCGCCTACCATCTTTCAGGTAAACGGACCTATTGGATATGATGCTTGGAAGGACTACTGCCTTGATATTAAGGATAGCAAACTCTATTCTTTTTTAAGTGATGATTCACTTGCAATCAAGGACAATGGCGGTGTTTATGCCATCCCCTATGTAGTTGAGGGCTATGGTATTATCTACAATAACGCTATTATGGAAAGATATTTTAAACTTCCTAATAAAAAGAGCAAAATCGCCTCAATGGACGAAATTAAAAATTTTGAAACCTTAAAGAGCGTCGTTGAGGATATGACCGCTCACAAAAAGGAATTAGGAATCGAAGGTGTTTTTGCGTCTACTTCCCTTTCAAGCGGTGAGGACTGGCGTTGGCAAACTCACCTATTGAATATACCGCTTTACCACGAATACCGTGACAATAAAGACAATCAAGACCCAACTTTAGCACTTTTAGATGCAAAAAATATTACTCTAAAATATTCAGCTAACTTTAAAAATATTTTTGACCTTTATGTAAATAACTCAATCACAAATAAAAATCTTCTCGGTTCAAAATCCGTTGCCGACTCTATGGCAGAATTTGCGCTTGGTAAGGTTGCGATGGTTCAAAACGGCAACTGGGGTTGGTCGCAAATTTCGGGAGTTGAGGGTAATACCGTAAAGGCATCTGATATTAAAATGCTACCTGTTTATACGGGTATAGAAGGCGAAGAAAAGCAAGGTATCTGCATTGGTACAGAAAACTACCTTGCAATCAATAAAAACGCCACAGAAGAACAGCAAAAAGCCTCTTTAGACTTTTTGGCTTGGCTATTTTCAAGTGAGACCGGCAAAAAATATGTTACCGAAAAGTTAGGCTTCATCACGCCATTTAATACCTTTAGCGAAGAGCAAACCCCCAACGACCCGTTAGCGCGAGAGATTATAAGATATATGAATGATGATAAGGTAACCTCTGTGCCTTGGATTTTCACTGCATTCCCAGGCGAAGAGTTTAAACGCACTGTTGGAAGCGGACTTTTGGACTATGTTCAAGGGGATAAAAAATGGGACGATGTTGTAAAGCAAGTAAAAGACAAATGGAAGAGTGAGCGAGAGTAAATGAAATCACTTAAGCGGTATTCCCCCATATTCCTTATGCCTACACTTTTGGCTTTTTTGATTGCCTTTTTAATACCGTTTATAGTAGGTTTGTTCCTATCATTCACGGAATTTACAACAGTCACAGACGCCAAATTTGTTGGAATTTCGAACTATGTAAGAGCATTCTCTCAAGACGGCACCTTTTTAGATTCCCTCTGGTTTACAGTTAAATTTGCAATAGCATCTGTTATAAGCATAAATGTTTTTGCTTTTTTACTGGCTCTTCTTTTGACCCGTAATATTTTTGGCACAAATCTTTTCAGAACTGTATTTTTTATGCCTAACCTAATAGGCGGAATTGTGCTTGGATATATTTGGCAGTTGATTATCAACGGTGTGCTTTATAACTTTGATTATTCCATAACCTCAAAAGCACAATTTGGATATTGGGGACTGATAATCCTTATGAATTGGCAAATGATTGGTTATATGATGATTATTTATATTGCGGGCATTGGCAACATTCCTACCGATATAAACGAGGCTGCAAAGGTTGACGGTGCAGGCGCTTTTACCACACTTTTTAGGATTACAATTCCATCTGTAATGCCGTCAATTACCATCTGCCTGTTTTTAACAATAACCAATTCCTTTAAGCTATTTGACCAAAATTTAGCACTCACCGCGGGTGCTCCATCGGGCAGAACACGAATGGTAGCCCTCGACATTTACGAAACCTTTTACTCCCGTAATGGTTTTGAGGGTGTAGGTCAGGCAAAAGCGGTTATATTCTTTCTGCTTGTAGCGGTTATTGCGTTGACACAGCTAATGCTTACAAGAAGAAAAGAGGTTGAGCATTAATGCGCTTGAAATTATCAAATGCAATATTTTTTATACTTTTATTAATACTTTCTGCTATATTTATAGCCCCCGTTTTAATAGTGCTTATAAATTCCTTCAAGTCACGGTTTTCCATCACAACCGAGCCATTCGTATTACCCAACAGCGAAACCTTTTCAGGACTTGCTAACTACTCTACAGGTTTAACCAGCACAGGCTTTTTACAGGCTTTTGGATGGTCACTCTTTATAACCGTTTTTTCGGTAATAGCAATCGTTGTATTCACATCTATGACCGCTTGGTATATCGTAAGGGTAAAATCCGTTTTCACCTCTTTTTTTTACTATGCGCTCGTGTTTTCTATGATTGTTCCCTTTCAGATGGTTATGTTTACAATGTCTAAAACCGCAAATGTTTTAAGACTTGACAATCCTTTCGGTATCATTCTTATATATTTAGGATTTGGTGCGGGACTTTCAACTTTTATGTTTGCAGGGTTTATAAAATCGGTACCATTAGGGGTTGAAGAAGCCGCCACAATAGATGGTTGCAACCCACTGCAAACCTATTGGAAAATAGTTTTCCCAATACTAAAGCCTACCACTATAACGGTAGCAATTTTAAACACTATGTGGATTTGGAATGACTATCTGCTTCCCTACCTCGTAATCGGCAAGGACTACAAAACTATACCGATTGCAATTCAGTATCTAAAGGGTGGTTACGGTTCGGTAGATATGGGTGCTATGATGGCTATGCTTGTGCTTTCAATTATTCCTGTTATAATCTTTTATTTATCTTGTCAAAAATATATAATCAAAGGCGTTGCCGCAGGCGCGGTAAAAGGATAATGCGTAATTCGTAATGCGTAATGCGTAATTAATGTGTGCTCGCGCACAAATATTAAAAGCGACCTTTCGGTCGCTTTTTTTGTTTTTAGTAAAAAAGATTTAATATACAACAAAAAATGTTTGTATATAATATTTATTTATGTTCTAATTTAAATAACGATATAAAAAAATCGTATTTTCTTTGAAACTAAAGCCGAATTTTCATAATACTATCAATTGTGCCTCCGCCATGTACTTACAAACGATGCACCATTTAAGTTAAATGGCGCTGCAAGTACATTTCCATTAGCATTTCTCATTGTTATACGGTCGTAGGTTGTTGAACCTAGATTTATCCAAGAACCACTCATAGTATACACCTGACAACCGCTCCAATTTGTCGTTCCATAATTTGTAAGTCCATTATCCGCTATTGCTCCCCAACTGGGGTGTTCATTAATAAACTCTGCGGTTCTTTGGTCGAAATATTCAGACGCAGAGATAGAAACTAATACGGCTTGACTTGTACCGTTTGTATCGTTTGCAATATACGCATTAAACTTGTTATTAGCCTTTTGGAACGAACAATATGCATGTATCCTATCACCAGGATTTACTGTAACACTGTTCATTCTTATTTCAGGATTTTGATGAAACGGGCTTATATATTCATACCAAGCATAATACTGTCGGCCACCCTGATGTGTTGCCATTACCGTGCCAGTTTGCACCAAACCTGAATTTTCATAATGACCACCTAGACCTACCCATGTACTTTCGTGTGTGTAACTAGGCTCTGAATCGGGTATTGCGGGTTGAACAAAATCACCTTGTACCTGTGAAAAATTTCCTTTTGCTACATACCCAGACCAGTTTCGACTATCATGTTCACCATCAAGTGCTCGAGTTGATATTTGACTTAAATATGTTGGAATTTTTTTATTAAGCCCATGAATAATATCTGTTTTTTCTACTTCTGGTATAGGTGTTTTTTTATATTTTTTCATCATTAATATCCATTTTGCTAATTCATCTGAATCTGTTGGGCGAATTGGAAAACCATATGTTTCTAACACATCATTTGACGCATTCAAAGGATTAAACCCCTCGGGTGGAACAGGGAATTCGTTTATTATCCCATCTATATTATATACATAAATTTTTCCTCCGTCAGGTAATTCTTTTATTTCTTGAAATTCTAATATTCCAGTAGTTGTATTATTTGGAGTTGCAGATGCCGAAAATGTTGTCGCACATAAAATATTACATAAAATAAGGCATAAAGATAATAATTTTATAAATTTTTTCGATTTCATAATATTCTCCTTTTTAATAGTCATTTTTGTTAATCAATTAATCGTGCTGGATAACCGCAGTAACCTGATGTGCCGATTATATACTGAACATCGGCTAATATATATTTTTCTCTGTCCGATTGATATAAATTAAATCCATTATATTTCCCAATCGAACGGTTATTAATTCTTTTTATATCAACACTGTCTCGTGGAAGAAGAATATACTTTTTACCATTTACTAATATCGGGGATGTAGCAATACATTCATATTGATATATTTTTCCGTTTATTATTTTGGCTATACATTTTGACATATCCTTATTTTTTATAGAATAAAAAGAAATGTTTTTGAATTCTGAATCTATATGTAATTCGTCAATATCGTTTTCTTTAAGTTCTTCATTCGACATTTTATACAAATTCCCATTCCAAACAACCGCGAAAGGAACAAAGAAACCGTTATTTTGTAAGGAAGAGGTTGTGTCCGATTGTAAAACTTGAGCAGTTTTATTAGACTCATTTAACTCGATTTTTTCATCACTTGAAGTGTTTTCAGAATCTATTTTACCCGTTTTCGAACAAGACACAAGAGCAAAAACCATTATTGCTACACTAACAAAAGTAATGATTTTAATGTGTTTCATTTAATCACTTCCTCCGAAAATACAAGTAAAAAACAGCGCATAAGCCGTTTTGTGGCTTATGCGCAAAATCAACTGATTTTCAAGTGATACCTCACAAGATAAAAAGCAGTATTTTCAATACACCGAGATAAGCCACAAGAATTAAAACCTATATTATGCATTACCATAGTGTATCACCGCTTTTTCTTTAATTATATACTGATAATATCATTAAGTCAAGTCTTAAAGCAGATATACCCAAAATTTCTTTTCTTATTCCAACAGGATTATATGAAAAGATTACCTTAATTGGTATGCAAAGATTACCCGAAACAGCGCAACACGAAATTTATGAGTTTATTTTAGATAAATTCAAGGAATTATAATTGTATAATTTAAAAGCGACCTTTCGGTCGCTTTTAGTTTTTTATTCAAATGAGGGTGCGAAGTTTTTACCCATTATGCAAACCCAAGAATTGCCTTGGTTTACGGTTAGAGGGCTACCATCTTCATTTGTAAACACAAACGAACTTGAAGCATTGCCCTTACTCCACTTAATAGGTGTGTAGGTCCCGTTTACACAATAATATCCATTACCTGAAGTAAGGTCGATTTTTCTATGATAACCGTCAGGATAGTCACTTATACTTGTTATAAGCACAAATACATTTTTAAAGTATTCACTCTCACCTGTTTCGTAATCCTTGCGTTCGGTAGTTTTGTAGAAACGGATATACTTTCCGCTCTTCTCATCATACTTAAATACCGATTTATAACCTTGTGAAAAAGGAACATTAACAGTATTCGCAATGTTTGTATATGTAATAGAAGTATCCTTATCAGCAAAGATTTGCCAATTTGTAGTCTTGGTCAATTTTGTGTTATAGCCCTTGCTTTCAAACGTTTTCCAAAGTTTAGCTCCGTAGCCGTACAAGGTATGTTCGCTTGCTAAACCATTTTTAATACGAACGCCTGCATTATTAGTACCAAGCACAAAGGTTTGTGTGTCCTTTAAATGAGGAGCTGCGTATGCATTATCTTGACCGTGGTGGACATAAATAGCGTTATGTCCCATAGCTAAATCAATATAAACATAGCGCGCCGAACGGACAGTACCAAACTTTTCAACATCGGCAATATTTTGATAAACCGCCAAAAGTCTTGTTATGCCACCCTCAACCTCGGTTTCGTAAACAATATCGGCTTTAGTTAAACCTGTTTGTACCGGTTGTGCAGTAGAAAGATTGTTTATCATTACTGCAACAGGACGGTTTTCAGACTGTTCCTTAGTTAAATTTTCTTCCCCTGTTAAATGATTTGTATAATAAACTATTTGTGGCTTGCTTTCTTGCGCTGCGTCAGTTTGTAAATTTTCACTTGAAGTGTCTTTAACACCGCAACCCGCAAACAAGAACATAAGGCCCGCCATAAATAATGTTAAAATTTTCCTATACATTGTGTTTTCCTCCCTAAGAAACAGCATTTAAACTACTATATATACTATACTACAAAATCATTTACATTTCAACAAAAAAAGAGCTTATTTTTAAAAAATAAGCTCTTTTTTATTATTCCTCTTCTTCTATCGGCAATTCACATACACCGATACGTTCAATTCTGAATCCGTCCGTCTTTAGAACCGTGATTTCAAGGTTTTC
>JAZRAQ010000039.1:0-37468 GCA_045634645.1 Acutalibacteraceae bacterium
CCCGATAGTTTGCAGGGTGATAGGGTTTATAAGGAATATTTTGAAAAAATATCATGCGGCGCGCCTACCTTGGATATTTCGGATTGCCCCGACCTCGGACCGGTTCTTTTTGCTCTTGCCGCATTAAAAAACGGCGCAACCTTTACGGGTACCGACAGACTCAAGCTAAAGGAAAGCGACCGCGGTGCGGCGATGTGTGAGGAGCTTTCAAAGCTCGGCGGCACTCTCGTTTTCGGTGATAACGAAATTACGGTACCTAAGCAGGAGCTATGCTATAAGGGCGAACCGCTCGACGGACACAACGACCACAGAATAGTAATGGCACTTTCGGTACTTTCAACTGTTACAGGCGGTATAATTGACGGCGCCGAGGCGGTTTCGAAAAGCTATCCGTCTTTCTTTGAAAAAATTAAAGAAATTGGTATTGATGCAAATGAAATTGATTAAGAAAATAAATATTTTAATAGTCGGTTTAGGACTTTTGGGCGGAAGTTATGCTAAAGGACTTAAAAAGATGGGGTTCGAGGTTAACGCTATCACCAAGGATAAATCTTCGGTTGATTTTGCTTTGGAAAACTCCATTATTGATTACGGAACAACTGAAATTGACCCCAAAATTATAGGCAAAGCCGATTTGGTTATTTTTGCGCTTTATCCGCATATTTTTAAAGAATGGATAAGCGAAAATCAGAAGTATTTCAAAAGCGGTGCTATTTTGACTGATGTTACGGGTGTTAAGGGCTGTGTTGTAAATGATATACAGTCAATTTTGCGGGAGGATGTTGAATATATCGCGGCTCACCCAATGGCAGGTAAAGAGGTGTGCGGTGTTGAAAACGCTGATGATGCAATTTTCAAAGGCGCCAACTACATTGTGGTTCCTACCGAGAAAAACACTCAAGAGGCGATTGAACTTTGCTGTAATTTAGGTGAGCTTTTAGGCTTTAAGCAGATTGCAATTCTATCGGTCGGCGAACACGATAAAATGATAGCGTTTTTATCGCAGTTGACCCACTGTATAGCGGTATCGCTAATGTGTTGCAACGATACTCCTAATTTAGAGGCATATACGGGTGACTCTTTCAGAGATTTAACACGAATTGCCAGAATTAACGATGAAATGTGGAGTGAACTGTTTTTAAGCAATAAACAAGATTTGCTTTGTGAAATGGAAAAATTCAGAGCATCGTTTGATGAATTGTATGAAAAAATTAAAAACGGCGACCGTGACGGTATGCGAGAAATGATGAGACTTTCAACCGAGCGCAGAAAATTATTTGACAAGAAATAAGGTATCACTATGAGTATGGATTTTAAAAGAAAATTACCAATCCCAAAGGATGTTAAGGCAGAGTTTCCTTTAACTGAAAATGAGGTTTTATTAAAACAACAAAACGATAATGAGATTAAGGCTATATTTGACGGTACTTCCGATAAATTTTTGCTTATAATAGGTCCTTGCTCTGCTGACCATAAAGAGTCTGTGCTTGAATATATTTCAAGGCTTCGCAAGGTTCAGGATAAAGTAAAGGATAAAATTTTTATAGTGCCGAGAATTTATACCAACAAACCTCGTACCACGGGAGCAGGGTATAAGGGTATGTTTCACCAACCCGACCCTGATAATGCACCCGATATGCTAAAGGGAATAATTGCGATTCGCGATTTGCATTTATCGGCGTTAAGAGATTACGGTTTTTCCTGCGCAGACGAAATGCTTTACCCCGAAAATTATCGTTATTTATCTGATTTATTGAGCTATAATGCTGTTGGCGCGCGTTCGGTAGAAAATCAACAACACCGCTTGGTTGCAAGCGGAATTTGCGAGCCTGTTGGTATGAAAAATCCAACCAGCGGTGATATGAACGTAATGATGAATTCTATTAAGGCGGCTCAATCTTCGCATACTTTTTTATATAGAGGTTGGGAGGTTCAATCAAGCGGAAATCCTTACGCTCACGCCATTTTAAGAGGATACATTGATTTTGCGGGCAAGTGTGTTTCAAACTATCATTACGAGGATTTAAAGAAATTAAATGAATTGTATTTGCAATCAGGTCTTCAAAATCCAAGCGTAATTGTTGACACTAACCACGCAAATTCGGGCAAGAAATATCTTGAACAAATCAGAATTGCAAAAGAGGTTGTATCTAATTGCAGACACAACCCCGATATTAAATCAATTGTAAAAGGTCTTATGATTGAAAGTTATATTGAAGATGGCGCAGTATCTGCTAACGAACACACCTTCGGCAAATCAATTACTGACCCTTGTTTAGGTTGGGAAAAGACCGAAAAATTGATTTTAGAAATCGCAGATAAGCTATAAAAAAGCGGAATCTCATTTGAGATTCCGCTTTTTTATAGAACTTTATAACCTTGCGCTTCAACTGTTTGTCTTAATAGTTCAATATCTGTTTGGGCGTTCAGAGTGATTTTAGCAGTGCCGCTTTGGTGGCTAACATCTGCACTTTCAACTTGTGCTAAAGCTTCTAAAGCGGATTTTACTCTTCCGCTACAATGCGGGCACATCATACCTTCAATTTTTAAAGTAACATTCATCTTAAATTTCTCCTTTTTCTCAAATATATTAAATAAATTTATTCTTAAAGCATTAGAAACCACACAAAATGAGGATAAACTCATTGCGGCAGCAGCAAACATAGGATTTAATTGCCAACCTAGTATTTGAATAAAAGCACCCGCCGCTAACGGAATACCGATTGCATTGTAGAAAAATGCCCAAAATAGATTTTGGTGTATAACTTTTAAAGATTTACGGCTCAATTTAATTGTAGCGGCAAGATGCATAAGACTGTTTTTAATCAGTACAATGTCGGCGGCATCAATAGCAACATCAGTTCCGGCACCGATAGCAATGCCTACATCGGCTGTTGTAAGGGCAGGAGCATCGTTTATACCGTCACCTATCATAGCAACAATTCCTTTTTTCTTGAGTTGCTCGATTACTGTTTTTTTGCCGTCAGGCAATACTTCTGAAATAACCTCATCAACACCTGCTTTTTTAGCAATTGTATTCGCTGTGCGGTGATTGTCACCTGTTAGCATTACGGTGTAAATACCCATTTCTTTGAGTATTTTTATTGCTTTAGCACTGTCTGTTTTTAGCTTGTCCGCCACAGCGATAATACCGTATAATTGATTGTTTTTTACGAAAAAAAGTGGTGTTTTACCATCTTTTGCAAATTCTTCTGCTTTTAAAATGATTTCACTTGGAATACTTACAAAGCCTTCAATAAAAGATTTGTTTCCGCCGATTATTTTATTTCCGTTATAGATAGCAGTAAGTCCGTTACCTGCTACCGCTTTAAAATCTTCAACTTCAAATGGAACTATTGATTGATTTTTACCTTCTGATATAATCGCTTTAGATAGCGGATGCTCGCTTTTTTGCTCTAAACTTACTGCAAGTTTTAAGAGTTCTTCTTCAGTAACATTAAAAGGAATTATATCAGTAACGGTAGGTTTGCCTTCGGTAATAGTTCCGGTTTTATCTAAGGCTATTATTTTAATTTTTCCTGCTTGCTCAATAGATACCGCATTTTTAAATAAAATGCCGTTTTTAGCAGCTTTTCCGCTTGAAACCATAATTGCAACAGGGGTTGCAAGTCCCAATGCACAAGGACAACTGATTACCAGAACAGATATAGCTCTTGCTAAAGAAAAGCCAACAGAACGGTATAAAAGCAACCATATAATCGCCGTAATTATTGCAATTGACATTACAACCGGGACAAAAACGCCTGAAACTTTATCGGCAATTTTTGCTATTGGAGCTTTTGTGGCATTAGCATCGCTTACCATTTTAATAATTTGTGAAATTGCGGTATCTTCACCTACACGAACAGCTCGGCATTTTAAAAATCCCGATTGGTTTATCGTAGCGGCAGAAACCTTATCGTTCACTGTTTTATCTATTGGTATACTTTCGCCCGTAAGTGCAGATTCGTCAACGGCAGAAAAGCCTTCAATTACAATTGCATCAACAGGTATTTTTTCGCCCGGTCTTACAGTGAATATATCTCCTATAACAACTTCATTAACCGACAAGGTGATTTCTTTGCCATCTCTTATAACCGTTGCGGTTTTAGGCGATAAATCCATCAGACTTTTTAAGGCGTTTGTAGTTTTTCCTTTTGCTTTTGACTCTAGCATTTTTCCAAGGGTTATAAGCCCTAAAATCATAGCCGCAGACTCAAAATATAATTGGTGCATAAGGCTGTGCAGTTCGCTTTCGTGTGCATTTGTCATTAAAAATACAATAGCGGTACTGTATATAAATGCCGCCGAAGCACCCAAAGCTACCAGCGTATCCATATTAGGAGAACGGTTTATAATTCCTTTGAATCCGTTAATAAAAAACTGTTGATTAATCACCATTACTATTACGGTTAAGATTAACTGAATCAATGCAAGGCTTAAGTAATTTTTCGCTAAAAAATCAGGGAGGGGAAGACCCCACATTGTATGCCCCATAGATATATACATAAGCAAACCCAAAAATATTAAGGATACTATTAAACGGGATTTTATCTTCTTGGTTTCGGAATCTTCGATATGCTTGTACGAAATCGAAGAAATTTTGTTTTTACCATCTAAAAAGGCGTTATAACCGGCCTTTTGTACTGCGGTAATTATTTCATCGGTATCAGCATCCCCTTCGATAACCATTGAATTTGTAAGCAGGTTTACAGCGCAACTATCAATACCTGAAAGCTTTGAAACCGCAGTTTCAACACGGTTGCTGCAAGCTGCACAACTCATACCGATTACTGAAAATTTACGCATCAGTTAGTCACCTCTAACTAAAATTATACATTTTTTAAAAATTAAAGTCAATAAAAAACCACCCGAATGGGTGGTTTTTAAAAGGGAATTAGCAACAAGTGTTGCAACCGTTGTCGCAGCCACAGCCGCCACAGCCGTTATTGGTTCCCCAACCGCCGCAGCAGAAGAGGATGAGGATTAAGATTATAATCCAAGTACAACCACCGTTATTATTACACATTATGAAAGACCTCCTTTTTTGTCTTCATCACATACTATGCAAGGCATAAAAAAGGTGTTAATAAATTATTTACAAAAAAAATATTTGACTTTTACTGACTTTCGTGTATAATTAAAGTCAGGAAAGGTCAAAAAGGGGAAATTAAAATGAGAATGAGCGATTTAATATCAAAAGAAATTATAAGAATGTTAAATGAATCTGAAATAGATACTGCAGAAATTCAACGTAATGAGTTTGCAAATCTGTTCGGTTGTGCGCCAAGTCAGATAAATTATGTGCTATCGTCCCGCTTTACACCTGAACACGGATATATAATTGAAAGCCGAAGAGGCGGCGGCGGATATATAAAAATCAGCAGAGTAGCCGTTAAGCACGGTTCTGCCTTAATGCACATTATAAATGCAATAGGAGATAGGATAGATGCTTTATCTGCCCGTATTGTATTGGAAAACTGTTTGGAAACACAATTGATTTCTAAAGAATCAGCTCGCATTATGGCTGCAGCGGTTTCAAATACTGTAATGCAAAATGTACCGCCGCAGTATAAAGATAGTATGCGTGCGGCAATACTTAAACAGATGTTACTTACTCAAATTTAGGAGAGATTTTTATGCTATGCGAAAAATGTGGAAAAAATCATGCCACAACTCATATTAAAACAATGATTAACGGAGTGGTAAAAGAATATAATTTATGTAGTCTTTGCGCCCAAAAGGAAGGATATGCTTCTAACAGCCTTACGGGTATGTTAGCTTCAATGTTTGGCGAAATTACAAACGCTGATTTACTAAAACCACAGACTAAATGTTCAGTTTGCGGTTCAACCTTTTCGGATATAGCTAAAAGCGGAAAGGTTGGTTGTAGCGAGTGTTATGCCACATTTTACAATGAACTTTTACCATATTTAAAAAGAGTTCACGGTAGCATAGAGCATTCCGGAAAGACGCCTGATATAAGCGAAGGAAAAAGCAATTCCATCTTCGATTTAAAGGATGAATTAAACCGACTCGTAAAAGAGGAAAAATATGAGCAGGCGGCGGTTATAAGAGATAAGATTAGGGAATTGGAGGAAAAGGGTAATGAGTAGTTGGTATACCGTATCCTCTCCAATGGACGATGTTGCTGTCAGCAGTAGAATAAGACTTGCAAGAAATCTTGCAGGAATACCTTTTCCGTCCAGAATGTCTAACGAAGAGAGAAAAGAATTAAATAAAAAGGTTAAAGATGCTATTACAAAAAGCGATTCGCCGATAGCTAAAAATCTTAAGTATATAGATATGAGTGATGTGCCTGAAATACAGCGCTATGCAATGGTTGAAAGGCATATTATAAGTCCCGAGTTTGCAAGCAGTTGTACTGACAGAGCAATCATACTATCGGGTGACGAAAGCATAAGTATTATGATAGGAGAAGAAGACCATTTAAGAATACAGGTAATTTTAGGCGGTCTTCAGTTGGAAGAGGCATATCGTATAGCCGAGGAAATTGATAATTTACTCAATAAGGAATTACATTTTGCTTTTGATAAAAGGCTGGGATTTTTAACCGAGTGCCCGACAAATTTAGGTACAGGACTTCGGGCTTCGGTAATGCTTCATTTACCTGTTCTTGAAAACAGCGGTGAAATAGACGCGCTTTCTTCATCGGTGGGTAAAATAGGCTTTACGGTAAGAGGTATGTATGGTGAGGGTTCTAAATCCTCAGCATCGCTTTACCAAATTTCAAATCAGGTAACTTTAGGATTAAGTGAAAAAAATGCTATAGATAATCTGAAAATTATAACTACAAAGTTGCTTGAAAAAGAAAAGACCGAGCGTGATAATTTAAACCTACTTCAAATAGAGGACCTTTGCTATAGAGCGTTGGGCACATTGCAAAATTGCAGAATTTTATCAAGTGAAGAAATGATGAATTTGCTGTCGCGTGTTAAATTAGGTCAGAGTATGGGCATACTCAATATAAAAAGCTCGCCAATTAAATTGATGATTGAGGCACAGCCTTATATGCTTATGCAAAAATACGGAGTAATGGAGGCGGGCGATAGAGATATTTGCCGCGCGAATATGATTAGAGAGGAAATAATATGAAATATAATTTTAACGGATTCACTTCAAAAGCAAATGATGCTTTGAATCAGGCGATAGGCAGCGCTGAAATGTTAGGCCACACTTATGTCGGCAGTGAGCATTTGCTTTTAGGTCTTTTAAAGATAGGTAGCGGCGTTGCTTTTGCCGTGCTTAATAAAAGCGGTGTAACCTATGAAAAAATTGAAGAGTTAATTCGTTCAAAAATAGGTTGCGGAACTGCTACAAAACTTTCTCCCGATTATTTTACTCCAAGGGCTAAAAAGGTTATTGAGGTTGCAATGAACGGTTGCAACAATTTGGGCAAAAAATATGTCGGAACTGAGCATTTGCTTATAGGCATTTTGAGTGAGGGAGATAATTACGCTATCAGATTTTTGAATGAGTTGGGTGTTGATATTGCGCTTTTAACTTCGCAGGCTTTGAATGCTTCTGGTATGGAGGTTAATGCTAACATAAAAAGCAATCAGCAAAAAGAGCAGGAAAGCAAGACACCAACCCTTGCAAAATATGGTAGAAATTTAACTAACGATGCAAAAGAGGGAAAAATTGACCCCGTTATTGGAAGAAAAGAAGAGATTGAAAGGGTTATTCAAATTCTTTGCAGAAGAACAAAAAATAATCCTTGCTTAATAGGCGAGCCGGGTGTAGGTAAAACCGCAATTATTGAAGGCTTAGCAGAACAGATTGCGAGCGGAAACGTTCCTGAAATTTTACAGAATAAAAAGGTTTTTACGCTTGATTTAACCGGAATGGTAGCCGGCACTAAATACCGTGGAGATTTTGAAGAAAGAATTAAGTCTATTATTGAAGAGGTTACCAAGGCTAAAGATATTATTTTGTTTATAGACGAGGTTCATACCATAATCGGCGCAGGCTCAGCAGAGGGTTCAACCGATGCTGCAAATATTTTAAAACCTCAGTTAGCAAGAGGCGAATTTCAACTCATCGGTGCTACAACAATTTCAGAATACCGCAAGAATATTGAAAAGGATTCAGCACTCGAACGCCGTTTCCAACCTGTAACTGTTGCAGAACCGAGTGAAGATGACGCGATTTTAATCTTAAAAGGCTTAAAGGATAAGTATGAGGCGCATCATAAGGTTAAAATTACCGATGAGGCAATCGTGTCGGCGGTGAAACTGTCCTCAAGATATATCAGTGATAGATTTTTGCCCGACAAGGCAATAGATTTAATTGATGAAGCGGCTTCCCGTGTGCGATTATCGGCGAGCCATATTCCTGAAAGCTTAAAAGAATTAGAGGAACAGATTAAAAAAACAGAGTCTGAAAAGGACGAGGCTATTAACTCGCAAGAATTTGAACGTGCCGCCGCATTGCGAGATAGCGAGAATGAATTAAAGGAAAAATATAAACAAGAAAAAGAAGATTGGAGTAACGAAAATTCTCACGCTAAAGGCGAGGTGACTGAGGAAAGCATTGCTGAAATAGTGTCTTCTTGGACAGGGGTGCCTGTGGTACAACTGACCGAAGAAGAAAGCGACAGGTTATTAAAACTTGAGGATGAATTGCACAATAGAATTGTAGGTCAGCACGAAGCGGTAACAGCTGTATCTAAAGCTATTCGACGTGGCAGAGTAGGACTTAAAGACCCTAAAAGACCTATTGGCTCTTTTATCTTTTTGGGACCTACAGGTGTAGGTAAAACCGAACTTTGTAAAGCTTTGGCGACCGCGATGTTCGGCAATGAAAATATGATGATTCGTCTTGATATGTCTGAATATATGGAAAAGCATACGGTATCCCGTCTTGTAGGTTCGCCTCCGGGATATGTCGGTTTTGAAGAGGGCGGACAGTTGACCGAAAAGGTTAGAAGAAATCCTTATTCCGTAGTTTTATTTGATGAAATTGAAAAGGCCCATCCCGATGTCTTTAATATGCTTTTGCAAATTTTAGAGGATGGAATTTTAACCGATTCGCAGGGAAGAAAGGTGGACTTTAAAAACACCGTAATTATTATGACCTCTAACGTGGGCGCAAGGCTTATTACCGATAAAAAGGTAAGCTTTGGCTTCGGTGAATCACAGGATAATAATAAGGATATTAAAGAATCGGTTTTAGCTGAGCTTAAAAACACCTTCCGTCCCGAATTTTTAAACCGCGTTGACGATATTATCATGTTCTCTAAATTGGAGAAAAACGAGATAGAGCTTATTGCCGAAAAAATGCTTGAAAATTTGAGTCAGAGAACAAAGAATATTAACATTACTCTTGAATTTGACCCATCTGTTAAATCGGCTTTGGCGGAAATTGGTTTTGATGCGGTTTACGGAGCCCGTCCTTTGCGCCGTGAAATCCAAAATAAAATTGAGGATTCTTTGAGCGAAAAACTGCTCGATAAATCAATTAATAATGGCGATAAGGTTTTATGTACCTATCAAGACGGAAAATTTGTTTTTAAAGCAAAATAGTTTAAAAGAGAAGTTGTTTTTGACAGCTTCTCTTTTTTTAAAAAGAGCATTGACAATTTTAATACTTCGTGATATGATGTATTATGCAAAAGGAGGTATTATATGGATATACAGTTAAAAAGGGGTTTACTTGATGTATGTGTATTAGCCTCAATAAAAGATAAGGATTCTTACGGTTATCAGATGATTAAGGATATGAAACCCTATATAGAACTTTCCGAATCTACATTATATACAATTTTAAAAAGGCTTGAACTTTCCAAAATGCTTACGGTAAAATCGGTAGAGCACGGCGGAAGACTTCGAAAATACTATCATATAACCCAAAAGGGAATAGAGCGTATTGAAGATTTTAAAAACGAATGGAAAGAGCTTTTGTCCATTTATAATTTTGTGATTAAGGAGGATAACAATGAATAAGCAAGAATTTTCATCCCAGTTGCGTAAGGCTTTATCGGGTTTGCCGACTGACGAAATCGAAGAAAGAATAAATTTTTACAGTGAAATGATTGATGACAGTATAGAAGAGGGCTTAACCGAACAGCAAGCGGTTGAAAAGCTTGGCAGAGTTGATGAAATTGTTTCACAAATTATGTATGAAGTACCCTTAATCAAAATTGTAAAGGAAAAGGTTAAACCGAAAAGAAAATTAACGACATTGGAAATTGTCTTATTGATATTGTCTTTGCCGGTGTGGTTTCCGATTTTAATGTCTATTATCTCGGTAGTTATTAGTGTATATGTATCTGTTTGGTCGGTTATTATCGCTTTATTTGCAAGCGTTGTTGCTATAGGGGTTAGCGGTCTTGCGGGAATTCCAATTGGTATTTTTTTTGTTAATAGTGGGAATATGGAATCGGGATTGTTTGTATTAGGCGCTGGCTTGATATGCGTGGGATTAGCAATATTTCTCTACTGCGGTTTGGTTTTGGCAACAAAGGGAATTACATTTTTAACCCGTAAAATATTTATATGGATAAAATCTTGTTTTGTTAAAAAGGAGGCTTTAGAATGAAAAAGTCAATTAAAATTTGGTTAATTATTGCGACAGTTCTAGTTTTAATAGGCATTGTAATATCGTTTATTTCGTTAGGGCTTTTAAATTTTGATTTTAGAAAGCTTGACACACATGAGTACGAACGGAATACATATAATATTAATCAAAGCTTCGAAAATATTTTAATTGATTCATACGAATCGGATATTAAATTCTTACCGTCTAAAGACGAAACCCCGCGAATTGAATGTGTTGAAGAAGACAATTTAAAGTATTCTGTCACGGTGGAAGAAAACACTCTCAAAATCAGTGTTTCTGACAACAGAAAGTGGACAGATTATATTGGAATTTCAACCTGGAACACAGATATGCTCATTTATTTACCGCACAGCAGTTATAAAAATCTTTCTATTAAAACAAATACGGGGGATGTTGAAATACCTTCGTATTTGGAATTTGAAAATGTAAAGATTAAAGGTACAACCGCAGATGTTGAATTATCTGCAAAGGTAGCAAATGATATAGAAATCACCGCTACAACCGGTGAAGTAACAATAGAAAATACTAAATCTAAAAATTTAAAGATAAATGTTGACACTGGGGATATTGAACTTGATAATTTCGATGCAGAAAACATTTCAATTACTACAACAACAGGCGATATCGAGGGCAGATTGCTTTCTGAAAAAATCTTTATCACCGAAACTTCAACGGGGGATATAGATGTTCCTCAAAGTAAAAAAGGTGGTATCTGTGAATTAAAAACAACAACAGGTGATATTGAAATCGAAATCTATTAGATGTAAAAGACCGTCTTTCTTTTGGAAAGACGGTCTTTTTTTATTTTGTGAATTTTTGAGTTTGTTGCAAAGCTAAAACTATCGGATAAATAAGTATTCCGCAGAAAAAATTGCTTATTCCGTGAATTATATCAAAAGGAAATCCTGCAATAATCCAGGCAATCATACCTTTGAAATCCAGTCCAAAAAGCAAAGCTTGTGCAGGAGCGTAAAGCGTACCGAATAAAAAGCCGTGTAAAGAGCAAATAACAATATATATTATGAGAGCCAATTTTTTGGGTATGTTTTTAGGCATTATCATTACCGCGCCCCAAAGAACCGTCCAAATATATATGTACGGAACCCACCAAAGTGTAAAACCTGCAATCAACCCTTCAATTAAAATATATGTATATAGGGGGAATAAGGCTTTTTTTCGGTAAACAATAGTTATAGCAATTATAAATACTCCTAATAAATGAATGTTTGGCAAAATTTGCATTATCAGTTTTGTGGCATACATTAGCGAGCCTAACATAGCAAATATGGCCGTTTCTTTTATATTGAGCTTCATTATTCTGCTTTAAAGGAGTATGTAGCACCTTCGGTAATTTCAGTTGTATCCACACCTTTTGAAGCGTAGGTGCCATTTTCATAAAATGCCCAATATTTTCCGTCTTTATCGTAGTCAACAGTAATTCCGGATACGGTTTTTACATATAAACCGTAAGGACCTTGGTCACCCGATATAAGTTCTAATTCTACTAAAGCATCTCCGACAATTGTTTTATCGGTAGAGATTTGGTAGGATTTTTCTTTTCCCTCTAAATCAGTTACTGTGAAGTTGAAAGTGTTTTTGCCTTCACCTAACTTGATACTCTCGCTTTGAGAGGAAGAGGGGGCAGGGGAGGATGATGTGGTGTCTTTGTCGTTACAACCGATTGCAAATAGTGCTATTGCCGCAATTAGCACGATACAAAGGATGAACGACAAGGTTTTTTTAATGCTTGTCATTTTCATATTTGTATTCTCCTAAAATTTTATTTCCTCTTTGTTGGCACCCGCAACTTAAAGCAGAGGCTTTTGCTTATAAAATATTTCGACTTAGCACCTGTTTTTCGCCTTCTCAAGAAAAAATTCTCAATGGCTTGTCCTTGTTTTGCGGCAACAAGTAGAAAAACACAATTTGCGCATCACGGCGACGGGCTCGTGTAGGAATTTCACCTAACTTCCTTTATAAGCAAGGAAATTATACAGCTTTTTCAGATAATTTTCAACCATTTTAAAAAAATAAAAAAAATACTTGATTTTTGCGAAAAAACACATTATAATACATTTAAGTGGTTTAAAGTGGAGTTAAAAACCATAAAAGTGTATTAAAGTGGTGCGGAAAGAGGTGAAAATCCATGCTTTTTGGTGGCTATCAACATAATATTGATAAAAAAGGCAGGGTTTTCATTCCTGCAAAGCTTCGTGACGAATTAGGTGAAGAGTTTATTGTTTGCCGCGGAATTTCGGGTAAGCGTTGCTTGTGCGTTTATTCTTTATCAGAATGGGACAAGCTTGTAGAAAAAATAAGCACGCTTCCAAATACAAAATCAAGCGCAGTAAAGCGTTTTTTATATGACGGTGCATTCAGTGTTGAATTTGATGCGCAAGGAAGAATATTAATCCCGGCAGTTTTAAGAGAATATGCCAATTTGCAGGAAAGTGCCCATATAAGCGGTATGGATACCAACCTTGAAATCTGGAATACAGACCTCTGGGAAGAAGAAATCAAGCAGTACACACCAGAATCTATTGCTTCGGTTATGGAAGAACTGAATTTCTGATATGGAATTTAATCATATTTCGGTTTTGCTTAAAGAAACCATTAACTCACTCAACATAAATCCAAACGGAATTTATGTTGACGGTACTGCCGGCGGTGCGGGACATTCGTTGGAAATAGCAAAAAGGCTGACAGGGGGAAGACTCGTAGCCCTTGACCAAGACCCCGATGCCGTTAAAATAGCTACCGAAAGGCTAAAAGGATATAATGCCGAGGTTATAAAAAGTAATTTCAGTGAGATGGATGCGGTTTTAAAAACTCTTAATATAGAAAAAGTAGACGGAATTTTACTTGATTTAGGAGTTTCTTCATATCAGTTGGATACCGCAGAACGCGGTTTTTCCTATCACAAAGAATCGGCTTTAGATATGAGAATGTCGCAAAGCGGAATATCTGCTGAGGATGTTGTAAATAATTTTTCCGAAAACGAGTTAGCCGATATATTTTGGCGTTTTGGTGAAGAAAAGTTTTCTCGTAAAATTGCCTCAAGAATTGTGAGTGAAAGGGAAAAGGCAAGAATTACAACCACTACACAATTAGCCGAGATTATTGCAAATGCATATCCTGCATCTGCAAGGCGTGATGGGCACCCCGCAAGAAAGTGCTTTCAAGCAATCAGAATTGCGGTAAATGCCGAGCTTGATAGGTTGAATGAAGTATTAGACAAGGCATTTGACTTATTGAATAAAGACGGTGCACTTTCAATAATAACCTTCCATTCGCTTGAAGACAGAATGGTTAAATTAAAATTCAAAGAATATTGTACAGGTTGTACCTGTCCGCCCGATTTTCCTGTTTGTGTTTGCGGGAAGACACCGAAAGGGCATTTATTAACACGAAAACCCATTGAACCGAGCAAAGAGGAACTTTTAAACAATCCGCGGAGCAGAAGTGCAAAATTAAGGGTAATAATTAAAAATTAGGAGAAGAAAAATGGATAACGTTAAGTATTACAATGATAGTTTAGCTTATGACTTTGCAATGTTTATGCCCAAACCTGCGCCTAAACAGAATATCCGTGAAAATATTGTTGTAATGCCTAAGAAAGCCCAAAAGGCAAAGAGCAGACGCCGCGCAGCAGCACATACGCTTTCGCCGTCTGTTGCGGTAATTATGGGCGCGGTATTTGTTTTGGCGGCTCTTTGCGGTAATATAGCATTAAGATTAAAAATTAACGAGGTAAACGCTCAAGTTAATGATATGAAGGCTATGATTGCTGAATTAGACAGTGAAAAAACTGCTTTAGAAATGGAATATGAGAAAAGAATTTCCTATTCCAATTTAGAAGCAGAAGCATCCGCTTTGGGAATGAAAAAGCCAAGCAAAGACGATGTTATATATATAAGAGTGAATAATGCTAACGCCGCGCGTACTGCCGATGGAAAAATCATTACTGCGGAGTAATAAATAAAAGGGAATATTTAATATAATAATTAAGGGTACGAGAGTCAATATTTTGGCTCTCGTATTCGGGCATAAAAGAGGGGTGTAAAAATGGCTAAAAAACCGGGTAAAATGATGATTACGCGTATTGTTACCGTTATGATTATAATGATTTTATCGCTTTCTATTGTTTCGGGCGCTAGCCTTGTTAATATAATGATTATTAATGGCGAAAAATATCAAAGCAAGGCATCGGAACAACAGTTGTACGACAGCCTTGTAACCGCGCCGAGAGGCGATATTTACGACCGTAATATGCAAATTTTAGCCACAAGTACAACCGCATGGACGGTTTATATTACCCCGAATTCGATTAAGAAAATAAAGGATGAAAGTAAAAAAGAAAAGGTTAGAACAACTATAGCAAAAGGACTTTCGGAAATTTTAGAGGTTGATTTTCAGACCGTTTATGATAACACCCAAAAAAATTCATACTATATAATCGTTAAAAAGAAGATAGATAAAGCAACTGCAGATAAGGTTCGTCAGTTTATTTCGGATAATAAGGACCTTGAAATGACAAGGTATATCGGTCTTGATGAAACTACAAAGCGTTATTATCCAAATGATAATTTAGCATCAGTAGTTTTGGGCTTTGTGGGCTCTGATGAGCAAGGCTTGGCAGGTATTGAGAGTTATTACGATACAGAGCTTACAGGTATTGCTGGCAGAGTTGTTGCCGCTAAAAATGCCGCAGGTACCGATATGCCATTCACCTATGAAAAAGTCGAGGAGGCAACAAAGGGAAATTCACTTGTTTTAACCCTTGATTCTTATATTCAATATACTGCTGAAAAATATTTGCAAACTGCAATTGAACAAAACTTAATTGCAGAACGCGGTGCGGCTGTTGTTATGAATGTTAAGACAGGCGCTATTTTAGCAATGGCGGTAAAGGGAGATTTTAACCCTAATGAACCTTTTGAGCTATCTAAGGAAGACCAAGCTAAAGTTGATGCTTTGACTGATGAAGCCGAAAAAACAAAGTTAAAAAATGAACTTTTAAACCGTCAATGGCGTAATAAAGCCGTTTCAGATAGCTATGAGCCGGGATCGGTATTTAAAATTGTAACCGCATCGATAGCTATTGAAGAAAATCTGGTAAATAAAAACAATTCATTCTTCTGTAACGGAAGAATTACAGTAGCAGGTCAAGGGTATGGTTGTTGGAAACATGGCGGACACGGAACACAAAATTTAAGCGCCGCTATTGCAAATTCTTGTAACCCCGCTTTTATTACAATAGGTCAGCAAATCGGCGTTTCAGTTTTTTCAAAATATTTTAAAGCCTTTGGCTTTGCTGAAAAAACAGGTATAGATCTACCCGGTGAATCACGCTCAACCTATCATAAAGAAGAAAATATGGGTGTTGTAGAATTAGCATCTTCTTCATTCGGTCAGACCTTTAATATAACCCCTGTTCAAACACTTGCCGCAGTTGCAGCGGCGGTAAACGGTGGCTATTTGGTACAACCGCATTTGTTGGAAAAAACAGTTAACGAAGAAGGAAAGGTTGTTAAAACTACAACTACAAGCTATAAAAGACAGGTTATTTCAAAAACTACTTCTGATACAATGCGCGAATTAATGGAATATGTATCACAAAACGGCGCTAAAAACTCATTAGTCCCGGGATACAGAATAGGTGCAAAGACAGGCACATCACAAAAGGTATCTAAAATTCAAGCGACAGGCGAAAAATACTTATATATCGGTTCTTGTGTGACTGTAGCGCCGATTAATGACCCTGAAATTGCTGTATTTGTTATGCTTGACGAACCTAAAGGAAGCAACTATTACGGCGGTGTAATTTCAGCTCCTGTTAATTCGAAAATTATGTCAGATGTATTACCTTATTTGGGTTATGAACCGAGTTATAGTGACGAAGAACTTAAAAAACTTGCAATAGAAGTGCCCGATATAGTAGGTACTTCTTTGGACGAGGCTAAAGCAAAGGTTACTGCATCAAAACTTGAATATAAGGTTGTAGGTTCCGGTGAAAAGGTAGTTAGACAGTTGCCTGATGCCGGTAGCAAGGTTATAACAGGTGGGGTAGTAATGCTTTACACCGAAGATGTGGATAATAAAACTGTATCGGTGCCGGAATTTAGGGGTATGACTGCAACCGAGGTTAATACTGCGGCAGCTAATGTCGGAGTTAATATTGAATTTTCGGGAAATATTTCAACAAGCGGTCTTAAGGCATATAATCAAAGCATTTCTGCGGGAACTATCGTAGAAGCGGGAAGTATAATTACAGTATATTTTAGGGATGAATCAACGGTAGATTAGCTTCTCGGAGGAAAAATATGAAATTATCACAGTTGATAGAATGTAATAAAACCTTTGCAGAATTAGAGGTTAAGGGTATAACTGATGATTCACGCAAGGCAAAAAGCGGTTTTTTATTTGTAAATACACAAAATAATCCGCTCTATACTGCCGACGCAATAAATAAAGGCGCTATTGCTCTTGCTAATGAGGAGTATGATAGCGAAAAATTTATAAAGGTAGAGGATACTAAAGTCACTTTTGCTGAAATTTCGGCAAAATGGTTTTCAAATCCGGCGAATGACTTGATTTTAATAGGCGTTACGGGGACAAACGGCAAAACAAGTGTTACCTATATGCTCAAATCAATTTTAGAAGCGGCTGGTGAAAGGGTTGGAATTGTCGGTACGGTTGGTAACTATATCAACGGTACGATTGAACCCTCAATCAATACCACGCCAAATGCTTATTATTTAAATGAGCTTTTTGAAAAAATGCGTAGAGAAAAATGTAAATACGTCATTATGGAGGTTTCATCTCACGCGCTTGATAAAAATTATTTACACGGTTTGAATTTTCGAGTAGGTATGTTTACCAATTTAACCCAAGACCATTTGGATTATCATAAAGATATGGAAAATTATTACCTTGCAAAAAGAAAGTTGTTTGATTTATGCGAAAGCGCGGTAATAAATGCAGATGACTCTTACGGAAAAAGACTTTTAAATGATAGTAACTGTAAATTTTTGACTTATTCTGTGGAAAATGAAGCCTCTTGTGTTGCAAAGGCGATAAACTATAAACCTAACAGTGTAAACTATCAGTTATTGACTGATAATATCAACTCGGTAAAGTTGAATACAGGCGGAAAATTTACAGTATACAATTCACTTTGCGCGATTGCTTGTGCATTAGAATTAGGCATTCCGATAGAAATAATAACAAATGCATTAAGTAATATGATGGGGGTAAAGGGTAGGGCAGAGGTTGTGCCTACGAATACCGACTATACTGTTATAATCGACTATGCTCATACCCCAGATGGACTTAAAAATGTGCTTAAAACTTTTAGGGAGTGCGAGCATAACAGATTAATTGTTTTATTTGGTTGCGGCGGCGACAGAGATAAAACTAAAAGGTCTTTGATGGGAGAAATTGCATCAATTTATGCCGATTACGTTATTGTTACAAATGATAATCCCCGTACAGAAGACCCAAACCAAATTATCGAGGATATATTAAAGGGTATACCCAACGCTAATTTGAATTGTAAGGTTATCGAAAATAGAGCAACTGCCATAAAATTTGCCCTTTCAATTGCCCAAAAAAATGATATAATAGTTTTAGCGGGTAAGGGACACGAAAATTATCAAATTATAGGCAAAGAAAAGCTCCCATTTGATGAACGTGATATAATTTATCAAGCATTAAAAAATTAAGGCGGTATTAAAATGAAGGATTTCACTACTGTTATAGCGGCGCTTGTAGGATTTGGTGTTACAGCCATTTCGGGTTATTTTATAATTCCTTATTTGAGAAAATTAAAATTCGGGCAAACTATTCTTGATATAGGTCCTAATTGGCATAAAGATAAACAAGGAACTCCTACTATGGGCGGTATTATGATAATCGGCGGTTTTGCCACAGCTTTAATTATAGCCTTTGTTTATTCATTGCTTTTTCAAAAAAACTTTGCTCTTGAAGTAAAGGATAGTTATAGACTGACTGTAATGCTTGCGGGTGTTTTGATGGCGCTTTGTATGGCGGCTATTGGCTTTATGGACGATTACATTAAGGTTGTAAAAAAGCGCAATTTAGGACTGACTGCACGCCAAAAAACATTTTTGCAGTTGTTGGTTTCGGCGGCATATCTTTCAACTTTAGCACTTGCCGGTATGAAAACTACCACAATACCCTTTATTGGAGATGTTAATATTTCAAGTGGAATAGGTTTGATTTTTTGGCCGATTGCACTTATGTTTATTTACGGATTTACAAACGCTGTTAACCTTACTGATGGTATTGACGGATTAGCCTCAAGCGTTACATTAGTGGTATCTTGTGCCTTTATGTTGGCGTCTGGTATGCTTGGGATTGCAACAAATAATGTAATTTCTTGCGCTTTGGCGGGAGCGTGCGTTGGTTTTATTATTTGGAATGGTCATCCTGCTAAAGTATTTATGGGAGATACCGGTTCAATGTTCTTGGGCGGTATGGTTGTAGCCCTTTCTTTTGGAATTGGCAGACCTGTGTTATTGATACTTGTAGGTATTATTTATCTTTTAGAAGCGCTCTCAGATGTTATTCAAGTAGCGTATTACAAAAAAACAAAAAAAAGAATATTTAAAATGGCACCGCTTCATCATCATTTTGAAATGTGCGGTTGGTCAGAGGATAAAATAGTATTAGTTTTTTCATTTGTTACTTTAATAGGTTCGGTAATTGCTTTATTGTCTATAGTATTTAATTTCTAAATCGGAGGATAACGGTATGGCTAAAACCACAAAGCGTAAGCAAAGTAGTTTTTTTAATAGCGGAAAATTAGACATTACCTTTTTGTCATTAGTTCTTATTCTAATCACAATAGGCTTGGTAATGTTGTTTTCGGCAAGCTATGCCTATTCTTACGAATATTACGGAAACAGCTATAAGTTTATAACCCGTCAAGCTGGCTTTGCTGTTGCGGGCATTGCTTTAATGCTTTTTATTTCAAAAATAAATTATCATATTTTGCGAAAATTTGCTTGGGTTATATTTTTTGGGGTGCTTGCAATTTTAGTATTCTTGCTAATAGCTCCGCCAATGGTTGAAGGTATGGATGTTAAGCGATGGTTTGTTATAGGACCTATTAACTTTCAACCGTCAGAGCTTGCAAAATTTGCAATAATATTGCTTTTTTCTTCATTAATTACAGCAAATTTCAAACAAATGCAAAAATTTTCATTCATCGCATTTTTAGTTGCTATTTTGGGTGTGACCTGCGGTTTAGTTGTTTTGGAACCACATTTATCGGCAACAATTTTGATTTTTGCTTTAGGTATAGTTTTACTAATTGTAGGAGGCCTTCCTAAAAAGTATATTTTCGGTGGTATCGGCGCGGGTGTTGCCGGTGTTGCGGTACTCATTTTATCGGGTGCGGTAAGTTACGGTAGTGACCGTATAAAGTATTGGTTAGACCCTTGGCTTGACCCTTCTGGGCAAGGATTCCAAACTATTCAGTCGCTTTTAGCAATCGGCTCGGGCGGAATTTTAGGTAGAGGTATCGGTCAATCAAGGCAAAAATATCTCTGGGTTCCCGAGCCTCATAATGACTTTATTTTTTCAATCGTTTGTGAAGAATTAGGTTTGATTGGCGCTTTAGTTATAATTTTAATTTTCTGTTTACTTGTTTGGCGCGGATTTACAATCGCTATGCGCTCGCCTGATAAGTTTGGTTCTTTAATGGCAATAGGCCTTACTTTCCAAGTAGGCCTTCAAGCAATGCTTAATATCTGGGTTGTGACAAATACTATTCCTAATACAGGCATCAGTCTTCCTTTCTTTAGTTATGGCGGAACATCACTTTTAATACTTCTGGCTGAAATGGGAGTCGTTCTTTCTATTTCCAGAAGTTCAAATGTTGAAAAGGTGTGATTATATGAAAATTTTATTTGCAGGCGGCGGTACGGCGGGACATATCAATCCTGCTCTGGCAATTGCAGGTTATATAAAAGAACGCCATCCTAACGCCGAAATTAGTTATATAGGCACCGCTGAAAAATTAGAGGCGAAATTAGTTCCACAAAAGGGTTACGATTTTCGCACAATCAAGGTTGCGGGTTTTTCCCGCAGTCTTTCTTTAAAGGGAATAGCGCATAATGTAGATGCTTTGAAAAAGGCTGCAATTTCGTCAGGTGAGTCTAAAAAAATCTTAAAAGAAATTAAGCCTGATGTCGTTATTGGTACAGGCGGTTACGTAAGCGGTCCCGTACTTCGTGCAGCAGCACAGTTGGGAATTAAAACTGCTATACATGAACAAAACGCTTTTCCCGGCGTTACTACCAAAATGTTAGCGCCTAAAGCGAATGCAGTTATGCTTGCAATGCCCGAGGCTGAAAAATATTTAAAATTAAATAAAAAACCGATTATTACAGGTAATCCTATCAGAAGCGAACTTTTAAGAATTACTAAACAAGAAGCAAGAGAAAAATTAGGTCTGGATAACCGTCCTTTGATTTTATCATTTGGCGGCTCTTTGGGCGCAAAAATGCTTAATTCTGCAGTTTCGGAATTGATTAAATGGCATAACGGTACCGAAAAGTTTTATCATATCCACGCAACAGGCAAGGTTGGATATAATCAAATGCTTGAAAATTTAGCCGATATTAATTTGTCTGAAAATATAAAAATTCGTGAGTATATAGATGATATGGATGTTTGTATGGCGGCGGCAGATTTGGTTATCTGTAGGGCAGGGGCTATTACTTTAGGTGAGCTTCAGGCAATGGGTAAACCATCTATCCTTATTCCGTCACCTTATGTTGCAGAAAATCATCAGTTCCATAATGCTATGACTCTTAAAAAAGATGGCGCTGCAGAAATTATTGAAGAAAAAGATTTAACAGGTGAAAAGTTGATTGAAACTGTTAAATACTTAATAGAAAACAAATCCAAACTTGAAAGTATGTCACACGGAGCATCAAAAAATGCAATTATTGATGCAAATGAGCGAATTTACAAGGTTATAATGTCTCTTTTTACAACGGCGTGACAAATTTTTAAATTTCGCATAGTATAAATTGTGATAAAAAATTTATACTGGCGAGGTGGCCGTTAGTGTCAAAAATAGTAGTAAATGGCGGCAAAAAAATTTCGGGTGAAATTACGGTTCAAGGTGCAAAAAACAGTGTTTTACCTGTGTTGGCAGGCACAATTTTGTGTAACGGTGAATGTGTAATTAATAATTGTCCAAAGCTTTCCGATGTTGAAACCTCTATTAAAATTTTAAGGCGTTTAGGTTGCGGCTGCCAACAGAAAGATAATACAGTTTTAGTAAATGCAAGTGATATAAATTCATACGAAATACCCGAAGACTTGATGCGTGAAATGCGTTCTTCGGTGGTGTTTTTAGGTGCTATTATCGGTAGGATGAAAAAGGCTGTAATAAGCAGTCCTGGAGGTTGCGAATTAGGCCCTCGACCAATTGATTTGCACATTTCTGCTTTAAGACAGTTAGGCGTTGAAGTCACGGAGAAACACGGTTATTTATACTGTGAAGCTAAAAACGGTATTATTGGTGCTGAAATTAATTTAGGTTTTCCAAGTGTTGGCGCTACCGAAAATATTATTTTAGCAGCGGCTACAGCAAAAGGTGTAACGGTTATACATAACGCCGCAAAGGAACCCGAAATCAGTGACTTGGCAGATTTTTTGAATAGCGCGGGCGCAAGAATTTACGGAGCCGGCAGTGACACTGTATATATCCACGGTGTAGAGAAATTGAATCCTACCGTGCATACAATAATACCTGATAGAATTGTGGCAATAACTTATATGGCATGCGCGGCAGTAACGGGCAGTGAAATAAGGCTTAAAAATATTATGCCTTCACATATGGTGTCTTGCCTTTCTGTTTTTAGAGAAACAGGCTGCAAAATAGATATTTCGGGTAAAAATTTAAAAATCTGGGCTCCTGAACGCCTTAAACGAATACCTACTATAAGAAGTTTAGTTTATCCGGGTTTTCCAACCGATGCAGGTCCGCTTATAGTTGCTATGCTTTCGGTTGCGGATGGAACTTCGGTTTTTGTTGAAAATATTTTTGAAAACCGCTTTAGATACGCGTCTGAATTGAATCGTTTAGGTACAAGGATTAAGACCGAGGGTAAGATTGCAATTATAGAGGGAACTGACGCACTTTCGGGTGCACACTGCAAATGCACTGATTTGCGCGGAGGTGCGGCGTTGGTTGTTGCAGCTTTAAAAGCAAAAGGTAATACGGAAATAACTGAAATCTCCCATATATTAAGGGGTTACGATGATATAACATCTACTCTTAATAATGTTGGCGCCGATATTAAAATTAAGGAATGATTTTTTGAAAAATATCGATTACACAGATGAATTTTTACAAAGGCGTAAAGAAAGACAAAAGCGTGCGAGAAAACGCCGACTAATAGCTTGGTTTATATTTTTAATTATTCTATTGCTTATAGTCGGTGCTGTTTTGTCGCTTACTGTTTTCTTTCCAATAAAGAAATTAACCTTTACAGGTAGTAAAATCTATACACCACAACAAATCAAGGTTGCGTCGGATATAGATTTAGGTGACAATTTATTTTATATCTCAAAGAATGATATTTTAAATAAACTAAAGAAAAAGTTACCTTTTATAGAAGATATAAAAATTGAACGAATCTTGCCTGATACTTTGAAAGTCAGTGTTACAGATGCAAAAAGACATACCTGCTATCAAGTGAAGGAGAATTTTTATACCGTTAGTAAAGACGGTTGGGTGCTTGAAAAGACACTCGAAAAATCGGAAGATTTAATATTAGTGATTGCGGATAATATCGTTTGCAAGGTGGGAAATGCTGTTGAATTTAAAGAAGAAAAATCAAAACAGCAAATTGATAATCTGATAGAACTTTTAAATACTTATAATCTTTCAATTGATTATATAAATGCTACTGAGTATATAAATTTGACTGCCGGTGTTGAGGGTCGTTTTGAGGTTATTTTCGGTAGCGATGCTGCACTTGAATATAAGGTTAAGTATTTGAATACAGCAATAGCTGAATTGGAAAATTCAATAAAAGGCACTTTTGATTTAAGTATGCTAAATGAACAAAAACAGCAAGGAATTTTTAGACAAAATAACACAAATTAAAAAAATAACAAAATTGTAATAAAAAGTGTTGAAATTTAGAAGATAATGTGTTAATATTTATATATGTCATTATGTTAAGAAGAATATTTACATAAATACGGAGGAATTAAAATGCCATTTGAGTTTGTAGACGAACAAGCAAATGTAGTTCAAATTAAGGTTGTAGGTGTCGGCGGAGGCGGCGGAAACGCAGTAAACCGTATGGTAGATGCCGGTGTTCGAGGAGTTGAATTTGTTGCCATAAATACTGATAAGGCAGCTTTACTTAAATCAAAAGCAAATACTAAATTACAAATTGGTGATAAGACTACTGCAGGTATGGGTGCTGGCGGTAATCCTAATAACGGACATGCCGCAGCTGAAGAATCACGCGACGAAATAGCTGCCGCTATTCGTGATGCTGATATGATTTTCATTACCGCAGGTATGGGTGGCGGAACAGGTACAGGTGCTGCTCCTGTTGTTGCTTCAATCGCTAAAGAATTGGGAATCCTTACTGTTGGTATCGTTACAAAGCCTTTTGCTTTTGAAGGCAAAAAGCGTATGACTCAGGCAGAGGCAGGTATTGCTGCTTTGCGTGAGCATGTAGATAGCTTGGTAGTTATTCCTAACGAGCGTCTTAAGTATGTTTCTCAAGAAAAGATTACATTCAAAAATGCTTTTGATATTGCTGATGATGTTCTTCGTCAAGGTGTTCAAAGCATTTCTGAACTTATCAATGTTACTGCACTTGTTAACCTTGACTTTGCTGATGTTAAGTCTATTATGGCAGATGCAGGCTATGCACACATGGGTGTTGGTATTGCAACTGGTCGCGACAAGGCAGAACAAGCTGCACGTGCTGCAATCAGCAGTCCCCTTATTGAAACCTCAATGGATAATGCGCGCGGTGTAATTATCAGCATTACCGGTTCTGTTGATATAGGTCTTGAAGAAGTTGAACTTGCTTCTTCTATCATTTCTGATATGGCTCATCCTGACGCTACAATTATTTGGGGTGCTCAGCTTGATGAATCAATTGAAGATACAATCCGCGTAACAGTTGTTGCTACAGGTTTGGGCGATGAAAAGAAGGATTCTAAATCTGATGTTTTAGACACTCTAATGAATACCAATAACGATGATGAAAATTACGAAGATGTAATGAGCTTCTTTAATAACTAATTTCTGTTAATATTAAAACCTGTGATTAAGAGTAGTAGCTATATTGTGACTTTTAGAGAGCAACCGTTTGGTGAAAGGTTGTAGTTTGCAGTTTAGTGAATGGACTTATGAGGGCGACCGAAAGCGTTTTTCGTTAGTAGCAGTCGACGGGGGTCCGTACCCGTTACCAAATCGGCTTACATTTTAGTGTAAGATAGAGAGGTCATATAATTGACAACTCGGGTGGTACCGCAGGATTTTACAAGTCTTGTCCCGAATGGGGCAAGACTTTTTCTTTTGGAGGTATTTTATGATATTAAATGATGTAAACTTTGACACCTATTTTAAAAACTATCCCGACCAAAACGGGTATTTCGGAAAATACGGCGGTCGTTATATTTCAGAGGAATTGAAAACCGCTATGCAAGAAATTACCGAGGCATATTTTTCGATTTGTCAGTCGAGAAAATTTATTAATGAGCTTCGCCGTGTGCGTAAGGAGTTTCAAGGCAGACCGACTCCTATTACCCATTTAGAGAGATTAAGTAATCACTTGGGTAATGTTCAGATTTATGCTAAACGTGAGGACTTAAACCACACAGGCGCACATAAATTAAATCACTGTATGGGTGAAGCCTTGCTTGCGAAATATATGGGCAAGAAAAAGGTTATTGCTGAAACAGGCGCAGGACAACACGGTGTAGCGCTTGCTACTGCTGCCGCTTTCTTTGGCTTAGAGTGCGATATTTATATGGGTAGTGTCGATATTAAAAAGCAGGCTCCAAATGTTGCCAGAATGAAGATTTTAGGCGCTAATGTGGTAGAGGTTACACACGGTCTTGCTACTTTGAAAGAGGCTGTTGACGCCGCTTTTGATGCATATTCTAAGGAATATAAAGATTGTATCTATTGTATCGGTTCGGTTTTAGGACCTCATCCTTTTCCAATGATGGTACGTGATTTCCAACATGTTGTTGGAATTGAGGCGAGAGAACAATTCTTAGAAATGACAGGTCATTTACCCGATGTTATAACCGCATGTGTTGGCGGCGGTTCGAATGCGGCAGGTTTCTTTTCAGGTTTCTTAAATGATTATGTTGATATTTATGGCGTTGAACCCTTAGGTAGAGGTAAAAAGCTTGGTGACCACGCCGCAAGTCTTCAATATGGTGAAGAGGGAATAATGCACGGTTTTAACAGTATTATGTTAAAGGATGAAAACGGTGAGCCAGCGCCTGTTTACTCTGTTGCAAGCGGACTTGACTATCCGTCTTCTGGTCCGGAACACGCATTTTTAAAGGATTTGGGCAGAGTTAAGTATGATACTGTTTCTGATGAAGAGGCGGTTGACGCTTTCTTTAAGCTTTCTCGAATGGAGGGAATTATTCCTGCAATTGAAAGCAGTCACGCAGTAGCGCATGCAATTCGACTTGCAAAAGAAATGAAAAACGGTTCAATTCTCCTCAACCTTTCTGGTAGAGGAGATAAGGATATGGACTATATTCTTGAAAACTATCCAATTCCCGAAAAATAATGCTTGACTTTATAAGCGACTTTAAGTATAATATTAAAGTCGCTTATATATTATGCTGCTATGGCTCAGGAGGTAGAGCGCATCCTTGGTAAGGATGAGGTCACCAGTTCGACTCTGGTTAGCAGCTCCAAAAAATTCCAAGGACATTATGTGCTTGGGATTTTTATTGTTTACTTTTTGTTAAAAAGTAGTTGGTTTCAAATAATGCAATCTTCTTAAAATATTCTTTATACGGATATGGAGTAGATTGTTTTTATATACAAGATATAAGTTAATTAATTGGTGATTTGTAATGGAAAAAATACTTGATTCTTTAAATGGTTTTCTTGGATTTGCATATGATAATATTCTCAGCATTGCTATGATGTTTCTTTTGATTGCAGCAGGTGTCTTTTTATCTATCAGAACTGGTTTCTTGCAATTTAGAAAGTTTGGATATGTTTTAAAAAATACAGTAGGGATGATGTTTAATAAAAAATTACATCATCGAGATGCGGGCAGTGTAAGTCCGTTTCAAGCTGTCACCACTGCGCTTGCGGGAACTATTGGTACAGGAAGTATTGCCGGTGTTGCAACTGCGTTGGTGCTTGGTGGCCCCGGTGCCGTATTTTGGATGTGGATAAGCGCACTTTTCGGTATGGTGACAAAGTATTCTGAAATTGTTCTTGCTCTTAAATTTAGAGAGAAGGACAAGCACGGAGCTTTCAGAGGCGGTCCTATGTACTATATTAAAAACGGTCTGGGCATTAAGTGGCTTGCTATTCTTTTTGCTGTGTTTGCAATGATTGCCTGCATAGGTACGGGAAATACTACACAATCAAATTCAATTTCAGGGGTTATTAATTCGAATTTTAATGTTGCACCATGGATAACCGGAGTAATTCTTACAGTAATTGTAGGATTTGTTATTATTGGCGGTGTGAAGAGAATTGCTACGGTAAACGAAAAATTAGTGCCTATTATGGCGGTTTTCTTTATACTTGCATCGGTTGTTGCGCTTGCATTTAACGCAAATAAGATTCCAAATGCTTTTACACTCATATTTAACGAGGCGTTTAATTTCAAATCTGCATTTGGAGGAGTTGCGGGATATGGTATATTATCCGCAATGCGCTATGGTGTTGGCAGAGGCGTTTTTTCAAACGAGGCAGGTCTTGGTAGCGCTCCGATTGCTCACTCTGCATCAAGTACCGAAGATCCCGTTAAGCAGGGCCTTTGGGGCGTATTTGAAGTGTTTATCACGACAATAATTATTTGTACGATGTCTGCTATAGTTGTTCTCACATCTGATATTTATTCATCGGCTTATGCTTCCGGTGAGCTTCCTTCCGTTAGCGGTGCAGCACTCAGCAGCGCTGCGTTTGATGAGGCTATACCTTATATAGGCGGAATTGGAATTGCGGTTTCAACAGTTTTCTTTGCTCTTTCAACCATACTTGGTTGGGCGTATTACGGCGAAGTTAGCGTTGGATACATATTTAAAAACCATTCAAAAACAGCTATTGGTATTTACAGGATTATCTACGTTGCCTTTGTGTTTATAGGAGCAGTTGCTGAGATAAATACAGTATGGCTTGTAGCTGACTGTTTTAATGCCCTCATGGCAGTACCTAATCTTATAGCACTTATTGGTCTGTCTGGAATTGTAGTTAAGATTACTCGTGAGCATTTTTCGCAAAATCATATTCAAATTTAATTTTTAGGCACATTTCATTCGTGCCATTAAGTTCGAAATACCCAAAAAATCCCGAATGCGAAAGCGTTCGGGATTTTACTTTTTCACTGTTCACTAAAAACATATTCGGTTATAGTGGCTCCGCTGATTTTATGCTATAATACTCTTAAAGATTGAATTTTTGATATATTTTATTGCTGAAAAACCTCCAAGTTTGTAGACTTGGAGGTTTTTTATTTTAGTAATTAAACATTCTTATAAAGTGGACCGTAGGTTTCGCAAGCGCGGTAGTCAGCGCCCTCTTTGTCCATACCGTATGCGTTCCAGCAAGCAGGACGGAAAATTTCATCTTCCGGCACATTGTGCATACAAACGGGTATTCTTAACATTGAACACATAGTGATAAGGTCAGCACCGATATGTCCGTAAGAAATAGCACCGTGGTTAGCGCCCCAGTTTTGCATTACTTCGTAAGCGGTTTTGAAAGCGCTGCCTTCCTTGCCGTCACAACGGGGAGCAAACCAAGTGCAAGGCCAAGTAGGATTGGTTCTTTCCATAAGAGTATCAGATACTTCATCAGGAAGATTTACTGTCCATCCTTCAGCAATTTGAAGAACAGGACCCAAACCTTTAACAAGGTTTAATCTAATCATTGTGCAAGGCATTTCTGCTTTGGTGGTATAGTGGCTTGAGAATCCGCCGCCACGGAAGTTATCTTGACCTGCTTCGCACCAAACGGTAGCGTCGGTCATTTTCTTGATATCCTCGTCGGTTACTTCCCACCACTTCTTCATAGTAGCGTTGCCGTTTTCATCAGTACATACGCCTGAAGCATCCAAACAAGCTGCGCCTGAATTGAGTAGGTGGATAATACCGTCAGAATCTTTTGCTTTGCCCTTTAACTTATAGCCAGTAACACGCTTTGTGGCGTCGCCCGACCAGTATGTACGAACATCAGCAAAAATTTGTGCACGGTGGGTTAAGAGTCTCATAAAGAGCATGCTAAGACCGTTTAAAACATCGTTTTCGGTTGCTAATGTGTAAGGCTCGCGAGCACCCTCATAGTCAAAGGTAGAGGAGAGAAGTGCCTCTGGATAGTCACAGTTTGGCCAATGGTCTGTCCATTGTCTTTGACCTTGGAAACCGCCTGCAATAGCATTATGACCGACCTTTTCTTCCTCAAATTCGTCAGACAACTTGTCGTTACCTGCCATAAGGTCTTTTATAATACAGTACATTTTAACGGTGAATTCCCATTGTTTTTGCTTTTCTTCATCGTTAAATTTAATTCTTCTGGTTTCACCTAAGAATTCAACTGATTCGGGGTTATCATCGCGACCTTCCTTGCAGTGTTCCTTTGTCCAAGCAAGAGCTTTTTGATATTCCTCTTCGTTATAAATGCCTTCTTCCATTCTGCGAAGAATTTCTACCTCGTCAACAGACTCTACGCGCATACCCAAGTATGTTTCGATGAAATCTTGGTCGATAATAGAACCGGCAATACCCATACATTGAGAACCAATTTGGAGGTAAGATTTACCTTGCATTGTTTTAACAGCAACAGCAGCACGGCCAAATCTTAAGAGCTTTTCTTTTACATCTTCAGGGATTTCGCTTACTTGTTCACGGTCTTGAACTTCGTGACCGTAGATACCGAAAGCGGGGAGACCCTTTTGTGCATGTCCTGCTAAAACTGCTGCCAAGTAAACTGCGCCGGGGCGCTCTGTTCCGTTAAAGCCCCATACACCCTTAATAGTGGTTGGGTCCATATCCATAGTCTCACTACCGTAGCACCAACAGGGTGTTACGGAAAGAGTGATAGAAACGCCTTCTTTCTTGAACTTTTCAGCACAAGCTGCAGTTTCAGGTACACGGCCGATACAGGTATCGGCAAGTACAACCTTAACAGGTTCTCCATTTGAATAGAAAAGATTTTCTTCAAACAATTTCTTTGCAGCGTTAGCCATTGCCCAAACTTGCGGTTCAAGGCTTTCACGCATCATTTGAGGTCCTCTGCGTCCGTCAACAATTGGTCTGATACCAATTACGGGATAGTCACCTACATATCTGTTTTTTGCCATATTTTTTACCTCCTAAGTGGATTTAATAAATATAATTAATTTTGTTTTAAACAAAAATTGTTTTCAAATTTATGGTTTTTATATAAAGGAAGGTCTCCCCCTATATTTAGGGAGAGACCAAAATTCATGTAATCAAACAGTCTAAACTTTGATAATTATTATTTTAAGCTTTTCGCCCTAAATTAACAATATTTTAAAAATTTTCGCAAAATAAACTTAAATTAACCTTCATAAACGAGGTTGTCTTTAATCATATCGTCAACGTTTGTTGCATCCCACCATGCGCCAGCGATAGCAACATCAGCGGTAACTTCTTTGCCTTCGAGAGCGAAGATAGCTTGCTCAACAGCATTGTAACCGATTTGGAATGAATCCTGAGCAACAGAACCGATGAGTTTAGCACCGGATGTAGCTTTCATCCATTGAATTTGCTTAGTACCTGCGTCAAAACCACAGAACTTAATATTGTCATATTTCTTGCCAGCAGCGCCGATAGCATCATAAACTTGCTTAACAACGCCTTCGTTTGACATGAAGATAGCAGAAGCTTTCTTTTCGTATAAAGCTTCAAGAGCAGTTTTGTAAGCGTTATCTGCATCACCAGGTTTAACTTCGTGAGCGATTTCATACTTGCCCTTTGTTGTTTCGTCAGCATCTGCTAAAGCTTTGAATTTATCAATGAAGCCATTAGCTCTGTCAATACCTGTTTGGGTTTCGTCATGTTGAATAACACCAACAACATACTTGTCAGCAGCAGCAATGTCAGCTTTGATTGCATTGAAGAAATTCTCAGCAGCAACGCCAGCAGCTTTAGTGTTACTTGTAGCAACAGAAGCTTTGATGGGGTTCTTTTTAGCAGAATCAAGTGCTTTAACGTCATCTGCCCAGATACCACTGTCGAATTGAACTACAGGAGTACCATTGTCAAAAGCGGTTGTTAGTTTGTCAACAAAGCCGGTACCGATTGTTGCGAGAACAATAGCGTCAGCGTTATTGGAGATTGCTGTCTGAACCATTTCCATCTGAGAGGGAAGGTCCTTAGCTGATTCGCTTGCAGGGCCACGGAAAGTAACAGCATAACCATACTTTTCAGCAGCAGCTTCTGCACCAGCTTTAACTGATTGCCAGAAAGCGTGTGATTCGCCCTTAGCGATAACTGCGATTGTTTTTTCGTCAGTTTTTGCTCCGCAACCTGCGAAAACAGTAACTAACATGAGTAATGCTAAAACGATTGCTAATAGTTTTTTCATGGATATCTCTCCTTTTAAAAATTTTTATTGTAGACAGCATAAGCTGTAAAACAATACAAGTTAATCTGAAAAAGAATTACAAAGCAGCTATTTGCTTTTCGAGTTCAGCAATTTTTGCATTCTTTTCTTCCAAAGTCAATTCGGAAGAAATGGTTAAATCGATTTCATTTTCAAAATCAGCAAGAGCTTGTTTCTTAATGCGCTTTGCAACATCTTTTTCGGTTTCAATCTTAACCTTTGCGGCGTTCTTATTCTTAATAACGTCCATAAGAACAGCGGCAACAACGATAAGACCGGTAAGTGCGTATGTAACATAAGTTGAATTGAGATTCAAGTTGAATTTTGCAAGCACAAAGTTAAGACCGCTTCGAATAATAACTAACATAATGTTACCGATTACAGAACCTGTGATGGATGCTGTACCACCTGCAGAGCTTGTTCCGCCTATGTAAACGCCGGCAATAGCGTCAAGCTCCATTCCGTTACCTGTTGCAGCTGCAACGGTGGGGAATGATGCTGCCCAGAAGATAGCGGCAATACCTGCGGCTACACCGCTAAAGGTGTAAGCAATAATCTTATATTTTTCTGTATTAATACCGGAAAGACGGGTTGCTTCTTCGTTACTACCGATAGAAAGTATGTATCTACCAATTTTGCATTTATACATAAGATACATACATAAAGCGGCGAATACTACAATCCAGATAAGTCCGGTAGGAATACCGTCAGCATTTGAAAATACTTTATTGAACCAAGTTCCGCTGGGGTAGAAGATGTTCGGGATAGCGGCAATAATAGCGCTGATACCTCTTGAGAACATCATTGTACCTAAGGTGGCAATAAATGCAGGGAGCTTAAGTTTTGCAACAAGTATACCGTTTACAAATCCAAATAAAGTGCCTATAGCAATCATTACAGGGATTGTTGCCCAAAGTGGCATACCGAGCATATAAAGTTTACCGCCTATTACTGCCGAGGCAATACAAACCGTACCAATTGAAAGGTCAATACCGCCGGTAGCGATTACGAAGGTAACACCAAGAGCCAACATAGCGTAGGGAGCTAATGACTGAGCCATACTAACGATATTGTTTTTATTGATAAAGTTTGGGTTTAGAAATGCAAATATAGCTATAAGTACAACTAACGCAGCGATTACAATAAGGTTTTGTTTACCTTTATTGGTAATAAAATTAATAAAACTGTTTTTTGTTCTTCTTGCGCTTCTTGCGAAGCTATTACTGTATTTCATATTATCATTCCTCTCTCATGGTAGCATATTTCATAATAGTTTCTTGAGTTGCATCTTTAATATCAAGTTCTGCGGTGATTCTACCTTCGCACATAACAATAACTCTATCACTAAGACGCTGAATTTCAGAAAGTTCAGAGGAAATCATAATAATGGATTTACCTTGACTTGCAAGTTCTTCCATAAGAGTATACATTTCGCTCTTTGCGCCAATGTCGATACCTCTTGTTGGTTCGTCAAAGATAAAGATATCGGAATTTTTAAGAAGCCAACGAACAACGATAACCTTTTGTTGGTTACCACCCGAAAGATTTTTAGTAATCTGTCTAACAGATGGTGTTTTTGTTTTAAGTTTTTGGTTTTCTTTCTTTGCATCTTTTTCGATTGCATCTTCGTTAATCCAACCAAATTTGATGTAGTTATCTAAAGAACTTAAAACTGAGTTTTCAGCAACCGATTTATCAAGCAATAATCCATATCTCTTTCTATCTTCAGAAAGATAGCATATTCCTTTTTCAACTGCAATTTCGGGAGTTTTAATATCAACTTTTTCACCGTTTATGTAGATTTCGCCACTGTCTTTAGGGTCGGCGCCGTAAATAGCTCTGGCCACTTCAGTTCTGCCTGCGCCCATAAGTCCCGAAAAACCGAGAATTTCGCCTCGGCGCAAATTGAAATTGACATTTCTTATCTCTTTACCGCGGTTAAGATTTTTAACCTCTAAAACAATCTCAGCATCTTGGGGAACAGTACTTTGTTCTTTTTTGTCACCATATATAACGCGACCAACCATCATTTTAACAATCTCATCTTTGGTTGTATCTTTGGTAATCAAAGTGCCTACATATTCACCGTCTCTCATTACTGTTACTCTGTCAGAAATGCGGTTAATCTCATCCATTCTGTGAGAAATGTAAATCATTCCGATGCCCTTGCTCTTGAGGTCGTTCATTATTTTAAACAATTCTTCAACTTCAAGTTGAGTTAATGCAGCGGTGGGTTCGTCTAAAACTAAAATTTTTGCGTTTCTGGAAACGGCTTTGGCAATTTCAACCATTTGTTGCTTACCAACGGTTAAAGTGCCGAGAGTAGCAGCAGGGTCAATATTTACACCAATTCTTTCAAAAAGTTCAGCTGCATCTTTTTCCATTTTTTTGTCATCTATGTAGACCCCGTTAATCATCGGTTCGCGGCCTATATAAATGTTTTGAGCTACGGTTAAGTGGTTCATCATATTAAGTTCCTGATGAATCATACTTATACCTGCATCTTGGGATTCTTTGATAGTGGAGAAATTTACATGCTTATCAAATAGGATTACATCGCCTTCATCGCGGTTATGGATTCCGCAAAGAACCTTCATAAGCGTGGATTTACCGGCACCGTTTTCACCCATTAGCGCATGAACTTCGCCACAACGCAAATCAAAATGAACACCTTTTAAAGCATATACACCGTGAAAGCGTTTATGTATATTGTTCATTTCGAGGATTGCTTTCTGCATTTAGTTGCCCCTCCTTTGTTCTCTTATTTCAATCTAATTGTATAACGAGTTTTTTGAATTTACAATAGCATAAACTATAATAAAATTCACAATAATCGACACAAAAAATTCAATTTCTTATTGAAATTATATGAGCAATATGCTATATTTATATGTATAAAAACAAAAAATTGATAAACTATATCCACAAAAAGTATAATGATTGTATGATTTAGCCAAAATGTTTAATTTTAGCAAATCGCAAAAATCAACACTTTTTCTTTAAAGCATTTTTAATTAAAAAATTCCTTGGAGGTGCATAATGAAGGACTATCTGGACAATTTATATACCGAAAAAAGAAGGGTTACATACACAAATGCAGATGTAATTAAACTTGATACAAAATGTTTATACGCAGGGAAATTAGAGAGAATTAAGAAATGGAATGAAAAATCTCATAAGCATCCCTTTTGTGAAGTTATGTTTGTTTTTTCGGGAAATGGAAAAACTGTTATAAACGGAAAATCTTACCCGGTAAAAAAGGGTGATATAATAGTATATAATCCTGATACCAAACATGAGGAGTCGACTTCGGCAAAAGCGGGTCTTGAAATGGGCTTTTTTGGAATTACGAATTTTAAGATTAACGATTTTCCAACTGATTTTTTAATTGCCCCAGATGCCGAGCCTATAATTCATACTGGGAAAGACGAAGAGAAGATAGGATTTTATTTTACAAAATTAGTGGAAGAAACCAGAGGGGAAGAAAAGTATAACGAACTTATAACAAAATATCTCGCGAGACTTATACTTATAGATATTTTAAGGCTTGCTAATATTTCAGAGGCAAAATTTGTAACGAATGCGATTTTTAATCAAATATACAAGTACATAAATAAAAATTTCACAAAAATTGATTCGCTTGATACAGTCTGTGAGAAATTGCATGTAAGTAAATACTATATTTCACATGTTTTTAAAAAGTATATTGGAAAACCGCCAATGCAGTATATTACTGCAAAAAAGATTGACTACGCTAAGAAACTTTTGCAGGAGACCGACTTGTCGGCGAGTGAAATAGGTGAAAAATGCGGTTATTCAGACCACGCACTTTTCTTTAAAGCATTTAAGAGAACCGAGGGTATTACACCGATTGCATTCAGGAAAGAAACATCCTCTCCGTCATTTAAATTATAAAACAAAAAAGATGCTACCGTTTAAAAGTAGCATCTTTTTATTATGGTTGTTTTTTGTTTTGTTTTTTTAACCGTATAAGGTAAAGAGCGGAGGATACCATATTGAAAGATTCGCAAATTATACCGCCGATGGAAAGATTAAAGCAGTTGTAAACTATCCAAGAGGGTGACATATATGCAATCTGAAAGTATCTAATATGTTTAGAGTTGCCAATCCACATAAATACGCTCATTATTATTAAAGCGGAAAAGGGAATTAAGGTTAGTATTATTTGTTTGGCTGAGTGGTCTAAGAAGATAGAGAAAATAAGACAGAATATATACACCGCTTCTACTGCGAGAAGTTTCCATATTTTTTTAGGATTTTTTAAAAAGAGTAAACCACGCACAAGATTAGATAAATTAAAAAATGCTCCGCCGTAAGCACCAATCAAGATGAAATTCAGAAAGAAAAAGAAACTGCCAAAGCCTTGCATAAGAAAAAAGTTTTTGTTTTCTTTGCACTGAAATGAAAGTACGATTATGACGAGACCGAAAATGCCTAAAATCTGAGGAATTATATCGGGCATTGGTAAGACTCCTTTAGGTATTTATTTTACTACGCCTTTTTGCAACATTATATTAGCGTAAACTGCACTTTCACCTGTTGCAATGATGCAGTAGCATTCTTTCGCCTCGTCATAGAACTTAAAGCGGTCGATATTGTCAATAGCATCTTTGCCTCTTGTATCGTGCTTTGAAATAATGTTTGCATATTCATCCCAAATCGGAGTTGCGATTTTACCTTTATCACAATCCATAAGCTGCATTAAAACAGCAGGCTTTTCAACATAGGTGTCAAGAGGAAATACCTCTAAGATTGCATCTAAAATTTCGGGAACCGAATGACCGTCCATACGGACAACAATGGCATTTTTACCCATTGTTTCGGTGGGGAAATTACCGTCTGCAATACAAATTCTGTCACTGTGTCCCATTTCGCATAGAACTTTAAGTAATTGTGGGGATAATATTTTAGGAATACCTTTTAACATAAACTCACCTCATATATATTTTTTCTTAGTTTAACATATAACATACTGTTTGTCAAAAAGATTATAAAAAACCAATATTATTTAACATTTAGGGTATGATATTTTAAAAGGAGTGTTATAATATGATTGAACAGGATACAATTAAACTTTTACGCGAATGCGATGCCGGTGTAAAAATGGGAGTTAGTGCGATTGATGAGGTATATGATTATGTAAAATCAGACAAATTGAAAAGTTGCTTAAACGCTAACAAGGATAAACATGATGAATTAGATAAGGAATTACAAGAGCAACTTGGGAAATATAATGACGAAGGTAAAGAACCAAATCCTATTGCAAAGGGTATGTCTTGGATGAAGACTAATATGAAACTTGTTATGAATGAGTCGGACAATACTATTGCAGATTTAATTACTGACGGATGTAATATGGGTGTAAAATCGCTCACTAAATATTTAAATCAGTATAAAGCCGCTGATGAAAAATCAAAGGAAATATGCAAGAAATTAATTAATCTTGAAGAAAAATTAGGTTTTGAAATGCGTGAATTTTTATAAAAAGTAGGGAATTACCCTACTTTTTAAATTTTTACCTAAAACTTTAAAAAAACACTTGATTTTTGAAAATAGATATGATATTATACTATGGCGGTTTAAAAAGACTGTATTTGCGCTGATAGCTCAGCTGGATAGAGCGTCTGGCTACGGACCAGAAGGTCGGGAGTTCGAATCTTCTTCAGCGCGCCAAAATAGCAGTTACACCTTTAGGTGTGGCTGCTATTTTTTATGTGTGAAGATTCGAACTCTGAGAGGGTGAGCAGCGTTAAGAAAACAATTGATAATTGTTTTTAGCTGCGAAGTGTGAGGCGGGTACTGTAAGCTTTGCGTAACGGTCGCCGAGCACGGCAGATGCGCAGCAGATGCATCTTCTTCAGCGCGCCAAATAAACAATTCTACCTTTTGGTAGGGTTGTTTATTTTTTTGTTTACTAAAAATTTACATTTAGGCCTTGATTACACTTATAAATACATTTATAATAATATAGTTAAATACTAAATTAAAAGGTGATGCAAATGTTAAAACTTG
>JAZRAQ010000040.1:0-22551 GCA_045634645.1 Acutalibacteraceae bacterium
GGCAGTTGAAATTTCCGAATTTGGCGCCGAAATCAAGAGCATCAAGAAAAATGGTGTCGAAAACATGTGGAGCGGAGACCCTGCGGTATGGGGTAAAACTGCGCCCGTTCTTTTCCCGATTTGCGGAGGACTTAAGGACGATAAATATATTTTCGAAGGCAAAGAATACACCTTAGAAAAGCATGGATATGCACGTTTTAAAACCTTTAGTGTTGAAAGCAAAACCGACAGCAGTGCCGTGTTTTTACATAAATCCGACGATGAGACAAAACAAAAATTCCCATTTGATTATGAGCTCAGGGTGTTTTATAGTTTAGAGGGCAAAACCCTTAAAATTGATTACTCGGTAATCAACAAAACTGATAAAACAATGTATTTTAATATCGGCTCGCACGAGGGCTATGCTACACCAGAGGGAATTGAAGATTATGACGTTTTGTTTCCTCAGAATGAAACCCTTGATTCTTATATACTTTACGGAAATCTACTTTCAAATTCAAAACTGGAAATCATAAAGGATCAAAATTTCTTGCCACTTTATGATAAATATTTTACTATTGATGCATTAGTATTCAAGGATTTAAAATCAAAGTCGGCAACACTCAGAAATAGAAAAACAGGAAAAGCGGTTCGTGTTGATTTTCCTGATGCTAAATATTTCCTTCTTTGGCATAAGCCTAATGCACCTTATATGTGTGTTGAGCCTTGGAACGGCGTTCAGGATATCGTAGGCAGCAGCTATGATATAACCGAGAAAGAGGGAATAACTTCACTTGAGATAGGTAAAGAGTTTAAATATACCCACTCAATTACAATTGTTGAATAAAGGTGACTGAAATGTTAGAAAAATTAAAGAAATTAAATCCTGAAATTGAGTTTTATAATGTAACAGATAAGGAATTTGCACCTTTTGGTAAAATCATTAAAACTTTGGATGCTAATGAAATTATAGAGGTTGCAAAGAAAATAGAAAATCCTGAAAGCGGTTCTTCTTATGTTCCTACTTGTGAAGCATTTGAAACTTTAAAAATTGCAACAGAGATTAAAAATGAGTGCTTTGGTTCACTTCCCACACAGATTGGTTACTGTTGGGGTCATAATACACTTATGAACGCTACTGAGTGGCATACCTCAAGTGAAATTAATATTGCGGTAACACCCTTGGTTTTACTTCTCGGTCATATCTGGGATATAGTAGACGGCAAGATTGATTCTTCAAAGTTTAAAGCTTTTTATCTTCCTGCCGGTACAGTCGTTGAAGTTTATTCCACATCATTGCATTTTTGTCCTTGCGAAGTAAGTAAAGATGGTTTTGGATGTGTCGTTGGTTTGCCGAAGGATACTAATACTGACCTTGCGGTTAGTACTCACAATCCATTACTTTTCAGAAAAAACAAATGGATAATTTGTCATATACACAATAAAACCTTAAAAAATAGAGGTGTAGTTGCAGGAATTACAGGCGAAAATTTTCAAATTAAGTATTAAGAGGAAGAATATATAATGAAATATCTTTTAGGTATAGATTTTGGCGGCGGAGCTTCTAAAGCAACACTTATTGATACAAATGGAAATATAATTGCTGAAAATACAGTTGAATATCCAACACTTTATCCACAGAGTGGTGCTTGTGAACAAGCACCTGAGGATTGGATAAATGCACTTTGCGAAAATAGTAAGGTTTTAATTTCAAAAAGTGATATAGCTGCCGATGACATATTGGCAGTAGCAATTGATTCTGCAACGCATACCTCTCTTGTTTGCGATGAGAATTTCAAACCACTTAGAAATGCTATACATTGGACTGATACACGTTCAAGGTCTCAAGCGGATAAATTACGCAACGATTTAGGTGAGGAAATTTTTAATAAAACTTTCCATAAGCCTGATACTATTTGGACTTTACCTCAACTAATCTGGCTTAGACAAGCTGAACCTCAAATTTTTAAAAAGGTTAAATATATCTTCTTCGAAAAAGATTATGTGCGCTACTTTTTAACGGGAGTTTTTTGCACAGACTATATTGAAGCAGAGGGTAGCATGCTATTTGACTGCAACAAAATGCAGTGGGATGAGGAACTTTGCAAATTGGCGGGTATAATGACTGAAATGCTACCTAAAATAGTAAACCCTACCGATATTATAGGTAACGTTACACAGTCTGCCGCAGAAGCTACAGGTCTTAAAGAGGGAACACCTGTTATTTGCGGAACTACAGATACGGTTATGGAAGTTTTTGCGAGCGGTGCTGTTAAAAAAGGTGATGTAACTGTAAAACTTGCTACCGCCGGCAGAATTTGTGTTATAACAGATAAACCATACCCTGACAGACATTTAGTTAATTATTCACATATAGCGGAGGGACTTTGGTATCCCGGAACAGCTACAAAATCTTGTGCTGCTTCTTATCGTTGGTACAGAGATACCTTCGGCGGTGATTACAAAGAACTTGATATGGACGCTGCTCAACTTCCCATAGGTTGCGACGGTATGATTTTCCATCCATATTTAAACGGAGAACTTACACCTTACGCCGACCCTATGCTTTGTGGTAGTTTTACAGGTGTTCGTGCAACTCATACAAAAGCGCATTTTACAAGGGCGGTTCTTGAAGGTGTGGCATATTCACTTTTAGATAGCAAACTTTATCTTGATAGCCTTAATATACCTTATAATACCGTTGCTACTGCAATCGGTGGCGGCACAAAGGGAAAACTTTGGCGTCAAATGATTGCCGATGCTTTAGGTATTGCGCTTAAAACCACCGAAAGCTCAGATTCGTCTTTTGGTTCTGCAATGCTTGCTGGTATAGCAGTAGGTGTTTTCAAAAATGCTGAGGAAGCTGTTGAAAAGTGTGTAAAAGCTGTAGATATTACATATCCTAACCCCGACAATACTCAAAAATATCGAAAAGTATTTAATGAATATAAAAAAATACACGATGCTTTGGCACCTATCTACTCGGAGAGATAATATGAAAATACTTGTATGTATTCGTCAAGGACTCGATGGTGAGATAAATCCTTTTGATGCTTGTGCTTATGAAGAAGCCCTTAAAATCTCAGGCGCAGAGGTTATAATTATAAGCATGGGTCCTTTGAACGTTAAGGATTTTCTTTTGCGTCTTACCAGACTTGGCGCTAAAAAGGCAATTCTTTTGTCCGATAAGGCTTTTGTAGGTTCTGATACTATTGCCACTGCATATACCTTGTCACTTGCGGTTAAAAAGATAAAGCCCGACCTTATTTTCTGTGGAAGGCAGACACTTGTCGGCGACACTGCTCAAACCGGGCCCATGCTATCTGTTTATGCTCAGACAAACCTTATTACTAATGTTATGAGTATTGACGAATTAGGTGAGAATATTACTTGCATCACCCGTGATATGGGTACTCAAACGGTATCACTTCCGGCATTACTTACTATAGAACGCATTAATAATTTAAGGCTTCCGAGTATTATTTCAAAAATGGGCGAGGTTGAGGTTTGGTCGGCAGAGGATTTAGGCGCTGATATAGAAAAATGCGGACTTAAGGGCTCACCTACAAGAGTGCTTAAAACCTTTGAGAACGAGTCGGGTAAAAGAAAATGCAAGTTTATTGCAGCCGATGAACTTAAAAACGCTATAGAAGAGGGTTTGAAGAAGAATAGAGAAAAAGTGGCTGTTTCTAACAAGTCCGAATTAAAGCTTTCTAAGGTTTGTATTATAGGAGAAACTCCGCTTGCCTTTGCAGAATCAGTAAGCGATGATATCACCGTTTTACCGCTTACTGATGCTAATGACTTAGCCAATAAAATAACTGAACTAAGACCTAATGCTGTACTTTGGGGAAGCGATTCCCTTTCTAAAAAAATTTCTGCACAAGTCAGTGCTATTTTAAACCTTGGCCTTTGCGCTGATTGTACCGCACTTGAGACTGACGGTAATAAACTTATTATGTACCGTCCTGCTTTATCGGGCAGTATAATCGCCAAAATTGAAAGTTTAACAAAACCCGCAATGGCGACTGTACGCACCACACAAGTTGGTAGTGATATTGTTATAGCCGCAGGCTTTGGCTCTAAGGATAGTCTTGAAAAAATAAAAGTATTAGCAAAGGATTTGGATGCAGATATTGCCGCAACAAGAAAAGCGGTTGATAATGATATTCTGCCTTACAGTATGCAGGTAGGTCTTACGGGTAAGACAGTGAGTCCACCTGTTTATATTGCTATCGGTGTTTCGGGTCAAGTTCATCATATTGTTGGTATGCAACAGTCGGGAGTTGTTATCGCAATCAACCCTGATAAAAATGCTCCGATTTTTGATTATGCTGATTATGGGATTATTGGAAAGATTGAGGAAGTGCTAAAATGATTATACAAAGATTAAATTCTCAATGTGTTTCTTGTCTTTTGAATAAGTATTTAAAAAATATACCTAACAATTTTTCTGTTGCTGAAAAAACTGAATATATGCAGGGCATAATTAAAATAATAGGTAATGCGGATTTGTCTATGAGCGCACCTGAAATAGTAGAGCAGATTAACGACTTTAAAAAAAGTTTTGGCGAAGAGTTTGATTATTCACAAATTAAAAGCTATTTCAATAAATTGTTAATGACCTTCGAAAAGGATATCGAGTCTAAAATAGCAGTATCGCAAAATCCACTTAAAACGGCTGTAAAATATGCCATGACAGGAAATTTTATCGATTTCGGCGCGATGGAAAGTGTTGATGAAAAACTGCTTAGACAAAGGCTTGATAATGCGGAAAAGATAATCATTGACAATACATGCTTTCAACAGTTTGAAAAAGAGATAATGACCTCTAAAAATATTGTTTATCTTACTGATAACTGTGGTGAAATTGTTCTTGACAAACTTCTTATTAAGCAGATTTTAAAGCTTAATAACAGTATCAAAATAAATGTTATTGTTCGTGGAAGACCGGTGCTCAATGATTGTACTATAGATGATGCTAAGGCAGTCGGTTTAGATAAATTGGTAACAGTTACTGATAACGGGACCGCTATCGCCGGAACAGTTTTAGAAAGAATTTCACCCAAAGCTAAAGAAATAATTGAAAAGGCAGATTTGATAATATCAAAAGGGCAGGGTAATTTCGAAACTCTGCACCATTCCAAAAAGAATATATACTATATATTTTTATGTAAATGTAAATTATTTGCTGATAGGTTTAATGTAGATAACCTTACCGGAATATTTATAAATGATTCACATCTGCCTCCCGAATGATATTAATTGGTTTAAAAAAATATAATTTAGTAAAATTAATCGCCTTCACAAGTTAAAAACTTATGAAGGCGATTATAATTTTTATTTTAAGATTTTAGGTTCTGAAAAAATATTTAAATTAGGCGGAGAGTAGGTGAATATTAAAAATAAAAATGCAATTAACACGCCGATTAGCAAAAATATTAATGACCAGTTTCTGTTTGAAAGGCGTTCACTGTCAATAACTTTAGTTTTCACAAACAACATTACTATAATAGCGATATAATAAATTGAAATATTTAAAAAATCTATATTTTTACCAATAACACCTTGGTAAGTGTAAAATAATGTTACGATTGCAAGCATCCCTGATATAACCGAGATTATAACAGCGGGGATGTAATTTTTTATTTCTTTTTGTACAAAAATATATTCAATAACTGAGTAGATAACGGTTGGGAAAAATAGTAATTTCAAATGCTCCCAGGTGCTTTCGTTAGTTGCGAAAAAACAACCTATTAAACGGCTGTTGCCACTCCATTCATACACAAAATGACCAACCGTTCCCAAAACGCCTATTAGCAAAAAGGCTAATATATTATATTTTGTTTTCATTATGCCACCTCTATATTATTATATGGTGAACAAAAACAAAATATTTAAGGATTGCACATTTTACAGGGCTTATAACCGTTATTTAAAAATTCTTTTTCTGTTTCAAAGTACTGTTTGTTTTCTTCCTTCATATTTTTAACGGAACTGCAACTGAGTTTGTGAAAAACTTTGGAATTTTTATTTCCGCAAAGGCTAACGGTTATAGTAACTGTCTCAGAAAAAGAAACTTCATTTTCGGGTATTATGTCGGCAGTAAATTCGCCGTCTTTTCGGTATCCGTTCACAGTATTATCGGTTGGCAGATTCACTGTAACTTCTTGCCTTACAGCCGGTTTAGATTTTTGGCAGCCCGTAATAAAAATAAAAAAACAACAAACAATCAATAATATTTTTCTCATACTATTATTATATTAAAAAATTTTGTTGAAGTAAAGTTAAAAATATAATAAAATACTTTTAAAGGCAGGTGAGATTAATGGATTTAAAACAGTTAAAGGCAAAGGCTAATAATCTTCCTTTGAACCCAGGTGTTTATATTATGAAAAACAAGGGCGGGGAAATTATATATATCGGCAAAGCAAAGGCTTTAAAAAACCGCGTTACGCAGTATTTTGGACTTGGAAACCAACATACCGAAAAGGTGAGAAAAATGGTTTCTAATGTTGATGATTTTGAATATATTGTTTGCGACAGTGAATTTGAAGCTTTGATTTTGGAAAATTCATTAATCAAACAAAACCAACCCAAATATAATATTCTGCTTAAAGACGATAAGGGATATTTTTACATTAAAATCACAAATGACAAATGGAAGAAAATTGTCTCCTCAAAGCAAGTTGATAAAAGCGGTGAATTTATAGGTCCGTATAATTCGGGATTTATTGTTAATGAAACGGTTGACGAGGTTAGAAAAATTTTCAAATTGCCAAGCTGTAACAGAAGTTTTGATGATTATTCGAAGCCTTGTTTAAATTATCATATCGGTATTTGTGATGCGCCTTGTAAAAATAAAATACCTTTGACCGATTATCTCGATACGGTGAATTCAGCCGTTGAATATATTAAAAACGGTAACGTGGGTGAAAGTTCCATTGCCGTTTTGCAACAAAAAATGGAAACCGCGGCGGAAAATTTGCAGTTCGAAACTGCGGCGCGTATTCGTGACAGAATCAATGCGATTAAAAAAATAAATCAAAAACAAAAGGTTGTAAGTGTTACCTACAAAAATCAAGATGTTATCGCAACCGCTCATTTTGGAGAGCTTTGTTGCGTGGAGGTTTTGATTTTCCGTAATTTCCGCCTTACCGATAAAAAACACTATTTTATCGAGGGTGTCACCGATAAAACCGAAATTTATAACGAGTTTTTAACCCGCTATTATGCAGACAGAACTGATATACCTCAAAGAATTTTGATAGACTGCGATACAACGGAATTTTTAGTTACTGAAAAGTGGTTAAGTGAAAAATCGGGACACAAGGTGAGCTTTATAAATCCGAAACAAGGCGAGCAAAAAAGTCTTTTGGATATGTGTTTAAATAATGCTGCACAGAATTTGTCCGAAAAAACCGAGCGTAACGTAAGGGAAATCACTGCACTTCAGGAATTAGGAAAGCTTTTGGGACTTGATAAAACCCCGTCTTATATCGAAGCTTATGACATTTCGAACACTGCGGGGGATAACAATGTTGCGGGAATGGTTGTATTTAAGGATGCACGACCTCTAAAAAGCGCTTACAAGCGTTTTAAGATTAAATCATTTGAAGGACAAGATGATTATCGTTCAATGGCGGAGGTTTTACGCCGCCGCTTTACTGAATATAAAAACGGTACTGATGAAGGCTTTAAAACATTGCCTGACTTAATTTTGTTAGACGGTGCAAAGGGTCAGATTTCTGCGGTTTTACCTGTTTTAGAGGAGTTCCAAATTGATGTTCCGATTTTTGGTATGGTAAAGGATTCCAAGCACCGCACAAGAGCAATCGCTACTAATGATAGTGATATTGAAATAAAATCAAATCGCCGTGCTTTTACGCTTGTTACAAATATTCAGGATGAAGTTCACCGCTTTGCAATTTCTTACCACAAAAAGCTACAAAGCAAAAAACTCTTGAACCGAGAACTTACTCAAATTAAGGGAATAGGCGAGAAAAAGGCAAATTTACTCTTAAAGCATTTCGGCAGTATGAAAAAAATAAGGTCTGCTACAGTAGAAGAACTGTTTTCACTGAAGGGAATTACACCCGAAAATGCTACAGAAATTTACAATTTTTTTAACCCGTAATTGACAATAAATTCTATATATGATATTATTTTATAAATTGGAGGTTTGAGAACAATGCAAATTAAAAAAATTATTCCAAAATTGCTAATCATTGCTTTTGTAGTGGGCTTTGGTGTGCTTTGTGCATTTACAGGCAGTATTACATCTCCTGTTGGTACTTTGTGGTCCCTTTTCCCACCGGTAGTCGCAATCGGTTTGGCACTTCTTACTAAGGAAGTTTATTCTTCACTTTTCGTAGGTATTTTAGCGGGCGGCTTGCTTGCAACAGGTTTTAAACCAATTAAAACAATCGATTCTTTAACAAACGAGGGATTTATTTCTGCCGTTTCAGGCACAGCCGGTATCTTTGTTTTCTTGGTAATTTTAGGCGTTATTGTTGCTTTACTTAACAAGGCAGGCGGCGCACAGGCATTTGGCCGTTGGGCTGCAAAACACGTTAAGGGTAAAATAGGCGCATCGCTTGCTACATTTGCTTTCGGCGTGCTTATCTTTATTGATGACTATTTCAACTGCTTAACAGTTGGCGCTGTTATGCGTCCCGTTACAGATAAGGCTAAAATTTCACGCTCTAAGTTGGCTTATCTTATAGACGCTACTGCTGCTCCTATTTGCATGATAGCTCCTATTTCTTCATGGGCAGCTGCTGTTTCTGAATATGCGCCCGAAGGTGTAAGCGGACTTAATATGTTTATTAAGGCAATTCCTTACAATTTCTATTCTTTAATGACTTTCGTGTTTATCATTTCATTAACTTTAATGAAGTTTGATTACGGCCCGATGAAGTTGCATGAAATGAATGCTGAAAACGGCGACCTCTTTACTTCAGGCATAGTTGAATCAAACGAAAAAGAATCAGATGCTAATCCAAAAGCAAAGGTGATTGACCTTATTTTACCGATTTTCGTTCTTATCGGCATTTGTGTTTATGCTCTTTATTACATAGGTCAAACAGGCGGTCTTTCATTTGCTGATGCTTTCGGTAATACCGATGCTACCGTTGGTCTTCCATGGGGCGGTATTATTGCTTTGGTATTCGTAATTATTTACTTTGTTGCCCGCCGTCTTATTAGTTTTAAAGATGCCATGGCTTGTGTACCAAAAGGCTTTATTGCAATGGTGCCTGCTATCCTTATTCTGACAATGGCTACATCTTTAAAGAATATGACAGGTCTTTTAGATTCTGATACATTTGTTAAAGGCGCTTTAGAAAATGCAAGCGCGCTTAACAATTTCTTGCCAGCTATCATTTTTATTGTTGCATGCGGTATTGCTTTTGCAACCGGTACTTCTTGGGGCACATTCGGAATTCTTATCCCGATTGTTACAAGTATTTTTGATATCGGTTCGCCACTTGGCATTATGAGTATGTCTGCTTGTCTTGCAGGTGCAGTTTGCGGTGACCACTGCTCACCGATTTCTGATACAACAATTATGTCTTCTGCAGGCGCTCAATGTGACCATATCAACCACGTTTCAACACAGTTGCCTTATGCAATTACAGTTGCAGGTATTTCTTTTGTAAGCTATATCTTTGCAGGTTTTGTTCAAAACGTTTGGGTTTCACTTGCTTTCTCAACAGTATTAACAGTTGCCACATTGTTTGTAATTAAAGCAACATCTAAGAAGACTGCATAAAATAATTGAAATTTTAATCCGTTACAGGTATAATATCTGTAACGGATTTTTATTTTAGGGTGATTTTTTGGCAGATAGGGTTTTAGAAAAACATATACAAATTGAACGAAGCATTATAAAAAAATACCGCAAAACCATTTGGAATAATTTTATAAGCGCGGTTCAGGAATATGAACTGATAAAAGAAAATGATAAAATTGCCGTTTGCATTTCAGGCGGCAAGGACTCTATGCTGATGGCAAAATGTATGCAACAACTTCAAAGACACAGTGAAATACCTTTTCAATTAGTTTTTCTTGTGATGGACCCAGGCTATAATAAGGAAAACAGAAAACTTATTGAAGAAAATTCTAAACTTCTAAATGTTCCTGTTGAAATTTTTGAAAGTGATATTTTTGATGTTACGGTAAGGGTAGGGGGCTCTCCGTGTTATCTTTGCGCTCGTATGAGAAGGGGATGCCTTTACAGTAAAGCTCAATCACTCGGTTGCAATAAAATCGCTTTGGGACACCATTTTAACGATGTTATAGAAACTGTTTTGATGAGTATGTGCTATTCAAGCGAAATAAAAACAATGCTTCCGAAACTGCACAGTACCAACTTTGAGGGTATGGAACTGATTAGACCTCTTTATAAGGTTAAGGAACAGGATATAATTTCGTGGGCAAATTATAACGGTCTTGGTTTTTTGCAGTGCGCTTGCAAATTCACAGAGCAAAGCACCGAAAGAGAAGACCTTTCTAAAAGAAAAGAAACAAAGGCGCTTATAGAGTACATTAAAACCTTTAATCCCAACGCGGACGATAATATTTTCAGAAGTCTTCATAATGTAAATTTGGCGACTTTGCCGGCGTACCGTGATTGCGATAAAGGTGAGATACATTCCTTTTTAGAAAAATTCAATCAAAAATAAAAGAGCCGAAAGGCTCTTTTATTATTTTATAAGGTCTTTTACAACCTCGCTCGCTATTATAAGACCTGCCGATGACGGCACGAAGGATATGCTTGCGGGAGGACGGTTGTTTGTTACAGGAGTTTCTTTTGAATAAACAACCTTAAGTTTTTTAACTCCCCGTTTTTTAAGTTCATATCTCATTACTTTGGCAAGAGGACAAACACTTGTTTTATAAATATCGCTAACTTCAAATCGGGTAGGGTCAAGCTTGTTACCCGTACCCATTGAGGAAATTATAGGCGTATTGTATTTTTCAGCTTGCATAACAAGTTCAATTTTTGCCGTCACACTGTCGACCGCGTCAACGATATAATCATATTTTCCAAAATTAAATTTATCTGCAGTTTCGGGCAGATATAGAATATTATAGGCATTCACCTGGATTTCGGGGTTGATTTCTTGAAGTCTTTGCTTCATAGCGTCAACTTTATATAAACCTACTGTTTTAGTAGTGGCGATTATTTGACGATTTATATTTGAAAGGCTTACGGTATCATTATCAATTATGTCAATATTGCCAACACCCGCACGGGCAAGAGCTTCGGTAACATATCCGCCGACGCCGCCGATACCAAACACGGCAATGTGTGCATTTTTTAGTTTATTCAACTTATCTTCGCCTATTAAAATCTCGGTTCTCGAAAATTTTTCTGACATCTTAAACCACCTTCTTAACCCGATTACAGTTAAAATTTGTAAATTTATTATAAACTGTTATTTTTGATATTGCAAGTATTGTCTGTTTTGTTGTATAATAAATAATAAATATTATCAAGGGGATATTTTATGGATACTTTTTTTGAACAAATTATTCCAATTAAAAAAACATTTAAAACCGTAGCCTTAATTATAGGAATTTGGGTTTTAGCTTGTTTGCTTAGCGTTGTGTTTTTTGTATTTTTAACTTCTTTTTATATTGTGTTAATTGCCGGTGCTATTTATGGCGCGTATCTGCTTACCACTCTATTTAATGTTGAATATGAGTATATTATAACAAACGGAGTTATGGATATTGATAAAATCACAAATAAAGCAAAGCGCAAAAGAATTTTAAGCTTTGATTTATCGGGTGTTTCGCGTTTGGAAAAATACAATCCGAGTATTCTTAATAATATGAGCGGAAATGATGTTGTTTTTGCTTGTGACGCGGATGATGATAACGCCTTTCTTATGGTTGCCGAAAGAGAAGGTAAAAAAGCCTCTTATTTAGTATTTTCACCTAACGATAAAATTAAATCTGCAATAATTAAGTTTGTTCCGAAATTTGTTTCAAATAGTGCATTTAAATAAGGAGTGCCGTTATGAAGGTGTTAACCAAAACATTAATTAAAGAATGTGAGGAAAATGCTGTTCGTAACGGCATTTTCACTTACACAGAGCTTATGAAAAACGCGGGGGACAGCGCAACTGACATTATAAGTAAAAATTATTCGCTTAAGGATAAAAAAATAGCAGTTATTTGCGGCGTTGGTAACAACGGGGGAGACGGTTTTGTAATTGCACAAAATCTCAAGCAAAACGGATTTGATGTAAGCGTAGTTATTCCGTTCGGCGATCCAAAAACTGACTCTGCTAAATATTATTTTGATAAACTTACAAACATTGAAATTCACAAAGAATTAAAGGATAACTATGACATATTGATTGATGCTGTTTTTGGAATCGGATTAAACCGTAAGCTTGAAACCGATGCAATAAAACTGATTAAAAAAATTAATTCTTACAACGGGGTTCGCATTTCAATAGATATACCCTCAGGTATTGAATGCGATAACGGTAATATATTGGGTGTTTGCGTAAATGCCGATTTAACTGTTACATTTATAGCATACAAGCCTTGCTTTATGTTACCGCCTGCAACTGATTTTTGCGGAAAAGTGGTTGTAGCAGATATTGGCATAACCCCTCAAAAATTTTCATATCAAACTATAGAAACCCCAACTTTTGAAAAGAGAAAGCATAATTCTCATAAAGGAACCTACGGCACTGCACTTTTGCTGTGTGGAAGTTACGGTATGTTAGGCGCATCGGTTTTATCGGCAAGAGCTTGCCTTCGCAGTGGAGTAGGGATTGCAAAATGCGTTTTGTGTGACAGTGTTTATAAGGCGTTTACTATTGCTGTTCCTGAAGCGGTGTGTATTCCGGTTAAACAGACAAGGCAAGGAACTTTTTCATCCAACATAAATTTAAAAGAAATAACAAAAAAGGCAACCGCAATTCTTTTTGGTTGCGGTGTTAAAAATAATAGACATACAAAAAAACTTTTAAAAAAGCTGATTAAAATTACAAAGGTTCCCCTTGTTATTGATGCGGATGGAATAAATGCGCTTGCAAGCAACATAGAATTAATTAAAAATACTAATGCTGAGATTGTATTGACTCCCCATCCCGCTGAGATGGCGAGACTTTGCGGAATAACTGCTGCCGAGGTTGAGCAAGACAGAATAAACACTGCCGTAAATTTTGCTAAAAAATATGGTTGTTATTTGGTGTTAAAGGGCGCCAACACCATTGTTTGTTCCAGGAATGGCGAGATATATTTTAATATGAACGGCAATCCGGGAATGGCGACGGGTGGCAGCGGCGATGTGCTTGCGGGCATTATTGTTTCTTTATTGGCTCAAAATTTGCCGATTACAGATGCTCTTAAATTTGCAGTTTATATACATAGTGACTGTGCAGATGAAAAAGCTAAAATTTTGGGAGAAAGGGCACTCTTGCCAAGCGATATAATCGAAGCACTTTAGGAGTGTTTTGTTTGAAAAAAATTCTGTGCTTAATTTTATTTATTTTACTTTTGTGTGGATGTAGTGCAAAAAGCAAAAATATTGAGCCTATCACCAGAGGGCTTAGCTTTGAATGTGAAATAAACTATTACAATGAGATATATGAATGTAATGTTGCTATTTCTGAAAAAGGTGAGACAAAAATAGACTTCTCTTCTCCCAAAGAGATATCTGGTTTGAAGCTGTTATATTTAACCGATAAGGTAACCGCCGATTATTACGGTCTTCAATATGATATTAAGACAAAACTTCCGCAATTTTCTATGGGAGATATTGTTTATAAAGTATTTTCTCAAAATTATGACACGGTTTTTGACGATGACGGTGAATATTATGTGGAAAATAAAAATTTAAACTGTAAAATTTATTTGGGAGCCACAGGCTTGCCAATTAAGATTGAAGAAAATTCTAAAAAATTTCATATTATAATTAAAAATGCGACCATAGGCTAACGGAAGAAACCATAACGGCTTCAAAATTCGTTAGCCTATGGTTTTTTTTTGATGTTTTACAATGCCGAAAAAACGCGAAAAACATTATTTTTTGCATAAAAAACACTTTTTTTGTTATTTCGCTTGCTTTGTGTAAAGAAATATGGTAATATATGTAAAACGAAAACAATGGAGGTAAAAATTAATGGAAAAAAAGTTGAAAATAGTGATTGCAGGCGATTCTACGGAGTTTTCAAAGGATTGTGCTAAAGCGCTTACAGGGTATGGTATGGAAGTTGTTTCAATTCAAAAAGATGGTTTAAGTGTTGTAGAAAATATAAAATCGCACAAACCTGACATAGTTTTGTCGGAAGTGTTTTTGCCAAATATTGACATTTTAGGTATTTTGGCTGAAATCAAAAAAATGGATGCTAAAAGCCGTCCGTTAGTAATGGCAATGTCAAGCTATGCAAATCCGCGATTGGAAAAAGAAATTTTAGAGGCAGGCGTTTGTTATTATTTTTTGAAGCCTTTTGATGTAAATATTATGGCGCAAAGAATTATTCAGCTTTCAGGTTGGAGAAATGAAACTATGCCGATTGTTGTAAAAAATAACTGTGTGACCGATACAGAACTTGAGCTTATGGTTACTGATATCATTCATCAAATCGGTGTCCCCGCACATATTAAGGGTTATCATTACTTACGAGAAGCAATACTTTTATCAATTAAAAACAGTGATATAATTAATTCGGTTACTAAATTACTGTATCCTACTGTTGCAAAAAACCATTCAACAACATCATCACGCGTTGAAAGAGCAATACGCCACGCTATCGAGGTTGCTTGGGATAGGGGAGATATTGATGTTTTAAATTCATACTTTGGATATACAATTCAAAATGACCGAGGTAAACCCACAAACAGTGAGTTTATTGCTATGATAAGTGATAAATTACGCTTAAAACTAAAAACAAGTTGAAAAATTGCCTGTAGTGAAAACTACAGGCAATTAGTATTTATAATTTATTTTGAGGCGTCAATAATTTTCTGTGCGATTTGTGCGGGCACCTCTTCGTATCTTGCAAACTCTAAAGTGAAGGTTGCGGTACCTTGTGTTAATGAGCGCATAGCGGTTGAGAAGTCTGACATTTCAGAAATCGGTACTTCGCCCAAAATTTCCTGATATTTATTTTCTGCAGGGTTCATACCGATAATTCTTCCGCGGCGTTTGTTAATATCGCCAATTACATCGCCTAACATTTCGTCAGGAACTAATACTTTTAAGGTACCGATAGGCTCAAGAAGTACGGGTGAAGCCTGTGGAATACCTTCTTTATAAGCAACGGCTGCTGCCATTTTAAATGCCATTTCAGAAGAATCAACAGGGTGGTAAGAACCGTCATATAATGTTGCTTTAAGACCAACCATTGGATATCCTGCAAGAACACCTTTTTCACAACAATCCTGCAATCCTTTTTCAACTGCAGGGAAGAAATTTTTCGGCACTGCGCCGCCAAATACTTCTTCGCAGAATACAAGCTCTTGAGTATCAGATGGTTCAAATCTAATCCAAACATCACCAAACTGTCCGTGGCCGCCCGACTGTTTCTTGTGTCTGCCTTGTACCTGAACAGATTTGCGGATAGTTTCGCGGTAGGCAATTTTAGGTTGCTTCAATTCAACATCGGCGCCGAATTTCGATTTCAAACGCGAAACAATAACGTCAATGTGTTGTTCGCCTAAAGCTGACAAAATAAGTTCGTGTGTTTCTTTATTGGTGTGAACTTTAATGGTGGGGTCTTCCTCTGACATACGGTTAAAGGCAGAAGCAATTTTTTCTTCATCACCTTTAGCTTTTGGGTAAACCGCAACAGAAAGCGAGGGAGCGGGAAAATCGGGTTTTGCGATAGCAATATTTCCTTTTAGTGAGAGGGTATCACCTGTTAAAACATTACCAAGCTTAGCAACCGCGCCAATATCACCTGCAGAAATTACATCGGCATCCTCTTGTTTTCCACCTTTTAACCACAAGACCTTTGAAAGTCTTTCTTCATCACCTGTGCGGTTGTTTACAAGACGGCTGTCACCTTTAACGCTTCCAGAAAGAACTTTGAAATATGATAATTTACCAACAAACGGGTCAGCAATTGTTTTAAAAACACAAATTGCACTGTCACCATCGGTAGTGATTTTAATATCCTCACCATTGGCGTTTTTATAACTGCAATCCGCAACACTTGGTAAAATTTTCATTAGGTTATCAATCATAATCGGTATCGCATCGCCTGACTGTTGAACACCGCTGTAAACAGGACATATATCGCCGTTTTTAACACCAATTGCAAGACCTGAAATCATTTCTTCTGTGGTAAATTCTTCACCTGCAAAGTATTTTTCCATTAAAGCATCATCGGTAGTCGCAACAGCTTCAAGGAGGATACTTCTCATATGGTCAATTTCTTCACTAACGGGAAGACGCATTTCTTTGATTTCAAGACCGTTACAAGCGTAAGCTTTATTTTCTATTAGATTTATGTAGCACTTAACCTCTTCATTTTCAATGTAAGGTATAACAACGGGACATATAGCCGCACCGTATTGACCTGCTAAAGCTGATAGTACTCTGTAAAAATGCGCGTGGGTAGAGTTTAATTTACCGATAAATATGGCAACACTCTTGTTTAATGCGCGAGCCTTTTCAAAGGTTTGCTTTGCGCCGACCGTTAAACCTGATTTACCTGAAATTGTAATAATGGCACTGTCGGCCGCAATCAATGCTTCACTTACGCCGCCCGCAAAGTCGAATAAACCGGGAGCATCGATTAAATTTAATTTATTTCCACCTATTTCAAGGGCATATACTGACGTTGAAACTGAGGTTTTGCGTTTCTTTTCTTCTGCATCAAAATCCATTACTGTTGTACTGTCGCTTATTTTACCTATACGCTCGGTTGCTTTACCGTAGTAAAGAATAGCGTCTGCCAAGGTAGTTTTACCTGAACCGCCGTGGCCTAATAAGGCGACATTACGAATGTTGTTTTGTGAATACTGTTTCAATTTGATGCACTCCTAACTGGTAAATAATTTATATTTCATATTGTAACACATCTTTTTGGTAAATACAACCAATATTTTTTAAGAAATTGTAAAAAAATTATGAAAGTGTCATAAATTTGGGCATTTTGTAGTAAACGGTAGAGGAATATTTATGCAATTAGAAAAAAGTCGAAATAAATATTACAAAATGTTACGGACAACTTTGTTAATTTGCATTAAAAATTACAAAAATGCAACTATTTGTAACTGAATTGTTTTTGGTAATATATATTGCTTTTGTATATAATAAATTATGTGATTTAAATTAAAGGAGGCGGTATTGTGCGCAAGAAAATTTTATTTGCAGTATCAGTTTTAATCTGTGTATTTACTATCGCCTTTAATTTTATAAATCCAACTGCAAAACCTGAAGTAACCGCCGTTCAAAAAAATGAAAAGGTTATCACCGTTGCAGACAATGTAAATCTTAAAAATGCTGCACTTAATTCCAGATTTTTAAATATGCTTAATCACAACTTTGTTTACGATAACGACTTTTATGATACCGAAATTTTAGTTAATAATTCTGCTTTAGCGCTTTTAAATCTCGCACAAGACGGTTTTATTTCAGAAAGTTATATAAGCGATTACATTTTTAATATGTATGGTATTAACATTACTGATTTTGCCAGTGTTAATACTGACTTTGAAAAAAAAGACGGCTTCGTTTATGTGGTGCCGAGAGGCTACAATATTTGTAAGCACCGACTCGAAAGCGTTACAGATAATCTTGACGGAAGTTATACGGTTATAACCAACGTTGAAATTTCACTGGACGACGGTTCGGTTATAAATGATAACGCAACAACAGTTTTCTTAAAAAATACCGATTCTCAGTTCGGTTACAATATTGTTTACAGCGAAATTGGAGCCAAGACAGAAAATCTAATAGAATGTTAAAGAAAACCCCGACTTGAATGTCGGGTTTTTTTATGTTAAAATGTAAAAAAATACTAAAGGAATGTAATTATGACAACCGATGTAATTATTATAGGCGGAGGTGCGGCAGGTCTTTGCTGCGCAGTTAATATTAAGCGGAAAAATCCTGATTTAAGCGTTAGGGTTTTGGAGGGTATGCCCCGTGTCCTAAAAAAGTTAAGCGTTACGGGTAACGGCAGATGTAATATTACAAATAAGAATATTGAAATTTCGCGTTATCATGGTGAGAATGTTCGGTTTTGTCAATATGCTTTGGAAAAATATAATTTATCGGTTGTAACACAATTTTTCAAAAGCATAGGCGTTCCCTTTGTCTTCGAGGGTGACAAGGCTTTTCCCGCTTCCTTGCAAGCAGGCTCGGTTGTTGATTGTCTTCGTTTTGCGGCAGAGGATTTAGGAGTAATAATACATACAGATACTAAAGTTACCAGTATTCAAGCCCTTAAAAATCAGTACAGAATTTGGGCGGATAAGTTAAGCTTTAATGCAAAAAATATTGTAATTGCAACGGGACTTCTCTCTGGCGGAGAAAAATACGGTTGTGACGGCAATATGCTCTACTTTTTGAAAAAATCGGGTTTTAAGGCGGTTAAAACTACACCCGCTATTGTGCAAATTAAAACAGTTAACGATATTACAAAACAACTAAAGGGTATTAAAGTAGATGCTGTTGCGACACTAAAAACCAACGGTAAGGCAATAAGAAAAGATTTTGGTGAGGTACTTTTTTGCGATTACGGACTTTCCGGTCCTCCTATTATGCAAATCTCACGCGAGGTTGCAAGAAGTAATTCGCAAATGTCAGTCTGTCTTGATATTATGCCAAATACCGATTTTAATGAGTTGGTCGAGCAAATTAATTATAGGGCGAAAATAATACCTAACAGACCGCTTGAAGAGTTTTTAACAGGCTATTTGAATAAACGCTTGGGTCAGGTGATTTTAAAATCTGTCGGTTGTAAATTGAGCGATAAGGCAGAAACTCTAAATAATAATAAAATAAAAAAGATTGCATCCACCATCAAGAATATGGAGTTTGCTGTTACTGGTACAACCGGTTTTGCAAATTCTCAGGTAACTGCGGGCGGACTTGATACCTCGCAATTCAGCGACAAAACAATGCAAAGCCGTGAGTATGAAAATATCTATGCAATCGGCGAAATTTTGGATATTGACGGAGATTGCGGAGGCTTTAATCTCCAATGGGCTTGGAGTAGCGCTATGGCGTGCGCAGACGCTATAATCGGTGATGACTAATGATAATACTCAACAATTTAAAACTGCCTTTGAATACTGATTTTACCGATTTGAAACCGGTGGTTGAAAGGCAACTTAAGATTAAGACAAAAAGTGTAAGTCTTTACAGAAAATCGGTCGATGCAAGGCGTAAAAATGATGTGCATTTTTGTTGTTCCGTCTTAATTGATGTTGACAATGAGATGTTGTTTCTAAAGAAAAATAAAAATGCTCAAATTTACGACAAAAAAGAATATACTTGGCAAAAATGTGATATTTTGCCCAAAAACAGACCTCTTGTTGTAGGATTTGGACCTTGCGGAATTTTTGCCGCTTTAGCACTTGCCCGCGCAGGCTTAAAGCCGATTGTTATTGAACGCGGCGCTGATGTTGACACAAGAAGAAATGACGTAGAAAACTTTTTGAACGGCGGTCAATTAAAGGAAAATTCAAACGTTCAGTTTGGAGAGGGAGGAGCCGGCACTTTTTCGGACGGTAAACTAAATACAGGCATTAAAGACTCACGCTGTAGGGCGGTGCTTAACACATTTGCAGATTTTGGCGCCAATCAAAATATTTTGACCGATGCAAAACCTCATATCGGCACCGATGTTTTGTGCTCGGTAGTTGAGAATATACGAAACGAAATTATTTCCCTTGGCGGCGAGGTTAGATTTAACACAAAACTTGAAAAAATCAATTTTTTGGACAGTGAAATAACCTCGGTTACGGCAAACGGGGAAGATATTATTTGTGATAAAGTTGTTTTGGCAACAGGTCATTCAGCAAGGGACGTTTTCGAGTTTTTAAAAGAACAAAATATCGAAATGCAGAGAAAACCTTTTTCGGTCGGGGTTAGGATTGAGCATCTGCAGGAGGATATAAATAAGGCGCTTTTCGGAGAATTTTATAATCATCCGTCTTTGTCGGCTGCTGATTATAAAATGGCGGTGCATTTGGAAAATGGCAGGGGTGTTTACACCTTTTGTATGTGTCCCGGCGGTGAGGTTATAAACTCTACAAGTGAGAAAAAAAGCCTTACTGTAAACGGAATGAGCAATTCTGCCCGTGACGGTCTTAATGCAAACAGCGCTTTGCTTGTGGGTGTTGAACCTACCGATTTTGAGGATGACGATGTTTTGGCAGGTTGCGAATTCCAAAGAAAAATCGAAAGAAAATCTTATGAAATTTTGGGCGGTACAGTTCCTGTTACTACAGTCGGTCAATTTTGTTTCGGCAAAGATTTCAAAATAACAAGGGTAAAGCCTAGTGTGAAACCACAATATGCCTTTGCCGATTTTAGTGAAATTTTCCCCAAATTTATAATAGACAGTTTAAAAGAGGGGATTTTGCAGTTTGGCAAGAAAATACGCGGATTCGATAATGAGTCTGCTGTCCTTACAGCACCCGAAACCAGAAGTTCGTCACCTGTTAGAATTATAAGGGATGAAAGCTATCAAAGCGTATCACTAAAGGGACTTTACCCATCAGGTGAGGGGGCAGGATATGCCGGCGGTATAATGTCTGCTGCGGTGGACGGTATGCGTGTTGCCGAGCAGATTATAAAAGATTTTCAAAGAAAATATTAACCGCCGAAAACCTGTTAAAAATATTTTCCCACTCGCTTTCAAATGATTCGGAAGTTCTGTCGGTTTTGACGGCGGGAATTACAATTTTTCCGTAATTTTGATTTAAAGAATAAAAATAAAAGCCTTTAAGTTTTTCTAAAGCTTTTAGGCTTTTTTTGTATTTGCCTTTAAAATTTATTTCTATATGCGATTGATTAGTAGTTACCAGTATTTCATTACAATCAAGACAAAGATTTAAAAGAAAAACGGTAAAAAGTTTTTTATTTATCAAAAAATTCCCTTGTGAATGAATTTTGAAATCAAAGTTTTGAAAATGCTTAAATTTTATAATTGAAACCGCATAAAAAATACTGTAACAAAAATTTTCAATATCTAAAGGCTGTTTCTGATTTTTATAAAAATAACTCTCGGCGGTATAAATTTTTGATAGATTTTTTAAATATTTTATATTTAAACCATTTTTTAAAATGAAAAGTGAGGTTAAAATTCGTAAGGCAGAAGTATAGCGTTCAAAATTATTAGGTAAATTTGTCAAATAATTACCTCCTTAAAGCTATAGTTATTATGCCAAATTATTAAAAAAATAAAAAAATCGTTAAAAAATAAACAAATCACTTGAAATAAAGGTAAAAATAGGTTAAAATATATAATGAAAAATTTTAGGAGGTATATTCCAATGGTTAAAGTTGCTATTAATGGTTTCGGCCGTATCGGTCGTCTCGCATTCCGCCAAATGTTCGGCGCTGAAGGTTATGAGGTAGTTGCTATTAACGACCTTACCAGTCCCGCTATGCTCGCTCACTTATTAAAGTATGACTCTGCACAAGGCAGATATGCTTTGGGCGACACTGTTGTTGCAGGTGAAGACAGCATTACTGTTGACGGTAAAACAATCAAAATTTATGCTGAAAAGGATGCTAAAGATCTTCCTTGGGGCGAAATCGGTGTTGACGTAGTTCTTGAATGTACAGGTTTCTACACCTCAAAGGCAAAGGCACAAGCTCATATTGATGCCGGTGCTAAGAAGGTTGTAATTTCTGCTCCTGCAGGTAACGACCTTCCCACTATCGTTTACAGCGTAAACGAAAAAACTCTTACAGCTGATGACAAAATCATCTCTGCTGCATCTTGCACAACAAACTGCTTGGCTCCTATGGCTGATACTCTTAACAAGTATGCTCCCATCCAAAGCGGTATTATGACTACTGTTCACGCTTTCACAGGCGACCAAATGGTTCTTGACGGTCCTCACAGAAAGGGCGACCTTCGCCGTGCTCGCGCTGCTGCAGTTAACATCGTTCCTAACTCAACAGGCGCTGCTAAAGCTATCGGTCTTGTAATTCCTGAACTCAACGGCAAGCTTATCGGCTCTGCTCAACGTGTTCCTGTTCCGACCGGTTCTACAACAATTCTTGTTGCAGTTGTTAAGGGCAAGGATGTTACTAAGGAAGGCATCAACGCTGCTATGAAGGCTGCTGCTTCTGCTTCCTTCGGTTACACCGAAGAAGAATTAGTTTCATCTGATATCATCGGTATCACCTATGGTTCATTGTTCGATGCTACTCAAACAATGGTTACTAAGATTGATGATGATACTTATCAAGTACAAGTTGTTTCTTGGTATGACAATGAAAACAGCTATACCAGCCAAATGGTTCGTACTATTAAGTACTTCGCTGAAATCTAATTTCACACTTTTTAAAATTAACACCTTGCCAAATTTGGCAAGGTGTTTTTTTGTCTTGTGAAAACGGTAAAAATGGAA
>JAZRAQ010000041.1:0-31202 GCA_045634645.1 Acutalibacteraceae bacterium
TAAGCGTCGTAAGTAGTCCACGAAAGGAGATTGAATTATGGGAAGAAGCATTAAAAAAGGCCCTTACGTGCAACCTGTGTTGCTTAAAAGGGTATTAGAAATGAATGAAGCCGGCGAAAAAAGAGTTCTTAAGACTTGGAGTCGTTCATCAACCATATTCCCCGATTTCGTCGGACACACCTTTGCAGTACATGACGGTCGTAAGCACGTACCGGTTTATGTAACAGAGGATATGGTTGGACACAAGCTCGGTGAATTTGCACCGACAAGAACATTTAAAGGACACGCAGGTTCTAAAACCGGCGGTAAGTAAGCGGAAAAAGGAGAATTAACTATGGAAGCAAGAGCAATACTTAAATATGCTCGTATTTCACCTCGTAAGGTGAAGGTTGTTATGGATTTAATCCGTAACCAAGATGCTGACAAAGCTATGGCTATTCTTAAATTTACTCCTAAGTCCGCTTGTGAGTATTTGGAAAAGCTATTAGCATCAGCTATGGCAAATGCAGAAAACAATCATAATATGGATGTTTCAAGACTTTATGTTGCTGAATGTTTTGTTTGTCCCGGACCTACTCTTAAGAGAATTCGTCCAAAGGACCACGGCAGAGCACACCGCATCTTAAAGAGAACAAGCCATATGACTATCGTTCTTAAAGAACGCGATATTTAAAAGGAGGTTAAGTTATGGGTCAGAAAGTTAATCCACACGGTTTGCGTGTAGGCGTTATCAAAAACTGGGACTCACGTTGGTTTGCCAAGGACAGCGTTTTCGGTGATACTTTGGTTGAGGACTACAACCTCCGTAAATACCTTAAGAAAACACTTTATACTGCAGGTATTTCAAAAATCGAAATCGAACGTGATGATAAGCGTGTAAGATTACACATTCACTGCGCTAAACCGGGTATGGTAATCGGACGCAACGGTGCAGAAATTGAAAAGTTGCGTGTAACTTGCCAGAATATGCTCGGCAAACCGGTTATTGTTAACATTGTTGAAATCAAGAATCCGGATGCAGACGCTCAGTTAGTTGCTGAAAACATTGCAACACAACTTGAAAAGCGTATTTCTTTCCGCCGCGCTATGAAGCTTGCTATCGGCAGAGCTATGCGCCTTGGCGTAAAGGGTATTAAAACACAAGTTTCAGGCCGTCTTGGCGGTGCTGAAATCGCAAGAAGCGAACAATATCATGAAGGAACTATCCCGCTACAAACCTTGCGTGCTGATATCGACTACGGCTTTGCCGAAGCTGATACCACATACGGTAAAATCGGTGTTAAGGTTTGGATTTACAAGGGCGAAGTTCTTGCAGATAATCGCAGAACCAAAAAAGAAGGAGGCGCCCGCTAATGTTAATGCCTAAGCGTGTTAAATACCGTAGAGTACACCGTGGTCGTTTGACAGGTAAAGCTCTCAGAGGTAACACCGTATCACATGGTGATTTCGGTCTTCAGGCATTGGAGCCTGCGTGGATTACCTCTAACCAAATCGAAGCAGCCCGTATTGCTATGACTCGTTATATCAAGCGTGGCGGTAAAGTTTGGATTAAAATCTTCCCCGATAAGCCGATTACTGAAAAACCTGCTGAAACTCGAATGGGTTCAGGTAAAGGTTCACCGGAATATTGGGTAGCGGTTGTTAAGCCGGGCCGCGTTATGTTTGAAATCGGCGGTGTTAGCGAGGAATTAGCTCGTGAAGCTATGCGTCTCGCAGCTAACAAGCTTCCTATCAAGTGTAAGTTTGTAACCAAACAGGAAATGGGTGGTGAGCAGTAATGAAAGCAAAGGAAATCAGAACTAACACTTTACCCGAGCTCAATGAGCAGTTGGCAAAGTTAAAGGAAGAATTATTCAACCTTCGTTTCCAACTCGCCATTAACCAGCTCGAAAACCCAATGCGTATAACAGCTGTTAAAAAAGATATCGCTCGCGTTAAGACAATTATCCGCGAAACCGAAATCAAAAACAGCCAAAACGCTTAATTAAGGGAGGTAAAGCGAGATGAGCGAAAGAAACCTTCGTAAGACAAGAGTAGGTATTGTTGCTAGCGATAAAATGGATAAAACCGTTGTAGTTGCTATTCAAGACAATGTTAAACACCCACTCTACAAGAAGATTATCAAAAACACTATCAGACTTAAGGCTCATGATGAGAATAACACCTGTGGCGTAGGCGACAGAGTGCTTATTATGGAAACCAGACCGCTCTCTAAAGATAAGAGATGGCGTGTGGTTGAAATCATCGAAAAGGCGAAGTAGTCTTAAAGGAGGAAACCACTGTGATACAACAACAGAGTTACCTCAAGGTTGCCGACAATACCGGTGCAAAAGAAATTATGTGCATCCGCGTTCTTGGAGGCTCCAGAAGGAGGTACGCCAACATTGGCGATGTTATCGTTGCTTCTGTTAAGAAGGCAGCACCCGGCGGTACTGTTAAGAAGGGCGATGTAGTTAAGGCAGTTGTAGTTCGTTCTGCAAAAGGTCTTCGCCGTAATGATGGCACATACATCAGATTTGACGAAAATGCGGCTGTTATCATCCGTGATGACAAGAACCCCCGTGGTACCCGTATTTTTGGACCAGTAGCCCGTGAGCTTCGTGAGAAAGATTACACTAAAATCCTTTCTCTTGCTCCGGAAGTACTTTAATGGGAGGTAAGGAATAATGAGTAAGCTTCACATTAAAACTGGTGATACCGTAGTACTCCTTACAGGAGACAAAAAAGACCGCAACAAAACCGGTAAGGTTCTTGAGGTTAGCCCCAAAGAGGGAAAAGTAATCGTTGAAGGCATCAATTTAGTTAAAAAGCATGCGAAGCCCCGCAAGGCCGGTGACCCTTCTGGTATCATCGAGACCGAAAGCGCAATCTACGCTTGCAAAGTACAGGTTGTATGCCCCAAATGTAATAAGCCAACCCGCGTAGGCACAAAGGTTTACGAGGACGGCAAAAAAGACCGTATGTGTAAAAAATGCGGCGAAACATTTTAAGTAGGAGGAACAGACTATGTCAATATTAGGTAATGAATACAAAGCGTCGGTTGCTCCTGCACTTATGAAAAAGTTCGGCTATAAGAGCGTTATGCAAATCCCTAAGCTCGAAAAGGTCGTAATAAATGTAGGTGCCGGCGAGGCTAAAGACAATGCAAAGGTTATTGATGCTATCATCAACGACTTAGGCAAAATCACTGGCCAAAAGGCAATTCCCTGCCGTGCTAAAAAGTCGGTTGCGAACTTTAAGCTTCGTGAAGGAATGCCAATCGGTGCAAAGGTTACTCTTCGCGGTGAGAAAATGTATGAATTTGTTGAAAGACTTTTCAATGCAGCTCTCCCAAGAGTACGTGACTTCAGAGGAATTAACCCCAATGCTTTTGACGGCCGCGGCAACTATGCTATGGGTATTAAAGAGCAATTGGTATTCCCTGAAATCGAATATGATAAGATTGATAAGGTTCGTGGTATGGATATTATTTTCGTTACCACTGCTAACACAGATGAAGAGGCTCGCGAGTTATTAACTCTTATGGGCGCTCCGTTTGCGAAGTAAGGAGAAGGAATTATGGCTAAAACTGCTATGAAAATTAAACAGGCTCGTCCTGCAAAATTTTCTTCAAGAGAGTATAACAGATGTAAAATCTGTGGTCGCCCCCACGCTTATCTTCGCAAGTACGGCATCTGCCGTATATGCTTCCGTGAACTCGCTTATAAGGGCGAAATTCCCGGAGTTAAGAAGGCAAGCTGGTAAGGTAAACGAAGGAGGTTGACGGCATGCAAATTACCGATACAATCGCTGATATGCTTACGAGAATTCGTAACGCTTCTTCGGCAAAACATGATTCGGTAGATATCCCTGCATCTAATGTAAAAAAGGCTATTGCTCAAATTTTACTTGATGAAGGATATATCACAGGCTTTAACGTTGTAGAAGACGGAAAGCAAGGCGTAATTCATATCACATTGAAGTACGGCCAAAACAAATCGCAAATCATCAACGGCATTCGCAGAGTTTCGAAGCCAGGTTTGCGTATCTACACAAACGTAGAGGATATGCCTAAGGTTATGAAGGGCTTAGGTATAGCAATCCTTTCCACCTCTAAAGGTATTATGACAGACAAAGCAGCTCGCAAAGCCAACGTTGGCGGCGAAGTTCTTGCTTTCGTTTGGTAAGGAGGTAGAATGAGATGTCAAGAATAGGAAAGAAACCTATATTGGTTCCTGCTGGTGTTACAGTTACTATTAATGGTAGCGAGGTTGCTGTTAAAGGACCTAAGGGTGAGCTTAAGAACACCTTTGATGCTGCAATGAACATCGTTATGGAAAATAACGAAATCGTTGTAAGCCGTCCTACAGAAAATAAGGAACACCGTGCATTACACGGTTTAACTCGTACACTCATTGCTAATATGGTTGAAGGTGTAGCAAATGGCTATTCCAAGACTTTAGAAGTAAACGGTGTAGGTTACCGTGCACAAAAACAGGGCAAAAATTTAGTTATGAACTTGGGTTACTCACATCAGGTTATTATGCCTGAGGTTGACGGTATCACAGTTGAAGTTCCTAACAACAATACAATTATTGTTAGCGGTGCCGATAAGCAAAAGGTTGGCCAATTTGCTGCGGAAGTTCGCGAGAAGCGTCCACCCGAACCCTATAAGGGCAAAGGTATCAAGTACGCTGGCGAATACATCCGTCGTAAAGAAGGTAAAGCCGCTAAGGGTAGTAAGAAATAATAAAGGAGAGAATAAACCATGGTTACAAAACCAAATAGCAATCAGGCTAGACTTAAGCGTCACGCTCGCGTACGCGCAAAGATTAGCGGAACTGCCGCTTGTCCTCGCCTTGATGTATTCCGCTCCAACAGCAATATTTACGCCCAGCTTATCGACGATGTAAACGGCATTACTCTTGCTGCTGCAGGTTCAAACGAAAAAGATTTCGGTGCAAACGGCGGCAACTGTGAGGGTGCTCGCAAGGTTGGACAGTTAATTGCTAAGCGTGCTGCTGAAAAGGGCATCTCCGAGGTTGTATTTGACCGCGGCGGATACATTTATCACGGCCGTGTTAAGGAGCTTGCCGAAGGTGCCCGCGAGGGCGGCCTCAAGTTTTAAGAAGGAGGAATAACTTTTGGCTACAAATATTGACGCATCAGTTTTAGATTTAAAAGAGCGCGTAGTATCTATCAACCGTGTTTCTAAAACCGTTAAGGGCGGACGCATTATGAAATTCTCCGCTTTGGTTGTAGTAGGTGACGGTAACGGTATCGTAGGCTTTGGTCTTGGTAAAGCAGGCGAAGTTCCGGACGCTATCCGTAAAGGTATTGAAGACGCTAAAAAGAACCTTATCAAGGTTTCATTAAAGGGTACAACAATTCCACACGAGGTTATCGGTGAATTCGGCGCAGGCCGCGTTCTTATGAAACCTGCTGCACCTGGTACCGGTGTTATTGCCGGCGGCGCAGTTCGTGCGGTTGTTGAAATGGTAGGTATTACCGATATCCGTACAAAAGCTTTACGTTCAAACAATCCTTGCAACGTAGTGCGTGCTACCATCCAAGGTTTAGCATCACTTCGTAGCGCTGAACAAGTTGCGGCTATCCGTGGCAAGTCAGTTAAGGAAATCGTAGGTTAAGGAGGAGCAGCATTATGGCAACAAAGAAGGCTGCGTGCCTCAAAGTAACACTCGTTAAGAGTACAATCGGTTCTAAGAAGGACCAAATCGCAACTGTAAATTCTCTCGGTCTTAAAAAGGTTGGCGACAGCTCAATTCAACCTGACAATGCACAGACCAAGGGCAAAATCAACAAGGTTTGTCATCTTGTTGAAGCAGTTGAAGTTAAGGCTTAATTGTCTTACTGCAATACGGTTTTTATCCCCGTGAATTAAGCAAGGAGGTGCGAACAATGAAAATGCATGAATTAGCTCCGGCTTTAGGCTCAACAAAAGAGTCAAAGCGTATAGGTAGAGGTCACGGTTCAGGCCAAGGCAAAACTGCAGGCAAAGGCCACAAAGGTCAAAAAGCTCGTGCAGGCCGTGGTATAAGAGCTGGTTTCGAAGGCGGTCAAATGCCTTTGCACAGACGAGTTCCGAAGCGTGGTTTCAATAATATTTTTGCTGAAGAGTGGATTGCAATTAATGTTGCAAGTCTTGAAGTGTTCGAGGACGGTACTGTTGTCGACGCTGCTGCTTTAGCACAAAAAGGAATAATCAAGAAAGCAAATCTTCCGGTTAAGGTTTTGGGCAACGGTAAGTTGACTAAAAAGTTGGAAGTTAAGCTTAATGCTTATTCTGCATCTGCTGCTGAAAAAATCAATGCTGCCGGCGGAAAGGCTGAGGTAATCTAATATGTTAGACACACTTCGTAATGCTTGGATAATTAAAGAAATCCGCAATAAGATTTTCTTCACTATATTCATCATTTTAATTTTCCGTATTGGTTCGGTTATTCCGGTTCCTTATATCGATGTTGCAGCGCTTAAGGCTGCTACCGAAACAGGCGCAACCAATGAATTTTTCAGTTATCTGTCTATTTTGACAGGCGGCGGATTAGAGTACGGCGCAATCTTCGCTTTGTCGGTTACTCCGTACATTAACTCATCAATTATCATTCAACTTTTATGTGTTGCCATTCCCGCTTTGGAAAGACTTTCCAAGGAAGGCGAAGAAGGACAGAAAAAGTTGGCGCAAATTACCCGTTTTGCAACCGTAGTGTTGGCATTAATTCAAGGATTCGCGTACTTTATTTATCTAAAGAACAGCGGATATTTGAGTGTTAAGGGCGGCGCTACAATATTTGCAGGTTTTGTTATTGTACTTGCATTTACTGCAGGTTCGGCTCTTGTAATGTGGCTTGGCGAGCGTATTGACGAAAAGGGTATCGGCAACGGTATTTCAATGTTGCTTTTTGCAGGTATTCTTTCTCGCGCACCGCAAGCATTCAATGCTTTGATTGCTTACTGGAAGGTAGACAGACAAATTGCGGTTGTAGCAATTGTCTTAATCTTCTTGGCAGTAATTATGTTTGTTGTTTGGATGACACATGCAGAACGCAGAATTCCCGTTCAGTATGCTAAACGAGTAGTTGGCAATAAGATGTATGGCGGTCAAAATACCCATATTCCGATTAAGGTTAATATGTCAGGTGTTATGCCAATAATCTTTGCATCATCTATTTTGATGCTTCCCACAATGATTCTTTCGTTTATGACAAACAAAGAAAATGCGTGGTACAAAATCCTTTCACTTTTCAGTGTTCAAGGTGTTTTCTATGCAGTTGTTTATTTCTTGTTGATTATCGGTTTTGCATATTTTTATGCAACAATCCAATTTAATCCTATTGAAATGGCAAACAATTTGCGTAAAAACGGCGGTGCCATTCCTGGTATTCGTCCCGGTCAGCCCACAACTGATTTCATATCAAAGATTTTGTCAAGAATAACTCTTATGGGTGCTATATTCTTAAGTGTTATTGCAATACTTCCGATACTTGTAGGTTCTGTTGGCGGAATCAATATTTCGCTCGGCGGTACTTCGGTACTGATTATGGTTGGTGTTGCGCTTGATACAGTTCGAAATCTCGAATCTCAAATGATGATGCGTCATTATAAGGGATTCTTAGATTAAGGAGATTTGAAATGAAACTTATTCTTTTGGGAGCTCCCGGTGCCGGAAAAGGCACTCAAGCGGAAATTATTTCCGAAAAATATAATATCCCCACTATTTCTACCGGCAACATTATTCGTGCTGCATTAAAAAACGGTACAAAAATGGGTTTAAAGGCTAAATCTTATATTGACGCAGGAAACCTCGTTCCTGATGATGTTGTAATTGGCATTATAAAGGAGCGTTTAGCAGAAAATGACTGTGCAAACGGTTATATTCTGGACGGTTTCCCCCGCACTATTCCGCAAGCCGAAGCGCTTGACACATTAGGCTTTGATATTGATGTTGCACTCTCAATCGAGGTTGCAGATGAAGAAATTGTTAAGCGTATGTCAGGCAGACGAGTTTGTGAAAAATGCGGTGCAAGCTATCACACCGAATATAAGAAACCCGCAAAGGATGGCGTATGTAACTTCTGTGAAGGCAAGTTGGTTATCCGCAAGGATGACGAACCTGAAACTGTTTTAAACAGACTAAACGTTTACCACGAACAGACCGAGCCTTTGAAGGATTACTATCGCGCATGCGGTAAGCTTATTACGGTTGAAGGACAGGATGAGGTTAAAGATACAACCCGTTTAGTCCTTAACGCGTTGGAGAATTAGTTATGGTAGTGCTCAAAACAAGTCGTGAGCTCTCTCTTATGAAAGAGGCGTGCAGAATATCGGCAGGAGCATTACAAATAGTAGGCAAGGCGGTAGAGCCGGGTATTACAACAGTTGAACTTGACAAATTGGCAGAGGATTATATTCTTTCCCAAGGCGGAGAGCCCAACTTTAAAAATTACCACGGCTATCCTGCTACCGCTTGTATATCAATAAACAACGAGGTTATTCACGGCATTCCGTCTAAAACGCGTAAGATTTGTCAGGGCGACATCGTAAGTGTTGACCTGGGTGCTAAATTTAACGGATATCACGGAGATAACGCTGCCACTTTTGCTTGCGGAGATGTTTCGGCCCAAGCAAAGCGGCTGATGGACACCACCAAAAATGCACTTTATGAGGGCATTAAGGCAGCGTGTGCGGGCAGCAGACTCGGGGATATCAGCAACGCGATTCAGCGGACTGTTGAGGCAGAAGGGTTTTCGGTTGTCAGACAGTATGTAGGACACGGAATAGGAACCCAACTGCACGAAGCACCGGAGGTACCGAATTTTGGTACTGCCGGACGTGGAATCCGCCTTTTGCCCGGAATGACTTTAGCAATAGAACCAATGGTTAACGTTGGAAGCTATGATGTTAAGGTTTTACCGGACGGATGGACTGTGTTAACAAAAGACGGTTCACTCTCGGCTCATTTTGAGCATACAATAGTAATTACTCCGGACGGCCCAAAAATTATGACATTGGTTTGAGGGTAGCGTATGAAGGGTAAAATCGTATGTTCTAAAGCGGGGCGGGATAAAGGCTACTTTATGGTAGTAGTTGACTGTAAGGATGATTTTGTTTTGGTGTGTGACGGCAAGGAAAGACCTTTGAACCGCCCAAAACGTAAAAACATAAAGCATTTGCAGTTCACGAACACCGTTTTGGGTGAAGCAGATTATAAAACAAATAAATCATTAAAAAAGGCACTTGCGGTGTATAGAGATACCGCAAAATTTAAGGAGGAACCGTAATGTCTAAACAAGACATGATAGAGCTTGAAGGCACCGTTGTTGAAGCAATGCCTAATGCAATGTTTAAAGTAGAAATTCAAGGCGGGCATCAAATACTTGCGCATATTTCCGGCAAGTTGCGTATGAACTTCATTCGCATACTTCCAGGAGATAAGGTAACAGTTGAAATGTCCCCGTACGACCTGTCAAAAGGACGCATTACTTGGCGTTCTAAATAACAGTCAAAAAATTAAGGAGGTATATACCTAATGAAAGTCAGACCTTCTGTTAAAAAGATTTGCGAAAAATGCAAAATTATTAAGCGTAAAGGCAAAATCATGGTAATTTGCGAAAACCCTAAGCACAAACAAAGACAGGGTTAATACGCTTAACATTAAAAAATGGAGGTGCTTTGATAAATGGCACGTATTGCTGGTGTTGACCTTCCGAATAACAAGCGAGTTGAAATCGGACTCACTTATATCTTCGGAATCGGTCTTACTACATCTAAAAAAATCCTTGCAGATACCGGTATCGACCCCGATATCCGTGTTAAGGACTTAACTGAAGATGATATTTCAAAGTTGCGTGAGTACATTGACCACAACCTTCAAGTAGAGGGTGACCGTCGTCGCACAATCGCTTTTGATATCAAAAGACTTATCGAAATTGGTAGCTATCGTGGATTGCGTCATCGCAAGAACTTACCTGTAAGAGGTCAACGTTCTAAGACTAACGCTCGTACACGCAAAGGTCCTAAGAAGACTATTGCTAACAAGAAGAAATAAGTAGGAGGGAAATAAATGGCTACTGCTAAAAAGGCGACTGCTACACGTCGTCGTCGTGAGAAAAAGAATATTGAACGTGGTGCCGCTCATATCCAATCTACCTTCAACAATACTATTGTAACCATCACCGATACACAAGGTAACGCTCTTTCATGGGCTTCTGCCGGTGAATTAGGTTTCCGCGGTTCAAGAAAGTCTACTCCTTTCGCAGCGCAATCTGCTGCTGAAACTGCAGCTAAGGCTGCTATGGAGCACGGTCTTAAAACCGTTGAAGTATATGTTAAGGGCCCAGGTGCAGGACGTGAAGCTGCTATCCGTGCTTTACAAACAGCAGGTCTTGAGGTAAGTATGATTAAAGACGTTACCCCAATTCCGCACAATGGTTGCCGTCCTCCCAAGAGAAGACGCGTATAATCAATAATTATGGTTGCAGTTTTGCTGCAAATAAATTTGGAGGTGTAAAAGATGGCAAGATATACCGGTGCAGTTTGCAGACTTTGCCGCCGCGAAGGTAAGAAATTATTCTTAAAGGGCGAACGCTGCTATTCTGAAAAGTGTTCTGTTGGTATCAGAGCTTATGCTCCAGGTCAACACGGACAAGGTAGAAAGAAGTCATCCGAATACGGTTTACAGCTTCGCGCTAAACAAACCGCAAGACGCTTTTACGGCGTTCAGGAAAATCAGTTCCATCATTATTTCGAGATTGCTGAAAGAAAGCAGGGTGTCACAGGTGATAACCTTTTGAAAATTCTTGAAAGCCGTCTTGATAATGTTGTTTACAGAGTTGGTTTCGCTTCTTCAAGAGCAGAAGCAAGACAACTTGTAGGTCACGGTCATTTTGAGGTTAACGGTAAGCGTGTAGATATCGCTTCTTACCTCTTAAAAGCAGGCGATGTTATCACCGTTTGTGAAAAGAGCCGTGGTTCTGAAAAGATTAAGGCTGTTATTGAAGCAAACAGCGCAAGACCTGTTCCCGCTTGGACAGATGTTAACCGCGATGCTTTCAGTGCAACAGTTGTAGCTCTTCCCAACAGAGACCAAATTGATGCTCCTGTTGAAGAACAGCTCATTGTCGAATTCTATTCTAAATAATAATTAGAATTCACATACCGCTTTCCGTACAAAGCGGTGTGTTAAAAAAATTTACAGTACGGAGAAACGGAGCTTTTAAATGATAGAAATTGAAAAGCCCAGAATAGACACCGTAGAACTTACAAACAGCGGAAAATACGGCAAATTCGTAATGGAACCGTTGGAACGCGGTTATGCTACTACACTTGGAAACAGTATGAGAAGGGTGCTTCTTTCAATACTTCCCGGTGTTGCAGTTACAGGCGTTAAGATTGACGGTGTGGTGCATGAGTTTTCAACCATTCCCGGAGTAAAGGAAGATGTTACAGAAATCATCCTTAACATTAAGGGTCTTATTGCAAAGCTTTATGCAGATACGGCGAAAAAGATTTACATTGAAGCAGAAGGTCCTTGTGTGGTAACCGCGGCTTCAATCAAAGCAGATTCAGAGGTTGAAATTCTCAATCCTGATATGTATATCGCTACCTTGGACGAGGGTGCAAAACTCAATATGGAGATGACACTCGACAAAGGTAGAGGATATGTTCCGGCCGAACAAAATAAATTCGCACACAATAGTATAGGTACAATTCCGGTTGACTCTATTTATACTCCCGTTTTAAAAGCAAATTTCACGGTTGATAACACCCGTGTAGGTAATGTTACCGATAAGGGTAAGTTGACATTAGAAGTTTGGACAGACGGTTCTATCAAAGCCAACGAAGCTGTATCAATGTCTGCTAAAGTTCTTATTGAACATCTTGATTTCTTCTTAAACCTTACAGAGGGTGTAAGCGAAACCGAGAGTATTATGGCTGACACTAAGGTGACGGAAAATGAACAGGTTCTCGATTTAACTATCGATGAGCTTGACCTATCTGTTCGTAGCTTCAACTGCTTGAAGCGCGCAGGTATTAACACGGTTGCAGACCTTATCGGAAAATCTGAAGAAGATATGATGAAGGTAAGAAACTTGGGCCGTAAGTCTTTGGAAGAGGTTATTGCAAAGCTTGATTCGTTCGGCTTCACCCTCAGAAAAGACGATGAATAATTATTATCACTGTTTAAGGAGTGAATAACTATGCCAGGTACCCGTAAACTCGGAAGAACCAGCGACCATAGAACTGCTATGCTTCGTGCAATGGTAACTTTCTTGCTTGAAAACGGCAGAATTGAAACTACTGTTACACGCGCGAAAGAAGTTAGGTCAATGGCAGAGAAGTATATTACACTCGCTAAAGAAAATAATCTCCACAACAAGCGACAAGCTTTGGCATTCATTACTAAGGAAGATGTAGTTGCTAAATTGTTCAACGAAATTGCTCCTAAGTATAAGGATGTAAACGGTGGTTATTGCAGAATCATCAAAACAGCTCCCCGCCGCGGTGATGCTGCAGAGATGGCAATTATCGAGTTAGTTTAATTTCTCTGATTTTAGTCCTCACATTGTCAATTGTAAAATATTAATTTTGCAAAGGCGCCGATGATGTGTGTACTAAAATACAAAAAACATAAAAAGACCGCCTAAATGGCGGTCTTTTTATGTTTACATTCGTTTCAATATATGATAAAATTTATATAATTTAATTTAGAGGTGTTTTGATGCGAGAATTTTACTTAAAACCCAAATTTTTTTCAATATTAAAGGGTTGTACAACGGAACAGTTAATTAAGGATATAATTGCAGGTATAATCGTTGCAATTATTGCTTTACCACTTTCAATTGCATTGGCGTTGGCTTCCGGCGTTGAGCCAGCTTGCGGTATATATACTGCAATTTTTGCAGGTTTTACAGTTTCGCTATTAGGTGGCAGTCGTGTTCAAATTGCAGGACCTACCGCGGCTTTTGCAACTGTGGTTGCAGGCATTGTTGCAAGTGAAGGTATGCAAGGACTTATTATTTCCACCTTGCTTGCAGGTATAATTTTAATACTTATGGGTGTTTTGAAATTAGGTTCGCTTATAAAATATATTCCCCATACAATAACCGTTGGTTTTACAGGCGGTATAGCGGTTACTATCCTAATCGGTCAGCTTAAAGATTTTTTTGGTATTACATACGCTGACGGTTTAAAACCGATTGAAACTTTTGAAAAAATTGAGGCTAATATTAAATCAATTTCTACCATAAGCCCTTGGGCGATAGTTATTGGTTTGATTTCAATTGCAATTTTGATTATTTATCCTAAATTTGAAAAAAGGGTTCCACCCTCACTGATTGCGGTAATTGCGGCTTCGGCAATAGTAAAGTTTATTCCCGCGATTGACAGTGGCGTTAAAACAATCGGCGAATTGTATACAATCCCCAAAGGTTTCCCCGAATTTACATTAGGAAACATTTCAATAAGCGGAGACAGTATAGTCAAAGCAATTCCTTCAGCAATTACAATTGCGGTTTTAGCAGGAATAGAATCGCTTTTATCCTGCGTTGTGGCGGATGGAATGGTAGACGATAAGCACAATTCAAATGCGGAACTTGTGGCGCAAGGTTTCGGTAATATTTTGTCGGTAATGTTCGGCGGCATTCCCGCAACAGGCGCTATTGCAAGAACAGCAGCAAATGCTAAAAACGGAGGCAGAACACCTGTATCGGGTATGGTTCACGCTATTGTGCTTTTGCTTGTTCTACTTATATTGATGCCTTGTGCCGCTCTTATACCTATGCCAACTATTGCAGCAATACTCTTTATAGTGGCTTACAATATGAGTGAATGGCGAAAATTTGTTGCTATTACAAAACAAGGCGTTATAATTGATATTTTAATTTTGTTTGTAACATTTAGTTTAACCGTTATTTTTGATTTAGTAGTTGCTATTGCGGTAGGTCTAGGCTTGGCAATTGTATTCAGAAGAATTAAAGTTCAAAAGAAGGAAGCTTAATGCAGAAAAAATATAAATTCGGGCAATTGATGAAACGGTTTTTGCCATATTATAAAAAATATACTCCAACACTTGTGCTGGATTTAATATGTGCGTCTTTAACTACCGTTTGTGAAATAATACTTCCCTTAATTATGAAGGAAATTACAAACGCAGGGGTAAACCTTACTATTTCCTTAATTCTTCGTATGGGTATAATATATTTCGTATTTAGAATAATTGATTCGTTAGCATATTATTATATGGCGTATACGGGTCACGTAATGGGCACGAAAATTGAAACTGATATGCGAAGGGATGCTTACTCACATCTGCATAAATTATCGGATACATATTTTAACAATACTAAAATCGGGCAAATAATGGGCCGTATTACTAACGACTTGTTTGATGTTACCGAGTTTTCTCACCATTGCCCTGAAGAATTTTTAATTGCGGGGGTTAAGGGAATTGTTTCGTTTATAATTTTGCTTAACATAAACGTACTTTTAACATTCATAATTTTTATAATTATTCCCTTTATGGTGATAATCTGCGGAAAGATTAACCGCAAAATGAAAACCACTTTCCGTAAACAAAGGGTTGTAATCGGCGAACTTAATGCAAGAATTGAAGATTCTCTTTTGGGACAAAAGGTTGTAAAGGCGTTTGCTAACGAGGATATTGAAAGAGAAAAGTTTGAGAAAGATAATCAAAATTTCTTTTCGGTTAAAAAGCGTTCCTATAAATTGATGGGACTTTTTTCTACCACAACCCGACTTTTTGACGGTATAATGTACGCCACTGTGGTAATTGCCGGCAGTATTTTTATGATAAACGGTAAAATTACCGCAGGTGACCTTGTGGCATTTTTGCTTTATGTTACAACATTTATTGCAACTGTTAGAAGGATTATTGAATTTTCCGAGCAGTTTCAGCGCGGTATGACCGGTATTGAGCGGTTTTTAGAGGTTATGGATTCTGATATTGAAATATTTGACGAGCCTGATGCGGAACCTTTGGAAAATACAAGGGGTGATATAGAATTTAAAAATGTTTCATTCGAGTATCCGGATGACCATAATAAAGTGTTTAAGGGCCTTAACATCAAGATAAAAAGCGGTGAAAAGATTGCGTTTGTGGGACCTTCAGGCGGAGGCAAAACCACGCTTTGCAATTTAATACCCCGTTTTTATAATGTAACAGACGGCGAAATTTTGGTAGACGGCAAAAATATTAAGTCCTATACATTAAAGAGCCTTCGTGACAATATAGGAATGGTGCAACAAGAGGTTTATCTCTTTTCGGGAACCGTTTTTGAAAATATTTCCTACGGTAAACCTAACTGCACGATGGATGAAGTAGTTGAAGCGGCCAAAAAAGCGGGCGCTCACGAATTTATAATGTCTTTGAAGGACGGATATAACACCTATGTAGGTGAGAGGGGCGTTAAACTTTCGGGCGGACAAAAGCAGAGAATAAGCATAGCCCGTGTTTTTCTTAAAAATCCGCCTATCTTAATTTTAGATGAGGCTACAAGCGCGCTCGATAATCAAAGTGAGTTTGCAGTCGCAAAATCTCTTAACGAACTTTCAAAGGGAAGAACAACGATTACTATAGCGCACCGACTTTCTACAATCCGTAATGCCGACAGAATTATGGTCTTGACAGACGAGGGTATTATGGAAGAGGGAACGCACCAACAACTATTAGAACAAAAGGGAATTTATTATAAATTTAACGAAATGGTAAATGAACTTGCGTAAGCGAACAACTTGTGGTAAAATGAATAGAATATTATAGGAAATCTTTACTGGGGGATTTATTTTGGTATATTCAAATGTGTTGCAGGCGGTAGGACATACTCCGCTTATAAAACTTTCACGCATCGTACCTGAAGACAGTGCTGATATTTTAGTTAAGTACGAGGGTGTAAATATAGGCGGTTCAATTAAAACCAGAACTGCTCTTAATATGATAAATGACGCCGAGAAGCGCGGAATTATCAACGAAAATACAATAATCGTTGAACCCACAAGCGGAAATCAAGGAATCGGGCTTGCGCTTATAGGTGCGGTTAAGGGATTAAAGGTAAGAATAATTATGCCCGACTCGGTAAGCGAGGAACGCAGAAAATTAGTCAAAGCTTACGGCGCCGAATTGGTGCTTATTCACGATGACGGGGATATAGGCGCTTGTATTGAGGAATGTCTTGCAACCGCACTTCGAATGGCGGACGAGGATAAAAATGTTTGGGTGCCACAACAATTTGTAAACCCTGCCAATCCACAGGTTCATAGAGATACCACCGCTTTGGAAATATTAGAACAGGCAAACTGCAAGATTGACGGTTTTTGTTCGGGCGTTGGTACAGGTGGAACATTGACAGGTATCGGCGAAACCTTAAAACAAGCAAATCCCGATATTACAATTTGGGCGGTAGAGCCTGAAAATGCTGCAATCCTTTCGGGCGGAAGTATCGGTACTCATTTGCAAATGGGCATCGGTGACGGCATTATCCCTGATAATTTAAATCTTAATATTTTCGAAAAAACTGCAATTGTTACCGATAGCGAAGCAATAGAAACCTCTAAAAAATTAATCGCAAAAGAGGGCATTCTTTGCGGTATTTCGAGTGGTACAAATGTTGCTGCCGCACTTCGAATGGCAAAGATTTTAGGCAAAGGCAAAACAGTTGTAACAGTATTGCCGGATACAGGTGAAAGGTATTTCAGTACGGAATTATTCGAATAAAGGAGAATAAAAATGGGAAACATTTGGCACGATATTTCGCCTAAAAGAATTACACCCGAAGAATTTATGTGTGTTGTTGAAATTCCGAAGGGCAGTAAAAATAAATATGAGCTTGATAAGGAAACAGGTCTTTTAATGCTTGACCGTATACTTCACACCTCAACCCATTACCCTGCAAATTACGGGTTTATCCCCCGTACTTACGGTGATGATGGTGACCCATTGGATGTTCTTTTGCTTTGCGAACAAACACTTGAACCGTTGGCGCTTGTAAAAGCGTATCCCATCGGTGTTATTTCTATGATAGATAACGGCAGAAATGATGAAAAAATCATTGCAATTCCTTGCAATGACCCTACATATAACCATTATACCGACATTGACCAACTGCCTAAACACATATTTGATGAAATGCGCCATTTCTTTACCGTTTATAAAAACCTTGAAAACAAGGAAACCGCGGTAAATGAGGTAATGGGCAGAGAGTCGGCAATAAAAATTATTGATGATGCAATCAATCACTATGTTGAATGTTTTTGCAAATAAAAAAGACGGATGGGGTTAAAACCTATCCGTCTTAAATTTTTGTGAGATTCTAGCAAATATGTATTTTAAACAATTTTTTAAAAGCATTAAAATCAGATATAATATTTTAAATGGCAGGAAAAGAATTGAAAAAATTTGCATATAAAAAGGTTTTCGAAAGGCGATAATAACTTTTTTATACTTTTCGCATTCTTCACAGAGATACAATCCTTTTGAGATGATAAAATCTTTAGGTTTATATTTTCCGTTATTTTGTTTATTCCAACAATCAAAACATATCTCCGCCATATAAAGCACCACCATTCTTTGTTTTACACCAACGATTGTTGGTATATTTAATATTTTAATTTCTTATACTTATTTTGTCAAGAACAATTGTAGGTGATAGGTATGAGAAAAATTTTGTCAAAGCGTTTAAAGGAATGTAGAAAAGAAAAAGGCTTTACACAAGGTCAAGTTGCCATTTATTGTGATATTACAGAAAAAACATATCAAAATTACGAATTAATGACTCGCGAACCAAAATTAAGAATTTTAGTTCGTTTAGCAGAGTTATTTAATGTTTCAACCGATTATCTTTTAGGAAGAACCGATATAAAAAAATAACAGCAGACTGTTTTCAGCCTGCTGTGTTTTATTTTAATTAACTGTTTGCTTCAATATATTCAACCAATTCGCCGATTGTTTTAATGTTTTCGATTTCCTCATCGGGAATTTCAACACTGAACTCATCTTCAATAGACATCAAAAGTTCAACAACATCCAGACTGTCAGCACCAAGGTCTTTTGCAATATCGGTATTCATAGTCATTTCATCAATATCAGCGTCAAGCTGGTCTGCTAATAATTCTTTAATTTTATCAAATATCATAAAAAAGCCTCCTGAATAATCTGTCGAAAACGACAGGTACTATAACAAATATATGTGTTAAATAGCAATTTGTCAATAGTTTTTTTAAATATATATTTAGTCTATAAAAACAGTTGCAAAATTATACCTTTTATCGTATAATTGTTCATATATGATTTGTTGAAAGGTGGAAATGTGTGTTTTCACACTGAAATTATGGCTAAAGAAAAATTAGTAAAAGCAATTACCTCTATGGAAGAGGATTTTGCAAAATGGTATACCGATGTTTGCCTAAAGGCAGAGCTTATTGATTATGCTTCGGTTAAGGGATGTATGATTATCCGTCCTTACGGTTATGCCATTTGGGAAAATATTCAAAAAAATATTGATGCAATGTTTAAGGCTACGGGACACGAAAACGTATATATGCCTATGTTTATTCCCGAAAGTCTTTTGCAAAAGGAAAAGGACCACGTAGAAGGTTTTGCTCCCGAGGTTGCTTGGGTTACCCACGGCGGTGAAGAGGAGTTGGAGGAGCGTCTTTGCGTTCGCCCTACATCTGAAACCCTTTTCTGTGACCATTTTAAAAATGTTGTTCATTCATACCGCGATTTGCCGAAGCTTTACAATCAGTGGTGCAGTGTTGTGCGTTGGGAAAAGACAACCCGTCCGTTCTTGCGCTCACGCGAATTTTTATGGCAGGAGGGTCATACCCTTCACGCCACACGTGAGGAGGCAGAGGCTGAAACAATCCAAATGTTAAATGTTTACGCTAAATTTGCTGAAGAATATTTGGCAATGCCGGTGGTAAAGGGTATTAAAACCGAAAAAGAACGTTTTGCAGGCGCAGAGGCTACCTATACAATTGAAGCTTTAATGCATGACGGTAAGGCGTTACAAAGCGGTACCTCTCACTTCTTTGGTGACGGTTTTGCAAGGGCTTTTGATATTACTTACACAGATAAAAATAATCAACCTGTTTATCCGTTCCAAACCTCTTGGGGTGTAACAACCCGACTTATCGGTGCGGTTATTATGACCCACGGTGATAACAGCGGTCTTGTTTTACCGCCTCAAATAGCACCCATTCAAGCGGTTGTCGTGCCGATTGCAACTCATAAAGAGGGTGTTATTGACAAGGCTAATGAAGTTTACGCCAGACTTAACAATATCTGCCGCGCTAAAATTGATGTTTCTGACCAATCGCCAGGCTGGAAATTTGCAGAGTATGAAATGAAGGGCGTTCCGCTTCGCATAGAGTTAGGCCCCAAGGATATCGAAAACAATGTTTGCGTAGCAGTTAGAAGAGATAACGGTGAAAAGGTAGTTGTAAGCCTTGATGAATTAGAGGTTAAAATCCCAGAACTTCTAAAGGCAGTGCAGGATGGTCTTTATCAAAAAGCATTAAAGCGCCGTGAAAGTATGACCTATGATGCGCACGATATTGAGGAAATGAAGGATATAGCAGATAACAAGCCCGGATTTATCCGTGCAATGTGGTGCGGTGACAGAGAGTGTGAAGACGCACTTAAAGAAAAGGTTGGAGTAACCTCTCGCTGTATTCCTTTTGAGGAAGAACAAATTGACGGTAAATGCGTATGTTGCGGAAAACCCGCAAAACATATGCTCTACTGGGGAAAAGCTTATTAATAATACAAAAATCCACCTGTAAAGGTGGATTTTTTGTTAGTCAATATCTTTTCCGCAGCAGCGTTTATATTTTTTACCGCTTCCGCACGGGCAAAGCGCGTTTTTACCTACCACGCCCTTGCCTTTAACGGTTAAAGGTTTACCCTCGCTTGTTTCATTGGCAACTTTTTCGCGTTTAACCTCTTCATCCTTGCGAACCCTAACCGACAAAACTAATTTTGCGGTTTGCTCACGGATAGCATTGGTCATAGCCTCAAACATATCGTAACTGTCATTACGGTATTCAATTACAGGGTCGTGCTGACCGTATGCGCGAAGACCGATACCTTGGCGTAATTGGTCCATAGCGTCAATATGGTCCATCCAGTTAGTGTCAACGCTGCGAAGTAACATAACGCGTTCAATTTCACGCATCATATCACTGCCGAATTCTTTTTCGCGCGCTTCATATATATTATGTGCTTTTTCTTTTAAGCTTTCGGCAACCTCTTCTTTCGATGTGTTGCCCAATTCTTCGGGGGTGAAGCGTAAATCTTCGTTGGTTGTTATCCAGCCCAAGAAATATTCACGAAGTCCCTTTAAATCCCAATTATCGTGAATGGTATCGTCACTTAAGAAAATGGAACAGTAGGAATCAATTGTCTGGTCAATCATCTTGATAACGGTGTCCTTGATATCCTCGCCGTTAAGCACCGTATTTCTCTGAGAGTAAATCAGTTCACGCTGTTTGTTCATAACATCGTCATACTGCAACACGTTTTTACGGATTGCAAAGTTGATACCCTCTTTTTTCTTTTGGGCACCCTCAATAGTGCGTGAAAGCATACCGCTTTCTAAAGGCATATCCTCGTCGACTTTCATAGTATCCATAATGGTTGCAATACGCTCGCCACCGAACAGCCGCATCAAGTCATCGTCGAGTGATACAAAAAATTGAGTGTTACCGTTATCGCCCTGTCTGCCCGCACGGCCTCTTAACTGATTGTCAATTCGGCGTGAATCGTGGCGTTCGGTACCTATAATAGCAAGACCGCCCGCGTCTCTGACCTTTTGCGCTTCGGGAGCTATTTCAGCTTTAAATTTATTATAATATTCGGTATATTTATTTCGTGCTTCTAAAATTTCTTCGTTGTCAGTTTCGGCAAAGCCGGTAGCCTCGATAATCAATTCTTCGCTCAAACCGTCGTGTCTTAACTGTGATTTTGCTAAGTATTCAGCGTTACCGCCAAGCATAATATCGGTACCGCGTCCCGCCATATTAGTGGCAATTGTAACCGCGCCTAATTTACCTGCTTGGGCGATAATTTCTGCTTCTTTTTCGTGATGCTTTGCATTGAGCACATTATGCTTAATGCCTCGTTTTTTAAGCATCGCCGATAAAAGCTCGGATTTTTCAATCGTAACTGTACCTACAAGTACGGGTTGTCCCTTTTGGTGACATTCAATAATTTTATCAATAACAGCGTTAAATTTAGCCTTTTCGGTCTTGTAAACCACATCGTTTTCGTCAATACGGGCAATTGGCTTGTTGGTGGGAATTTCCACAACGTCCAACTTGTAAATTTGTTGGAATTCCGTTTCCTCGGTCATAGCTGTACCTGTCATACCCGAAAGCTTTGAGTAAAGACGGAAGAAATTTTGGAAGGTTATTGTTGCAAGGGTTTTGGATTCCTTCGCAACCTGAACACCCTCTTTTGCTTCAATCGCTTGGTGAAGACCTTCGTTATATCGTCTGCCGTACATTAAACGGCCAGTAAACTCGTCAACAATTATAACCTCGCCGTCTTTTACAACATAGTCAACGTCACGCTTCATAATACCGTGAGCGCGGATTGCTTGGTTGATATGGTGAGCGATGGCAATGTTTTCACTGTCATTAAGGTTTTCAATATTGAAATATTTTTCCGCCTTTTCAACACCGCTGGGTGTCAGGGTTGCGCTTTTAGCCTTTTCGTCTACAACATAGTCACCGTCATAATTGGCGGTTTCGTCAGTCGCTTTATCGTCCATTTCCTTAACCTTAACCATTTTTAAGGTTCTTGCAAATGCGTTTGCCGAAACATAAAGGTCGGTCGATTTGTCACTTTGTCCCGAAATGATAAGCGGAGTTCTTGCTTCGTCTACCAAGATAGAGTCAACCTCATCGACAATGGCAAAGTTATGTTCTCTTTGTACCTTTTCGGATTTGTAAAGAACCATATTGTCACGCAAATAGTCAAATCCCAATTCGTTGTTGGTGCAGTAGGTAATATCTGCATTGTAAGCCTCGCGTTTTTGGTCCTTGTCCATTCCGTGAATAATAAGTCCTACCGAAAGACCCATAAATTTGTAAAGCTTGCCCATCCACTCAGTGTCACGTTGTGCAAGGTAATCGTTCACAGTTACAATATGAACACCCTTGCCTGAAAGCGCATTCAGGTATGCGGGAAGTGTTGCAACCAAGGTTTTACCTTCACCTGTTTTCATTTCGGCAATTCTGCCTTGATGCAAAATAATACCGCCTAAAATTTGCACGGGGAAGTGGCGCATACCGAGTACACGGTCGCTCGCTTCTCTTAAAACGGCAAAGGCTTCGGGTAAAATATCGTCAAGTGTTTCACCCGTGGACAAACGTTCCTTAAATTTGTTGGTTTTAGATCTTAATTGCTCGTCCGAAAGCGCACGGCACTCTTCTTCTAAATTTAAAACTTTTTGTTGCAAAGGGAGTATTCTTTTGATTTCTTTTTGGCTGTAATCTCCAAAAAGCGCTTTTAGTAAACCCATAAACAGCATTCCTTTAACTACAATCATTATAATTAAACTTATTATACTATAATTTTTTGAAAAAATATAGTATAATTTGTAAATTTTTAAAATTTAAAATAAATGGCACAAAAAAGGCAACAATATTTGTAAAAGGAGGGTTTTATTTATGCAAAATAATTCAATGTCTTTTATGAAAGGCTTGGGCGCCGGAATGGTGGCAGGAGCTACCGCGGTTGTTATCGGTAAGGTTGTTTTAAAAGACCATAAAAACATCGAAAAAGGCGGAGCAAAGTTACTGAAAGCCGCCGGAGATTTTGTTGACGGCGTTCAAACAATGTTTCATTAAAAAGACTCCTTGAAAATTAAAAAACATAGTGGTATAATGTAGTAAAATAATTTTCAAGGAGTACATATTTATGAGCAATTATTTGAATTATTCTTATGAACAGTTAGAGCGTTTTTGCGTTGACTGCTTTAAGAAATACGGTTTTACGGATGAAGAAAGTAAAATAATTTCTGATGTTTTACTTTTGTCTGACCTTTACGGTATCGAATCTCACGGAATGCAACGCTTGGCTCGTTACTACAACGGTATTAAAAAGGGTATGATTAAGGTTGATGCTAAACCCGAAGTTGTTTTCGAAACTCCCGTGTCTGCTGTTATTGAAGGTAATGACGGTATGGGTCAGTTGATTTCTCACAAGGCTATGAATATCGCTATTGAGAAGGCTAAAAAAACAGGTATGGCTGTTGTTACAGTTCGCAACTCTAACCACTTTGGCATTGCGGGTTACTATGCTAAAATGGCAAGCGACCAAGGATTAATCGGTATGGCTATGACCAATAGTGAGGCTATAATGGTGCCAACTTATGCAAGAATGGCAATGCTCGGTTCTAACCCAATCGCTATTGCAGCTCCTGCAGAGCCGTATGATTTCTTCTTTGATGCTTCAACAACCGTTGTTACAAGAGGTAAGTTAGAGGTTTACAACAAAGCAGGCAAAACTTTACCTGAAGGTTGGGCGCTTAACGCTCAGGGTAAGGGCAGTACCGATGCTGCAGACGTTCTTAAAAATATCGTTGCTAAAAACGGCGGCGGAATTATGCCTTTGGGCGGCGAGACTGAGCAATCAGGCAGCCACAAGGGTTACGGTTACGGTATGTTCTGCGAACTTTTCTGCTCTATCATTTCAATGGGTATAACTTCGAACCATACTCATATAGGCGGCAAGGGCGGCACTTGCCACGGATTTATCGCTATTGACCCCAAAGTTTTCGGCGATGCTAACGCTATTAAAGAGCATTTTTCAACATTCTTACAAGAACTTCGTGAAGCACCTAAGGCTGACGGTCAACCCAGAATTTATACTCACGGTGAAAAGGAAATTATTGCAAAAGCAGACAGACTTAAAAACGGAATTGATGTTAACATTAATACCGTTGCTGAAATGTTTGATATGTGCAGTTTCGTAGGTCTTGACCCCAAAGAGTATTTGGGTGACGTTAAATTTGAAAATGCTACCGAAAGCTCATACAAATAATTCGTAATTCGTAATGCTTAATGCGTAATTAAAGCGACCTTTTTAGAAAGGTCGCTTTTTTATTTTTACCATAGATTTTATGTCCGTGCCGAAGCAGAGAGGGACAAGGGGACGGCAACGCAAGGCAAAGCCTTGCGAAGTAACAAGTAAAAGTTAAGAGGTAAAAAGTTTTTATATCCGTGCCGAAGGCACACATTACCTCTTCACTCTTCACTAAAAAAGACGGTGCTATTCGGCACCGTCTTTTTTGCACTGTGTTCCGTCGTGGATAATTTCATAATTATCTTTGTAAATCAAATCACTTATAAATACAAACTCATACCCCTCGTCTTTAAGGCATTTTAATATGTTCGGTAGTGCCGCAGGTGTATGGTCGGCATCGTTGTGGAACAGCACAATACTACCGTTTTTGACTTTTGATGTCACTCGTTTACAAATACTGTCGGGAGTAGCATTTTCTTTCCAGTCAAGAGAGTCAACATCCCACTGAATTGTTGCCATATTCATTTCGTTCATTGTTTCAATCAGCGCGTTGTCATAGTCGCCGTAAGGTGGGCGCAGGAGAGTAGGGGTTACACCGGTTATCGCTTCAATCTTTTTGTTACAGCTGTTAACCTCATTCTTCATTTGTTCGCGTGACAACTGTGGCATATGCGGATGGGTATTAGAATGGTTTTGTATTTGGTGGCCCGCTTTGTGCAGAGCCTCAACCGATTCGGGATATTTATCAACCCAGGCGCCGACAACAAAAAAGGTTGCAGGCACGTTATATTCCTTTAAAATTTTGATTAGTTGCTCGGTGTCGTCATTACCCCAAGCGGCATCGAATGAAATTGCCACCTGTTTTTTGTCGGTTTCAACACAGTAAATGGGTAACAGGCGGTCTTGGGTTGCCGAAATACTAACCGAGCCGACAACAACAACCATAATAGCAACCACAGCACAAATGGCTGACATTAAATGTTTTTTGGTTATTATAAAAAATTTCATAAAAAAGCACCTCGGTATTTTATATGCCGAGGTGCAAGTCCGTTATTATTAAAAACTAATTTTCATCTTTTTTTCTTGAAACCAAAATGTTGATAATTATACCTAAAATCAATGCGCAAGCAACAGATGTTAATGTAACTTTTCCGATTTGTAACGCCATACCGCCGATACCTGTAATCAAGATAACCGAAACTACAAACAAGTTCTTGTTTTGGTTTAGGTCAACCGCTTGAATCATTTTAAGACCCGAAACTGCGATGAAGCCGTAAAGTGTAATGCAAACGCCGCCCATTACACAACCCGGTATGGTTGAAAGGAAGGCTACAAACGGAGCAAAAAATGATGCTGCAATAGCTAAAATTGCGGTGGTTAAAATTGTCAGAACAGAAGCGTTACCTGTAATAGCAACACATCCAACTGACTCGCCGTAGGTGGTATTTGGGCAACCGCCGAATAATGCACCTGCAAAAGAACCTATACCGTCGCCCAAGAGGGTTCTGTGAAGTCCGGGTTCTTCTAAAAGGTCTTTTTCAATAATGCTTGAAAGGTTTTTATGGTCAGCAATATGTTCTGCGAATACAACGAATGCAACAGGAACATAAGCAACAGCGAGGGTTAAAATATACTTACCGTCTATTTCTGCAAATCCTTTTGCGGCCTTTAAGAAAGTAAAGTCCGGAACCCATTTCATATTTTCAAAAACAGAAAAATTGATAATTTTTAATTCTTCAATGCCTGCGGCGTTACCGATAAGGGTAAATACCGTTGCCAACACATAGCCGGCCAAGATACCTATAATAAAAGGTATAAGTTTGGTCATTTTTTTACCGTAAACTGAGCAAAGAATAACTGTTATAAGAGTAACTAATGCACAGGCGAAACCTGCCCATACGCCAGCGCTCATAACATACGCGCCTGCATCAGCGTTGTAAGAGCCACGAAGAGAATCGCCCACAGCGTTTCCTGCAAGGGAAAGGCCGATGATTGAAACTGTAGGACCGATAACAACGGGTGGCATAAGCTTGTTAATCCAATTAACGCCGACAAATTTCACAATAACTGCAATAAGCACATAAACTGTACCGGCAAAGGCGGCACCGATTATTAAACCTGCATGTCCGGCAGCTTGCGAAACTGCGCCAGCAAAGGCTGCGAACATTGAGCCTATAAATGCGAAAGATGAGCCTAAGAAAACAGGGCTTTTAAAACGGGTGAAAAGAAGATAAACAATTGTGCCAAGTCCTGCACCGAAAAGTGCAGCCGATTGCGACATACCGTTGCCGATGATAGACGGCACCGCTATTGTTGCAGCGAGAATTGCCAATAACTGTTGGAATGCGAAAACTATGAGGCGGGGAAATTTCGGTTTGTCATTTACTTTGTAGGTTAATGTCATAAAAAATCCTCCTAAATTTAATAATATAATTATATGTTATAGTGACAAATTTGTAAAGACTCTTTTCGACAAAATATTTTTTATTACTTGACAAATCATATAGTGTGTCGTAAGATTTTTATATAAAATAAAATAAAGGATGATTTGAATTATGTCAAAATTAATAGTTTTTGACCATCCCCTTATTCAACACAAAATTGCTATTTTAAGAGGAAAAGACACCGCAAGCAATCAGTTCAGAGCTTTGGTAGAAGAAATCACAATGCTTATGTGCTATGAATCTATGCGTGATTTACCTCTTAAAACTGTAGAAATTGAAACTCCGCTTAAAAAAACCGATGCTAAAATGATTGCGGGCATAAAACTTGCGGTTATTCCGATTTTACGCGCGGGTTTAGGCATGGTAAACGGTGTGCTTAACTTGGTGCCGTCTGCAAGAGTTGGACATATTGGCATGTACCGTGATGAAGAAACCCTTGAACCACAGCCTTATTATTGCAAACTTCCTAAAAATATCGGTGAAAGATTAGCGATAGTTGTTGACCCAATGTTAGCAACAGGCGGTTCTGCAGTAGATGCAATCGACCAAATCAAAGCATTAGGCGGAAAGCACATTAAATTTATGTGTCTTGTAGCAGCTCCTGAGGGTGTTAAAAAACTGCAAGAGGCTCATCCCGATGTTGATATATATTGCGCAAGTCTTGATGAGGGACTTAATGAGCACGGATATATCTTACCCGGTCTTGGAGATGCGGGCGACAGAATATTCGGTACAAAGTAAATAAAGAGTAACATTTATAGCACCTTTCGAAAGGAAGGTGCTGTATTTATGTTTGTTCTGAAGTTGTGCTTTTAACAGCCGTTATCTACAATATATAGTATACGTTTAAAAACCTTTTAAAAAGGGCAAAATTTGGGCAAAAAAGTGTTTGACAACTTGACTTTTATGTGATAGAATACTCTAGCGTGAAATATTATGCGAAATTATGTTTTGCGGTAATTTTCATAAAATTTTTGGAAAGGAGAGATTGAATAGTGCCTACCTTTAACCAATTGGTTCGAAGTGGTCGTGAAACTGTTGAGAAAAAGGCTAAAGCTCCTGCTCTTTTAAAGGGTTACAACTCTATGAAGCGTCAGCTTACCGATAATGATTCTCCACAGAAGCGCGGCGTTTGCACTGCTGTAAAGACATCTACACCTAAGAAGCCTAACTCTGCTTTAGGTAAGATTGCCAGAGTTCGTCTTTCAAACGGAATTGAAGTTTCTGCTTACATTCCCGGTATAGGCCACAACTTACAGGAACACAGCGTTGTTCTTATTCGTGGCGGTCGTGTTAAGGACTTACCTGGTGTTCGTTACCATATCGTACGCGGTAGTCTTGATACACAAGGCGTTGCAAACAGAATGCAGAGCCGTTCAAAATACGGCGCAAAGCGTCCAAAAGCAGGTGCAAAATAATTTAAAGTAGACTTTATCTCTGCTGTTTTATCCGAGCAGCGGCTTATATATATGTAGGCCTTGCTTGGTGCCACGGGGAAGTCAACTCGAGTACCTATGATATCATCACTATGAAGGAGGGAAGCAAAGTGCCAAGAAGAGGCTTTATTGCTAAACGAGATGTATTACCGGACCCACTATACAATTCAAAGGTGGTTACTCGTCTTATCAACAACATTATGCTTGACGGTAAGAAGGGTGTAGCACAAAAGATTGTTTACGGTGCGTTTGACATCATTTCTGAAAAAACCGGGAAGGACCCGCTCGAAGTTTTCGATGCTGCTATGGAAAATGTAATGCCACAGCTCGAAGTTAAGGCGGTTCGTAAGGGCGGTGCAACTTATCAGGTTCCGTTCGAGGTTCGTCCCGAAAGAAAGCAAACACTCGGTCTTCGTTGGTTAACAACATACAGCCGCAACCGTTCTGAAAGAACTATGAAAGAACGCCTTGCAGGTGAAATTATGGATGCTGTTAACGGTATGGGCGGCGCATTTAAGAAGCGTGAAGATACCCATAAGATGGCTGAATCAAACAGAGCGTTTGCACACTACAGATGGTAGTTTAATAACAACGATTTTTATGTTTTCGCTTAAGCGAAATTGGAGGTTTATATGCCAAGAAAAGTATCTCTTGAAATGACAAGAAATATTGGTATTATGGCACATATTGACGCCGGTAAAACCACTACTACTGAGCGTATCCTTTTCTACACCGGTATTAACCGTAAGATGGGTGAAACTCATGATGGCGGCGCTACTATGGACTGGATGGAACAGGAACAAGAGCGTGGTATTACAATTACCTCTGCTGCAACAACCTGTTTCTGGAAAGACCATCGTATCAATATTATTGACACTCCCGGTCACGTTGACTTTACTGTTGAAGTTCAGCGTTCACTCCGTGTACTTGACGGTTCTGTAACCGTTTTGTGCGCAAAGGGCGGTGTTGAACCTCAGTCTGAAACTGTATGGCGTCAGGCTGACGAATATCGTGTACCCCGTATGATTTACGTTAATAAAATGGACATTATGGGTGCCGATTTCTATCGTGTTCTTGATATGATTAAGGACCGTTTTAACTGCAATGCAGTTCCGATTCAATTACCTATCGGTTCTGAAGATACCTTTAAGGGTATTATCGACTTGGTAAATATGAAGGCTATCGTTTATTATGACGATATGGGTAAGGATGTTAGAGAAGAAGCTATCCCTGAGGATATGGTTGAACTCGCTAACAAATACCGTACCAACCTTGTTGAAACTATAGTTGAACAAGATGAAGTGCTTATGGAAAAATACTTCGAAGGCGAAGAACCCTCTATCGAAGAGATGAAGAAGATTATCCGTAAAGCTACTATCGACAACGCAATGGTACCGATTTGCTGCGGTACTTCTTACAGAAACAAGGGCGTTCAACCTTTGCTTGATGCTGTTGTTGATTATATGCCCGCTCCTACCGATATTGAAGCTATTAAGGGTGTAAACCCTGATACTGATGAAGAGGAAGTTAGACATTCTTCTGATGAAGAGCCGTTCTCAGCTCTTGCATTTAAGATTGCTACTGACCCGTTCGTTGGTAAAATCTGCTTCTTCCGTGTATATTCCGGTTCTGTTGATGCCGGTAGCGGTGTATACAACTCTGTTAAAGATAATAAGGAACGTTTGGGTCGTATTTTACAGATGCACGCTAACCACAGAGAAGATATTGAAACCTGCTATGCAGGTGATATCGCTGCTGCAGTTGGTCTTAAGAATACCACCACCGGTGATACTCTTTGCGATGAAAAGCACCCCGTTATCCTTGAATCTATGAACTTCCCGGAACCTGTTATTCGTGTTGCTATTGAACCGAAGACTAAAGCAGGTCAGGAGAAGATGGGTCTTTCCCTTGCAAAACTTGCAGAAGAAGACCCCACCTTTAAGGCTTACACCGATGAAGAAACCGGTCAGACAATTATCGCCGGTATGGGTGAATTACACCTTGAAATCATCGTTGACCGTTTGCTTCGTGAATTTAAGGTTGAAGCAAACGTAGGTGCGCCTCAGGTTGCATACAAAGAGAGTATTACTCAATTTGTTGACCATGAAACTAAGTATAAGCGTCAATCAGGTGGTTCAGGTCAATACGGTCACGTTAAGATTAAGCTTGAACCTAACGAAACAGGTAAGGGTTATGAATTTATCAATGCCGTTACCGGTGGTGCTATTCCGAAGGAATACATCCCTGCTGTTGATACCGGTATTAAGGGTTCATTACAAGCCGGCGTACTTGCAGGCTATCCTGTAGTTGACGTTAAGGTAACACTTTATGACGGTTCTTACCACGAAGTTGACTCTTCTGAAATGGCATTTAAGATTGCCGGTTCTATGGCATTCAAGGAAGCTTGCAGAAAAGCTAGTCCCGTTCTTTTAGAGCCTATCATGAAGGTAACAGTTATCGTTCCTGAAGAGTATATGGGTGACGTTATCGGTGACTTGAACTCTCGCCGTGGCGAAATCCAAGGCTTTGAAGACCGTGCAGGCGTTAAGCAAATCAATGCTCGCGTACCGCTTGGTGATATGTTCGGTTACGCTACCGACCTTCGTTCTAAAACACAGGGCCGTGGTCAGTATGTAATGGAACCAGACGGTTATAAGGAAGTTCCAAAGAGCATTTCAGAGAAGATTATCTCTGCAAGAGCAAAGAAGGACTAATTTTTACTTGAAATTTTGGTCTTAATTTGATAAACTATATTTATAAAAATTTATTACAAATTTCTTAAGGAGGAAATTTACTATGGCAAAGGCAGCTTTTGAAAGAAATAAGCCCCACGTAAACATTGGTACCATCGGTCACGTTGACCATGGTAAGACAACATTAACCGCAGCTATCACAAAATACCTTTCTCTTAAAGGTCAAGCTTCATTCGAAGATTATTCAAACATCGATAAGGCTCCAGAAGAAAGAGAACGTGGTATCACAATTAACACCGCTCACGTTGAGTACGAAACTGACGCTCGTCACTACGCTCACGTTGACTGCCCTGGCCACGCCGACTATGTTAAGAACATGATTACCGGTGCTGCTCAGATGGACGGTGCTATCCTTGTTATCGCTTCTACCGATGGCCCTATGGCCCAAACTAAAGAACACCTTCTCCTTGCTCGTCAGGTTGGCGTTCCTTACATCGTAGTATTCATGAACAAGACTGACTTAGTAGACGACGAAGAACTTCTCGAACTCGTTGAAATGGAAATCCGTGAGACTCTTGACAAGTAC
>JAZRAQ010000042.1:0-3347 GCA_045634645.1 Acutalibacteraceae bacterium
GTGACAGGCTAGCGTTCTAACCAACTGAACTACCAGGCCACATGGTGGGAACAACAGGGCTCGAACCTGTGACCCTCTGCTTGTAAGGCAGATGCTCTCCCAGCTGAGCTATGCTCCCACGATGACCGCGCTGGCTTGCCATTGGCAACTCACCGGCGACAAGCAATATATTATCATAACACATTACATTTGTCAAGCATTTTTTTCAATTTTTTTCAAAATATTTTCAATATCTTTTTTACTAAAAGAATATGAACTATTGCAGAAGTGACAGTTAACTTCAACGCTTGGCATTTCGGCTAACATTTTTGTTAATTCCTCTTTGCCTAAGCCTTGTAACGTAGCCGCCACCTTTTCTCTCGCACATTTACATTTATATTCAACATTTTGTTCGTATATTACTTCAACTTCAAAGCCTTGCAAAACATCGCGGACAATATCCTCGATATCCCATCCCTCATCAAGCAATTGTGTTACGGGCTTAACCCTTTTTAGATTTTCTTCAATTTTAGTAATAATTTCTTCCTCTGTAAAAGGTAAAAGCTGCAGAATATATCCTCCCGCTTTTTTAACGGTTAAATCAGGATTAACTAACACACCCAATGCACAAACGGTGGGTATTTGTTCGCTTGTAGCATAGTAAGAAGTTATATCCTCTGCAATTTCTCCCGAAACAATCGGTATAAAAGCATTATACGGTTCTTTCATACCGAGGTCTTTAACCACATAAAGATTACCGTCTGTCCCAATCGCACCCGATACATCTAATTTTCCGTTGGGCTTTAGCGGTATTTCAACAGTAGGATTCACCGCATATCCGCGAACATTACCTGTCGAATCCGCTGAAACAGTTATAGCGCCCGATGGTCCGTTACCGTCAATCTTAAGAGAAATACTGCTTTTTTCACCCTTCAGCATATTTCCCATCATACTGCCTGCAGTCAGCATCCTTCCCAAACCAGCAGTAATCACCGCAGAGGTTTTATGAATTTGTTCTGCTTTTGCTACAATATCGGTACTGTCAACAGCAGAAACCATTACAGCGCCTTCACTTGTTATACATCTGATTAATTTACCCATTATTTTACCTTTCTTGTTATGTAAATCGCTCTTTGACTACATTCTCCCAAAGGCTTTTCGGTCAAATCGTCAAATATTTCCAAAATTTCAAGACCAGCTTTTTCTAAAGCTTTCTTTAATTCTCGCTCTGTGTATGCTCTTTCTGAGAATTCTTCGGTAAATCTTTGGTATTTACCCCTCTCTTTAACGAAGAAATCAAGCGTAATATCAACGATATTATTCTTCTTATAATTATTCTCCCAAACACAGTATAAATCCCCCTTATCAGTTACAAAAATATTGTCACCTAAAATTTCTTTATGCTTATATTCGGTATTTACATCAAATATAAAGAGTTTTCCCGATTCTAAAAAAAGTGAAATTCGGTTTATTGCCTTTTGTAAGGTTTTGTAATCGGTAATATGATTCAAACTATCCAAACAACAGACAGCGCCGTCAACCGTACCGTACAAATCAAGTTCTTGCAATTTTTGACACAAAAACAGAATATCAAATTGGTTATCAATAGCTTTTTGTCGAGCAATATCGAGCATATCCTCCGACATATCCACGCCGATAACCTCAACACCTAAAGCGGCGAATTCATTAGAAAAACCGCCCGTACCGCAGGCGGCGTCTAACAAAAGAGTAGGTTTTTGGCCATACTTTTTAAAAAGTTTCATTAAATATGCCGTTCGCTTTTTATAGTCAGCCTCTTGCAATTGGTCATAAAATTGCGCAAAAAAAGTATACATATTACTTTAACCTTTCAAAAGCCAACTGAAAGCCCTCGTTAATAGAGCGACTTACACGGCTTATAGTAGCAGTACTCGCGCCGGTATTTTTAACTATTTCGCTGTACACCTGTTTATCGTTAAGCATTTTAGCCACAACAAAACGCTGAGCTATAACCGAAATTTCTTTCGGAGTGCAAGCATCACTGAAAAATTTATAACATTCTTCCCTTGTTTTAAGGGTTAAAAGCGCATCAAAAAATTGGTCATTAAAATCATTTTTTTGCATAAAAATACCTCGCTTTATATAATTACAAATATTTTAACACATAAAAGCGTTAAAGTCAATTTTTTACTGCTTGAATAAGCAAATAAAAAATGTTAAAATACTACTAAAGGATGTGTTTCGATGAAAAGTGTTAAAATTCTACACACTGCAGATATACATATCGGCGCGCAGGACAGTTTTTTAAAGCAAAGCGCCGAGGCAAGACGGTATGAGACTTTAATCACCTTTGAGCGTATAATTGATTTAGCAATTGAAAGACAGGTTGATTTGATTGCTATTTCGGGTGATTTGTTTGATAGCGAATGTCCTGAAACCGTTTTTAGTGATGCAGTTTTCAAAAAGATTGCCGAAAGCAATATTAAAACAGTTTATTGCGCGGGCAATCACGACCCTCTTAACAGTTCATCACCTTTTATAACAAATGCCTTACCTCAAAACCTTTATGTTTTAGGCACAAAAGACCAATACTTCACTTTTGAAGATATTAACACAAGAGTTTACGGCCGTTCATTTGAAAATTCCTCATTAAAGGGTGAAGAAGAGTTCGCACTCGAAGTACCGCAAGATGATTATATCAATATAATGGTTCAACACGGCGAATTAAAGGGAGATTTAAGCAGTGATTATAACTCAATCACCCCTAAATTCATCAAAAAAAGCGGTATGGATTATATTGCACTCGGTCACGTTCATAAGCACACCCCTATCGGCAAGATTGATAATACCCATTTTGCTTATTGCGGTTGCCCTGAGGGACAGGGCTTTGACGAATTAGACCAAAAAGGTGTTTATTTAGGAACAATTTCAAAAGGAAAAGCCGATTTAGAATTTATTCCCGTTTCAAAAAGAAAACACATTCATCAAAAAATTGATATTACAGATATTTCGGATATAACTGCTCACACCTTAAGCATTTTAAAAGAAAACTATACCGATTTTGAAGAAAATCTATATAAAATAGAACTTACAGGTGAAATTGATACCGAAACGGTTTTAAATATTGCAGAAATTACCGCCCGCCTTTCTGAAAAACTTTATTTTGTAAAGGTTAAGGATTCTACCGATTATAAGGCCGACCTGCAATCACTTTTAAACGACCCATCTCTAAAGGGTATTTTTGTCAAAAATATGCTTTTAAAAATTGAGCAAGCCAAAGATAAGGAACTTTACAAAAAAGCCTTGAAAATCGGTCTTAAAGCATTTAACGGGGAGGTAAATTACAATGAAGATTAAATCATTAAATATTGCCTCCTTCGGCGGACTTA
>JAZRAQ010000043.1:0-26839 GCA_045634645.1 Acutalibacteraceae bacterium
ACCGGACCTGAAACGCGTGCGCCTGTACGTTTAGCGGTTTCTACAATTTTCTCTGCAGACTGGTCTACAAGTGCGTGGTCGTAACCCTTGATTCGAATTCGAATTTTTTCTTTCACTGCCATGTGAAATTCGCCTCCTTAATTAGTTGGCGGGCAAAACTTACACCGTGCCGTGTTTTTCTTCTTGGCACAATATAAAACCGGATTGCTGGGGGTCACAGTCAATTCCGGACGGCAAATCGCTTTGCCGTTGTGCAGAAAGCTCGCAAGACGCTTTTGCACTCCTAATTCTTTCGCCCGGTTTAAAATCGGACATACTCCGCAGAAATTTCCCCGTTCAGGACGGGCCACCTCCTGCATCAACGCATGTTTTACGCCATACTTTCACAGCGTACCTTGGTATAATAACACATAATAACGCTGATTGCAAGCATTTTTTTAAAATTTTTTCAATATTTTTTCGCTATATCTATATATAGTGTTTTCACCATTTTTGCATACAAAATAACTTTATTAATGCGTAATTCGTAATGCGTAATGCGCAATTATTATTCAATGTTAATTACTGTTTTATTTTGGGCTTGCGCTAATTCTTTAAAATCTCTTGCGTTGCCGAAATGCTTAACATAGGTTACAACATAATCGCTTTTGGCAAGCATAAGCTTGTTTGTTTCAATAATTCTGCTTTTATACGGTTTTTCATTTATTTCATCAAAATAAATTGTATTTGAATAATCTGAATATTCATCTTTTTTAGGAATATAGGATAATACAATATAACATTTGATAAGATATATTTCTTTCAACTCTTTCAAAATTTTTTGTACCAAAAAATCAAAATTTCCGTAATTGCCAACATAAAACATATCAACATTTTTGTTTTCTATTAAATCAACCAACACCCGCTTCAGTGTTGGTTTTATTTCTTTTGGCGCATCCCTGTGCCCGAAAAAACAACAAACCATAAAATCACCTCTCAAAAATATACCATAAACTATAAATTAATGCAACCATTTTTGGTTATATAAATGCAACCAAAATCCGACATAATATAATAGTGGTGATAAAAATGTTTAAGATAGAAAATGAATTAAAAAGCGCTAATGTTGCTCGTACTGTTCGCTTTACTGAGCCTCTATTTGAAAAGTTAAATGATGTTGCGCAGAAAAACAATATTTCTTTTAACTTGTTAGTATTGCAATGTTGCAAATATGCGCTTGAAAATATGGAAGAAAAATAAAAGACGACCTTTTGGTCGTCTTTTTTATTACACATTACGCATTACGCATTAAAAAAGACAGCCCGAAGGCTGTCTTTAAATTTTAGTTATCTCTTTTCTTAAAGCCTCTGCGATTGTTATCACGCTTGGGCTTTCTTTCGGGTTGGGCATCAGCATCGTCTTCAACAACTGCACCGTTTACCTCTACCAAAGCATCTCTGCGGGACAGGTTAATTCTGCCTTGGTCGTCAATTTCGGTAACCTTAACTATTACTTGGTCGCCAACATTAACAACATCTTCAACCTTTTCAACACGCTTAACATCTAACTTAGAGATGTGAACAAGGCCTTCTTTACCAGGCGCAATTTCAACAAATGCGCCAAAGGTCATAAGTCTTGTTACCTTACCGCTGTAGATGGCTCCGATTTCGGGGTCATTACCAATAAGTTCAACAATCGCGATTGCCTGTTTAGCCTTTTCAATATCAAGACCGGAAACAAATACTCTACCGTCTTCTTCAATATTAATAGTACATTCGCACTGCTCTTGAATAGATTGAATAACCTTACCTTGCTTACCGATAACATCGCCGATTTTTTCAGGATTGATAGCGGTTGTAAGCATCTTGGGAGCGTATTTAGAAAGCTCGGTTCTGTATTCAGGGATACATTTAAGCATTACTTCGTCAAGAATGTGCATTCTTGCCTTGTTAGTCTTTGCAAAAGCTTCCTTAATAATAGCAGGTGTCAAACCGTGAACCTTTAAGTCCATTTGGATTGCGGTGATACCCTTGTGAGTACCTGCAACCTTAAAGTCCATATCGCCATAGAAGTCTTCAAGACCTTGAATATCAACCATAGTCATAAAGTCGCCGTAAACACCGTCATCTCCGGTGATAAGACCGCAAGAAATACCTGCAACAGGAGCCTTAATCGGAACACCTGCAGCCATAAGTGCCAAAGTAGAACCACAGATTGAGCCCTGTGAAGTAGAACCGTTTGAAGAAAGAACTTCTGATACTACACGAATAGCATAAGGGAACTCGTCAACCGATGGAATTACCGGAGCCAATGCCTTTTCTGCCAATGCGCCGTGACCGATTTCGCGTCTTCCAGGTCCTCTTGAAGGCTTAGTTTCACCAACAGAATATGATGGGAAATTGTAGTGGTGGATATATCTCTTAGAAACCTCTTCATCCAGACCGTCTAACTTTTGAGCTTCGCTGATAGGAGCCAAGGTAGCAATAGATAAAACTTGGGTTTGACCGCGGGTAAACATACCGCTACCGTGAACGCGCGGTAAAAGGTCAACCTTTGCGTCAAGCGGACGAATTTCGTCAATACCTCTGCCGTCAACACGCTTTTTCTCGTCCTTAAGCCAGCTTCTAACAACATGCTTTTGGATTAAATATAAAATTTCGTCAATTTTTTGTTCTTGACCCTCAAACTGTGCATCGTACTTTTCGTGTAAAGCGTTACTGATGGGAAGTAATGCCGCATCGCGAACCAACTTATCATCAGTATCAAGTGCCTTCTTAACATCCTCAATGCAGAAGTTTTCCATTTCCTCGAAAATAATGGGGTCCGGATCATTAGACTGGAATTCAAACTTAGGCTTGCCAATTTCAGCAACAATGCCGTTAATAAATTTAACAACTTCCTTATTAACTTCGTGACCTGCCATAATGCAATCAAACATAAGGTCGTCAGGAATTTCGTTACCGCCCGCTTCAATCATAGCAACCAAATCCTCGGTAGAAGAAACGGTCAAAGTGAGGTCGGTTTTAGCTCTTTGCTCTAAATTGGGGTTGATAACGATTTCACCGTCAACCAAGCCAACGTTTACGCTTGAAATAGGCCCCGCCCAAGGGATGTCCGAAATAGCAATAGCAGTAGAAACACCGATTGCAGCAGCAACTTCGGGTGAACAGTCAGGGTCAACCGACATAACAGTAGCTACAACAGAGCAATCGTTTCTCATATCCTTTGGGAAAAGAGGACGGATAGGACGGTCAATACAGCGACATGCCAAAACCGCCTTATCGGTAGCCTTACCCTCACGGCGAGTAAATGAGCCGGGAAAACGACCTACTGAATACATTTTTTCTTCATAATCAACTGAAAGTGGGAAGAAATCAACTCCCTCACGAGGCTTTGCAGATGCGGTTACAGTACAAAGTACACTTGTTTCACCGTAAGAAGCCATAACTGCAGCATTTGCAAGACCTGCCATCATGCCGGTTTCAAGTTTTAAAGGTCTGCCAGCCAATGTGGTTTCATAAACCTTGTAATTTTCAAACATTTTTCTAATCTCCTTTTACTTTTTTGAGATTTTCGGTTAGCAATAAATTCAACACCTATATATAATAGGTACTCAATTTACCGCTAATTCACGAAAACCTCTTTTTAATTGCATAATGATTTTAAGGCAGACTGCCAAAAATACAGTCTGCCTTTTGGGGATGAATTACTTACGAAGACCTAAACGCTTAATGATTGAACGGTATCTTTCGATATCATTCTTCATAAGGTAAGCTAAAAGGTTTCTTCTGTGACCAACCATCTTAAGAAGACCGCGGTAAGAATGCTTATCCTTCGGATGAGTCTTAAGGTGAGCGTTAAGTTCATTGATTCTTGTGGTAAGAAGAGCAATTTGAACTTCAGGTGAACCTGTATCGCCTTCATGCACAGCATAGTCAGCCATAATTTGTTGCTTTAACTCTTTAGTCATTATTTTCACTCCTTTTAAAATTCATTCCGTAAACCAAGCAATAGGTCAGTAGTGAATCCCGTTTGGGCAGACGCCTAAAGCATAGTATACGGTCGCCGGTAAATTATATCACAATACTTTTAAAAAGTAAAGCATTTTTTTATTAACTTGAAAAATAGGTCAAAATGTAGTATTATATGTTAGAGGTGAGAAAATTGGCTTTTATACAAACCGCAATTTCCGTCTTCGAAAAAATCAAGGGTGAAGGTCGTCTTTGGTGGTTTAAACAAAACGATGAATACCCTAAAATGATTATGATAGATGTTGTTATAGCGTTACTTCCCGCCTGTGTTTTTGGGTGCATACTATTCGGAATGAAAGCATTTTTGGTGCTTTTAATTTCGTCTATATCGGCTATAGCTTCTGAATTTTTGTGGAACCTGATTTTAAAAAAGGAACAAACCGCAAAAGACCTTTCAGCATTAGTAACCGGTCTTTTATTCGGAATGTGCTTGCCGAATACAGTTCCTATTTGGTTGGTTATATTGGGAAGTGTTTTCGCGGTTATCGGTGTTAAACTGTTTTTCGGAGGGCTCGGCTACAATTTAACCAACCCTGCAATTACAAGTTTTTTATTATTATCGCTCGTTTTCCCTAAATATATGACAAATTTTCAAGCCCCTTTTTATGGCGCCGAAAGGGCTATTTCAACCCTTTCCTTTGCAGACCTGTTTTTTGGCCTTCGCTCTGGCTCAATCGGTGAAACCTCTTGCTTTTTATTACTTATAGGTGGTTTTTACCTAATTATCAGAAAAATTATTTCCCCTATTGTACCTCTAATATTTATAGGAACAAACGCCTTGTTTTGTTTAATTTTTTCACAAAATCTTTTAATTTCTGTGTTTGGAAGCTCGCTGTTTTTAGGCGCGATTTTTATGGCGAATGACTACACCACCTCGCCTACCAGCAATTCAGGTAAAATCATCTATGGTTTCGGGTGTGGCATTTTAACTTTTCTGACGCATATAATATTTAAAAATTTTGACGGTGTGTTCCTTGCAATATTCATTATGAATATACTTTTTGCGATTTATGTTAGGTTGGGTTTCAGAAAATATAAGGATTTAGCTATTAACGAAAGTATTGCCTTTTTCAAAAAATGGACACCTTTATCCATTGCTTTTTGCAAAAGATGGCTTATAATTTGTTGGCAATTTTTAAAAAAGACTTTCTTTTCTGCCATTGAACTTACAAAAAAAGTAATCAAAATTTTAAAAGAAAAAATTATAGCATTGAAAAATAAAAAATAACATGCTTAAAGCCTCCAGGAAAATAGTCCTTGAGGCTTTAATTATACCATTTCACTAATTTTTAGTATCGAAACCTTTTCGGGTTCGAGTCCGTTGTGAAAAAATAAAGAACCGTAAAATTGATAAATTCTACAGTTCTTTTAATTAGTGAAGCATACCTCACAGCACCCAAACCTGTGTCCCGTGGTTCAAACTTTAAATTTGCACAAACTTGGACAGAATGGGTGCGGCAGCTTGCCACTGGTGGAGATGGTGGGGCTCGAACCCATGACCTTTTGACTGCCAGTCAAACGCTCTCCCAGCTGAGCTACACCCCCAAATTAACTGTATCATACCATATACTCCGAAAAATTTCAAGAAAATATATTTTATCACTTGACATAACAAAAAAATGGGGTATAATATTTTTATTGAATTTTGGGGAATTGTGTAACGGTAGCACGACAGACTCTGACTCTGTTTGTTGGGGTTCGAATCCCTATTCCCCAGCCAAAAAGGACAAACCTGTTATCAAAACTCGGTTTGTCCTTTTTCTTATTTGCTTTAATTATTGTAAATTATTAAAAACCATTGTATAATAATATCTGTCAAAATCAAGAAGTAAAATTTCAAAAGAGGTGCGGAATAAACTTAAATCATATTTTCACTTCAAATATGGTTTTCGCCCGCAATTTTCCTGTTTGCATATACGGTACAGGCATTGGGAAACAGTTTAAAAGGCACCATCTTAATTTCTTGTTTATTGACGGCAATCACGAAATAAATGTTAATTTTTTGTAAATGAAAATTCACACAAAGACAACCCGAAAAATGAAAGGTGAACGTATGTTTAAGATTTTATTCGTCTGCCACGGTAATATTTGCAGAAGTCCTATGGCGGAATTTATTATGAAAGAATTAATCGAGAAAAAGGGTGATTCGGATAGCTTTTATATTGAATCTGCGGCCACCTCAACAGAGGAAATCGGTAATCCTGTTTATCCGCCCGCGAAGCGCGTTTTAAACGCAAGGGGAATTGACTGCAGTCAAAAACGCGCTAGACAGGTGACATTTTTAGATGGTGAGAATTTTGACTATATTATATGTATGGACGAGCGGAATATTAAAAATATCAAATATATTTTACGCTCTGATGATATGAAAAAGGTATATAAACTGCTCGATTTTACTAAAAATCCACGCGATGTTGCAGACCCTTGGTATACGGGCGATTTTTCCGCAACCGAAAAAGATGTTGTTTCAGGTTGCGAGGGATTATATAAATTTCTTGTGTCAAATAAATAATTTTTTGTGGTTTTTTGCAAAAAATACTTGAAAAAGCCACAAAATATGGTAGAATAGAAGTATCTTATTAAAGAGGAGAGAAAAATATGGACAAGTTCTTTAAAATCAAAGAGCGCGGTTCTAATGTCAAAACCGAAATTATCGCTGGTCTTACAACCTTCTTTGCAATGGCTTACATTGTAGTTGTAAACCCTAACCAAATAATAGGTTTTAGTTTTGACGTACCCGGTGCAATGACAATTTGGAATGCAGTTTATATTGCATCAATTATTGCGGCGGTTATTGGAACTATGCTTTACGCACTCTATGCAAAGCTTCCTTTCGCACAGGCTTGCGGAATGGGTCTTAACTCATTCTTCTTCACTTCTTTCGTGCTTCCGCAGGTTATTTCCGGCGGAGATGTTATCAAGGGCTATCAGGCAGGTTTGGTAATTATCCTTATTTCTGGTTTAATTTTCTTACTGTTGTCTGTTACAGGCGCTCGCGAATACATTGCGAAAGCTATGCCAGAATGTATTAAGAAGTCAATTCCTGCAGGTATCGGTTTATTTATCGCATTCATCGGCTTCCAAAATGTTGGCATTATTCAAGCAAACCAATACACTTTAGTTCAATTTGTAAAAATCAATGGTGCAAAATGGGCAGATATTGCTCCTGCAATCATCGCGCTTTTAGGTTTCATCATTATTGCAGTTCTTTCTAAATTAAAGGTTAAGGGCAGTGTGCTTATCGGTATTCTTGCTACTACCGTTATTTACTACCTTGCAACTTGGCAATTACCAAGCTTTGATTTAGGCGCTATCGGTCAATCTTTTAAGGATTTCGGCACAACTGCATTTGCTGCTTGCTTTAAAGCAGAGGCTTGGAAGAACGCTTTCTCAGGCGAAATAATAGGCAGTCTTTTTACTGTTATTATGCTTATCGTTACCTACTGCTTGGTTGATATGTTCGATACAATCGGTACACTTTACGGCGCAGCTTCCGAGGCTGATATGCTTGATGAAAACGGTGACCCTGTTGATATGAATAAATCTATGACTTGTGATGCTGTTGCTACAACTGCAGGTGCTGTTTGCGGTACTTCAACCGTTACAACATTCGTTGAATGTGCTTCCGGTGTTGCTGCCGGCGGTAGAACAGGTCTTACAAGCTTGGTTACCTCACTTTGCTTTATAGTTTGTCTTTTCTTGGCTCCTTTTGCCAGCGTAATCCCTGCAGCTGCTACTGCTCCTGCACTTATTTATGTTGGCGTTTTAATGCTCAAGAACTTCTCAAAGGTTGATATGCAGGATATGGGCAGTGCTGTTCCCGCATTCTTAACCTTGATTATGATGCCTTTGACATACTCTATTGCAAACGGTATCGGTATCGGCGCTATTGCTTACACCGTTATCGCATTGTTCACAGGCAAATACAGCAAAAAAGATATCGCAGTTACAATTATTGCATTACTCTTCGTAGGCAAGTTTGTTTTCGGCGCTATCTAATAATAAATCAAAAACAAAAAAACTGTTTGGGTGGCAGCACCCAAACAGTTTTTTATTTTTTAAAATTTAGGACAATATTCTATCATTTTTTTACATTCAATAGAATATAATTTTATTAACTGAATGTAAAAATGAAAGGTGATATGAATAATGAACGGTTTTTACCCTGAAGGAAAACTTTACTCAAGTTTGGAAAACAAAAGAAGTATGGCAAACACAGCAGCGATTGCTGATGCAATGGTAAGGCAGACGGTACTTGAAGCTCCTGTTATAATGTGTGATACCGACCATAATTTAATTGTTAATTTAGGTTGTATGAAGGGTGTTATACCCAGAAGCGAAGGCGCGGTTGGTATAGAAGACGGGTCTACCCGTGATATAGCCTTAATATCACGTGTAGGCAGAACAGTTTGCTTTGTGGTTGATTGCTTTAAAACCGATAGCAAGGGTGAGACCTATGCAATTTTATCCCGAAAGACTGCACAAAAGAAATGCAAAGAATATATTTTAAATTCACTTCAAATCGGCAAGGTTATTGACGCCAAAATCACCCATTTAGAATCATTTGGCGCATTCTGTGACATAGGTTGCGGAAATATAGCGTTGCTCCCGATTGATGCGATTTCAGTTTCAAGGATATCTCATCCAAAAGACCGTTTTAGAGTCGGTGACGATATAAAAGCTATCATTAAAAACATAGCGGCTGACGGCAAGATAACCTTGTCGCACAAAGAACTTTTAGGTACTTGGGAAGAAAATGCCGAATTTTTCTCTGCCGGACAGACGGTAACGGGCGTTATCCGCAGTGTAGAGGATTACGGCATATTTGTTGAAATAACTCCAAATCTTGCTGGTCTTGCCGAGCCTAAAGAAAATGTAAAGGTCGGTCAGCAAGCAAGTGTTTACATCAAAAGTATTTTAAGAGATAAAATGAAGATTAAACTTATTATTATTGACTCATTTGATGATTTTTATGCACCCGAAATAAAATATTTCAATACAACCGATTTTATTTCAGAATGGGATTATTCTCCTAAAGAATGTTATAAACGGATTACAACTAAATTTTGCGGATAAAAAAAACGACCTTTCGGTCGTTTTTTTATGCTTTAGATTCACAGTAAATACATCTGTAAATTCTTTTTTCTTTATCTGTCAGGTTGAAAATCTGGGGTAATTCCTGCTCAGTTGTTGTAATACAACGGGGATTTTTGCAGGTAATTACATTTGTTAACTTTTCTGGCAAGCCTATTGACTTTTTCTCAACGATTTTACCGTCTTTAATTACGTTTACGGTAATATCAGGGTCGATATAACCCAAAATATCGGTATCAACCTTTATGTCGGCATCGATTTTTATTATATCCTTTTTACCCATTTTTCTGCTTTGCACATTTTTGATAAACGCAACCGAGCAATCAAGCTCGTCGAGCTTTAAAAGTGTATAAATTTTAATTCCAAGTCCTGCAGTAATATGGTCTATAACAAAACCGTTTTTAATTGAATCTATATTCATTTACTCTACCCCCAAAAGCATTAGCATTAACGCCATTCGCATATATTTACCGTTCAAAACCTGTTTGAAATAGCAAGCGCGTGGGTCATCATCAATCGCAACGCTGATTTCGTTTACTCTCGGCAACGGATGCAAAATTGACATATCAGGTTTTGCATTTATAAGTTTTTCAGGGGTTAGAATATAGCTGTCACGAAGTCTTAAATATTCTTCCTCATTAAAGAAACGTTCACCTTGAACTCGTGTCATATAGAGTATATCAAGTTCCGGCATAACAGATTCCAAATCGGTTGTTTCCACAATTTCAAAGTTATCCTTTTTAAGTGATTCCTTTACATAAGTAGGTAATTTAAGCTCGTTTGGTGAAATCATAACAAACTTAATGTTACTGTAACGGCGAAGAGCCGTAATAAGCGAGTGTACCGTTCTGCCGAATTTCAAGTCGCCGCAGAAACCGATTGTCAGATTATCAAGTCTACCCTTTTCACGCTTAATTGTTAAAAGGTCAGCAAGGGTTTGGGTTGGGTGGTTATGACCGCCGTCACCCGCATTGATAACAGGAATACTTGCATTCATAGCAGCTACTAAGGGCGCACCCTCTTTTGGGTGGCGCATTGCGATAATATCTGCATAGCAGGAAACTACCTTTGCAGTATCGGCAACGCTTTCACCCTTTGAAGCAGAACTGCTTTGCGCCGCAGAAAAACCTAAACACACACCGCCCAACTCATACATAGCCGCTTCAAAGCTTAAGCGTGTACGGGTTGATGGCTCAAAAAACAGGGTTGCCAACTTTTTACCCTCGCACTTATGAGCATATTTTTGCGGATTTTCAATAATATCACTAGCCGTAGCGAGTAATTTATCAATTTCCTCAACCGAAAGTTCAGCAATATCAATTAAACTTCTCATATAAATTATTCCTTTGCTCCGTTTATTGCAAGATAATTCTTTATTCTTTCAACATTTTCTTTATTAGCTTCATCTTCTTCAAGATATTCAATAATATCGTAAACGTCAACTACCGAATATACGGGGAAGCCGTATTCTTCGCCAACCTCTGCCATAGCGCTCTTTTCGGTTTTGCCTTTTTCCTTGCGGTCTACCATAACAAACACAGCCGAAACCTTTGTTCCCTTGAGGCTTGAAAGAATAGACATACTTTCTCTGATTGCGGTACCTGCAGTAATAACATCTTCAACGATTACTATTTCTTCGTTTTCTTGTGGCTTATAACCTACAAACACACCGCCTTCGCCGTGGTCCTTTTCTTCCTTACGATTAAAAAAGAAAGGTACGTCAAGTCCGTTTTTAGCAAGCGCAACAGCAACCGATACTGCAATCGGAATACCTTTGTATGCAGGTCCGTAAAGCACGGTTTTTTTGTTACCTACTTTTTCAAAATATGCTTTTGCATAAAATTCACCAAGCTTACAAATCTGTTCGCCTGTTTTAATATCACCTGCATTTATAAAGTAGGGAATTTTTCTGCCTGATTTAGCGGTAAAATCGCCAAACTTTAAAACGCCTGCGCTTTCAAGAAACTGTATAAACTCTCTTTTATAGCCTTCCATTTTAACTCTCCTTATCCTACGAATTCTGCTACACAACGCTTGTATGCTGCAACGGGGTCTTCAGCCGCGGTAATAGGTCTGCCTACAACAATGTAGTCACTGCCGATTTCTTTTGCAGCGGCAGGTGTCATAACGCGTTTCTGGTCGCCGATATCACCGTCCGCAAAGCGAACGCCTGGTGTTACGGTCAAGAAATCTTTACCGCAAGTATCATGCACCTTGCCTGCTTCCAAGGGCGAGCAAACCACACCGTCAAGCCCTGCTGTTTTAGCATTGTTTGCATAGTGCATAACAACCTTGTCGATTGGCTCCTTAATTAAAAGGTCATTTTCCATACGCTCCTGGTCGGTAGATGTAAGTTGTGTTACCGCAATCAAGAGAGGTCTTGTACCGTCAGGACGGGTTAAACCTTCGAGAGCCCCCTCCATCATAGTAATCGTGCCTGCGGCGTGAAGATTTGTCATATCAACATCAAGTCTTGATAAAACCGCCATTGATTTCTTAACAGTATTAGGAATATCGTGTAATTTTAAATCAAGGAAAATTTTATGTCCTCTTGCTTTGATATCCCTTACGATTTGCGGTCCCTCTGCATAAAATAACTCCATACCGATTTTAACAAAGGGTTTTACATCAGTAAATTTGTCTAAAAATTCAAGAGTTGCCTCTTTGCTAGCAAAATCGCAAGCAATAATTACATCCTTACCCATTATGTGCGCCTCCTATAATATCTTGTAAACTGTTTATATTATATTTTTCCATTGTTTTAGGCAATGCATTTATAATATCCCTGCAAGCAAAAGGATTAACGAGGTTTGCAGCGCCCACCTGAACTGCAGTAGCGCCTGCCAACATCATTTCAATTACATCCTCTGCAGTAGAAATTCCGCCCATACCGATAATCGGTATTTTTACAGCCTCATACACCTGATAAACCATTCTGAGTGCAACAGGCTTTATTGCAGGGCCGGAAAAACCGCCCATTTTATTAGCCAAAATTGGCTTTTTGCGGTTTAAATCTATACGCATACCAAGTAAAGTATTTATAAGGCTTACACCGTCAGCACCGGCATCCTCACAAGCCTTTGCAATCTCCACAATGTCCGTAACATTTGGGGATAACTTTATAAACACCGGCTTATCAGTAACCTTTTTAACCGCCTTTGTAACTTCAGCGGCATTTTTTGCGCTTGTGCCAAAGGCTAAACCGCCGCCGTGAACATTAGGACAAGAAATATTAACTTCAAACCAGCCAATCTGTTCTTCATCATTTAATTTTTCGCAAGTATAAGCGTAATCCTCTACTGAAAATCCGCTCACATTTGCCATAACCTTTTTATTAAAGCATTGCTTTAAAAGTGGTAATTCGTGGCTTTTAACCTTATCAACACCGGGATTTTGAAGCCCTACCGAATTAAGCATACCCTCACTGCATTCTGCAATTCTGGGTGTGGGATTACCAAATCTTTCATCCCTTGTAGTACCTTTAAAAGAGAATGTGCCAAGGCAATTGATATCGTAAAGACTTGCAAACTCGTAGCCAAAGCCGAAGGTTCCGCTTGCGGGGATTACGGGATTAGAAAGTTCAATACCGCATAAATCAACTTTAGTATTTACCATATAATCTCCTCCCTATAAAGCACCGGTCCATCCTTACAGATACGCTTATTGCCGTATTTGGTTTTACAACTGCAACCCATACACGCGCCAAAGCCACAACCCATTCTTTCTTCAAAACTGTACTGACCGCTCGTTTTAGCAACACTTTCAATCGCTTTAAACATAGGCATAGGTCCGCAAGTAAAGAAATAATCGTAATCAATGCTTTCCATTGCATTTGTAACAAATCCCTTTACGCCGTAACTTCCGTCAACGGTTGTGACGACCGTTTCGGCGCCGAGTACTTTGAAAGCGTCCTCGTAAAAGATTTCACTTTTTGTGTTAAAACCTAAAATAACGGTTGGTTTTTTACCCATTTTGATTAACTCTTTGCAGAGATTATACATTGGCGGAATACCAACGCCACCGCCGATTAAAAGCGGTTTTTCGCCCGCCTTTTCGGGATTAAAACCGTTACCGAGGCCTGTTAAAAGGTCTAAAACCTCACCTTGCCCCATTTTAGACATCTGCTCGGTGCCTTCGCCCACCACCTTGTAAATTAAGGTTATGGTTTTATCGTCATAATCGCACACCGAAATAGGACGGCGTAAAAACTTACCGTCTAATTTGATATTTACGAATTGACCGGGAGCCAGAAGTGCCGAGGTATCACCCTCAAGCACCATTCTGAACACCTTTGGCGCCAACTCGAAATTGTAAAGAATTTTATAAAATCCCTGTTTAGTCATTTGAAACTCCTATGCGTCAATAGTTGAGATAGTTAATGTTGTTTCTTCTAAAACATCCAAAAGAACTCTCACAGTATCAAGCGCTGTAAAGATTGTTACGTTGTTTTCGGTAGCATAGCTTCTGATTTTAAAACCGTCAGTTGCCTGTCCGCTTGAAGCGATATCGCGTGTATTGATAACATAAGCGATATGGCCTTGACGCAATGCGTCACGAATTTCATCGGGGTCTTCTTCAATCTTTTTAAGAATTCTTGTATTGATACCGTTTTCTTTTAAGAATTTAGCAGTACCCAACGTTGCTTCAATATTAAAACCTAAATTATAGAAACGGCGTACTAACGGTAAGGCCTCCAGCTTGTCTTTATCAGCAAGGGTTACAAATACGGTACCGTAATTTTGCACCTTCATACCGCTCGCTTGTAAAGCCTTAGAAAGCGCGCGGTTCAATTTATCGTCATAGCCGATTGCTTCGCCGGTCGACTTCATTTCAGGTGATAAGTAAGCATCCAAACCTCTTAGTTTATTGAATGAGAATACGGGAACCTTTACATACCAACGGTCTTTTTCCTGCGGATATATATCAAAGATACCCTGCTCTTTAAGTGATTTGCCCAAGATAACTTCGGTTGCTATATCTGCCAAACTGTATCCTGTTGATTTTGAAAGGAACGGAACCGTTCTTGAAGAACGGGGGTTAACCTCGATAATGAATACGTTTTCGTCCTTATCCACAATAAACTGAATGTTGTAAAGTCCGACAATGCCGATACCTAAGCCCAATTTTTTAGCATATTGTAAAATAATGCCCTTTACCTTATCAGAAATACTGTATGCAGGGTAAACGCTTATTGAGTCGCCACTGTGAACACCCGTACGCTCAACCAATTCCATAATACCCGGAATGAATACATCGCGTCCGTCACAAATAGCGTCAACCTCTACCTCTTTACCCTGGATATATTTGTCAACCAGAACCGGTTTATCTTCATCAATTTCAACGGCGGTTTTAAGGTAATGCTTTAACTGTTCTTCATCGGCAACAATCTGCATAGCGCGGCCGCCCAACACGAATGAAGGACGAACCAGCACGGGATAACCGATTTCTTTTGCAGCTTTAATACCGTCTTCAATTTTGGTAACCGCTTTGCCTTGAGGTTGAGGAATATCCAGTTCCTTAAGAATTTTTTCAAAACTGTCACGGTTTTCTGCGCGTTCGATTGCATCGCAATCGGTGCCGATAATCTTAACACCTCTGTCCCTTAGCGGTTCTGCCAAGTTAATAGCGGTCTGACCGCCGAGTGATGCAATAACACCCTCTGGTTTTTCGAACTCGATAATGTTCATAACATCTTCGGGAGTTAACGGCTCAAAATAAAGCTTGTCCGCAGTAGTATAGTCAGTCGATACAGTTTCGGGGTTGTTATTTATAATAATAGCCTCATAACCTGAATTTTTAATGGTTGTTACGGCGTGTACGGTTGAATAGTCAAATTCAACACCCTGTCCTATACGGATTGGACCTGCGCCCAGAACAACAATCTTCTTTTTATCGGTTAAAACTGACTGATTTTCCCCTGTGTATGAAGAATAGAAGTAAGGAATGTATGCATTTGTATGGCAAGTATCAACCATTCTGAAAGCGGGTGATAAAGCCTTTTCTTTACGGAAGTTATATACCTCAATTTCACTGCACTTCCATAACTTTGCAATATATTTATCCGAAAAGCCCATTACTTTTGCATCTTTTAAGGTTTTCTCATCGAATGGATTTGCCTTTAAGATTTCTTCTGTATCAATAATGTTCTTGATTTTTTCAAGGAAGAAAGGTGTGATTTTTGTAATATCGTGAATTTCTTCAACAGTAGCTCCGTGGTAGAAAAGCTCTGCAATAGCGAAAAGGTTGTCATCTCTGAATTCGCGGATATACTCACGAAGCTCATCAGCATTCATACTGTCAAACTTACTGTGATAAAGGTGATTAACACCGATTTCAAGCGAGCGAACACCCTTAAGCAAGCTTTCTTCTAATGTTGAGCCTATACCCATAACCTCGCCGGTAGCCTTCATTTGTGTACCCAAAAGGTTTGAGGCGGTGGCAAATTTATCAAACGGGAAACGGGGAAGTTTTGTGATTACATAATCAAGCTTTGGTTCAAAAGAAGCGTTAGTGTTAGCAATCGCAATATCCTCAAGCGCCATACCAACCGCAATTTTTGCAGTAACACGGGCAATCGGGTAACCGCTCGCTTTAGATGCCAATGCAGATGAACGGGAAACACGCGGGTTAACCTCGATTAAATAGTACTCGCTTGAATGTGGATTAAGAGCAAACTGAACGTTACATCCACCCTCGATTTTAAGCTCGCGGATAATCTTAATCGCACTGTCATTAAGCATTTTAAGGTCATGGTCGTTCAGTGTCATAATAGGTGCCACAACGATTGAGTCACCGGTATGAACGCCGACAGGGTCGATATTTTCCATACCGCAAATGGTGATTGCGGTATCGTTACTGTCACGCATAACCTCAAATTCGATTTCTTTGTAACCCTTAACACTTTTTTCAATCAAAACCTGATGTACAGGAGATAACTTGAAAGCGTTAAGACCGATTTCAACTAATTCTTGCTCGTTATAAGCAAAGCCACCGCCTGTACCGCCCAAGGTGAATGCAGGGCGAAGTACAACAGGATAACCTATTCTTGCAGCAGCTTCTTTGGCTTGTTCTAAATCGTATGTGATTTCAGACGGAATTGTAGGCTCGCCGATAGACTCACACAATTCCTTAAATAATTCACGGTCCTCAGCGCGTTCGATACTCTTACTGCTTGTACCCAAAAGTTCAACGCCGCATTCCTTTAAAATGCCTTTTTCTTCCAATTGCATAGCAAGATTAAGACCGGTTTGTCCGCCGATACCCGGCACAATCGCATCAGGTCTTTCATAACGGATAACCTTTGCTACGAATTCAAGTGTCAATGGTTCCATATAAACCTTATCTGCAATTGTAGTATCAGTCATAATTGTAGCGGGGTTGGAGTTGCAAAGCACAACCTCATATCCCTCTTCCTTTAATGCCAAACAAGCCTGTGTTCCTGCATAGTCAAATTCTGCAGCCTGTCCTATAACAATCGGACCTGAACCGATAATTAAAATCTTTTTTATGTCTTTCCTCTTTGCCATACTAATTCTCCTTAATATATTTTACTTGATTATTCACAACTGTCATAACACACTCGCCGAAAAGCTTTGCATTTTCAAACGGCGTTGCTTTTCCGAGAGATAGGAATTTTTCGGGGTCTACGGTAAATTCCCTTTCCAAATCCCAAACAGTGTAACCGCTATGTTTTATATCAAACCTCTTTCGAGGATTAATTGCCATAAGCTCAATCAATTTTTCCAGAGTTATTATTCCTTTTTTAACAAGGTGGGTATACATAACCGAAAATGCAGTTTCAATACCTACTATACCAAAAGCGCTGTTTTGCAAGCCTTTGGATTTTTCTTCGGCGCTGTGAGGCGCATGGTCGGTAGCAATCATATCAATCGTGCCGTCCTTAACGCCCTCTATCAGTGCAAGTCTGTCCGCCTCACTTCTGATTGGCGGATTCATTTTCCACTTTCCGTCCTCTTTTAAATCCATATCATTAAAGACTAAATAATGCGGAGCCGTTTCACAGGTGACATCTACACCCTCTTTTTTAGCCTGCCTTATCAGTTCAACGCTTTCCTTAGTAGAAATATGACAGACGTGGTATTTACAACCGGTTTCCTTTGCCAATTGTAAATCTCTTTTAATCGGTCCCCATTCACTTTCAGAACAAATTCCTTTGTGGTTGTGAAGTTTGGCATACTCGCCATCGTGAATGTATCCGCCAAACAAAAGCGAATTGTCTTCACAGTGAGCAACTATTGTTTTGCCTGATTTCTTGGCGTTAATCATCGCTTCGCGCATCATATCTTGCGACTGAACGCCTCTGCCATCATCCGAAAAAGCAAAAGCGTGTTTCAATTCTTCAAACGGTACTAATTCCTCACCTTTTTGCCCTTTTGTTATCGCACAGTAAGGGTGAACATTTATCACCGCATCTTTTTCTATTATATCCAACTGTGCTTTTAAGTTTTGAGGACTATCAGGTACAGGATTTAAATTCGGCATTGAGCATACGTCACTATAACCGCCCTTTGCGCAAGCCAAAGTCCCGCTTTTAATTGTTTCTTTATATGAAAAACCCGGCTCGCGTAAATGCACATGCACATCACAAAAAGCCGGAAAAACAAATAAATTATTAAAATCAGAAACAAAGCAAGTATCTGCCGAAAAGTCTTTTTGGACAAATTCGCCGTTTTCAAAAACTTTTGCATTTTTAATTACGGTTTTCATACGACTTTTCCTCACTTTCAAAAAAACACCTTACCGACACGGCAAGGTGAATAACACAACTAAACAGAATAACCCCTCGGCTATTCTAAACGGATATTTCAATCTTGCCGGCGTCACAGCACCGTGTTTAAAGACTTATTTTTATATATTTTACCACCTTATATATATAATGTCAAGCGAATTAAAGTTATTTTTTGAAATAAATTATTTGTAAATCAGAGCGATTTATGGTATATTATTTAAGATAATGATTGTAGTTAGTCGAAACGCTTAAAAAGCGTTTCGGTAAGCCGCTTATAAAGCGGCTTCAGCAAAATCAAAGATTTTGTGGTGAAACAACATTGTTTCGCCCAACCTATTCCATTAATACATTTAAAGGAGAAATGAAAGTGTCATTTCCGCTTGATAAAATCAGAAATTTTTGTATTGTGGCGCATATTGACCACGGTAAATCCACCCTTGCAGACCGCCTTTTAGAGCATACCCAATCGGTTGCAAGTCGTGATATGGAAGAACAAATACTTGACAGTATGGATTTAGAACGCGAACGCGGCATTACCATTAAAGCCCACGCCGTAACCCTTTATTACGATGCTAAAGACGGTGAGCGTTACGAATTAAACCTAATCGACACTCCCGGACACGTTGACTTTAACTATGAAGTTTCCCGTTCGCTTGCCGCTTGCGAAGGCGCAGTGCTTATTGTCGATGCTTCACAAGGAATAGAGGCTCAAACCTTGGCTAACACCTATTTGGCGGTTGACCACGGCCTTGAGATTTTACCCGTTATAAACAAAATTGACCTGCCCTCTGCCGAGCCTGAAAGAGTTAAAGCAGAAATTGAGGATGTTATCGGTATCCCTGCCGATAATGCGCCCTTAATTTCAGCAAAGACCGGCATAAATATTGATGAGGTTTTGGAAAAAATCGTTACCGAAATCCCCGCCCCAAAGGGTGACTCTAACGAACCCTTAACCGCTCTTATTTTTGACTCTTATTACGACCCGTATAAAGGCGTTATCGTATATTTCCGTGTTATGAGCGGTAAAATAAAGGTTAGCGATACGGTTAAAATGATGGCTACAGGCGCCTCGTTTGATATTGTCGAACTTGGTCGAAAAAGGGCAACGAGTATGGAGCCTTGCGATGTTTTAGAGGTGGGTGAGGTTGGTTATTTAACCGCATCTATCAAAACCGTTAACGAGGCACGCGTGGGCGATACAATCACTCTGGCCCAAAACCCCGCAAAAGAGGCTTTAGCGGGATACCGAAAGGTAAATCCCGTAGTTTTCTGCGGTATTTACCCTGCTGACGGTGCAAAATATCCCGACTTGCGTGACGCTTTGGATAAATTGCAGTTAAATGATGCTTCCCTTTTGTTCGAGCCTGAAAGCTCAAACGCTTTAGGCTTTGGATTCCGTTGTGGATTTTTAGGTCTTCTTCATATGGAAATTATTCAAGAAAGACTTGAAAGAGAATACAATTTAGACCTTGTAACTACAGCGCCGAGCGTTGAATATAAATTCACCTTGACAACCGGTGAGACTATTACGGTGGACAACCCCACAAACTACCCCGACCCTGCAATTATAGCCGAAGCTTTAGAGCCCGTAGCAGATGTTCACATCTATTCTCCGAGCGACTATGTAGGTACAATTATGCAGCTTTGTGAGGAGCGCCGCGGAGTTTATACCGATATGAAATATATGGGTGACCGTGTTGATATTCACTATATTTTGCCTATGGGTGAAATAGTTTACGATTTCTTTGATGCGCTGAAATCCCGCACAAAAGGTTATGCTAGTTACGACTATGAAATGAAAGGCTACGAAAAGAGTAAACTCGTTAAACTTGACGTTTTATTGGCAGGCGATAACGTTGATGCCCTTTCCTTTATTGTGCATACCGACAACTCCTATGCAAGAGCAAGAAAAATCGCCGAAAAGTTAAAAGAATTTATTCCCCGCCAATTGTTTGAAGTTCCTGTTCAGGTTGCAGTTTCGGGCAAAGTAATTGCCAGAGAAACAGTTAAGGCTATGCGCAAGGACGTGCTTGCGAAATGCTACGGCGGTGACATTACCCGTAAGAAAAAGCTTCTTGAAAAGCAAAAAGAGGGTAAAAAGCGTATGCGCCGTTTAGGTAATGTTGAGGTTCCGCAAGAGGCATTTATGGCGGTACTCAAATTAGACGAGTAGGTGAAGAAATGACAAGACGACAAAAAGCAATTTTAAAAAGAAATCTATTTTTATCTTTTTGCGCTTTGGTTTTAATAGGTATCATCGCCCTATCTGTGTTTATAGTATCTGCTCTTATGCATAATGATAATGACGAAGTTTCCTCTAACCAGAGTCTCGTTTCAGACAATTCTTCCGAAGAAAATACTTCTTCAAATATCATATCAAGCCAAGAGGAAGTAACCTCTCAGACAGTTGAAATTAACGGTGTCAAATTAGATGCAAATTATAAAAATCTTCTGCTCGTTAACGGTAAAAACCCGTTGCCGCAAGATTACGATTACGAAGGTAATTTAACTACTATTCCCAAAAAATATATAAAAGGCTCATTGACTCAAATTGATAAGGATGTTTGGCCCTATTTACAGGCAATGCTTGACGATGCACTAAGCGAGGGTATTGATATTGGTGTTTGGTCGCCCTACCGCTCCTATGCAACACAGAAAATGCTATTTAACCGTCAGGTACAAAAGCAGATAAATAATGGTGTTCCTGAGTCTGAAGCTCCCGACAAAGCGGCAACAATAGTTGCCAGACCGGGTACCAGTGAACACAACACCGGCTTGGCGCTTGATATAAACTGCGCAAATGACTCTTTCGAAAAAACAAAAGCGTACGAATGGCTTACAAAAAACGCTGAAAATTACGGTTTTGTAATGCGCTATTCAAAAGAAAAACAAGAGCTTACGGGTGTTATCCACGAATCGTGGCATTGGCGGTTTGTTGGCATTAACACCGCTAAAGAAATGAACAAATTAAATATGTGTTTAGAAGAATATGTAGATTATATCTCATAATACGAAAATAAAGGCGACCGTACGGTCGCTTTTATTATTTCTATTGAAACTGTAATTTTGATTAAACAACTTGCAAAATAAATAAAATATGCGAAGCCGTCCATTCTGGTGAAAAGATTTCCGAAAGTAACGGTGCTTATTGCAAAAGCGTAAGGGAAATCAAGTCTTCCCGCAAAAGAACTTCCGAAAAGCAACACCGAATTCAAAATACAAAACGCCAAAAGCGCATTACCCAAAGCCACACCGCAAAGTGTGGTTTTTTTGCCAAAACCGTTTATTTTAGAATAAACTAAAAGCAAAAAAGACGGCAAGGTGACTTTTTTTAAATAAGGTATTGTCTGTGAATATAAATTCTTTAAATCAGGAACCGATTTTATGATTATATTTTTAATGTTAAAATCACTCGCAGTAAACCCGAAGAAGAAAAATATTGCAGTTACCGAAATCGCCGCCGAAATGAGTGAAAATTTTAAAACTGCGCCTTTCTTTGCACAGCAAAATGCTAAAAGAGTTAAAATAAAAGGGATTACCACTAAAATTTCAGGGCTTTCTTTTAAAAGGGTAGCGCTGATAAATTTTATAAAATCTATGAATGTATCGCCGATAACCCAAACCGCCAAAATAGATGATATTTTCAAATTTATCGGCAAAAAGAGCAATAGAAAAAAGATTAAAAACGATACTAAAAAGCCCAAAAAAGTAAAAATATCTGCATTTTTTTGAGGTAATGAAATTATGCCGTTACCCAAAACAAACAGCACGCAAAGAGCGATATAATGCTTTTTATATTCAGCTTTCAAGATAGTACCCCTCTTTCGTTGCAACTATTTCAGGCAACCTGACTTTTTTATTTTGCGCCATTATTTCAAAATATCGTGTTTTAAGTTTTTTATTGTTGCTTTCAATCAAACTTAAAATATCGTATCCTACCGAAACGGTTGATACAGGCTTTTGAGAAAACAATTTTTCAATATTTTCGGTTTTCGCAAATACAACCGACAATGTTATATCCTCATTATTCAAAACAAATTCATAAATCTCATCTAATTTATCGCTTTGTATATCTTCTGAAACAAGGATTACCGCGCAGTGAGAAAGCAAAAGCCTTTGGGTGCATTGTTTTTTGATTTCCGCCATAGCCTTTTCAACCGTTTCCCCACACCCCTTTATAAGTTTCAGTGACTGTTCTTCGGTTTCGGAATTGCTGACAACCGCCTCGACAAAGACTTCAAATTGCCCGTTTTTATAATCAAATCCACTGCTCGAAACTAAATATTCGCTTTTTGCTTTTGCACAACCGCAAAGCGAAAAGAGTAATAAAAAAATCAAAATTTTCTTCATTTTTTCACCCTGCTTCGCACGATATTCCGGTTAAAAAGCGGACGGTTTTTCATATAAAACCAAGGCGCTCTTATAACACTGTCTTTAAGAGTTTGCAGATTTGTTTTTGAAAGTGAAATCGTATAATCGGTTCCAAAAGAAGAAAGAGATAAAATATAAATCAAAAGCAAGGTAACAGAAAAAATATACCCATAAAGACCTATAAGCGAAGCCAAAATTACAAAACCTATTCTTAAATAAAATATTGCTCCTTTAAGTTTCGGAAGCATTAAGCCCGCTATACCGCTCAATGCCACAACAATCAGTGTGGGTGCGCTTATAATGCGGCTTTCCACCGCCGCCTGACCTACCACAAGTCCGCCGACAATACTTAAAGCATGTCCCAAATTCTGCGAGGTGCGGACCCCCGCCTCTTTTAAAATTTCAAACACAAAAATTAAGGCTATAGTCTCTAAAAAGGGTGAAAACGGCACACCTGCGCGAAGTTTCATAACACTCAAAGCAAATGATGTCGGCAAAAGTTCTCTGTGAAAGGTAATAACACTTACAAAAATTGCAGGAATGCTGATAGTAATAAAAAAACATAAAAATCGCAAAATTCTGCCTATCGACCCCAACAGATAATTTTGATAATAGTCCTCGTCTGATTGAAAATTTTCGGAAAAAAGGAAGGGAACAGTTGCTACAACGGGGGTTCCGTCCACCATAATTGCAATTCTGCCCTCAAGCAGTTTACTTGCTACAACATCGGGTCTTTCGGTAGTTCCACAAGTTTTAAAAATAGAATTCCGACTATCGCGTATCTGCTCGGTTATATAATTTACATCCAAAATCCCGTCAATATCTATATTTCCGATTTTTCGTTTTATCTCGGCTACGGTTTTGGGGTTTGCAAGACTATCAAGATAGCACAAAAAAACGCTCGTACCGCTTCTTCTGCCAACCGTCATTTTTTCTATGCACAAATCGGGTGTCAAAAGCTTTCGGCGAAGCATTGCAAGATTTCGAAGAGAGGCTTCCTCAAACCCCTCCCTCGGTCCTTGTAAAACGCGTTCCTCTGTCGGCTCGCTTATGCCTCTCGTATCCCAACCCTTAACGTCAATCAGCAAAGCTTTAGGGCTTTTATCAATTAAAATTAAAGCCTCGCCGTACATTATTCCTTCAAGCATTTGGGCGATATCGGTTTTTTGTTTTACGTCATTTGCGAAAAGAATCTGCTCGCTTATAAAATCGGCAAGGTTATCCTTTATGCTTTGGCGCTCAACCGTAATAAGCGGTCTTATAACCGAATCGTTAAGTTGCTTTGAATCAACCATACCGTCCATATAAAGTATTGCACATTCAAAAGCTACTGCGTTAGTAACGGTCACTTTTTTAACCCTTAATATTGCATCCTTTTTAAAAATATTCTGAAAAAGCGAAAGGTCTTTTTCAAGGTCTCCGCTAATTTGTTTGTTCGAAAAATCGCTCGTCTGCATTTTTTCACCTCATTACACTTATTTTGCATAAAAAAGGCAAAAAAATACCCGAAGAAAACTCTTCGGGTATAGTTTTATTTTGTTTTTTCGGCGATTTTTTCAGCGGCTTTTTTAAGATAATCATTTGTGAATTCTTCAAATCTTCCGCTGTCAACCAACTTGGCAACCATAATATCAATAGGCATTTTGCCAAGCAATTCAACACCTAATTCTTCGGCTATCGTATCTGTTCCCTCACCGAAAATTTTAAATTCTTCACCGCATTCAGGACAAACAACATAGCTCATATTCTCGATTATTCCAAGTACGGGAATTTTCATAATCTCTGCCATATTGTAAGCCTTTTTAACAATCATCGAAACCAAATCCTGCGGAGAAGTTACGATAACAACGCCGTCAAGCGGAAGGCTTTGGAAAACGGTCAACGGAACATCACCCGTTCCGGGAGGGCAGTCAACCAAAAGGTAATCCAACTCACCCCAAACAACGTCCTGCCAGAACTGTTTTACAGCGCCCGCAATTACAGGACCGCGCCATAAAACAGGTGACTGTGCATCAGGAAGTAAAAGATTTATTGACATTATTTTAATACCCGATTCAGTTTCGGCGGGAATAATGCCGACATCGTTTTGATAAACCTTTGTGGTTATACCGAATGTTTTAGGAATTGAAGGGCCTGTAATATCGGCATCCAAAGTACCAACCTTTTTCCCCATTCTTTGCAATAAAACCGCCAAAGTTGAGGTAACAAGCGATTTCCCTACACCGCCCTTACCGCTCACAATACCGATTACGTGTTTAATATTATTAAAATCCCCTGTGGGTGCTAAAAGACTTTCTTTATTTCTGTCACCGCATTCTTTAGAACAAGAACTACAGTTGCCTGAACAATTTTTATTTTCTGCCATTTTTAATTCTCCTAAAGCTTTAATATAGTTATTATACCCCTTGTAAAATTAAAATCAAGGTGTATTTTGCGCATTATTGAAAAAATCGTACTGTTGCGCTATGGTCGCCCAGGTAACAGGTCCCACCGCACCCGATTGTTCAAGACCGAACAGACGTTGAAAGGTGGTAACAGCTTGCTCGGTTTGTTCGCCGAAGTACCCCGTAACCGATACCGCGGGAATTTCGGGAATATTTCTTGCAATCAGTGATAAATAGGTTTGCAAATCGGAAACGCTTTGGTTTCGCATACCCACACTTAAGAAAAATCCGGGATATAGTTTAGCGTTGGTACCCTCGTAGCCTTGAGGCAATGCGTTTACCGTTTCGGTGTAAATTCTTGTAATAGTGTTCCAGGTATTTATATCAACCACACCCGTTACAGGCAGTCCGTAATACTCTTGAAAGCGCTCAACTGCATCCACCGTTTCGGGACCAAAGGTACCACTTCTCGGCACAGGCTCTAAAACATTGTTGAAATAGGCAATTATGCTCAAATAATACTGTACTGTTGTAACCGGAATACCGCTCATCCCTGACGATACCTCGTTTGCAAAGGGCACGGTTGCCTCTGCTATTGTAATCCCCTCTGAAACCAAGTCGGCTAAGCTTTTCACTCCGTTATAATACTGTTTTATACGGTACCAGGTAGTTTTATCAACTTCGCCTGTTTGATTGAGGTTGAAAATTTGTTGGAATTTTCGTACCGCTTGCTCGGTATCTACACCGAAAATTCCGTTAGGGTTTTCTATTTTTGGTATTGCGGGATAATTTTGAGCAATTCGGTTAAGTTCGGTCTGTAAAATTCTTACACTGTTAGAAGATTCACCTATTCTGATAGGTACGCCGGGATAAGATTCATTAGTAAATCCAACAGGCGCATTTTCTACTATTCCTATATCGTTACCGTAATAGTTTTGAAGAATTGAAAAAGGGCTTCTTCCCTCTTCGGCAAGCCTTACGGTACCCCACTGTGAAAGACCCTGACAAGTTGAGGTTGTTCCGTTACAAAAGGCGGTAAAAAGCGGTTGAATACTGCCTTGACGTACAACGTAATCGTTAAAAATTTCATCTACAATGATGCTTATGTTTTCAAAAATTTCTCGGTCGGGCACGAAAGCCTGGTCGAACTGTGTGGTGTTAGTAATATCAAAATTATATCCGCGCGAGGGATACCATTCGGTGTAAACACGGTTTAAAGCATAAGAAATTATAGCGTAAATATTGGCCCTTAACGCATTTTCGGGCCAAGTTGGATAAATTTCGCTGGATGCCACATTTTTTACATAATCAATAAACGGTACAGTGACATTTCGGGCATTTGAATCGGGCGCGCCCAAATGCACCGTTATAGTTTCGGGTATAATCGGAGTTAAAACTTCGGGCATTATGTAAACCTCCTACAGATTGTATTTTTGTGCTTCATCATAAATATTGTTGGTCATATTGGGGCCTGCAGTTTCCCTTAGCATCATATTAGAGCCTTGCACCGAGGTAACACCGCTAAAAATCGGAATATTCAGATGAATATTGTCTAAATACCCCTCGGCAGATACCATCATATTATAAGACGAATAAGGTATTTGTGTGTTTTCGCTTTCAAGTGAAATTTGCTTTTCGGGGGTGGGCAGTAAAAACACCTTGCTTTTTCCGCTTTGGTCGGTATAATCGGTATCAATTACATTCATATTATTGTAATCCCCGCTAAACACCGTCACCTTTGCATTACTTACAGGATACAATCTGTCAACCGTTGTAACAACCGCCAAAAGTCCGCCTTGACTATCGGGATTTTGCTCTACATTATTGCTCTGCACGGCAACCGCTTTTTGATTTTGGGGTCTTGCTTTTGAATACATTGCCAGCATTTCGTTTTTATATTTTTCAATTAGTTCCCTTTCCATAAAATCACCTCATATCATTTTATGCCAAAAGAGTGAAAAGTTGAGAAAGACGACCTTTGGTCGTCTTTTTAATGCGTAATGCGTAATGCGTAATTCGTAATTATTATTCAATGTTAATTACTGTTTTATTTTGGGCTTGGGCTAATTCTTTAAAATCTCTTGCATTGCCGAAATGCTTAACATAGGTTATGACATAATCGCTTTTGGCAAGCATAAGCTTGTTTGTTTCAATTATTCGGCTTTTATACGGTTTTTCATTTATTTCATCAAAATAAACTGTATTTGAATAATCTGAATATTCATCTTTTT
>JAZRAQ010000044.1:0-26167 GCA_045634645.1 Acutalibacteraceae bacterium
TTAAAATGAGCAAGTTTGAGGAATACGAGTTTTATATCAGAAATAAAGATTTTTTAATTAGCGACCGTATTATTACGTTTAATGACACTAACGGAAAATTGTTAGCATTAAAGCCTGATGTTACTCTTTCAATTATTAAAAATGGGGAAGACATTAAGGGCGAAAAGCAAAAGGTTTTCTATAACGAAAATGTATACAGAATTTCCGATAATACACATCGATATAAAGAAATTATGCAAGCAGGTTTAGAGTGTATTGGTGATATAGATTTATATGATATATACGAAACGGTTTCACTATCTGCTAAAAGCTTGTCACTGATTTCTAATGATTTTGTTTTGGAAATATCACATTTAGGATTGCTTTCTGACTTGTTGGATAAGGTTTCTGACAGTAAATCTTTTAAATTAAAGGCGATTTCATTGATTGCTGAAAAAAATTCCCACGATTTAAACCGTTTATGTAATGAGTATGCTATAACCCAAGAATCAACAGAGGTTATTTGTAGTTTCGTTAAAATTTACGGCGAAAGAAAAAAGGTAATTTCTCAGTTGGAAAAAATTTCCCAATATTTTTCAAAGGAAAATTTTGAAGAATTAAAGGTTTTATCAAAAATGCTTGATAAAACCGATTTAAGTTCAAAAATAATTTTTGATTTTTCCGTTGTTAATGATATGAATTATTATAATGGAATTGTATTTAAAGGTTTTATAAACGGCATTAGTGACGGTGTTTTAGCAGGCGGTCAATATGATAATTTAATGAAAAAGTTAAATCGTAAATCGGGTGCTATCGGTTTTGCAATTTATCTTGATTTATTAGAACAGTTAGAAAATGAAAAAAGTGAATTTGACGTTGATGTTCTCTTGCTTTATGATGATGCTGATTTAGATTTATCTCAAAAGGTTGAAGAAATAATCGAAAGCGGTAAAACCGTTTCAGTTCAAAAAACAATTCCTCTAAAATTAAGTTATAAAGAGATTATTGACATAAGAAAGGAAGGGTAGTATGCTTAATATTGCTTTGCCAAAGGGCAGACTTGGCGAAAAGGTTTATGATATGTTTGAAAAAGCAGGTTTTGAATGCCCTTCAATTAAAGAAAATAACCGAAAACTAATTTTTGAAAATGTTCAAAAACAGGTCAGATACTTTTGGGTAAAACCAAGTGACGTTGCAATTTATGTTGAACGCGGTGCTGCAGATATTGGTGTTGCAGGTAAGGATATTTTACTTGAATATGAGCCAAACGTTTACGAATTATTAGACCTTAATTTAGGTAAATGCGATATGGCGGTAGCAGCACCGAACGGTTTTAGGGATAATGGTGATAAAACTCTTCGTGTCGCCACTAAGTTTACTAAAATTGCGGCAGATTACTATTCAAAACTCGGTAGAGAAATTGATATAATCAAGCTAAATGGTTCAATTGAAATCGCGCCGATTTTATCTCTTTCTGATGTTATTGTTGATATTGTTGAAACCGGTACAACATTAAAAGAAAATAACCTTTCGGTTGTTACTAAATTTTTGCCTATCAGTGCAAGATTGATTTCTAACAAAACCGCCTTTAAGTTTAAAGGTGAGAGTATAGAAAAGATTGTAAATTCCATTAAAAGTCAGGTAGAAAATAATGATTAAAATTTTAAACTATAATGAAGTATCTGCCAGCGAAATTTTTGCAAGAGATAACATTGCTTCTAATGTAGAAGAAATAGTATCAGAAATTATTGCAAATGTTATCAAAAACGGTGATAAAGCTATTTTTGAATATTCGAGAAAATTTGATAAAGCAGATTTAAAATCTTTAGAAGTAACTCAAGAAGAAATTGACGAAGCTTTTGCATTAGTTGATACAAAATTTATTGAGATATTAAAAGAAGCTGCCGAAAACATTAGAAATTATCATAAAAGACAGGTTAAAAACAGCTTTATTATAAACGAGAATGACGGTGTCGTAATCGGTCAGAAGGTAATCCCGATAGAAAAGGTTGGTCTATATGTACCGGGCGGCACAGCAGCTTATCCTTCAACAGTTTTGATGGACAGTATACCCGCAAAAATAGCTGGTTGTAATGAAATAGTAATGGTAACTCCGCCTTTGCAAAGCGGCAAGGTAAATCCCGTAATTTTAGCTGCCGCAAAGATAGCAGGAGTTGACCGAATTTTCAAAGTAGGCGGAGCCCAAGCAGTTGCGGCATTGGCCTATGGCACTGAAAGTATACCAAAGGTAGATAAAATCGTAGGTCCGGGTAACGCCTTTGTTGCAGAGGCTAAAAAGCAAGTGTTTGGCAAAGTTTCAATTGATATGATTGCAGGACCAAGTGAAATTTTAGTTGTTGCCGATGCTACTGCAAACCCCAAATATGTTGCGGCTGACCTTTTATCTCAAGCAGAGCATGATAAAATGGCAAGCGCAGTATTAGTTACAGACAGTCTTGAATTTGCAAATAATGTAAGCGCAGAGTTAGAAAAACAAATTCCTTTGCTAAAAAGAAATGAAATTGCGCGCGCTTCAATTGATAATAACGGTAAAATAATTGTTGCCGAAAATGATTTAAACAAGGCGATTGATATTGCAAATGAAATTGCACCCGAACACTTGGAATTGTGTGTTGATAATCCTTTTGATTATCTTGATAAAATTAAGCATGCAGGTTCAATTTTTATGGGCAAATATTGTCCTGAAGCTTTGGGTGACTATTTTGCAGGTCCAAACCATACATTACCCACAAGCGGTACCGCAAGATTTTCTTCACCCTTGTCGCTAGATGATTTTATTAAAAAATCACAGTTTACATATTATACAAAAGATGCGCTTTCAAAAGTGGCCGAAAAAATTGAATATTTTGCTAATCAAGAAGGATTGGACGCCCACGCTAAAAGTGCAGTAATTCGTTTTGAGGACTAATAATGAGTAAATATTTTTCAAAAAAATACGCTTCTTTAACTCCGTATACACCAGGTGAGCAACCGAAAGATATGAAGTATTTAAAATTAAATACGAACGAATCTCCGTTTGAGGTTTCGCCTTCAGTTTTGGAAGCATTAAAAACCGAAAGCCAAAAATTACAGCTTTATTCGGACCCCGAAAATATAAATTTGCGCAAAAAAATTGCTGAAATTTACAATGTTAAACCCGAACAAGTGATAGTTACAAACGGTTCTGATGAGGTTTTGAATTTTGCTTTTATGGCATTTTGCGACCAAGAAAACCCGATAGTTTTTCCCGATATAACTTATGGCTTCTATCCCGTTTTTGCACAACTTAATAATATTCCATACACAGAAATACCTCTTAAAAGCGATTTTTCGGTTGATGTTAACGATTATATCGGTATAAATAAAAATATCGTTATAGCAAATCCAAATGCTCCAACGGGGTTATGTTTAAGCCTTGAACAAATTGAGCAAATCGTTGAAAGCAACCCTCAAAATATCGTTATCATTGACGAAGCTTATATTGATTTCGGCGGTGTTTCTGCAGTACAGTTGGTTGATAAATATCAGAACTTGCTTATTACTCAAACCTTTTCTAAATCACGCTCGATGGCTGGTGCAAGATTAGGCTTTGGTATTGGTAATAAAGATTTAATTGCCGACCTTAATACCATTAAGTATTCAACTAATCCGTATAATGTAAACCGCTTAACCGAATGGGCGGGAGTAAGCGCTTTAAATGATAATTCGTATTATATGGATAACTGTAAAAAGATTATTGAAAACCGTAATTTTACAATAAACGAGCTTGAAAAATTAGGTTTTGAGGTATTAAGTTCTAAAGCTAATTTTATTTTTGCAAAATCAAATAAAATTTCAGGTGAAAAATTGTATTTAACCCTTAAAGAAAAGGGTATTCTAATCAGACATTTTTCTAAAGAGCGAATTAAAGATTACATACGAATAACTATCGGTACTATTGAACAAATGGAAACCTTTATAGATACATTAAAGGAGATTTTAAAATGAGAAAATCGGAAATTTTGAGAAAAACTAATGAAACCGATATAAATTTAAATATAAACATTGATGGACAAGGCATATCTGATATTGACACAGGATGCGGTTTTTTGGACCACATGTTAACCCTATTTGCAAAGCACGGTCAGTTTGATTTAAAGGTAAAATGCGTAGGGGATACCAATGTAGATTATCACCACACAACAGAAGATATCGGTATCTGTTTGGGACAAGCATTCTTCAAAGCATTGGGCGACAAAAAGGGGATTACCCGTTACGGTGACATAACCTTGCCAATGGATGAATCATTAATTTTATCTGCTGTTGATGTTTCGGGCAGAGGAAATTGCTATTATAATGTTGAAATTCCAACCGAAAAGGTAGGGGATTTTGACACTGAACTTAATAAAGAGTTTTGGGATGCATTTGCACGTAATGCAGAAATTACATTACACTTAATAATGTTGGAAGGTGAAAATTCTCACCACATTATTGAGGGTTGTTTTAAAGCGGTTGCAAGAACCTTGCGTAAAGCTGTTAAAATTGACCCTCAAGCTTCAAACCAATTACCATCTACGAAAGGTGTTATCTAATGATAGCGATTATTGACTACGGCGTTGGAAATTTATTTTCCTTAACCTCATCCTTTAAAAAAATTGGCACGGATGTTGTTATCACTTCAGATGAAGAGGTAATAAATTCCGCAGATAAAATAATCCTACCCGGTGTCGGAGCTTTTTCTGATGCAATTAAAAAACTTAAGGACACTGGTCTTGATAAGGTATTGATTAACTGTGCAAATAAAGGCAAAAAAATAATGGGAATTTGCCTTGGTATGCAGTTGCTATTTGAAAAGAGTTATGAATACGGTGAACATGAGGGATTGGGACTTTTAAAGGGCAATGTTATTGCTATGGAAAATACATTACCTGAAAATCTAAAAATCCCGCACATTGGTTGGAATGCTTTACATTTTGCAAAAAACAGTGATTTATTTAAATATATTATAGAAAATGACTTTGTGTATTTTGTTCATTCTTTTTATGCTGATAATTGCGAAGACAGCGTAATTGCTACTACCGAATACGGCAAGGAAATTACCGCAGCAGTCCAAAAGGATAATATTTACGGTTGCCAATTCCACCCCGAAAAAAGCGGTAGTGTGGGACTTAATATACTCCGTGCCTTTTGTGAAAGTGAGGATAATTTATGATAATTTTTCCTGCGATAGATTTATATGATAAAAAGGCTGTAAGACTTTATAAAGGCAATTACCAAGAAATGACCGTCTATAGCGATAACCCGATAGAAATAGCAAGAGATTTTGAAAAATGCGGTGCTACACATATTCATATAGTGGATTTAGAAGGCGCAAAAGACGGCACAACGCCAAATATTTCAATAGTTGAACAAATTGCAAAAGAAACCGATTTATTTGTAGAAATAGGTGGCGGTATAAGAAATATTGAAACGGCACAAAAATATATAGATGCCGGTGTTTCAAGAATAATTTTAGGTACTGCTGCGGTTGAAAATCCTGATTTTTTAAACGAATGTATTAAAAAATTCGGTCAAAAAACTGCAGTTGGCGCCGATGTTAAAGATGGGTTTATAGCTATTAAAGGTTGGCTTGAAAAATCCGAAATAACACTTGATGCCTTTTTAGAAAAAATGCAAAATATGGCTGTTAAAAATGTTATTTGCACCGATATTTCAAAGGACGGCGCTATGAAAGGCACTAATTTGGAACTATACCGTCAGTTATCGCAAAAATATAATTTAGAAATTACTGCTTCGGGCGGTGTTTCCAATATTGATGATATTAAAAAGCTTCGCGAAATGGATATTTACGGCGCTATAATCGGTAAAGCGTACTACATTGGCGCAATTGGCCTGAAGGAAGCAATAGAGGTGGCAAAATGATTACCAAAAGGATAATACCTTGTCTTGATATAAAAAACGGTAGGGTAGTAAAAGGTACTAATTTTAAAGGCTTGGCCGATGTTTCTTCACCGATAGAATTAGCGCGTTATTACTCTGAAAATGGCGCAGATGAGCTCGTTTTTTACGATATTACTGCTTCCTTTGAAGAAAGAAAATTATTTACCGATATTTTAACTAAGGTGGCTTCTGAAATATTTATACCGTTAACCGTTGGTGGCGGCATAAATACATTAGATGATTTTGACCGTGTTTTAAAATGCGGCGCAGATAAAGTCAGTGTTAATTCAGGCGCTATCAGAAATCCGAATATAATTTATGATGCCGCGCAACGCTACGGTGACCAATGCGTTGTTTTATCGGTTGATGTTAAGCGTGTAGACGGTCAGTTTCACGTTTTTGCAAAGGGCGGAAGAGAAGATACCGGTATGGAAGCTATTGATTGGATAAAACGCGGTGTAAATTCAGGCGCAGGGGAAATTGTTGTAAATTCAATTGATACTGACGGTGTTAAAAAAGGCTTTGATATAGAACTTTTAAAACTCATATGTGATGCAGTAAAAGTACCCGTTATTGCATCGGGTGGTGCCGGAGAAACACAACATTTTATTGATTTATTCAAGCAAATCCCCGAAATAGATGCAGGACTTGCGGCTTCGGTATTTCATTTCGGAGAAATTGCAATTTCTGATTTAAAGCAAGAACTAAAGAAAAACGACATTATTGTGAGGTTGTAATAATGATAGATTTAAATTCACTAAAATTTGACCAGAACGGACTTATTCCTGCTGTTGTGGTTGACAGCATTACAAAAAAAGTTCTAACCGTTGCCTATATGAATAAAGAAAGTCTTAAAATTTCTATGGAAAAGGGGCTTACTTGTTTTTACAGCCGTTCAAGACAAGAGTTATGGCTAAAAGGGGAAACCAGCGGAAACTATCAACATATTGTTAGCATTACTGCAGATTGCGATAACGATGCTTTGGTTGTTGTGGTTGAAAAAGACGGTCCTGCTTGCCACAAAGGAACCGATTCTTGCTTTACAAACACCCTTTGGCAGAGTGATGAATTGCAGGAATTTTCATTAAACAATCTTTACGAAATGTTGGTTGACAGAAAGAAAACTAAACCCGAAGGTTCATACACTACATACCTTTTTGAAAAGGGAATAGATAAAATTCTTAAAAAGGTTGGCGAGGAGTCGACCGAGGTTATAATTGCCGCAAAAGCAAACGATAAAAATGAAACTATCTACGAACTTGCAGACCTTATGTATCATGCGATGGTACTAATGGTTGAAATGGGAATTTTAACTGAGGATGTTCACAAAGAATTAGCTTCCCGTCACATTATTGACCATAAGGTTAAGCAAGAAAAGATGACAAAATAAGATTTTACTTAAAAGCACTCAATTTGAGTGCTTTTTTTATGCATAAATGCAAGAATATGCTTGAAAATATGCATATTTTATTATATAATATATTTTGTATAAATATATTAGAGGTGCACTATGAACAGAAGGCAAGCCAGAGAAGAAGCATTTGTTTTAATTTTTGAAAAGGTTTTTAATCCTGACAGTGTAGAAGATATTTTACAACTCGCTGATGAGGTTCGTGATTTAAAGCCTGATGATTATATAAAGACTGTATTTTTCGGTGTTTATGATAATCTTGAAACGCTTGACAGTATTATCAGTGAAAATGCAATTGGGTGGAGTATTACAAGAATTTCCAAAACTGCATTATCAGTTTTAAGATTATCTCTTTTTGAAATTAAATTTATGGATGATATACCTGTTTCTGTGTCAATCAACGAAGCGGTTGAGTTATGTAAAAAATATGCGACAAAAGAAGACGCTTCATTTGTAAACGGCTTACTATCAACCGTCGCAAAATCATTGTAATATGCAACAAAACTTAACTGTACGCCAACTTAACCTTTATGTTAAATCATTGATTGAGGGGGACGTTAGGCTTAACGATGTTACTGTAATCGGTGAAATTTCAAACTTTAAAAATCACTATGCAAGCGGTCACCTTTATTTTACTCTAAAGGATAAAGATGCTTCTATCCGTTGCGTTATGTTCAAAGGCTTTGCACAGTATATTAAATTTCAAGTTTCAGACGGTTTGCAGGTTGTTTTAAGGGGTAAGGTATCCCTTTACGAAAAGGACGGACAATATCAATTCTACGCCCAAGAAATGCATGAATTCGGCAAAGGTGATATTGCATTAGAATTTGAACAGATAAAAGAAAAGCTTTCTAAAGAAGGTCTTTTTGATATTGCTTCTAAACGTCCAATACCTAAATTTCCAAAAAGAATTGCGGTTATCACCTCTGATACGGGTGCTGCGGTACAGGATATTATCAATATTTTATCTCGCCGTTGGCCTTTGGCAGAAATTCTGCTTTGTCCTGTTGCTGTTCAAGGTGAAAACGCAGTCGGCGATATGATTAAAACCTTAGATAAGGTGTACGCGCTTAACAATTGCGATACTATTATTATTGGCCGCGGCGGTGGCTCCATTGAAGATTTGTGGGCATTTAACAGCGAACTGCTTGCTCGAAAAATTTATGAGTCGCCAATTCCTGTAATTTCCGCAGTAGGACACGAAACAGATTTTACAATTTGCGATTTTGTTGCTGATTTACGCGCACCCACACCTTCTGCAGCGGCAGAATTAGCGGTGCCTGATATAAACGAAATATCAATAAAAATAACTAATTTGAAAGCATCTTTAAAAGCGCATATACTTTCAAAATTAAACATAAATAAATTTAAACTTGAATCGCTTTCAAAATGCAATTATTTTAAAAATCCCTTTAATGCTATAATCGGCACCAAGGAAGAAACAGTTGATAACTTAAGTGATAAATTGCTTTTAAGATTTAATGATATTTTTAATAGAACAAAAACCAGACTTACCGCTGATATTTCTAAATTAGATGCGCTCAGTCCCTTAAAGGTTTTATCTCGCGGTTTTTCTGTTGCCGAGCATAACGGTAAAGTTTTATCAAGTGTTAATAAAGTTGAAGTAGGGGATAGTATTTCCCTGAAACTTACTGACGGCAGTTTAAACTGCACAGTTAATTCTAAAGGAGAATAATATGTCAGATAAATTTGATTTTGAAAAATCATTGGCAGAACTCGAAAAAGTCGTTTCAGCCTTGGAAAATGATGAGGTATCTTTGGACGAAGCAATCGCTCTTTTTGAAAAGGGCGTTAAACTATCTAATCAGTGCAGAAAAACACTTGAATCTGCCCAAAATAAAATTGTCAAATTAACAGGGGATAATAATGATTAATTCTTTATTGGAAAACCGAAAAGCGTTAATTGAAAACAGAATAAATGAACTTTTACCTGAAACTGATAAAAACTATAAAACGGTCATTGATGCCGCGCGTTATAGTTTAACTTTAGGCGGTAAGCGTATCAGACCGATTATTATGCTTGAATTTTGCAAGCTATTTGGTGGTAAATTAGAGGACGCTTTAGATTTTTCTATTGCACTCGAAATGATACACACATATTCGCTTATTCATGATGATTTACCCTGTATGGATAATGACGATATGCGTAGAGGAAAACCTTCTTGCCACAAGGCTTTTTCAGAGGATACGGCTTTACTTGCAGGTGACGGTCTTTTAACCGAAGCGTTTTCGATTGCTGCTAAATCGAAAGTACCGCCTGAAAAGTCAGTTAAAGCGATTTCTGTTTTATCTCAAATGTCCGGTTTTTACGGTATGTTGGGCGGCCAGGCTATTGATTTATCATTAGTTGGCGCAAAACCCGATATTGAAACCTTAACCGATATGTACCTAAAAAAAACCGGTTGCCTTTTAAAAGCTGCAGCTGTTATTGGCGCAATAATTGGCGGTGCTTGTGAAAATGACGTTATTAAGGCCGAAAAATATGCAGAAAATGTTGGTTTAGCTTTTCAAATTATTGATGATATTCTTGATACCGTTGGTGACCAAAAATTATTAGGCAAACCAATCGGCAGTGACCAAAAAAACGACAAAACAACCTTCGTAACCCTTTTCGGTATTGAAGAATGTAAACTCAGAGCTGAAAATCTCACAAATGAGGCTTTAGAAATATTAAGTAGTTTTAACGGGGATACTGAAAATATAAAAGAATTAACAAAATATCTCTTAAATCGTAATTATTAAAGGACTGTTAAATTTGGAATATACTCTTTTAAGTAAAATTAAAACACCAAATGATGTTAAAAAATTAAATAAAACCGAATTGCAAACTCTTTGTGATGAAATTCGTTGTTGTATAATCGACACCGTTTCAAAAAACGGCGGTCATTTAGCGTCCAATTTAGGTGCAGTTGAGTTGACTGTAGCTTTACACAGAACCTTTAATTCTCCCGAAGATTCAATTTTGTTTGACGTGGGTCATCAATCCTACACTCACAAGCTTTTAACAGGAAGATTTGAACAGTTTCATACACTTCGTAAGGAAAACGGCATTTCAGGCTTTTTAAAGCCTAATGAGAGTGAACACGATGCTTTTATTACAGGTCACAGCAGTAATTCTATTTCTGCGGCTTACGGTATTTATAAAGCAAAAAAACTCACAGGTCAAAAAGGCAGCGCAATAGCTGTAATTGGCGATGGTGCATTAACAGGCGGTATGGCTTATGAAGCGCTTAATAACGTTGGCAGCGGTAAAAGCAATTTTATTATTGTTTTAAACGATAATAAAATGTCCATTTCCAAAAATGTAGGCGCTTTATCACGAAGCCTTACAAAAATGCGCAACAAACCGCGCTATCACCATTTTAAATTTGCCTTTTCTAATTTTCTGATTCATATTCCTTTAATTGGTAAATTTTTAAATAAAGTTATTTTTTCTATTAAAGAATCTTTTAAATATGTTATTTACAAGGGTAATGTATTTTCTGCTCTTGGTTATAACTATTTAGGACCGGTTGACGGTCATAATATCGATGCTTTAGAGTCACTTTTTGAAATTGCAAAATCATATGACCGTCCTTCAGTTGTTCACGTAATAACAACCAAAGGAAAAGGCTATTCATATGCTGAAAGCAGTCCAAAAAATTATCACGGAGTATCACCGTTTGATATTGATGCAGGCGCCGATTTTAATGATAAAACGACATTTTCAGATATTGCAGGGAACGCGTTATGCAATTTAGCTAAAAATGATGTATCTGTTTGTGCTATTACTGCCGCTATGACTTCAGGAACCGGTCTTTCCCGATTTGCTTTGGAATATAAAAACCGATTTTTTGATGTTGGTATTGCAGAGCAACACGCTGTCACATTTGCCGCCGGTCTTAAAAAAGGCGGTATGAAGCCTTATTTTGCGGTATATTCTTCATTTTTACAGCGCGCTTATGACCAAATTATACACGATTGCGCAATTGAAAATCTGCCTGTTTGCTTGCTTGTTGATAGGGCAGGTATCGTAGGTGAAGACGGTGAAACCCACCAAGGCTTATTTGATGTTTCTTTTTTAACCTCTATTCCTAATGTAGATATTTATTCACCTTCACTATTCAGTGAACTTGAATATCAGATTAAGCAGTCAACCTCTGCTCAAAATATTACCGCTATAAGATATCCCAGAGGTTGTGAAAAACCGATTGGCGAAGATATTGACTATAAAAGTGATTTTACAGTTTTAAAAGGTGATAGTAAAAAAGCTATCATAACATACGGAAGATTGTTTTCAAACGCTTATGATGCAAAAGCTTTTTCACCCGAAATCAATATTATAAAGCTTAATAAAATTTATCCTTTGAGTGATGAGTTAATCAACGAATTAAAGAATTACGAAGAAATTCACTTTTTTGAGGAAGGCCTTAAAAACGGCGGTATTGCTGAACATTTATTGTCTAAACTTAATGATAATAAATTTACAGGTTTATATGAAATTCATGCAATTGATAATAAATTTATTCCTGCAGCATCGATTTCTTCGGCAATTAAATCAAGCGGTCTTGATACCAACAGTATGCTGAGGTGTTTTAATGGCTAAAATAAGGTTAGATGTTGCTTTAGTTGAAGGCGGTTTTGCAGAAAGCCGTGAAAAAGCAAAAGCGCTTATTATGGCGGGTATTGTTTATGTAAATAATCAAAAATCCGATAAGGCAGGCAACACCGTAAAACAAGACGATATTATAGAGGTGCGCGGTGAAACTTTAAAATATGTAAGCCGCGGCGGATTAAAATTAGAAAAAGCAGTTAATGTTTTTGATTTCACCTTGAACGATAAAATCTGTGCAGATATCGGTGCTTCTACAGGCGGATTTACCGACTGTATGCTACAAAACGATGCTAAAAAGGTTTATGCTATTGATGTCGGTTACGGACAGCTTGCCTGGAAATTAAGAACCGATGATAGAGTTGTAAACCTCGAGAGAACTAATTTCCGTTATGTCACAAAAAATGAGATTCCCGAAGAATTAGATTTTGCTTCTGTTGACGTTTCGTTTATTTCCTTGTCATTGATTTTACCTGTTTTACACACTCTTTTAAGAGAAAATGGTGAGGCTGTTTGTCTTATAAAACCTCAATTTGAAGCAGGAAAAGAAAATGTCGGCAAAAAGGGCGTCGTCAGAGATAAAAACGTACACATTGCAGTTATAGAAAAAATTATTGCAGTAATTTTAGAAAACAATTACACACTATTGGGGCTTGATTTTTCTCCAGTTAAAGGTCCTGAGGGTAACATTGAATACTTATGTCACATAAGAAAAACCGCAAGCGGTGAAAATTTGTGTGAAATTAAAGCTCAAGAGGTTGTTGAAAATTCATATATAGCATTAAAGGAGGTATGAGTATGGTTGTCGCAGTATTACCTAATCTTGACAAACGTGGTTCAAGCGAAGTCGTTGAAAAATTAGGTGTTCTTTTAAAGCAAGAGGGAATTACTGCTTATTTGCCAGATACAATTTTCGGCGGCAATTTTGAGCATGCGCCCGAAGAAGAACTTTATAAAATTGCAGATATTATTATAACAATCGGCGGTGACGGTACTATCATTCGCTACGCAAAGCGTGCCGCTTTGGATAATAAAGCGGTTTTAGGGATAAACGCAGGCAGAATGGGTTACCTTGCTAACATTGAGCAAAATGAGTTGAATTTGCTTTCAAAACTAAAAACTAAAGAGTTTACTATTGAAAACCGTATGATGCTTAATGTTGAAATATTTGAAAACGGCTCCAAAATTAACGAATTTATCGCTTTAAATGATGCGGTAATTACAAGCGGTTTCATTTCACGTATTATTGATACAAATGTTACTGTTCGAAATGATTCGATACACTACCTTGCAGACGGTTTAATAATATCAACCCCAACCGGCTCCACAGCATACTCAATGTCTGCGGGTGGACCCATTATTGACCCTGTTACCGAAAATATATGTATCACTCCGATTTGTTCTCATTCTCTTTCGGCAAAACCGATACTCTTAGGTGCAGACAATATAATTAAAGTAAAATCCCACTCGAAAAAACGCACGGATATTTATTTAACAATTGATGGTAGAAAGGTTGCCAACGTTAAGCCTTATACTGAAATTTATATTACAAAATCTAATCTTACTGCAAAGTTAGTAAGATTAAATGAGCATTCTTTCTATAAAACCCTTTCGGCAAAATTCAGAGACGGTAGGAGTATGTAAGTTGAAAAACAACAGACAAAAAGAAATACTTGATATTATAAATAAAAAGATTGTTGTAACACAGGAAGATTTACAAAACGAACTTTTAGAATTGGGATATAATGTTACTCAGTCAACCGTATCTCGTGACATTAAGGAGTTAAAGCTTATAAAAGGTCACGATGCTAACGGTAATTACCGCTACATTTCTCATAAAAAGGAATCCGACCAACCCGATTCTCATTACCGAGATATGTTTGCGAAATCGGTTAAAACGATTGACTACGCTCTTAATAATGTTGTTATAAACTGTTATCCCGGAATGGCTTCAAGCGCTTGTGTTGCGCTTGATAAAATGTTTCACGATATGATGTTAGGCTCCCTTGCGGGTGATGACACTATCATTATTGTTACTAAAAGCGAACAACATTCTATTGAATTGATATATGCGCTTAATAATATTTTATAAGGAATTGTTATGTTAAAATTTCTTCATATTGAAAATATTGCTGTTATAGAACAGTCAGATATTGAATTTAATAATGGTTTTAACGTGCTTACAGGTGAGACAGGTGCCGGAAAATCTATTGTAATTGACGCTATAAACGCCGTTTTAGGTGAGCGTACAAGCAAAGATTTAATCCGTAGTGGTTGCGATTCAGCTTTGGTATCTGCCGTATTTGGTGAGCTTGATACATATACCTTAAAGCTTTTTGCAGATAATGGTCTTTTGCCCGATTTGGACGGTAATATTGTAATTTCCCGTAAATTAAGCCTTAACGGTAAAGGATTTATTAAAATCAATAATATTCCTTTCACCGCTACAGCTTTAAAGGAAATAAGCCCTTATTTGATTAATATTCACGGTCAACACGATAATCAGGCTTTATTAAACCCCGAAAAACATATTGAATTTATTGATGCAGTTGCTGAAAATTCCGATATTTTGAACGAATATTATAGTCAGTTTAAGTATTTGAATTCCATTCGCAAGGAATTACAGTTGCTCGAAATGGACCAAGATGAAAAGCAACGAAAAATCGACCTTTTGAATTATCAGATTAACGAATTGGAAAGCGCAAATATTAGGCTTGGGGAGATTGATGAACTAAAACACAAGCTTGATATTGCAAATTCCATTGAAAAATCATATAAAGCTTTTTCTTTTGTCGATAGTTTATTAAACGGCAGTGAAGATAACGATGGTGCTTTAACACAGATACAAAATTCAATCAAGCAGTTGAATACTGTTCAAAATAAAGCAAGTGATGAATCACTTTTAAAACTAAATGAAGCACTTTCAATTTTAGAGGATGCAAAAAGCCATATTTCCTCATTTTTAAATAATGATGAATATTTTTCACTTAATCCGGATGAAATTAATAATAGACTTGACACCCTTTCAAAACTTATGTTAAAATACGGTTCGAGTGAAGAAAATATGCTTGAATTTTTAGCCAATGCAAAAGAGGAACTTGAAAAAATCACTCTTTCTGACAAGCGTATTAACGAACTTTCAGTAATGCTTGACGAAGCTACTGAAAAACTTATTGAAAAGGCTGAAAATTTAACAAAATCACGTAAATTAAGCGCCGAGAAATTCACTAAAAATGTTACCGAAATTTTAGAATATCTTAATATGCCGAATGTTAAATTTGTTGTTAATTTACAAAAGGGAAGATATACAAAAATCGGTTGTGATACTTGTGAGTTTATGATTAGCGCCAATGCAGGTGAACAACCCAAACCTCTTCATAAAATCGCTTCAGGCGGTGAATTATCACGCGTAATGTTAAGTATTAAAAGTGTTCTGCTTGATAAGGATAGGGTAGGCACTATGATTTTTGACGAAATTGATACCGGTATCAGCGGTTTTACCGCAGGCAAGGTGGGAACTCAACTTAAAAAGGTAGCCTCAAACCGTCAAGTAATTTGTGTAACTCATTTGGCGCAAATTGCCGCTATGGCTGATGAACATTTACTGATATCTAAAACATTTGATAACGGCAGAACCTATACTCAGGTAGAGCCACTTGAATACAAAGAAAGAATAAGGGAAGTTGCACGAATTATGGCAGGCAGTCAGCTTACCGAAAATTTATACAATTCCGCAAAGGAACTAATAGACAGGAGCAAATAATTATGAAAATTTATGACGAACTTGTAGCGCGCGGTCTTATAGCCCAGGTAACCGATGAAGCTGAAATCCGTGAGCTTATCGATAACGGAAAGGCAACCTTTTATATTGGCTTTGACCCGACTGCTGACAGTCTTCACGTTGGTCACTTTATGGCGCTTTGCCTTATGAAAAGACTACAAATGGCAGGTAACAAACCAATAGCTTTAATTGGCGGCGGTACAGGTCATATTGGTGACCCTTCAGGAAGAAGTGATATGCGTTCTATGATGACAGCTGAACAAATTCAACACAACTGTGACTGCTTTAAAGAACAAATGAGCAGATTTATTGAATTTGGCGAAGGCAAAGCACAAATGGTTAACAATGCCGATTGGCTTTTAAAACTCAACTATGTTGAACTTTTACGCGAAGTTGGCGCTCATTTTTCGGTTAATAATATGTTAAGAGCTGAATGCTACAAGCAAAGAATGGAAAAAGGCCTTTCGTTCCTTGAATTCAACTATATGATTATGCAAAGCTATGACTTTTATCATTTATTTAAGGAATATGGCTGTAATATGCAGTTCGGCGGTGATGACCAATGGTCTAATATGTTGGGCGGTACTGAACTTATCCGTAAAAAGTTAGGTAAAGATGCTTACGCCATGACCATTACTTTACTTTTGAATAGTGAAGGCAAAAAGATGGGTAAAACGGCTTCAGGTGCCGTTTGGCTTGATAAAAATAAAACTTCTCCTTATGAATTTTATCAATATTGGCGCAACGTTGCTGATAGCGATGTTTTAAAATGTATCAGAATGTTGACTTTCTTGCCGCTTGAAGAAATCAATAAAATGGATTCTTGGGAAGGCAGTCAATTAAACACTGCAAAAGAAATTTTAGCATTTGAATTAACTAAATTGGTACACGGCGAAGAAGAAGCACAAAAAGCTCAAGACACTGCAAGAGCTATCTTTGCAGGCTCTGGTTCAAGTGAAAATATGCCTACTACCGAACTTTCTAAAGAAGACTTTACAGATGGTAAAATCGGTGTGCTCGCTATGATGGTAAAAGCAGGTTTAGCTTCATCAAACGGAGAAGCAAGAAGACTTGTGCAGCAAGGCGGCGTCAGCATTAACGACCAAAAAATTACCGACCCGTCATTTTCTTTAGAATTTGATGCATTTAAAGATGAAATCATTCTTAAAAAAGGTAAAAAAGTATTTAATAAATATACCGTATAATTTTAAAAGACGAGGTTTACGCCTCGTCTTTTTGTATATATTTTTTGTATATATTAGTAAAAATTGTTAATTATAGTTTTGGAGGGATTTATATGATAAATTTTAAAGAATCTGAAACTAAAACAAATCTTATGCGTGCATTTGCTGGTGAAAGTCAAGCAAGAAACCGTTATACTTTTGCGGCAGAAATCGCCAAAAAACAAGGATTATATGTGATTGAGGCGGTTTTTAATTTTACTGCAAATCAAGAATTGGCTCACGCAAATGTCTTTATGAAGCATTTATCTGAGCTTTCGGGAGAAAATATCGAAGCAGACGGAACTTATCCTGTTGAAGTTACAAATTCTGTTTTAGAACTGCTTGAAAATGCAACACACAATGAATTCGAAGAGTTCGATAATGTATACAAGTCATTTTATGAGACTGCCGAAAGGGAAGGGCATATGGCAATTGCTAACTCTTTTAAGCAAATCGCAGAAATTGAAAAAACTCATTCTGAAAGATTTAAAATGTTTGCAGAACTTTTAAAACAAAATAAATTATTTGTATCTGATGTTGAATGTAAATGGATGTGCTTAAACTGCGGCAACGTTATTAATACGAAAAACGCGCCTGAAGTATGTCCGGTTTGCCAACACGAAAAAGGTTATTTTGTAAGACTTGAATTAGCGCCCTATACTTGTAAAGAGGGCAATTGTTAAATTTTTAACAAAATAATAAGGGATTTATAAGTTTTAATTAGGAAATAAAAAAAACGGAGCCTCAACTATTTGTTGAGGCTCTTGATGGTGCCGGTGGCCGGACTCGAACCGGCACGCTGTCGCCAGCGGTGGATTTTGAGTCCACTACGTCTGCCAATTCCATCACACCGGCAAATTAACTTGACTTGGCTATTATACATTATTTATTATAGAAAATCAAGCATTTTTTACAAGATTTTAAAAATTATTACAAAAGAAGAAATAATCTCATCGAATAGAAATTTTTTAAATGATGTAAGGTATGTTTTTAAAAAAGTTATTCGATGATAAAATTTTAAAAAATACCAATTATAAAAGTTTTTAGATTTATATAAGTTAATGTATTTATAAATTATAGGTCTAATTAAATTACATATTATAATAACGTACAAATACTACTATGGTATTATTTTCATTACTCACTAAAATAACGCGTTTTTTAACTTCCCTATATTATACAAAATATTCATTTAGTATAATTCGTAATCGAAAAATATAAGGTAGTATCAGAACTACCCTATATTGTAAATTTAGTAAATTATTTAATTTCTTCTAAAAATTCGCCGATGCGTGTTATTGCTTCTTTAATATGCTCAACCGAATAACAATATGAAGCGCGGATAAATCCTTCGCCGCTTTCACCAAATGCAGTACCAGGAACAACGGCAACTTTTTTGCTGTATAAAAGCTTTTCGCAAAATTCATCGCTTGACATACCAGATACTTTGATTGATGGGAACGCATAAAACGCACCTTTGGGTTCCCTGCAAGTAAGACCGATTTTATTAAACCCAGAAACCATCATTCTACGGCGCATGTCATATTCTCTCATCATATACTGAACATCTTCGTCACAGTTTTTAAGCGCTTCAATAGCAGCATACTGACTTGTAGTTGGTGAAGACATAATTGCATATTGATGAATTTTTGTGATTTGGTCGATAATTTCTTTAGAACCGCAAGCGTAACCTAAACGCCAGCCTGTCATAGAAAATGCTTTAGAAAAACCGTTTACTGTAACTGTTCGTTCCCACATACCTTCTAAAGAAGCCGGAGAAACGTGTTTTTTGCCACCAAAAGTCAATTCTGCATAGATTTCATCAGATAAAACAATTATATTTGTATCCTTTATAACCTCAGCGATTTGCTCCAGGTCTTCCCTTTCCATTATAGCACCCGTAGGATTAGATGGATAAGGTAAAATTAAAACCTTTGTTTTATCGGTAATTGCATTTTTCAACTCTTGTGCAGTAAGTTTGAAATCATTTTCAGATTTAGTATTTACAATAACAGGTTTTCCGCCTGCTAACTGAGTGATTGGTTCGTAACAAACATAACTGGGTTGAGGAATAATAACCTCGTCCCCCACCTGAACCAAAGCGCGAATAGCGGCATCAATTGCTTCGCTTCCGCCAACTGTTACCAAAATTTCATTTTCAGGGTCATAATCCAAACCATATTTGCGCTTTGAATAATTAGAAATTTCACGGCGCAATTCTATTAAACCCCAGTTAGAAGTATATTTTGTTTTACCGCGCTCCAGTGACTCAATACCTGCTTTTCTTATAGGCCAAGGGGTTTGAAAATCAGGTTCACCTACCCCCAGAGAGATAACACCCTCCATAGTAGCGGCAATATCAAAAAACTTTCTGATTCCCGAGGGTTTCATTTCGGTAACGGTTTTATTTAAAACCTTGCCGTAATCTATCATACAAAGAGTTGCCCCCTATCATCAGTTGAAGCAGAAATTAACTCAACATCCAACTCTTTGTAACGGCGCATTACAAAATGGGTTGTAGTAGAAGTCACAGAGTCAATAGTAGCAAGTTCTTTAGCAACAAAACGAGCAACATCCTGAAGAGTTTTTCCTTTAACAATAACATTAAGGTCGTAATTACCGGACATTAAATAAACAGATTCTACTTCCTTATATTTCATAACCTTTTCAGCAACCTCTTCAAATCCAAGACCTACCTTTGGTACAACATTTAATTCAACTATTGCTGAAACATAGGCGTTATCCAATTTTTCCCAGTCAATAACCGCTTTATATCCACGCAAAATACCCTCTGTTTCGAGTTGTTTGATAATATCTTCTACTTCAGATTGAGAAATACCTAACATAGTTGCGATTTCTTCATTGGTATATCGTGAATTTTTAGATAATAATTTCAAAATATCTCTTTTCATAAAATCACCATTCCTTAAAAAAAATAATACTATTTTTAGCTAAATATGTCAAGCAAATTAATATAAATCCGTATTATAATTAGCCCTTTCGCCACCTATGAATTTAGCGCGTGTTCTTGCCGCTATAACAAGTGCCTTGCCTATTTTGTTATTGTTAAGTCTAACAGGAACTGCAACCTTTTTTAGATGCATTCCGATTAGCGTGAAGCCAATATCAATACCCGCATCCGCTTTAATTTCCTCAACTGCCACAGGATTAGTAAAAGAATTATAAGCAGTTGTAGCAAAAGAACCGCCGGCTTTAGGAACGGGCACAACATTAACCCTTTCTAAAAAAGGTACGGCATCTTTTTCAATAATTATTGCTCTGTTTAAATGTTCACAACATTGCGCCGCAAGATAAACATAGTTTTCTTTTGCCGCCGAATATATTCCTTCAAATACTGCTTTTGCAGTATCGGGTGAAGAATATGTTCCGATTTTTTCACCGATAATTTCACTTGTTGAACAACCAACAACTAAAATATCACCTTTTTTAAGATTAGCGGTTTTAATAATTTCTAATGCACAAAGATAGGCTTGTTTTTCTAAATTTTGGGGCATTTTGAACACTTCCGTATGTTTTTTTCTATATTATACCATTTAACAATAGAAAATAAAAGAAAAAAATGCTTGCAAAATTTAAATTTTAGTGTTAAAATGTTATAGATAAATGCGTTGACAAAGGAAAGTAAGTTTTTACCGCCTTTAAGAGAGTGTTCGCCTTGGCTGTAAGCGAATATATGTGTTGGTTTAAACCGAAGTTCCCTTTCGAGCAGCAGTGTTGAAATAACAGTAGGCGCTGACGGGCAATCCCGTTACAGATTACAAGAGTGTTTGCTTTTGCAAAAATGCGGGTGGTACCGCGGAAGTATGTAATTTTACTCCGTCCTGTTTTAAGGGCGGAGTTTATTTTTTTATTGGAGGATTTTTTATGAAAACTCAACTTGAGGCTATTAAAAATGAAGCTATCGCTTCTATTGATAGCGCAAAAGACCAAAACGAAATTGAAGCTTTAAGAGTAAAATATTTAGGCAAAAAGGGTGAGCTAACTGCTATTTTAAAGCAAATGGGCGGCTTGTCTGCTGAAGAACGCCCTATAATGGGTCAACTCGTTAACGAAGCCAAGTCTCTTATTGAAAATTTAATTTCCAAAAAAACAAGCGAATTAAAATCAATAGCACAACAAGAAAAATTAAAACAGGAAACTATTGATATTACTCTTCCCGCAAAGGTAAGTTCAAAAGGAAAATTACATCCTTTAAACACTGTATTAAATGATATGATTGATATTTTTACTTCGATGGGATTTGACGTTGTTGACGGTCCTGAGATTGAAACAGACCATTATAATTTTGAGTGTTTAAATGTTCCTGCTGACCACCCGGCAAGAGATATGCAGGATACATTCTATTTGGGCGAAAATTTGTTGCTCAGAACACAAACATCAGCAGCACAAATCAGAACTATGGAAGACAGAAAACCGCCTATTCGTGTTATTTGTCCCGGCAGAGTTTTCCGTGCTGACGAAGTTGACGCTACACACTCACCCGTTTTCCACCAAATCGAAGGTTTGGTAGTTGATAAAGGTGTCACAATGTGCGACCTTAAAGGCGTTTTAGAGCAATTTGCACGTGAAATTTACGGCAAAGATACTGCGGTAAAATTCCGTCCTTCCTTCTTCCCTTTCACCGAGCCTTCAGTTGAGGTTGACGTTACCTGCAGTGAATGCGGCGGTAAAGGTTGCCGAGTATGTAAGGGCAGCGGTTGGATTGAAATTTTAGGTGCAGGTATGGTTCATCCAAATGTTCTTCGTTCTTGCGGTATTGACCCCGAAGAATATTCAGGTTTTGCGTTTGGTATCGGTCTTGACAGACTTACTACAACACGCTATAAAATAAGCGATATCCGTCTTTTATTCGAAAATGATAAAAGATTTTTAGACCAGTTTTAAGGAGGGGTAAAAATGAAAATTTCACTTAAAGCATTAAAATATTATGTTGATATAAATGTTTCTGTTGAAGAGCTTTGCGATAAAATGGTTATGGCAGGCTTTGAGGTTGAAAGTATTGAAGCACAAGGCGATAATTTAAGAAATGTCGTAGTAGGTAAGATTGAAAAAATCACACCTCACGAAAACAGTGACCATTTACAAATCTGTCAAATAAATATTGGTAAAGATGAGTTGGTACAAATCGTAACAGGCGCACAAAATGTATTTGAAGGCGCTTTAGTTCCCGCCGCATTGGACGATAGTTATTTACCCTGCGGTGCTCACATTGTTAAAGGTAAATTACGCGGTGTCGAATCTTGCGGTATGCTTTGCTCGGGCGAAGAATTATGTATTACTGAAGCCGACTATAAGGGCGCTTCAGTTAACGGTATTTTAATTTTAAATGACACCGAGGTTATCGGTACTGATATGCGTGAAGTTTTAGGTCTTGATGATTATATAATCGACTTCAAAATCACTGCAAATCGACCTGACTGTAACTGTTTCTTGGGTGTTGCAAAGGAAATCGGTGTTGTTTTAGGCACCGAATTCAAGGCGCCAGTCCCCTCTTACAAAACAGTTGGCGAAAATATTACCGATTATATCGATGTTGAGGTTCAAAATTACGATTTATGTCCCCGTTATATCGGCAGAGTTGTAAAAAATCTCAGAATAAAAGAATCACCTGCTTGGATGCAAAAAGCCTTGATTGCATCAGGTATGCGCCCAATAAATAACATTGTAGATATTACTAACTTTGTTATGCTTGAAACGGGTCAACCGATGCACGCTTTCAATTATAACGATTTAACAGGCAAGAAAATCATTGTCAGAAATGCTAAATCAGGTGAAAAAATCACCACACTTGACGGTAAGGATTACGACTTAACCGAGGATATGCTTGTAATTGCAGACGGTCAAAAACCATCTTGCCTTGCGGGTATTATGGGCGGTAAAGAAAGCGAAATTGAAAATGATACTACCGATTTATTTTTAGAATCTGCAAAATTCCGCAGAGATAATGTACGTCACACCGGCAGAGCATTAGGTATTCGCACCGAAGCCAGCGGTCGTTTTGAAAAAGGTGTTGATATTATAAATGTCGAATACGCTATGGAACGCGCTTTACAGCTAATTTGCGACCTCGATGCAGGTGATATTATTGACGGCGTTTTAGACCGTAACAACGGTTTGCCCGAAGATAAAATTTTAAATGTTACAACCGATAGTATCATTGAACTTTTAGGTGTAGATATTCCTAAAGAAAAAATTGTTGAAATCCTTAATTTATTACAATTACCTACCACTATTGATGGTAACATGTTAACCACCCGTGTCCCCTCAATTCGTGGCGATATTGAGGGCAGAGCCGATTTAGCTGAAGAAGTTATGAGGATTTACGGCTATGACCATATTGTAGGAACTACAATGAAGGGCGCGGTAATTCGCGGCAAAAAACTACCTGAAAGAATTAAAACCGATAAAATCAAAACTGTTCTTAATGCAAACGGTGCTTTTGAAATCGCAACCTATTCTTTCATCGCTTCAAAGGCTATTGATACCTTATTATTAAACGAGGATGACGAAAGAAGAAATCAAATTAAAATTATAAATCCGTTGGGTGACGAATATTCAACCATGCGCACACAGTTGACTACAAGTATGTTAACTGTGTTAGCTACAAATATCAACAAAAAAATACCCGATGGCAGATTCTTTGAAATCAGTAAACGCTTTATACCAAAGGCTCTTCCCCTTTGCGAGCAACCTTTGGAAATTCCTACAATGTCAATCGGTATTTATGGCAAGGATGAAGACTTCTTTACTTTAAAGGGACTAATAGAATCGGTTTGCAAAGTATTTGGTGCTCATACTCAATATGAAAGAAGTAACGAACCGTATCTGCATCCCGGAAGACAGGCTTTGGTAAAAGCCAATAACAAGGAATGTGCTGTATTTGGCGAAGTTCATCCACAAGTTGCGGAAACTTACGGAATTGACACAAGAGTTTATGTTGCTGAAATTAAGCTTGACGTACTTTTGGGAATTGAAAAGCGTAAAACTGTATATAAACCATTACCTAAATTCCCTGCTGTTGAGCGTGACTTTGCAGTTTTAGTTAATTCTGATATAGCAGTCGGCACACTTGAAAAAGCTATTTCTTCAGGCGCAGGCAGACTTTTAGAAAGAATTGAACTATTTGATATTTACCAAGGTTCACAAATACCTGAGGGTAAAAAGAGCGTTGCATTCAGTGTTTTCTTGCGTTCAAGTGAAAATACCTTGACCGATAATGAAATCGATGCAGTAAATCAAAAAATTATTGCTAAATTAGAGGCTGTTGGCGGTATTTTAAGAAAATAATGCTTGCACTTTTAATGATTTAAGGTTAAAATAAATATACTATTTAATGAGAGGTGTTAATTATGGACCAAAGAACTATGACCTTTTCAATCGGTGACCAAACTGAGCAACAAATCAGAAGCATTTTAATTACAGTTTATGACGCTTTAAAACAAAAGGGTTATAATCCTATAAATCAGATTGTCGGTTATATCCTCTCTGAAGACCCAACATACATTACAACACATAACAATGCGAGAAATCTCATCAGAAAGATTGACCGTGACGTTTTGTTGCAATCGTTAGTTAAATATTATTTATCAAATTGATTTTTTGAACGGCAATTTAAAAATTGCCGTTCTTTTTTTATAAAAATTCACAGTAGAAATTTGTCGTAAAATGTGATATAATATTTAAGAATTTATGAAAGGAATTTAAAAAATGAAACTAAAACAAATTATAGCCTTTCTACTTGTGATTTTTCTTTTTTTAGGTATTATCGGATGTAATAATACCGAAAAAGCCTATATATATTTTCAACTGTCAGAAAAGCCTAATGCCTTAGACCCGCAAACAGCGGCTACAGATACTGAATTAATGATTGTCCGTAATATATTTGAGGGACTTTTAAGAAAAGATAACGAAGGAAAAATAGTTTGCGGCGTTGCCGAAAGTTACGATAAAAACGGTCTTTCATATACTTTTAAATTAAATAAATATGCTAAATGGCACAACGATACCCCAATAACTGCCGATGATTTTGTATTTGGCTTGACGCGAGCTGTCTTGCCTGAAACCGAGTCTCCCTTTGTTTCAAGACTTTTTGCAATTAAAAATGCAAAAGAAATATATAACTCAACAGCAAGTGTTTCGGATTTTGGTGTTAAAGCTATCGACAAATACACCTTGAAAATAGAATTAGATTATCAAGACGAGAACTTTGAAGATACCCTTACAACTTCCCTTTCTATGCCTTGCAACCGCGAATTTTTTAATAATTCGGGCGGAAAATACGGAATGAACTCTGAAAATATACTCTCTAACGGCAGCTATAAACTTTCAAAATGGGGCAAAGAAGTTTTTGGTATCCGACTTTATAAAAACAAAAATTATAGCGGAAATTTTGCCGCCCAAAATGCCGCCGTTTTCTTTAACTGCGATGATGAAAATACAGCAACCAAAATTTTATTGGCAGATGATACAGATATCGCTTTTATCCCTTCTTTCGATATTGAAACTGTAATAAATTCAGGCTTTAAAACCCAGTCGTACGATAATATCTGTTGGTTTTTAACATTAAGTGACGGTCTTACAAATGATATCAGAAAAAGCCTTTGTATTCTTGCAAATAGCGAGGTTTACAAAAACAGTTTAAAAACGGGATATTCGGTTGCTAATTCTATATTTCCACCCGCTTTAAACACACAAGTTTCATCATCTGGTATGACTGTTTATAATCTCGAAACCGCTAAAAAGCTTTATTCAGATGCGATTCATAACTTAAAAGATAAGAAATTTCCTTCTGATGTTGTGCTTTACTATTTTGATGACGGTTTTTCAAAAAAGGTTGTTACCGATATTGTAGGACACTGGCAGAATAATTTAGGAGCTTTTATCAATATTGAAGCTGTATCCTCTCCAGAAGTATTAATTTCACAATTAACTGCTCAAACATACGGTTTAAGTATCTTTCCTATTTCTGCGAGTTCGCCGTTAATGACTGAATATTTAGAAAAATTCGGTATTAACTATAACGGTCAAGAATTAACTCAACTACAAATTGAAACCTTAAAATCAAACAATATTGTGCCAATAATGTTTCAAAGCACATCCGTTGCGTATAGAGGTAATTTAAGTAATGTAAACTTTGCGCATGGAAATGGTTGTATAGATTTTGCTTATATTATAAAATCAGCCGATTAAGTTATTTAGCCTCGATTTGTTATAACAAATCG
>JAZRAQ010000045.1:0-3352 GCA_045634645.1 Acutalibacteraceae bacterium
AATATTTAAAGTCAACAACAGAGATTGTCGCTTGTTTCCTGCGGCATATAAAAGTGAAACTCGATATTCACAGCGTGAAGCTAAAAAAAAGATGCTTTGTCAAAAGGATAAAATGGCATCGCTACTAATCAATAGCGGTTGTTGGAATAAACAGTATATTATACAAAGGAGATAAGAAAATGCTTACAAAGGGTAAAATGATTAAGGAACTTAAAAAAGTTGGTGTTCGCACAGGAGATAAAGATGGTGCGAAAGTTCAACTTGAACACTTAAAGAGTTACAATGTAACAAAACTTTATTTTGAACATTGTGCTGCAAAATAAATACGATGGCTCGGTAGTTCAGTTGGTTAGAACGCCGCCCTGTCACGGCGGAGGTCGTGGGTTCGAACCCCATTCGAGTCGCCAATGTCATAACAGCCTATGCTCATCGGTTGTAAGCGTAACCGTTATGCCTTTTGCAAAAAAAGGGAAAATCGCCCCTTTTGGGAGGTCGGCATCGTAGGTTTGGTCTCCTCAATGCTGATGTCTATTTTTAGTTAAAACCGAAGTGCTTAATATCTATTAGTGTGACCGCTAATTAAGGATGTTAAGTACGAACCTAAATATAGTTTATGAGAGGACTGCCTGTAGCGAGGTGGCTTGTCAGAGGTGTACGCTTGCATACTCATAAGCTAATATGCTGATGTAGCACAATGGTAGTGCAACTGACCTGTAATCAGTAGGTTGTAGGTTCAAATCCTATCATCAGCTCCACCCCAATTAATTTTGGGTATTCAAGTGGCAATGAGAATATAAACCCGTATTCCAATTTGGTTAAGATTTATATTCAATAGTCTGTGGAAACAAATCCGTGAGGTTGTATACGGCATAGATAAAAAAATCTATGAGAAGGTGTATGTAAAACAGTTCGGTGGGCGGAACGGACAGCCACCAAACCAGCGAATAGGTGGAAAGCCTAAGCCACTTCACATTTTTCCTTTCTCCTTTCTCTTTTTGAACCAAGGTGGATATAAACAATATCTACCTTGGTATTAAAAAGGCAAAGATAAGAAGTGGTAAAATATTTAATATAATCACTCATATTAGAGTGTTTGTATAAATTTGCAAATAAACAAAATAAAATTAAAAAAGGAGAAGATTTACAAATGGCAAAAAAAGCAGAAAAAACCCCATTAAAAAAGGGCGTATCGCAATTTACTCTTGTGGGAAAAGTCAAAATCAACGACAATACTTTTACTACTGATACTGAATCGCAAACATCTGATTATATCTATAGTAGAGCAAATATCGGCGTTGATACGGGAAATGGTGTAATATTCAGTTCCTTAATGGGTGGTTATTTTGCAACACAAGACTCGGTAATTTATGTTCACGGCGTAAAGAAGAACGAGGCTGGTAAGAATGTATCTGATTATGAAAATCGCTTTACTATTGATTGGGAAGATAGATTTGACGATAGTATTCTTGAAACTGTTGGAGATGACTGTTTTATTAAGGTGGGTATTGAGAAGGACAATAAGGGTAAGACTTATGTTAAAAAGTTCTTATCAGCTTATGATGCTATCAATTACTTGTCCGAACATCTTGAAGATGGTATGGTGGTAAATGTTGCTGGTAATATACAGTATCAATATTATAATGATAGCGTTAGCGTTCAGAAAAACATTAAGACTATTTACCTTTCAACAAAGACTGAGGAAGATTTTAAATCTGAATTTAGACAGACAATTCTTCTTGACGGTGATAGCGTAGGCAAATTAGATAGAGAAAAGAATACATATCCTATTGACTGCTATGTGGTTGATTATGTTGGCAAGTTAGACGGTACAGAGATAAAGCAGAATGTGGCAATGACCAAGACATTTTATTTTGATGTACTTGATAGCGAAAATCCCGACAAGACCAAGAAGTTGCTTGATAAATTCTTTAAACCTTCAAAGAAGAATGGAATTATCGAACTTGGTATTATTGGTACATTTAGTGAGGGTGGTGCAGTTTCTACCGCAACTCTTGATGACCTTGACGAAGATATCAAAATGATGATTGATTTAGATATGCTTACCGAAGAAGAAGCTCTTGCAAAGTATACTACGGGTAATGTTGAGCGAAGAATGGTAATCAAACAGTTCTTAACCAAGAACACTTCTGATGACCCCGAAAAGAAGAGGCTTGTAATTCTCAAAGATGAGGATAAGTATACCACAGAGGATTTAGTATTTATTTCACAATTCATTGATAATGATGAAGAGGAAGATAGCGAAGAAGTAGATATTTCTGCCGACCTTGATAGCGATACAGATAGTGGCGATGAAGATTGGCTTAAAGAACTTATGGGAGAATAAAAAGGGGGATAATATATGTCATTACTTAAAGCACCAGAAGTTGTAAAAAGAGCATTAAAGGTACTTGGTTTTGGTGATAGCGGCACAGGCAAAACAACTTTCGCTCTATCATTTCCCAAAAATGTTATTGTTGATTCAGAGGATGGCTATGCTTTTTATAAGAGTAATCCCAATATTGCTTTAATGGCTACAACAAATAGCATTTATGACCTTGAAGAAATCCTTGATGAAGTTGAAGAGCTTATTGAGCAAGATAAGATAGGCACATTCACAACCGACTCAATCTCAAAGTTTTATGCTAACCTTCAATATGTATATCAAGACCTTGTTGAAAAAAGAGCAAGAAGAAAAGGTCAAGATGTTGACGATGCAGGTTTATCACAGAGGGAATGGGCAAAAATTAAGAATACATTAAAAAGAATTAACGATACCAAACTTATGATGGCAAGCCAAGCTGTTAATATTGTTGATATTGCACAGCAAAAGGATATTCAAGAAAAAAGAGGCGATACATTTGTTAAGGTTGGTGTAGCACCTGACTATGTAAAGAACGCTAATTATGATTATGATATTATTCTTAATATGTACACAGAAGAGGATAAGAAAACAGGCGAAACACATTATTATGCCAAAGTTTTAAAGGATAGAACAGGCAAATATAAAAAGAATGAGGTTATTGAAAATCCCTCTTTTAAAAATTGGGAAGATATATATAACGGTTATTCAAAGGCAAAAGAGTCTGTAGTTGATTTTAAATCTGATTATGCAAAAGATACAGCAAAGACCGAAGCGGAAGAGGCTTCTGCAACTGAACTTGCTGATAAGATTAAAGCCTTTATTAAAACTGCCGATACCGAACAAAAGGCTAAAATTTCAAAAGCTATGAAATCGCTTGAACTTAATATTAAAGATTTAAGCAGCAATGCTATTGAAGATTTAAAGAGTGTTGTTGACCTTATTGATACTCTTTAATAAACAAAATAATATTTTAAAATTATAATTTAATTA
>JAZRAQ010000046.1:0-40699 GCA_045634645.1 Acutalibacteraceae bacterium
GCTAAATTTATGCGAGAGGTATCAAAATCATTTTGCCTTCTTCCAAACAGTCGTTTGTAATAGTATTTATGGCATTAATTTCTTCAACACTTGAGTTGTATTTTCTTGCTATATCCCAAACACATTCATCCTTACCGACAAAATAAACAGTCATCGCGCATTTTCTATTTTTATTAATCGGTTTATCTGTAATTTTCATATCTGTAATTAAAGAAATTTTATTTCTTTCAAAAATTGATGCGTTAATACACAAATCTGTGCTAATTTCAATACAATTTGATGAAATAATAGTAAATCCGCAGGATTCTACCTCAATTTCAGGGGTACACTCCAAATGTTTTTCAAGATTTTGTATCTGATATTTGCATTCAAAATCAATTGGCTTTTCATAAAAAGATGCAACATTTTCTTGGTCACACACTATAATTCCTGCCATTATAGTACCAACAATAATCATATAATCCTTTTCAAATTTGCAAACCACTGACTGAACATCGCACCACAAATCCAAAACGGAAGATATATTATCTGCCAATTCCACATTACGCTTTATATGGGCAATCTCTTTGATGTTTTGGCAAATTTTAGAGAATTTAATTTTGTTTTTAACAATATCTGTTTCAAATCTTCTTGAAAAGGCATCCTTAATAACGGGCACATCATTAACGCAATAACTTTCACAGCAAAGCAATAATTTTGCATTTGCACTGAAACTTCGGTTTTCACCCGACTGCCACATTTTAGGCTTAATTTCAAGTGATGAAAGTGTAGCTTTTGTTTCACATTCGCACATATCAGTAATACCCTTGATATCAATAACCTGGCTAAAAGGTAAAGTGGTTTTTACTGTTTGGGGATTTATATTACCCTCGGGACAGTATAAAATTACTACTGCCATTTCACCTTTTACCATAACCTTATCTTTAATTATTTTGCTCTCTTTTACTAACGGGAAAGCATCATAACGCAAAATGTTTTGTATAGGCGGTACTGAATTACTGATTGGAATTTCTTCCTCAATTATAATGTATTTTTCGTTATATCCCATTGGCACTGTAGCGGGCGCAACACCGCGTAAAATTTCAATGTTACAATCATCAATATCGGAAATAACATCGTTACACTTGCGCTTAAAAACCCGCATTGATATTGTTACCGCACCGTGAATATCAACCTTACGCCCTGTTACTGCGCGACAATTTATATAATCACACTTAATTTTACAACTTAAATTACCACCGCTTAAATCACAGTCGGTTTCTTTTATTTTACTAAACGGATACTGATATTCAAAGGAATTTAATCGGTTTTCCTTGTCACAGTAAAGAAGGGTAATACAAACATTTCCCTCAAAAGAAATATTATTTCCGTTAATTCCTTTTGATGTTATTCGCGGCACAGCCTTACATTTAAAAATTTTAGATATATCGGGGCAAAAATCAGGTAGCGTAAAATCAACGTCTACCGCTTGCTCGCAAAAATCTTCAAAAATATTTTCATTTGAAAACACGCTTGTCTTAAGACACTTATTTTCCATAAAATACAATCCTCTCTTTATAACTTGTTAATAAAGTTTATGAAAGAGAGGATTTAATTATGATATAATATTAAATTTTATTCAAGTTCAAAAGCGCCTGTATAAAGACTGTAATACTGTCCTTTTTGAGCGATTAGCTCTTGGTGGCTTCCGCGTTCGATTATTTTACCCTTATCAAGTACCATAATAACATCGGAATTTTTAACTGTTGAAAGTCTGTGCGCAATTACAAAAACTGTTCTGCCTTTCATTAAACTGTCCATACCCTTTTGCACAATTGCTTCGGTACGGGTATCAATACTTGAGGTCGCTTCATCCAAAATCATAACCGGCGGGTCGGCAACTGCCGCACGGGCAATTGCAATTAACTGCCTTTGGCCTTGTGACAAGTTAGAACCGTTATTTGAAAGTTCTGTGTCATACCCTTTTGGAAGTCTTGTTATAAAATCATCGGCGCCTGAAAGTTTTGCAGCCTCAATACATTCTTCATCAGTAGCATCAAGTCTGCCGTAACGGATATTTTCCATTACTGTACCGGTAAACAAATTTGTTTCTTGCAAAACAATACCTAAAGAACGGCGTAAATCAGATTTTTTAATCTTATTTATGTTAATACCGTCATAACGGATTTTACCGTCTGCAATATCATAAAAGCGGTTAATAAGATTAGTAATAGTGGTCTTACCCGCACCGGTAGCACCAACAAACGCAACCTTTTGACCGGGCTTTGCATAAACACTTACATCGTGAAGGACATCCTTGCCTTTTTCATAAGCAAAGTCAACGTTAACCATTCTAACATCGCCTTCAAGCTTTTGATAGGTTAAGGTTCCGTCAGAATGTGGATGCTTCCACGCCCAAATTCCGGTACGCTCTTGAGTTTCGGTAATATTTCCGTTTTCATCAATTTTAGCGTTAACAAGTGTTACATAACCGTCATCAGTTTCGGGTTTGGTATCCATCAAATCAAAGATACGGTTTGCACCCGCAAGACCCATAACGATAGCGTTAATTTGGTTTGAAACCTGATTTATATTACCTGTAAACTGCTTTGTCATATTAAGGAAAGGAATAACAACGCTTATGCCGAAAATTACTTCCCTTCCAAACGCTTTAGAAAGGCTTACATTAGTAAAGCCTTTTGAAAGCAAGAAAACACCGCCAACAGTTGCAATAATAACATAAAGTATATTGCCTATATTCATATTGATAGGTCCAAGAAGATTTGCATAGCTATGTGCTTTACGGCTATCTGCACACAAAGCATCATTAACAGCATCAAAATCGCTTTGACTTTTGTTTTCGTGACAGAAAACCTTTACAACCTTCTGGCCCGACATCATTTCCTGAATAAAGCCTTCGGTTTTACCAATTGCCTGTTGCTGACGGATAAAGTATTTTGCAGAACCGCCGCCTACCTTTTTAGTAACGTACATTAAAGCAAATATACCTGCTACTACAACTAAAGTCATCCAAACACTATACCAAAGCATTATAAAGAATATGGTGATAACAATAAGGCCTGCTTGAATAATTGCCGGAATAGACTGTGAAACCAACTGACGCAAGGTGTCTATATCGTTTGTATAATGACTCATAATATCGCCGTGTTTATGGGTATCAAAATAACTGATTGGCAAATTTTGCATTCCCGAAAACATCTTCATACGGGATTTACTCAAAAATCCTTGAGTAATATACGCCATTAACTGTGTATGAATAAAAAATGATGCAAGTGAAAGTATATATAAAACTGCTAAAGATACGATTTTAGGAATAATTTCAAGTTTAGCAGACGCCCAATCGCGACTAATATACCATTCTTCAATCAATGCAATAATCTGTTGGTTAAAAATTGCGGGCATAGTATTTACAATTGCAGAAAACACAATACAAACCAAGGTTAACGGCAACAATACAGGATAACTTTCCCAAAGCATTTTAATAACTCGTTTTAAGGCGCCGGGATTAAATTTCGGTTTTGGCTTTCCTATATGAGAATTTCTTCCCTGTGGCATTCCTCTACTCATTGCTGTCACCTCCGTGTGTTTGTTGGCTGTAAACCTCACGGTAAATTTCACTGCTTGAAAGCAATTCCTGATGCTTGCCCATATTTTCAATATGTCCGTTTTCCATAACGATTATCAGGTCAGCATCCTCAACCGAGGTTATTCTTTGAGCAATAATAATTTTTGTGGTATCGGGAATATATTTTTTAAAGCCTTGTCTTATAAAGGCGTCTGTCTTGGTGTCGACTGCGCTTGTAGAGTCATCTAAAATCAGAATTTTGGGGTTCTTTAAAAGCGCTCTTGCAATACAAAGTCTTTGTTTTTGTCCACCTGAAACATTAGTACCGCCCTGCTCAATATAAGTATCATACTTGTCAGGAAAAGCCATTATAAAATCATCTGCTTGAGCCAATTTACAAGCTTCTATCATTTCTTCATCGGTAGCATTTTCATTTCCCCAACGAAGATTTTCTTTAATAGTACCCGAGAAAAGTTGGTTTTTCTGCAAAACCATTGCTACACTGTCACGCAAAGTATTGATGTCGTATTTTCTAACATCTACACCGCCAACAGTAACCGAGCCTTCGGTAACATCGTATAAACGGGGTATCAACTGCACAAGCGAAGATTTACTTGAACCTGTTCCGCCTATGATACCAACCGTCATGCCCGATTTAATTTCAAGGTTAATATTTTCAAGTGCAAAACGCTTTGCTTCCTTGTTATATTTAAAAGAAACGTTATTAAAGTTAATTGAACCGTCTTTCACTTCAGTAATAGCATTTTCGGGATTAGAAATACTAGGCTGTTCGTTTAATACCTCACAAATACGCTTCATAGATTCTATGGACAAGGTAATCATAACATAAATCATTGAAAGCATCATAAGTGACATTAGAATTTGCACACCATAAGTAAGCATTGCAGAAATTTGACCTACGTCTACCTTTAAACCGCCTGTAGTAATAACAAGGTATGAACCGATAAACAATATACCTACAGTATTAAAATACATACAGAACTGCATTATAGGCGAGTTTAGAGCTACAATACGCTCTGCCTTAGTGAAATCTTTACATATATCGTCTGATGCTGTGTTAAACTTATCTTTTTCAAAATTTTCTCTTGAAAAGCCTTTAACTACTCGCATACCGCGAACATTTTCTTCAATAGATTCATTAAGTTTATCATACTTTTTAAATACTCTGCGGAATGCAGGCATTGCCTTTCTTGCAACACCAAAAAGTCCAAAAATTAAAACAGGAACTACTACAACGAAGGTTGTAGCAAGTGAACCGCCCATTGTGTAAGCCATAACAATAGAGAAAACAAACATCATAGGACTTCTAACTGCAGTTCTTATAATCATCATATAAGACATCTGCACATTGTTAATATCGGTAGTAAGTCTTGTCACAAGTGAGGTTGAAGAAAATTTATCTATATTAGAAAAAGAAAAGCTTTGTATTTTTTGAAACATATCACGGCGTAAGTTTTTTGCAAAACCGGTTGATGCCTTTGCACATGTAATTGCCGCAATTCCACCGCAACAAAGCGAAATCAATGCTAAAGCTACCAAAATTACGCCTGTCTTAATAACGCTTTCAATGGGAGCTTGAGCCTTTATATTGTTTACAAGGTCTGCTGTTATAAAGGGAATTAAAACCTCAATAACAACCTCACCCATAATGAATATAAGGGTTAATATTGAAGGAAGTTTATATTCTCTTATACTTTTTGCTAAAGTTTTAATCATTTTGGTCCTCCATATTTGCGGTGATTTTGCTTAATGTTTTCAAAAAAACATCAATTTCTTCTTTTGATAATCCTTTTCGTAAAAGTTTTTCACGCTTTTCAATACTTTTAATTACTGTTTTATGAATATTTATGGCTTTTTCAGTAAGTATTATCTTTTTAAGTCTTGCATCGTAAGGCACGTTTACTCTTTCTAAAAAGCCGTTTTGTTCCATTGTTTTCAAGATATTACTTGCTGTTGAACGGCGAATTGAAAATTCGGTTTCAAAGTCTTTTTGAAATATATCTTTTTCCATATTGTCATAAAAATAGGAAATCGCCCAACCATTTATTCCTTTTGGCAGGGTTATTCCCATCTGACGACGGCTTTTTTCAACATCGCGTTTTATTAAATTTGAAAGCATACGTATTTTAAAACCTATATCATTACGCTTTTGCATAATTCACCCTCCAAAAATTGTTAGCACCCTAACATTATAATACTTCAACCCCCCATTGTCAACGGATAAATTATAAATTTTTCGTTTAAAAAAACCTCTGCTTTGCAGAGGTTTTTAAATTATTTCATTGAGATAGCTTTTTTAACCTTTTCCACAATATCTTTAGCGCGAAGGCCAAATTCATCCAAAAGCTTATTTGCAGGACCTGAATGACCAAATTCATCATAAACTCCAAGTTTTACAACAGGTGTTGGGAATTGCTCACTCAAATATTCAGATACAGCACTGCCCAAACCACCAATAACAGAATGTTCTTCAGCAGTTACAATAGCGCCGGTTTCTTTAGCGGCTTTAAGGATAATTTCTGTATCCAAAGGCTTAATTGTTGCCATATTAATTACTCTTGCAGAAATGCCTTCAGCTTTCAATAAGTCATGAGCAATCATAGCCTCATTAACTAAAAGACCGGTTGCAATGATTGTAACATCGCTACCCTCTTTTAATTCAACGCCCTTGCCGATTTCAAATTTATAATCTTCACCAAAAATTACGGGAACTGCCAATCTTCCGAATCTCATATAAACGGGTCCGTCGTGATTAATTGCAGCCTTAACTGCTAAATACGCCTCTGTTTCGTCAGCTGGATTAATTATAGTCATACCAGGGATAGAACGCATTAACGCAATATCTTCATTACATTGGTGTGTAGCGCCGTCCTCACCAACAGAAATTCCGGCATGAGTAGCGCCAATAATTACATTAAGGTGCGGATATCCAACAGAATTTCTAATCTGCTCAAAAGCGCGTCCAGCAGCAAACATTGCAAATGAACTGCAAACAACTTTTTTTCCGGTAGCGGCAATACCAGCAGCTATACTTACCATATTTTGTTCTGCAATACCGCAGTTATAAAATCTTTCGGGAAATGCCTTTTTAAATTTACCTGTTTGGGTTGCTGCAGCAAGGTCAGCATCCATAACAATAAAATCTTCTCTTTCTTTACCTAAATCAACAAGAGCGTTACCAAAACCTACTCTTGTTGCAACAGTTTTTATATCAGCCATTATTAATTCTCCTTTACTGCAAGTGCATTTTTAAGCTCGGTGATTGCTTGCTCATACTGTTCGTCATTAGGAGCTACACCGTGCCAACCAACTTGATTTTCCATAAAGGAAACACCTTTACCTTTAACGGTATTCGCAATAATTGCTACGGGTTTATCAATTGTTTTAGCCACTTTTAAAGCATTTTCAATCTGCTCAAAATCGTGACCGTCAATAGTAATGGTATGCCAATTAAATGCCTCAAACTTTTTATCAATCGGTAAAGCAGAATTTACTTCTTCAATTGTACCGTCAATTTGAAGATTGTTGTAATCAACAAATGCAATTAAATTAGAAAGCTTTTTATTTGCAGCAAACATTGCAGCTTCCCATACTTGTCCTTCTTCAATTTCACCGTCACCTAAAATACAGTAGACATTATAATTATCACCAAAATGCTTTGAAGATAATGCCATACCTACTGCGCAAGAAATTCCTTGTCCTAAGGAACCTGTGGACATATCCACACCGGGAATATTTTTCATATCAGGATGGCCTTGTAAAATACTACCGATTTGACGCAAGGTGTTAAGTTTTTCAACCTTAAAAAATCCTCTATGAGCAAGAACTGAATAAAGAGCAGGTGCTGCATGACCCTTTGATAAAACAAAACGGTCTCTGTTATTCATTTTTGGATTTTTGGGGTCTATATTCATTTCCTTGAAATACAAATAGGTCAAAATATCTGCCGAAGAAAGTGAACCTCCGGGATGTCCCGCCTTAGCTGAATGTACCCCCTCAATAATACCCATTCTAACCTTTAGTGCGGTAATTTCTAATTCTTTTTTTAATGCCGCTTCCATTTTTTCCATCCTTTCATATATGAATATTTGCTAAATAATCTATAAAATCGGCTACAGCGCCATCCCTACAATCAACCGCAACATAATCTGCTAAAGCCTTAATATCGTCCGGCGCATTATTAGGTACTCCGCTAATATCCGCATATTTTAACATTTCTATATCGTTGTAATAGTCGCCAATGGCATAAGAACAGCCTTTTTTAATATGAAACATATCACACAGCATATTTATAGCCGATGCTTTTGAAATACCGATAGGCATTTGTTCAAAATAATTCTGTCTGACATCTTCTATGTTAAGACCCGTGAGAACAAAGTGAGAAGTGTCAGAATACTTTTTGGAAATTTCTCTGATTCTATCAAAATCTTCTACTCTCTCACTTGTAAACAGAACCTTATTCCATTCGTATTTTTGAGCTTCTTCAAAAGAAATAACAGTAGTTTCTAATCCTTCATAGGATTGATGTAAATCTGTTTGATTGGTTTGATTTAATGTAAAAATCCTATCCCCTGTATGTACCTCTATGCCAAGATTTAGTTTTTCATCCAAAGCATCCTTAACAATGTAATAATCTTTAGGATTTAATATCTTTTGATAAAGAATTTTATGGTTTTCATAATCATAAATCATTGAACCATTCGAAACAACCGAAGGGGAAATTCTTTTAAGTGTATTAAGAACGACGTCAATAGCTGTGACACTTCTGCCTGTAGCAATGGCAAAAAAACCGCCCTCGCCCATAAAATATTCAATTTTTTCAATATTTTTTGGATTAATATATCCGCTATCTACTAATGTGTTGTCAACATCGCAAGCGAGTAGGCAACCGTCGAAAATGCCCAATTAATGTAACCCCTTTAAAAACTTATCAAAATATTCAGGCAAGGATGAATCAAACTCTAAATATTGATTTGTCCTTGGATGAATAAAACCTATCCTTTTAGCGTGTAAGCACTGACCGTTCAAAGCAGTGATTACTTTTTTAGGTCCGTAAACATCATCACCTGCAACCGGATGTCCCAAATACGCCATATGTACTCTGATTTGATGAGTTCTACCTGTTTGTAGCTTTAATTTAATATGTGTAAAATGCTCATAACGATTTAAAACTGTATATTCGGTCACAGCATCTCTTCCACCCTCACGCACTGCCATTTGCTTGCGTTTAATGGGATGGCGGTCAATCGGCGCATTAATAACACCGCTATCATTCTTTAAATTACCGTAAACAACAGCTTCATATTCTCTTGTAAAGGAATGAGCCTTAATTTGTTCTGCCAAAATGTTATGTGAAAAATCATTTTTAGCAACAATCAAAAGTCCGCTTGTGTTTTTATCAATTCTATGAACGATACCCGGGCGCATTACGCCGTTAATACCCGAAAGTGAGTCCTTGCAATGATACATAAGCGCATTAACAAGGGTTCCCTCATAATTTCCCGCAGCAGGATGAACCACCATACCTTTTGGTTTGTTTACAACAAGTAAATCGTCATCCTCAAAAATAATCTCAAGCGGTATGTTTTCGGGTTTAATATCATAAGAAACGGGGTCAGGCAAAGTTACCGTAACCTTATTTCCTTGTTTTAATTTGTCATTTTTAGATGCTTTTTGTCCATTTACAAACACAGATCCGTCTTCAATTAGTTTTGCAGCTCTTGAACGTGTAATATCCGCAATTTTTGCAGTAAAAACATCAATTCTAACAGAGGAATTTTTTAAATAAGTTTCTTCAATTCTTCTCATTTTTCTCTTTTAAAAAATCAATAATAAAATAAAGTATCAATAAACCAGCACCCAAAACCACCGCACAATCGGCAATATTGAAAACCGGAAATTGAGGGAAAAATTCAAAATGCAAAAAATCAATCACATTACCATCGCGGAAAATACGGTCAATCATATTCCCTATTCCACCCGAAAGCACAAGAGCAAGTGACCAAAACAGCAATTTATTTTTGCGGTATTTTATCATAATAAAAAGACATACCGCAAGCATTAAAGCTGTAATTACAAGCAATATCCAAGTTTTTCCTTGTAAAACTCCCCAAGCGCCGCCGCGGTTATGAATGTAGACAAAATCAATAAATCCATTAATGAATTCCCTTGTTTCGCCTAAAAAAAAGCTTGTTTTTACTAAATATTTAGTAATTTGGTCGGCAACTAAAAATAAAACTGAGAAAATTACCGCTAAAATATAAGAAATCAAATTTTATCCTCCAAAGTTTCTTCGGGTTCTTCAATTTCAGTTACCTGAAAACCACCTGAAGTAACCTCTTGAGTTTCTTCTTTTTTAGGAATAAATTGGTCTGCATCAGGTAAAGCATCAATTTTAGCTGTAATAACTTCTGCCATTTTTTTAGGGTCCATTGGTACAGTTTCAGGAATATCTTGTAAAATATTTAAATGCTCTTTATATTTTGCAGTAATAGCGGATTTGAAAGCCGCTATTTCAAGTCTCAACTTGTCAAATAAAACCTGTTGGCGTTCAACTGAGTCATTTGCAGCGGCAGTGATGCTGTCTGCCTTTAATTTAGCATCGCTAATCATTTTTTCGAGTTCTTTTTCTAATTGGACTTTACGGTCATTAGCTTTGATTTCAAAGGCGGTAGTAATTTCCTTTTCCTGCGCAGTTAGCAAAGAAACATTTGACTCTGCGTTGTGAACAATTTCATCCGCCTTATCTTTAGCTTCTGCAACGATTTGGTCTGCTAATTTTTGAGCGCTTATAAGCAAACTTTGTATACTATTTTGTGAACTCTCCAAGGACTGCACCTGACCTTCAAGTGCTTCAATCTTTGCCTGATAATCTCTGATAATTTTTTCAAACTGAACATAATCAGCCTCAACCTTATCAAGAAAGATATCAACTTCCTCGACCTTAAATCCACTCATAGATTTTGAAAACTGAACATTTTTAATATCGGAAGCATTAAACATAAATTTCCTCCTAAATATATTTTTTATAAACTAAAACGATTCTCTGTTTTTTGGTTTTAGAAGTTAAGGAAACGATTATAAACTTGCCTTTCCCTCTTATAGTAACAATATCATTTTCCGAAATTTCCTTAGTAGTTTTTTGGCAGACAAGCGAATTAACCGAAACATAACCCATTTCAATTAATTCGTTTGCTTTAGTACGCGATACAGAAGCTAATGCTGAAACCACACAGTCCGCCCGACAAGAAGCTACAGTATCAGAAAATTCTGCCAAAACGCAATTTTTAGGTAAAATGCCTTCAAACCCTCTTGTGACTGTAACGCCAATTTTACCGATTTTAGTAATCTCATTTAAAACAAAATCACAAACTTCATTTGTCAAAAATACAACAGCCCTGCCATCTTCAACCAAAATATCTCCAACAGTTTCTCTTGTAATTCCTAATGCCATAAGTGAACCTAAGAAATCACGGTGAGAAAGAGAAAATTCCTTTCGGTATGTAAAGGTAATTGCAGAAATTGGAAAATCAAAATCTTTCGCCCATTCTGGAAAACAACCGAGCATTACCCTTTGCGCATTTACATATCCGCCAAACAAACGAAAACTAACATTTCGGTTTTTTAGAATTTTTTGCGCTAAAGCAGACTGCTCGAACGATAGGAAACCTAAAAATTTAGGCTTATTCGTACGAAGTGCAATATCTGCCGTATCGTTAATTCTGGCGTTCAAAAGGTCAGCATCCATTAAAAATACATTCTGCCTTCTTCAAAATCTTCAAGCATTAATTCACCCATAACATCAACTTCGGTGGGAACGATTATAAAGGTACATACTGCTACCTTACGGATATTACCGTGATTTGCATAAGCGGCACCGCTTAAAAAGTCAATAATTCTTCTTGAAACGTCACGTTCGCAAGATTCCAAATTAAGCACAACGGTTTTTTTGTCATTAAGATGGTCTGCAATTGAGCTTACATCTTCAAAGCGGTCGGGTTTAACCAAAACAACCTGCATCTGATTAGCATTCATATTTATGGTCTTTGATTTTCCGCCGCCTAAAACACGTGGAGTTGTTTCCCTTCTTTGAGAAGATGTTTCCTGTACAGTTTTTCTTTGCTGTTTTTCAACTGTTTCTTCAATCTCTTCTTCAAATTCATCTTCATCAGGTATGCTCATAATGTTTTTAATACTGTCAAGTAATCCCATTTTATATTCCTCACTTTTAATTATTTATAAATTCTTTTGCCGAACAACGCTGTTCCAATTCTAACGAGATTAGCGCCCTCTTCAATAGCAATATCAAAATCATCTGACATTCCCATTGAAAGTATCTCCATACTACTATTATCTATTTTTTTGTTACTAATGTCAACATACAGTTTGTACATTTTTTGGAAATATTTCCGTACTTCTTGTTTTTCATAACAAACAGGCGGAATTGTCATAAGTCCCTTTACAAAAATTCCCTCTAAGGTGCATATTTCAAACAATGCAGTCTCTATATCCTCGGGTTTAAAACCCCATTTTGATTCTTCACCGCCGATATTTACCTCAAGCAAAACGTCAATTACCTTATTGTTTTTTATAGCCTGTTTTGAAATTTCTTTTGCTAACTTAATAGTATCAACAGAATGAATTAATTCTACCTTATCGATAATGTCTTTAACTTTATTAGTTTGCAGATGGCCGATAAAATGATTATGAACCTTATTAAGATATAAATGTTTTGAAAGTAATTCCTGAACCTTGTTTTCGCCGATATAATCTATACCCTTTGAAATCGCATAATTAATTGTATCAACATCAACGGTTTTAGTTGCTGCTAAAAGTATGATATTTTTATCATCACGGGGCGATTTTTCCAAGGCAGAGTTGAATCTATTTAAAACCAAATCATAATTTTGGTCAAATTCTTTAGCCGACAATTTTTCCATCATAGAGATTACGTCCTTTCACAACTACTTGGTCGTAAAGCTTGAGGGCACCGTCTTGGTCGTTTTTTTTGGCAATAATAAAATCGTCATTTGAAAAAAGAATATCAACCTCAACAAATTTTGCAATCATACCACTTACTACATATACTCCCTTTTTAGAATTCAAAACTCTTAACGCTTTTTTTGGTACCTTTAAACCGCTGTATGACTTGGAAACTACCGTCATAGGTCCGTTACGCATTGAAGCAAGTTCAGTATTCATTTCACTGCAAGCAAATATAATCACTGCATTAGCATTATCGTCAGAAATATTGATTTTTTCAACTTTTACAGGAAGTATTGGCGATGATTTTACAGAAGTATGAATTTCTAATGAATCACCAACTTTGTAATTCATTGAATCGTTTAATGAAACTTCTGCTGCAATATACCATTCATAGTCCGACACAATTTTGCCGACGGTTTTCTCTGAGAATATTTCTGGTTTTAAATTATTTAAAAATTCAGAAGTTATTAATTCTAAGTCATATGGCTTTAAGATATTTTCATAACCATCTGTCTTAGACAAAAAATATCCGGATTGTTTTGCAGATATAATACCTGTGTTATTGGGTAATAAGGCAGTTAAGCTTGCTAATTTAGCGTTTAAAGATTCTAACTGAACCGAGAAATTTTCTGTTTTACCCATTGCGGCATCTCTATGGTTAATAGCCGAGAGAAGTTCTTGCGAAGTTTTAGGCATACCACTAAAATTTCCATAAACAGTAGAACAAATAAGCATATTAAAATTATCATGAATTTTTTTATTTATTAACTCTAAATTTGCTGCATCTAAATCGTTAAAAGACAAAATATCTTCAATATCGGAAATTTGAATTTTTAATTTTTCAATTTCGCTTAATGTTATTGAAGCTGATTCACTACTGTAAAGATTAGCTATAACACCATTTTTCGATACGCGTTTACCATCTTCAATCATAAAGTGCAAAACGCCATTTTTATCGTTTTCAACTAAAATTTCATTTCTAATAATAACACCTGTAATTTTAAGGCCATCTGAATAGGTATAATAAGTTGCACTTTCAGTAGTAATAGGTTTATAAAAGGAAGAAACTAATTGATTTACTATGAAAACCAAAGCTAAAAGCCCAACAAAAAAGGTTAAAATTTTATGCTTTTTCATTAGTTCTCCTCCTCTAAAAATTTCTTAGTTAATAAAATCGCTTTATCTATATACTGTTTGTCCTCATCAGGATAGAACCAATTGATTCTTTCATCCCTTTTAAACCAGGTATTTTGACGCTTTGCATAACGGCGAGTCTGCATTTTAAGGTTTTCTGTAGCTTCTTCAAGGGAACATTCGCCTTTAAAATAACCATACAATTCCTTATGACCGATAGCCTGAAAACCGCCGTTTGTAGCATTATAATTCAAGTTTTGCTTTGCTTCCTCTAAAAGACCGTTATGAAGCATAATATCAACCCTTTTATTGATGCGATTGTATAAAATTTCACGGTCTTTATAATTTATACCAATCACTAAAGGAAAAATTTCACCTGAATTTTGTCTTGATAATATATTCTGCTCGGTTTTAGTTTTACCCGTTTCTATATACAACTCAAATGCTCTGATAATTCTTCGGCGGTTATTGGGATGAAGTTCTTTAGCAGTTTCGCTATCAAAATCAGCGAGTTCGTTGAGCATAGTTTCTCCGCCGACTAAATCAAACTTTTCTTCCAATTCTTTTCGCAAATCAAAGTTTGTTTCCTGGTCGCAAAATTCAATATTATCAAGCAATGAATTAATATAAAGCCCTGTACCACCGACGATTATAGGAAGATTTCCCCTATCATTTATATCTTTGATAGTTTTTCGCGCCAATTTAACGTAATCTGCAACCGAAAAACTTTTTGATAAATCTAAAAACTCAATTAAATGATGCGGTACTGAACATTTTTCCTCATCACTAGGGGCTGCAGACGCTATATGGATACCCTTATAAATCTGCATTGAATCTGCTGATACTATCTCACCCGAAAACCGCTTTGCTATTTCGATGCTTAAAGCTGTCTTACCCGATGCAGTCGGCCCTACAATAAATACCGCTTTAATCATTGTATTCTACCAAACTGTTTTTCAAGCTCGCGCTTTTTAATTTCATAGGCTACAGGTCTTCCGTGCGGACAGTACATAATTTCCTTTGATAAAAGTACTTTTTTAGCCAAATCAAGCATTTCATAGGGAGTTGTTTTATTACCCGCTTTTATTGCGGCTTTGCAAGCGACTGTGTGGAACAAGTTTTCCTCACGCTCGGTTTCGATAGTATTATTTTTAATTAAGCCTTCTGCTACCTCACTCAAAAGTAAAGAAATATCATCACCGATTAAGGTGGTTGGAATTGCTCTTACAACAACAGAACAACTTCCAAAATCCTCCACCTCAAAACCGCTTGTAAGCAATAAATTAATGTTTTGTAAAATTGCAGAATATTCCTCTTTCGGAAGTATTACAGTTTGAGGAGTTAGCAACGCTTGTACTTCGATTTTTCTGTTATTTTTAAGATTGTTAAACAAAATCCGTTCATGAGCGGCGTGTTTATCAATCATAAAAATACTATCGCCCATCTGGGCAATTATATATGTTTTAAATGCTTCGCCAATTATAGTAATTTCGGGCGTATCAACCTCAACCTCTTTGAAAATATCAACAGATTTTTTTACTACGGGTTGCACTGTCGGTTTTGGTGCAGATTCAACATAAGTTATCTTTTCAAGAAACTGAGGCTTTTCATCAGTTTTAAAAACTAAACGCTCAGGTTTAGGGGGTGTATATTTTATAGTCTTTTGAGGTTCAGTTTTAATTGCAGTTTGCTTAAATTCTTCAACCGTCATTCTCTCAAAGCGGTTAAATATTGGTTGAGACAATTTAACTTCGGGTATAGTATCCCCATTAGATAAGGCATTTTTTACTGCTACATAAACAGCATCAAAAATACGCTTTTCATCCGAAAAACGAACTTCTGTTTTTGCAGGGTGGACATTGACATCTACACTGTCAAACGGAACATTGATATAAAGCACAAAAGACGGAAACTTTCCAATCATTGCGCTGTTTTTATAGGCTTGTTCAACTGCCGCAATAACAGTTCCCGAACGCACCAGTCTTCCGTTTAAAAATGTGAACTGATTATTTCTGGTAGCCTTGCAGTAAACGGGTTTGCAAATAAGTCCTGTAACCTCAACCGAATTTTGCTCACTGTTTACTTCTATTAGTCCATTGGTAAATTCCCTTCCCAAAACAGAATAAACGGCAGATTTTATCTTGCCATCACCGTTTGTTGAGAGGGTTTGCTTACCGTCACGAATAAATTTAAAAGAAATTTCGGGATGTGAGAGGGCAATTCTGTCAATAACAGCGGCACAGGAATTAGCTTCTGACACATCCTTTTTAAGAAACTTCATTCTGGCGGGAGTGTTGAAAAATAAATCTCTGATAATTATGGTAGTGCCGTTAGGACAACCGGCGTCATTATTCTCTTTTTCTTCGCCGCCCTCAATTACATAGTGGGTTCCAACATCCTCGGCATCTGTTTTTGTCAGAATTTCAACCTTTGAAACGGACGATACCGCAGCCAAAGCTTCACCGCGGAAGCCTAAAGTTGAAATATTGTTAAGGTCATTATTAACCTTAATTTTACTTGTTGCGTGGCGCAAAAATGCCAACGGCACATCGTTTTTAGCAATACCGCAACCATTATCAGTAATGCGCATATAAGCAATACCGCCGCCACTGATTTCAACAGTTATTACAGTAGCGCCCGCGTCAATAGAATTTTCAACCAACTCTTTAATAACAGAGGAAGGTCTTTCAACCACCTCTCCCGCAGCAATAAGCTCTGCAATCTGCTTCGGTAAAACATTAATTTTTGGCATTTTCACACCTTCTTTCTATATATTTTTTGCTTTATCGCACATATCAAAAAGAATTTGCATTGCTTCGATAGGAGTTAAAGTATTAACGTCAATCGCCTTTAAATCATTCATAATCTCGTTTGAAGCAATCATTTCAATTGGCAACTGTGCTTCACTTTCGTGAGACTTTTTATAGGTTACTATTCCCTCATTCTCAACCTGCTTTAAAATTGCTTTCGCGCGCTCAATTACAGTGTTAGGTATTCCGCTTAATTTAGCAACCTCAATACCGTAACTGTCATCAGCGCCACCACGAACAATTCTTCGCAAAAATGTAATATCGTCACCGCGTTTTTTAACGGCAATATTATAATTTTTAACACCGTTTAATTGATTCTCAAGGTCTGTTAATTCGTGATAATGGGTTGCAAAGAGTGCCTTTGCGCCAAGTTTTTTCTTGTCTGCAACGTATTCAAGCACCGCGCGAGCAATTGACATACCGTCAAAAGTTGAAGTGCCTCTGCCTATTTCATCAAGAATTAAAAGACTGTGCTTGGTTGCGTTTTTCAGTATATCTGCAACCTCGCTCATTTCAACCATAAAGGTTGACTGTCCAGAAGCTAAATCATCCGATGCGCCAACACGGGTAAACACCGCGTCAACAACACCGATTTGCGCCGACAAAGCAGGCACGAAACAACCAATTTGAGCCATTAGTGCAATTATTGCAACCTGTCGCATATAAGTCGACTTGCCCGCCATATTCGGTCCTGTAATAATTGCGCAACGGTCATCCGCCATATCTAAATATGTATCATTGGCAACAAACGGAGTTTTTATAACCTGTTCTACAACAGGGTGTCTACCCGAATTGATTGATATTACACCCTCGTTATTAACAAGAGGTCTGCAATAATGATTTTCGCTTGAAACAAGGGCAAATGAACATAAAGCATCAAGTCTGGCGAGCGCCGAAGCAGTCTTTTGGAAACGCTTAACCTCATTTGCGGTAATTTTGCGAATTCTGTCAAACAGTTCATACTCAACCTGAACAATTTTATCCTTAGCGGTTAATACCCGCTTTTCAATATCTTTTAATTCTTCGGTTATAAAACGCTCGGCATTTGTGAGTGTTTGTTTTCTAATATAATCTTCCGGCACCTTGTCAAGAAATGAATTTGTAACCTCGATATAATACCCAAAAACCTTATTATACCGCACCCTTAAATTTTTAATGCCTGTGCGTTCCTTTTCTCTTGCCTCAATTTCGGTTAAAACGCTTGTCCCCGATTTCATATCGTGACGCAAGGTATCAACCAATTCGTCATATCCATCCTTAATAAGTCCGCCCTCTCTCACAGTAGCGGGAGCATCCTCATCAATTGCACTGAAAATGAGCTGTGAAATATCCTCAAGCGTATCAATATCGTTATAAATTTCCTTTAACATTCGGCATTTAACCGCCGAAAGCATTTGCTTCAAGTATGGGAATTTTTGCGAAGTATTGCAAAGATTCAATAAATCCTTCGCATTAGCAGTACCGTAAACCACTTTGGACATAATACGCTCAATATCGCGAATGCCGTTTAAATTTTCCATAAGTTCACTGCGCAAAATCATATCCGAAACTAATTCTTCAACGGCATTTTGGCGTAAATTTATAGAAGTAATGTTTGTAAGCGGTTGTGTAACCCAGTTTCTGATAAGGCGCTTACCCATTGCAGTTTTAGTTTTATCTAAAACCCATAAAAGCGAACCTTTTTTAGATTTTGTTCTCATTGTTTCAACCAATTCCAAATTACGAACAGCAGTAATATCAAGTCGCATAAACTGGCTGTCAGTATAAACATCAATTTCATTAACCGAAATATGACCGTTTACACCCGTTTCATAAAGGTAGTACAAAACAATACCGAAAGCTGTGGTGATTGCGCTGTTTTTTGTAAGGCCGATATTTTCAACGCTTATAATATTAAAGTGATTTAAAATCAGATTTTCATTTGTTTCATAAACGAAACTTTCTTTTTCTCTGAAGGTTACGGTGCACAAAGAATTTATTTCTAAAAATTCCCAAACATTTGGAGCCTTTATCATGAAATCTTCTTGCAAAAGCAACTCTTTAGGTGAAAAACGGGAAATTTCATCAATCAGCTTATTTTCAAATCCATCTTCTGAAAACACAGTCGCGTGACATTCGCCGGTTGAAGCATCGGTAAAGCAAACACCAACTTCACCGCCCGATAACACAATACTTGCAAGATAATTGTTTTTACCCTCGTCAAGCATTGTATCCTCATAAACGGTACCCGGTGTAATTGTACGGATAACATCGCGTTTTACGATACCCTTTGCAGTAGCCGGGTCTTCCACCTGCTCACAAATAGCGACCTTATACCCTTTTTCAACCAAACGGGCAATATATGCTTCACAACTATGAAAAGGTACGCCGCACATTGGCGCCCTTTCTTCAAGCCCACAATCCTTCCCTGTTAAAACTAAATCTAATTCATTGGAAGCTTTTTTGGCATCTTCAAAAAACATTTCGTAAAAATCGCCCACTCTGTAAAACAAAATACTGTCTTCATTTTGGGCTTTTATTTGAGCGTATTGTTTCATCATTGGTGATAATTCTGCCATTTTCAACTTCCTTCCATTATATTTTTAAAATAAATCAATGACATCCTCCACAGGTAGAACAACTGCCTGTGCAACCCGATTCTACTTCACAGGTTTCTGGGTCTTCGCCTTCAAGGCATTTTGAAATAATTGTGTTAACTTCATTCATCATTTGGTCTAAAAGTGCCTTTGCGGTATTGTATTCAACCATAGCCTTGCTTGACATGATTTCACCGTAAAGATTACGTAATTCTTCGTTTAATACTTTAACGGCTACTTCGTCCTTATTTTCTTCGCCTACTGCTCTTTCAAGTTCCATTCTTTTAATGTTAAAATTACCAATTGCAGCTTGTAAAGTTTCATCAGTATCATTAGCAACTCTTGCTTTTGCGTAACGAATAAAGCGTTCGTCCTGTTGAATTGCTTTTCCTAATTCTCTTGTCATTTGAATAACATCCATTTTTAATACCTCTTTTATATAATTTTTCCATTAAAGCAGTTAGTGTAACTTTCTACCTTAACATCAATAAATTTTCCTAACATATTTTCATCGGCTTCAAATTCAATTACCGCCGTGCCGTTTGTATGACCTGACATATAACCTTCTTTTGAACCGTAGTCATCACACAAAACGCGGTATGTATTGCCAATGAATTTATTTATATTTTCTTTTGCAACCTCTTCCTGAGCCAACAAAAGTTCATTAAACCATTTACCCTTTTCAGCACGTGTTACAGGGTCTTCCATAACAGCGGCAGGAGTTCCGTTTCTTTTAGAATAGATAAATGTAAACAAAGATGCAAATTTCACTTCTTTAACAAGCGTTACCGTTTGCTTGAAATCGTCATAGGTTTCTCCGGGAAAGCCTACGATAATATCACTCGTCAAATCAACATCAGGCAATCTTTCTTTAGCATTTTTAATCAATTCTAAATACTGATTGCGGTCATAATACCTATTCATCAATTTTAGAATTCTGCTGGAACCGCTTTGAAAAGGTAAATGCAAATGACGGCTTATCTTTTTACAATCCCTTATAGTGTCAAGCAGTTCAAATGTGCAGTCTTTCGGGTGAGAAGTCATAAACCTTATTACAAATTCGCCCTCAACATCGTTTAACATTCTAAGGAGTTTTGCAAAATTTATACCGTGGTCGCATCCTTTACCATAAGAATTAACATTTTGTCCCAAAAGAGTAATATCCTTATACCCGTCCTTAATCATTTGCTTAAACTCTTGAATAATTTTTTCGGGTTCTCTTGAGCGTTCTCTGCCTCTAACATAAGGAACTATACAGTAAGTGCAAAAATTGTTACAACCGTACATTATTGGAAGCCAACCCTTGAATTTACCGTCACGCTTTATGGGTATATCCTCAACAATAGTTTTATTATCTCCCGACAGTTCAAAAATCCTCGGCGAGCCGTTCAATCTTTTATACAAAAGTTCGGGTAGTTTATATAGTACCTGAGTGCCCATTACAATATCGATATACGGATAGCTTTTTTTAATTTTTTCGGCAACAGTCTCCTGTTGAGACATACAACCGCAAACCGCAACAACCGTATTCGGTCTTTGTTGTTTTATTTTTTTAGTAGCGCCTATATTTCCGTAAACTCTGTCTTCAGCGTGCTCTCTTACCGCACAGGTATTAAAAATTATGAAATCTGCATTTTCAATATCATCAATAATTGAATACCCCATATTGACAAGCATACCCTTCAGGCGTTCAGAATCGCTTACATTCTGTTGACAGCCAAAGGTTACCACGCAAGCCCTTGGGTTATCGCCGTAAGTTTCTCTTGCTAAAGAAAAAACACGGGCGGAATATTCTTTTTGTGTGTCAAAATTCGGGCTTTGTGCCTGTTGAATATGCAACGAAAATTCTCCTTAAATTATAATCAATTTATTATACTATATTTATTATATTATTGCAAGTAAAAAAGCCTAACAAATGTTAGACTTTTTTAACTAAATTATTCTACTGCATTATTTGAGGCGACTGTTATATTTGTTGAATAATATCGTCCGTTTCTATAAATTTTAACCGATACTTTTTGGTTTGGATTAACCTTTTCAAATAACTCATTAAGTTTTTGATAATTTTCAATAGTTATACCATCAAATTCAGTTATAATATCGCCTTTCTTTAACCCCGACTGATACGCAGGACTGCCCTCTGCAACACTTAAAACGACAGCACCTTTAGGATAGCCGTAAAGAACAAGCATTTGTGGAGAATATTTTTCACTTAAGGTGATACCTATATAAGCTTCGGGAGAATTTTCTCTTTCAATTATTTTTTTACAAATTTCAACAACTGTATTAGAGGGGATTGCAAATCCCATTCCCTCAAACTCTTCGGAAACGATTTTTGCACTGTTTATACCTACTAATTTGCCCTCGGTATTAACCAGCGCACCGCCCGAATTACCTGGGTTAATAGCAGCGTCAGTCTGGATAAGCGAAATTCCTGAATCAGATGAAACAACTCGGTTAAGACCGCTCACAACACCGTATGTTACGCTATCCATAAATTCAAGTCCGCCGGGGTTGCCGACTGTGATTACATACTGTCCAACCTTAAGGTTTTTTGAATCGGCAATTTCAATTACAGGTAAACCCTTAGCGTCAATTTTAATTACCGCTAAATCAGAAGATATGTTATAACCTACTACCGAAGCATTATAGCTTTTTGAGTTTACATTGTCATCTAAAAATACTTCAATTTTTGAGGAAGTTCCCGAAACCGCATCAGAAATAACATGATAATTAGTTATAATATATCCGTCCGACTTGTAAATTACACCGCTACCTTCACCGCTTTCTTCTTGGTTTCCAAAAAAACTTGCAACTGAAGTTGTTGTTCTGATTCCCACCACACTTGGAGTTACCTTTTTAGCAACCGCTTCAACTACTGAAGTTACTTGCTCGTCAACATTGATATTTATATTTGTATTTTTATTTGTATCTTGCAAACTGGGAATTTGCATATCAGAAGTGTTATTTCCACTAAAATAAACAAATACAGCCGCAGCGCTAGAAGCACCGATTACCGCAGATAAAATCGAGGCAATAACTATAACTGCCAAACCGTATTTTTTAGTCTTTTTTGGTTTTTGTGGTGTGTAATTATAAAATTCATTATTAAATTGGTCCAAAAAATCACTCCTTAAAAACTAATATAACTATATTTTATTGCATTTTTACTTATAAAATGTAAACAAATCGTAAATTTAAAGTGCCTCATTTAAAGAGGCACTTAATTATTTTGCGAGATGAATCAATAAAACTGAAACGTCAGCAGGGCTAACACCGGAAATTCTTGAAGCCTGTCCAATATTTGTCGGCTTAATTTTGTTTAATTTTTCAACCGCCTCTAAACGAAGTCCGTAAACCTCGTTATAATCAATATCCTGTGGTATCAACTTATTTTCGAGCCTTAACATTTCGTTAACCTGCGCTTGCTGACGAGTTATGTATCCCTCATACTTTATTTCAGTTTCTACCTTTTCGGTAACGTCCTTTGAAAGCGATGGTCTGTCACTGTCAAATTGCGCCAAAATATCATAAGAAAGTTGCGGACGCTTTACTAAATCTGCAAGTCGCATACCCGTAGTCATAGGGGCGGTGCCTAATTCTTCCATTATGGCATTAAGCTTATCGTTTGGACCTATAAAGGTACTGTTAAGCCTTTCTATTTCCTCTTCCTTTTGTTTGGTTCGAAGACGGAACGCTTCATAGATTTCGTCACCGATTAAGCCGATTTTATGACCTATAGGCATTAATCTTTCATCGGCATTATCCTGCCTTAATAAAAGACGGTATTCACTGCGAGAGGTCATCATTCTATACGGGTCCTGACACCCTTTTGTAACCAAATCGTCAATCAAAGTACCGATATATGAAGACGAGCGAGATAGCACTAATTGGTCTTTACCTTGCACCTTTAGTGCGGCGTTAATACCTGCAATAAGCCCTTGCGCAGCAGCCTCTTCATAACCTGAAGAGCCGTTAAACTGTCCTGCACCGTAAAGCCCCTCAAAATCCTTCATTTCAAGCGTAGCTTTTAATGCAGACGGGTCAATGCAATCGTACTCAATTGCATAAGCATTTCGCATTATTTTTACATTTTTAAGACAAGGTATCGTTTTATAAAACTCAATTTGCACCTCTTCAGGAAGCGAAGATGACATACCTTGTAAATACATTTCCTCGGTGTTTTCACCGCAAGGCTCAATGAAAAACTGATGCCTTTTTTTATCTGCAAAGCGAACAATTTTATCCTCTAAACTTGGGCAATAACGAGGCCCTACACCCTCAATCTCACCCGCATACAAGGGTGAACGGTGAATATTTTTAAGTATTACCTCTTTGGTGTCGTCATTAGTGTAACCTATATGGCAAACAACCTTGTTTTCGGGTGGTATTTCGGTTGAATAACTGAAAGGCACAACCCTCTCATCACCCTCTTGTATCTCAAGACAGGAAAAGTCTATGCTATCCCTTGCAACACGGGCAGGAGTACCCGTCTTAAAGCGTCTTAAAGGTATTCCTAACTCTTTTAGTGATAAAGATAACTCGTTTGCGGGGAAATTACCGTCAGGTCCGCTTGAATAATTTACCTCACCTACATATATTCTTCCGCCTAAAAATGTACCTGTCGCCAAAATAACGGTTTTACAAATAAATTCAGCGCCTAAATTAGATACTAAACGCCATCCGTCATCAAGTTTTTCTATTTTTACAATTTCACACTGTTTAACATCTAAGCCTTTTTGCAATTCAACAGCGTGTTTCATATATTCACTGTAAGCGCGGCGGTCAATCTGTGCGCGAAGTGAATGAACTGCAGGACCTTTGCCAAGATTTAACATTCGGCTTTGCAAGGTGGTTTTATCTGCCGCTTTACCCATTTCTCCGCCTAAAGCATCCAATTCGCGTACCAAATGTCCCTTTGCGGTACCACCAATTGATGGGTTGCAAGGCATATTGCCAACCCAATCAACACTTATGGTAAACATTATAGTACTGCAACCAAGTCTTGCAGAAGCTAATGCCGCTTCAACACCAGCGTGTCCGCCGCCGATTACCGCTACATCATAATCTCCTGCATAATATCTCTTATATCCCAAGAATATCCCTCTATCCTAAAATCTTCTGTTGCCTAATATCGTCACCCAAAAACTTGTTAGCGTTATAATTGCCAATTAATCTTGAAGCTACTCTGGCTGTATAACGCTCCTCAATTTCTTTAATTGTAAGGTTTGTATTTATAATCGTAGGTTTTTTTGAAAGCATACGGGTGTTGATTAAATTATAAAGCGCCGCTTTTGAAAAAGATGTAGACATTTCTGCGCCCAAATCATCTAAAACTAATAAATCACAGTTAATCATTTCATCATAACTGCCCTTATTTTCTCCCGTAAACTTTTCCTTTTCTATAAGTGAAAATAGGTTTTCACACGGTCCGTAAACAACGGTATATCCTTTTTCAATAACGCCCGAAACAATTGCCAAAGTTAAATGAGTTTTGCCAAGTCCTGAAGCGCCCATAAACAGCAAATTCCCCGATTTTTCAGGGTTAAAAGTCATAACATATTCTTTACAAAGTTTTAAAATTGCCGTCATTCTTCGGCGTGGGTTATCACCTTTTTCAGAATAATATTTTAAATCAAAATTTTCAAATTTACAGTCATCCAACGGCATTTCTTTCTTAAATTCTTCTATCATAATACCATTGGCTAACTTTTTAACACAATCACAAATTTTGCCACCGATATATCCGGTATCTTCGCACAAAGGACAATCAAAAACAATTTGAGGTACTTGACATTTTTTAAGAACTTCTTCTTTTTGAAGTGTTAACATTTGTGACTGATTTTTAATATTTTCTAATTTTTCACTGTCACCCGAAAGCGCAGTTAAAGCAAGACTTGCGCCTAAGGCTGATAACTTACTGTCAATGTTTTTAAGTTCGGGATTTGATGAATAAGCAGAATTTAACATCATTTCCCTTACCTTTTGCTTTTCGCTTAAAGCCTGTCTTTTAATCATAAACGCTTTTTTATATGTAAGCTCTCTTGTAATCATATTATCAGTCCTTTGAATTTAACATTTTTTCAAATAAATCAAGGTCGTATGTTGCTTTAGTATTATCCTTTTCTTTTTCCATTTTTTCTAAATCAGCAGGAGTACTAATACCGTTCTTATACCAATTTTCAATTATTTTCGCCACATAATTTATATTGAATTTTGAATTAGTGTCAACACAAATGCTATAGGCTAATTCAAGCATTTCCTGAGAAATCTTCCATTCCTCAATCCACTTAACCGAAAGTTCCCATTCTTTTTTGCCCGGCTTTCTTCTTTCAATTCCAAAAGCAGTTCTAACCTTGTTCCACGCAATATCGCCTAAAGCTAATTTGCGAAGTTCATCATCAGCATCTGCCAAATTGTCAACTCCCTTGTCAATCCAATCGGTTGCAATATTCTCAATAAAACGAATATTTGCATTATTGTGCGTTACTGCATACTGAACTATTAAAAGTATAAGAGACACATCTAACCCTTGGTCGTCATAAAGCCAAACCAAAGTGGAAGTTTCATTGGTTTTTAAATTTCTTCCCAACTTAAGAGAGGTTTCATTAAGCAAATAACGAATTTTAGGGTCTTCAAGTCCCCTTTTTGCTACGTCATCTCTTTGGGGCTTGATAATCTTTTTAACGGTTTTTTCTTTTTCTTGAGGTTTTGATACAGTATTTCTGGATATAAGAATACCGGCGTCTGCCCAAAAAAGCAGCGCCTCCTTTACATCATAAACCGATACATCGGTATTAAATGATATTTTATCAACCGAAGGTAAGCTCGCCACATTTCGCATTATGTAAATAAGCACCTTAATATGCTCACCCTTAGCTAATTTTAAGTATTTGTCAGCAACCTCGCTCGGCAAAGCAAAGGTTGATGAAAAAACTGACGGATTTATACTGTATTCCATAAACAACCTCTATAAGCATTAGTAATTATATTATATCAATATTATCTTGACTTGTAAACAAAAAAATAAAGAAGTCATTAAAGACTCCTTTATTTTTAATAGAAAATTTATTCCTCTACTGATTCAGTAATTTCTTCTTTACTTTCATAAGGGAATGGTAATTCTTTTTTATCATACCAAGCTTTTGGATAACGTGGTTCTGGATTTAAAACTGCATTTGTGGTGTCAACAGCAGCCTCCTCACCGTTACGTGTTTCACGAGCCATTACAATAAATCTCGCATTATCGAAAACGTAATCACAGGTAACAAGAGTAATTATATTGTCACCAAATTGAACATCAATATCAGTATTAATCAAACTTCTCTGACGAGCCTCATCAACCCAAGCATCAAAATCTCTGGCATCAAAAAAGTTGTTACACGAAATATCGTATAGATAATTATTATCATCAGCCCTTACAGCATTCAGAAGAAAAGCGGCATATATCTTATATGTGCTTTTTTTATAAAGAGTTGAAAATTCTATTGTCGGATTTTCTTTATAAAAATTAATATTTTTATATTTTGTTAAGGTAGCAAACATGGTACCATTTTTCATATGATGACCATAAATTACTAAATTTTTATCAACCTCAGCTTCGGTAATGACATTATCACAATCAAAGAATAATGCACCGTTTCTGCTCGGTTCTTTTTTCAGATTATTCGTAAGATAAAAATTATTATCTGTTGTCTGATAAATTGGATTATCGATTTGGGTGTTTTTGATGGTAATCCAACCCTTAAAATCACTGTTTTGTTTAAGCAGAATGTCAACTACAGATTTGGGTGGAACTATGCTATTTTCAGGCTGTGTATACCAAACATCACGAGTGTCCTCGATAATTGCTTTTTGCTTTTCACCTACAAAATAGTAATTGATTAAATAAGCCGACGAAGCAATAAAAATAACAAGAAATATTAAAATTAAGATTTTTAATATCTTAGCTGTAAAATTATCGCTTTTATTTGGTATTAAACCAATATATAAATTTTTTAAAAAATTTTTTATGTTATTTAAGATTAATGTATGTCCCATTTAGTCCACCCATATAAGTTAAAATTAACACAATAATTTTATCATAAAAGAAATTAAAATTCAAGTGTTCACAAAAATTAATATATAAAAAATTGTTAATTTTTATACTTGACAATTCACTGCATATAGGCTATAATTCTAAAGGTTTAGAAATTATTCTATGTAATCCATCTTATTATCAAGGTGTGGCGCAGTTGGTAGTGCACTAGTTTTGGGTAAGGTTGTGAGCGCGTCCTGTGGACGATTAAGCGAACATAACGAATCGCCGCTGTCGACAAGTGAGATACGGTAGTATCGAAACGTCGGGCACCGCAAGAGGGTTACCAAAACATTAATTTTACAATTTAATATTTTATCGAGGTGTGGCGCAGTTGGTAGCGCACTAGTTTTGGGAACTAGATGCCGCAGGTTCGAGCCCTGTCACCTCGACCAGTCGAGAGCCTCGACACGCATTTTGCGTAGTAGAGGCTCTTCTTTCTTTTAGTTTTAACATCGCGTTCAAGGTTGGTTATGAACACTCGCACCATAAAGCCTTTGAAATTCTAGGATTTCAAAGGCTTTTATGTTTTAAAAACAATGTTGTTATTTGTCAAATTTTATGATATAATATCTTTGAAATAACATAGGAGGCAACAATTATTATGGCATGGTTTTGTATTATTTTTATAGGTTTATGTATTTATGGGGTTTATAATATTATTAGTACATCTGCAAAGGAAACCGAAAAACTAAATAAGATGACACCATCTGAAAAAGCCGAGTATTTTCGTAAACAAAAAGAAAATCAAGATAAATCGAAATATAATGGATTAAAATATACTTGCCCCATGTGTGGTTCTCACAAAATCAAATCTATTAGCAATACCAATAGAGGTTTTTCAGTTGCTTTGTTTGGTGCTTCTAGTGGTAAAATTGGTAAGTGTTATGAATGTGACGATTGCAAATATAAATGGTAAATAAGTTTTATAAGTTATTCACCATTAATTCACAATTAAATTTGTTACATTTTATGTTTTGTAGTTTTAATATCCGTTGCTTACCAAATATTAATTATGACCATTTACAATTTTAATTAAAACTTTAACATTACAGGAGGTAAAAAATGGCCGAATTACGCGTGTTTATTTCTTCGACTTGTTACGATTTATCATTGTTGCGTTCCCAACTGCGATTGTTCACAAAAAACATGGGATACAACCCCATCATGAGCGATTATGAGGACATTTTGTACGATCCACGTAATCATACACATACTAGCTGCATTGATGAAGTAAAAAATTGTGACGTTTTGGTATTAATAATTGGTTCTAGACTAGGCGGAAAAGCATCGACAGAGTCTTTAAGTAAAATTAATTTTGATATGCTGCAGGACGAAAGTATTAATACGGATATATTGCGAGAGAAAGACAATTTATCTGTTACACAATTAGAAGTTTTAACTGCAATAGAAAATTCCATACCAATCTATACTTTTATCGAAAAAAGCGTTTGGCACGACCATGCTCTCTACGAAAAAAATAAAGCAAGCGATATTATTAATAAGATTGTTTTCCCCTCTATTGAAAAACAAGATACCGCCAAATATATTTTCAATTTTATTAATTTTATACGTTTAAGAAGTAAGAATAATGACATTTTCACATTTGAAAAGTGTCAAGATATAGAAGAAATACTAAAAAAACAATGGTCTAACTATTTCCAATGTTTACTTAGAGAACAAAGATGTGCCGAAAGTGAACAAAAACGTTTAGATGTTTTAAGTGAACGTTTTGAAGATTTAAAAACCGCTATACTCTCTTCTATTAACGATGGAGATCAACGTGATACTGCTCGCGGAATTGTAAAGTATCGACGTCTATTTGATTTCCTACTTTCATTAAAAACGCTTGATATAGAATACATAAGAACAACAACAGATTCTTGGAATACAGTATTACAAAAAGCGAGAATCAAAGAAATATTAGAAGGTTTCTCTTTTTCAAAGAAGACACCGGAATATTCCATACCAATGCGAGCAAGATCTATCTTATTATTAGAAGACGATACTTTTTATGAGTGTAGAATTCCTAAAGAAATACTAAACGAATACTCTAGTGATTGGACTGCATACACATCAATGAAAGAATATTCGCGAAAAATCATTGCTGAAACTTTATCTGAAATGTCCAGACCGTACGGTAGTTTTTTGCATTATGTAGGAAAGCAAATCAATACCGTATATCCAAACTATTGCTTATTAGATGATACCGATAATTCTGATAACGAAGATAATGTGATACCAGAATAGATATTATAAAACCGCTACTTTGGGTAGCGGTTTTATAATATTTGTGATTTTTATTTATCTTTCTCAGCCTTTATTTCCTCTTTCTACTCCCTTATCATCTCCACCAAAAATTTTTCACATTCTTCATTTTTTCTTGCATAAACATCGAGTTTCTTGTGCGTAAAATATAGTAATCATAGTATATGTACTGTTTTCGGCTGCGAAAAACTCTGTATTTATGCGGGTTTACGCTTGATTACTATAACGCTACTCCGACCATTCGAGAACCTCAACACGCAATTCGCGTGCTGAGGTTCTTCTTTTTTATAGTTCTAACCTCGCAATTTAGGTTAGTTATGGACACTAGCGTCACAAAGCCTTTGAATTCATTAATTTTAAGAGATTTTTATTAGCTCATTATAAAATTTAATATATACAAACAAATTTTATATATTTTAAAAAGTATCTTCTGTTTTGAAAAATCAATATTTGTTTGCATATTATATATTGAGGTGATACATTATGAATTCCTGTGAATTAACAGCGGGAATTACAGCGATAGCGAACGGAATTGCTTGCAAGTTAAATAATGATGAACTAACTTTATTAGCCGCTGTACTAGTACAACTTGGAGACACGCTTGTTACTATTGCTAGCGCAAGAAGTTTTTGCGAAAAAACAAATCAAAACAAATAACAATACGCCTTTCGGGCACAATAAATCTCGGAGGTTTGTTATGGAAATTGTAAAAGTTATTTTAACATCTGTTTTATCGGCGGTATCACTATTTGTAATTGCAAAGATTATGGGACACAAACAAATGTCTCAGCTTGATTTTTTTGATTATATTACAGGTATTACAATAGGCTCTATTGCAGCCGAGCTTGCAACCGAATTAGAAAAGCCTTGGAAACCTCTTATGGCAATGGTAATTTACGGAATTATAACCGTTTCCTTAACTCTTATCACAAGCAAACTACCCAAAATGAGAAAATTCATAAACGGCACACCAACCATTATTATGAACGACGGTAAAATATATCGCAAAAATATGAAAAAAGCTAAAATGGATTTAAGTGAATTTATGGTTATGTGTAGACAAGAGGGGTATTTTAATCTTAACGATATATCAACCGCAATTTTTGAATACAACGGTAGATTAACTGTTCTACCAAAGGCTACAAAACGGCCTCTTAATCCCGCGGATATGAATATAGTCCCCACCTTCGAATCGATTAACACTGAGATTATTATGGACGGAAGAATTTTAGAAGAAAATTTAAAGCGAATGGGTCTCGACAAAAACTGGCTTAATAAAGAATTAAGACGTCAGGGATATAAAAATGCAAAGGAAATATTTTTAGGAATTTGCGATGGTAACAAAAAGCTTACTTTATTTGGATAAATAATAAACCCAATAACTTATTTTAACTTCTTTAAACATTGTTGACAATTTGTATTTATATACTATAATAAACATAAAGAATAATAAAGGGGTTGTGGAAAATAATAAGTTATATTGCAAATCAAAATAGATACGATTCTATACAATACAGAAAGTGCGGAGAAAGCGGTTTGAAGCTTCCTTCTGTTTCACTTGGTCTTTGGCACAATTTCGGTGATAATTCAGACTTTCAAAATATGTGTAAAATGTGTTTTACCGCCTTTGATAATGGAATTACACACTTTGACCTTGCTAACAATTACGGACCTGAGGCTGGAAGTGCCGAAACTAATTTTGGCAAAATTCTTAACCAAAATATGAAGCAATACCGTGATGAGATGGTTATAAGCACCAAGGCAGGTTATTATATGTGGCCAGGCCCATACGGCGATTTTGGCAGCAAAAAATACTTAACAGCAAGCCTTGACCAAAGCCTTAAAAGAATGAACCTCGATTATGTAGATATTTTTTATCATCACAGAATGGACCCAAACACTCCCCTTTACGAAACAATGTGGGCGCTTGATAGTATTGTAAAAAGCGGTAAAGCCTTATATGTCGGTCTTTCTAACTATGACGGTGAAACAATGCAAAAGGCGGCAGATATACTCAACGACCTTCACTGTCCGTTTGTTATCAACCAAAACAGGTATTCAATTTTTGATAGAACTATTGAAAATAACGGCATTTTAGAAAAAGCTAAAGAGCACAAAAAGGGCATGATAATTTTCAGTCCCCTCGCTCAAGGACTGCTTAGCAATCGCTATATAAATGAAATCCCAGAAGACAGTCGGGTAAGAACTGACGGAAGATTTTTAAATGAACGTTCACTTTCTCCTAAAATACTCGCTAAAATTCAAAAGCTTAACAAAATAGCAGAGAGCAGAGGTCAAACTTTGGCACAAATGGCTCTTGCTTGGATTTATAGTCGTGAAGGTGTAACAAGCGTTTTGATAGGTGCCTCAAAGCCCGAACAAATATTAGAAAACCTTAGAATGATAGAAAATCTTAAATTCACTCAACAAGAACTTGACGAAATTGATTCTGTCGCTCTATAAAATAAAAAGCACCCCCGAAGTGAAGAAAATCACCTCAGGGTGCTTTTTAAGTTAGGTTTAAAATTTAGTTGCATTTTTTAAATACATATTTAACGTTTTTATGTTCGTAATTATTTAAAAAATGGATTCCACGGTTCATAAGGCAATCTCCACCATAAAGTTCTCCGTCTAATAAATATGAAGCGTCTTTATCAAGTCCTTCAAGACGAATGAATTCGTTTGGAGCATTTGGAATTGAAATTTTTGAATAAATAAATAAAACGACAGTTTGCTTATCCTCTGAAATAAATTGCAAAGCAGAAACATTTGTATCAAAAGGAGATTTAAGTCTATAGCAATCGCCCTTATGGAAAACTTCCTGTAGTTGTCTGTATTCTATAATTGATTGCTTAGCTAGTGTGACTTCATCTTCAGTACACTTATTTAAATCAAGCTCGAAACCAAACTGTCCGGGCAGTGCAACATTACAGCGCATTTCAAAAGATGTTGTTCTGCCCACTTGATGATTAGGGCATGCTGAAACATGTGCCCCCATTGATGAATAAGGATACACAAGACTTGTACCATACTGTATTTTAAGCCTTTCAACAGCATCACTATCATCGCTAGTCCAGGTTTGCGGCATATAATAAAGCATACCAGGGTCAAAACGACCGCCGCCACCCGCACAACATTCAAACAAAACATTAGGAAAATTTGATGTTAGTTTTTCAAGAATGCTATATAAACCTAAAATATAACGGTGTGATACCTCTCCCTGCCTATCTTCAGGTAATAAGGCAGAGCCAACTTCACTCATATATCTGTTCATATCCCATTTTACATACTCAATATTTGCTTTACTGAGTATAGAACTTACAGAATTATAAATATATTCACAAACATCTTTTCTAGACAAGTCTAAAGTTAACTGATTTCTTGAGAGAGAAGATTCGCGGTTTTTTGCATGTAATATCCAATCAGGATGATTTCTGAAAAGATTGCTATCAGGATTAACCATTTCCGGCTCAAACCACAATCCAAAGCGAAGCCCCAAAGCATTAACCCTATCGGCAAGAGTTTTTAAACCGTTAGGCAATCTATCCGGATTTTCGTACCAGTCACCCAGTCCGGAATTATCTTTAGTGCGTGTGCTAAACCATCCGTCATCAAGAACCATTGTATCTACGCCGATTTCTTTGGCCTTTTCAGCAATCGCAACAATTTTATCCTCGTCAAAATCAAAATAGGTAGCTTCCCAGTTATTAATAAGAACAAATCTTTCGATATCTCTATATTTTCCCCTACAAAGACGGGTACGGTATAATTTGTGATATGTTCTCGACATTTCACCCAAACCGTTTTTTGAATATACCAAAACGGTTTCAGGCGTTTGAAGTGCGTCTCCTTTTTCAAGTATAAAACTAAAATTAAAAGGATTAATTCCAATGTAAGCCCTGGCACAATTATAAGCATTTAGTTCTACACCAGCGGTGAAATTCCCGCTATATACCAAACTAAATCCGTAAACGTCGCCTTGATTTTCGGTTGCAGTTTTATCACAAATTGCTATGAATGGATTGTGCAAATGACTACTCGCACCGCAACGGCTTTCAATGTTTTGATTGCCGTGGACAATTTTTCTTCTTGTAATATGTCGTTCCCTTGTCCATGCGCCATCCAAATGAATAATATCACTATTCTCTAAACCATAAAAATCAACAGTCGTACTTAGTGCGGTATTAACTTCTAAGCGCTCGCCATTATTTATAATTTTTGCGCTTCTGGTAATTGCATTTAAATTTTCAAAAACAGTATAATAAAGTTCAACTATTACATTTTTAAGAGAATCCTTAAGTCGGATAATTAAAGTTTCAACATTATCATCTTTTTCACAATAGGTTGATGGCAACCCCTCTAACTTTGGCTTGCCTTTGATAATATCATAATCTAAATAATCAAGTTTAGTAATCCTGCTGCCATCAGAGTGAACTGCGTTGAAAATAGGTAAACGAGTATCTGAACTACCGAAAGTTGGATATTCTAACGGCAAAACATTTGTCGAATAGGTTGCGCAATCCGTAGGAGCAAAATCCCTTCCCATCATATTTTTAACATTAGAATTTAGAGGATTTACTAATTTTTCACCCCAATAAAGATGCAACAAAACCTTCTTTTCTAAAATTCCTATTGCATAAGTCGTCTTGCAAGTATGCAAATAAAATATTTCATTTTCTTTATCAAAAGTAATCATTTAATAATCCTCCACAGATAAAAATCAATGAACTTTTTTAAAATAGTTTCATTGAATTTATTATACTAAAATTCAAAATTTCGTCAATAATTAATAAGTGTCAAATAAGATAAATTAATCAAAATAAAAATAAAAAGACACCGAGTTAAAAAATAACTCGGTGTCTTTTTATTCTTCAATCTGTTTTCCTAAAAAAGTTGCCGCAACCGATGCCAGCTTGATATCACTTTCTTCTGATGTGCTAGATTTCTCACTTTCCACAAATACTACTGCACCTGTAACATCACCCGAAACGATAATCGGTGTTGCTATACAAATATTTCTGTCAATCCCCTCGAGTGCTAAATGGCGAGTGCCATCATTAAAACTCACAGCACGGCGCTGCTCCATAATTTCCTCAAGCGTTGGTGTTATTCTGCGCTCAATAACCTCTTTTTTTGAAATCCCCGAAGCCGCAACACAGTGGTCACGGTCACAAATTAAAACCGTAAGCTTTGTAGCGCTGCCAAGCGCCTCGGCATACTGCAACGCAAAGGAAGACATTTCCCCCATCGGCGAATATTTTTTAAAAATCACTTCCCCACCTGCATTCGTGTAAATTTCAAGTGGGTCGCCTTCACGTATGCGCATGGTTCTTCTGATTTCTTTCGGTATAACCACACGACCAAGGTCGTCAATTCTTCTCACAATCCCTGTTGCTTTCATATATAAATTCTCCTTTAAATTCAAATCGTGATGTTAGTATTTGTAATTGGAGGAGATTTATACTTGCAATTAATATTTGAAAAGCATATAATTATAAAAGATTTAGAAAGGTGGGTTTCTTATAATGAAGAACAACACACTTATTTTTGGGGACAGTTATTCAACCTTTAAAGGTTATGTTCCTGAAGGTTATGCAATATATTATTCTGAAAATGAACGTCCTGAAACAGATGTCACAAAGGTGGAACAAACCTGGTGGTACCAAGTTGTTGAAGAGGCAGGCTTCAAACTTGCTTTAAACAATAGTTGGTCGGGGTCAACCATCGGATATACTGGTTATAATAATACTGACTGTTCCAAATCATCTTCTTTTATATATAGATTAAAACAACTAATAGAGAGCGATTTTTTTAAAAAAAATCAAATTGATACAGTGTTTATTTTTGGCGGAACCAATGATAGTTGGTCGAATGCTCCGCTGGGTGAAATAAAATATAGCGAATGGCAAGAAGCCGACCTATACTTTGTGTTGCCCGCTGTGTGTTACTTTTTAAATATTATAAAACAAACTTTACCGCAAGCAAGCATTTACTGTATGATAAACACCGAAATCAAAACCGAGATTGCTTGTTGCATGAAAGATGCTTGTGCAAAATATAATATAGTGCCTATAACTTTCAACTCAATTGATAAAAAATGCGGGCATCCTACTATACAAGGAATGAACGACATTAAAGAAAGTGTTTTAAGTGTTTTGAACAAATAAGATGCCAGCGGAGTGAATCCTCACTCCGCTGTTATTCTTTGCGCAAGACTATGAATCGCCCAGCAAAACTTGTCGATTGGTGTCAATGTTGTCAGTGACGGCTCGCCTTCACGTATGCGCATGGTTCTTCTGATTTCTTTCGGTATAACCACACGACCAAGGTCGTCAATTCTTCTCACAATCCCTTTTGCTTTCATATATACATTTCTCCTTAAATTACAAATTGTGTTGTTATTATCTGTATTTTGAGGAGATTTATACTGTAAAAATCAAAATATAGTTAGTCGATGGTTTTGTCGCCACTCAGTCGGAGAAACACCATTTTCGCGCACAAACAACCGATAGAAATGCGAGTAATTTTGAAATCCGCAGTCTTCGGCAATGCTTTCGGTTGTGTTTGATGTAACCTCAAGTAAATATAATGCCTTTTGAATTCGTATTTTATTCAGATAATATATTGGCGTTTGCGAAAAGTCCTTTTTAAATATATTTATAATCTGATTTTTACTGTAATTAAATTTTTCTGATAAGATTTCAAGAGTTATTTTCTCATTAAAGTGCTGCTGTATATATTCCGCTATATTATTTTCTTTTATTATTGGTAGTCGATTGCGATATAAAATGGATAAAATATCGAAAAACACAGCTACTTGTTCTGTTTGTGTGTGATTTTCGTGCGAAATCCGATCCATTTTTTCAAGCAAATTTTTAAATAAAATATAATCAAACTCGCCGCAGTAATTGAGCGAGTCAGCATTATCGGCCCATTCTCCCCAAAAGTGTACGTATAAATATTTAGGACTATCGCTTGGAAGATGTCCTATTTGCTTACTTCCGTGCTGTTGTATGTGATAATGTCCTGCTGTCACTTCATATTCTTTTCCGTTTTCCAAAAAGCGAAGAACACCTTCATAAACCAGCAGCAAAACATCATCGTTACACACGCGATTGATATGATACTCGTTTTTTTCGAAAAATCGGAGCGAAGCATACTTGTAAATAATGGGTTTATTTAAATTGATACCTCTCATATAATCACCAACATTAGTATAGAGCACTATTGTGATATTGTCAATGTAATTCGTTATATTATCAATATTATTGGTCTTTTGGTTGTGATATACTAAACGAGCAAAGGGAGGCGGATGATATGAAAAAATGGAATTTTTACACTACAAACGAGATAAAACCGACAGGATGGCTTTACCGACAATTAAAGCTTCAAGCAGACGGTTTGAGCGGTAATCTTGATAAAATATGGCCGGATATTCGGGACAGCGCTTGGATTGGTGGAAACCGTGAGGGTTGGGAGCGTGTGCCGTATTGGCTTGACGGGTTTATTCCTCTTGCATATCTGCTTGATGATGACGATATGATTAAACGGGCAAAAAAATATATTGATGCTATTATCGAAAGACGGCAGGCAGATGGGTGGATTTGTCCTTGTGCAGAGGAAGAAAGAGCAACTTACGATACTTGGGCGATTCAACTTATAACAAAGGTTTTAACAGTCTACTATAACTGCTCCAATGATGAGCGCATTCCAAATGTTATTTACAGTATACTCAAGAATTATTACGAACTATTGAAGAGTAAGAAAATAAAACTTTTTTCGTGGGGGAAATTCCGATGGTTTGAATTGTTTATCTCTCTTAATTTCATTTACGAAAGATACAAAGAGCCGTGGCTTGTTGACCTTGCCCGGATTATGAAAGAGCAGGGTGCAGATTATGAGGAATTTATTCCAAAGTGGAAACGCCCACTTAATAAATGGACATTTGAAACACACATTGTAAACCTTGCGATGATGCTGAAGTATGAAGCTGTCAGCCACAATTTGTTGAATGTCGGGTATACAGATGCTGCCGAAAAACTATATGATATATTGAAAAAATATAACGGCACAGCAGTAGAAACCTTTACCGGTGACGAGTGTCTTTCGGGCGTTTCCCCCATTCAAGGTACGGAGTTATGTGCTGTTGTAGAGCAAATGTACTCCTACGAGCTGTTGTTTGCATATACAGGTGAAACAAAATGGCTGGAACGTTTGGAGGTTTTGGCATTTAACGCCTTGCCGGCGACGATCAGCGAGGATATGTGGACGCATCAGTACGTACAAATGAATAATCAAATTGCCTGTCAAAAATTCCCCGGCAAATCATTGTTCCGTACAAACGGAGAAGAGGCTCATTTATTTGGACTGGAACCCAATTTCGGATGCTGCACCGCAAATTTCAATCAGGGTTGGCCGAAATTTGCGTTATCGGCATTTATGTATAACGATGAATGTGTGGCAAGCGTCTTGCCGATTCCAAGTCAGTTAAAAACTAAGGATATATCTATTACGCTTGAAACCAATTATCCTTTTGAAAACACACTTAAATATACCGTTGATGCAAAAAAGGATTTTAAATTTGAAATAAGGCTCCCGAGAGATGCAAAAAACATTGTGGTTAACGGTCAAAGTGAAACCCAAACCCACTTGACATTTAACATAACGGAAGGTGTGAAATGCGAATTTGTTATTTCCTTTGATTTCACTCCGCATTTTGTAAAATATGCCTATGATTTGAATTATGTAAAATACGGAAATCTCGTATTTTCTTTGCCGATAGAAGCTGAAAAGATTATGTGCGAATATGAAAAAGACGGCGTAGAAAGAAAATTTCCATACTGTGATTATGAACTTATACCAAAAAGTGACTGGAATTACGGATTTGCAAATACAGTGCTTAAAGCAGAATCAAAAACCAGCGGCGACATTTCCTTTTCTCAGAGCAATCCACCAATCACAATAACGGCGAAAATGCAAAAGATTGATTGGGGACTTGAGGATGGATATGAGAGTGTTTGCGCAAGAATACCGCAATCCCTAACTCCTGTTTCAAAGGTGGAAGAACTTTCATTGATACCTTACGGCTGTGCAAAATTGCGAATAACCTTATTGCCGTTTGTAGAATGATATAAAGTTAAAAGCGAGGTGATTTTTCACCTCGCTTTTGCTATGTATAGTCTTGGTGTTTTAATAACACCAGCATCTATTCTTCTCACAATACCTGTTGCTTTCATATATCAAAAAAATCTCCTTGTTTCATAATAGTTTCTACTATTATCTGTAAAACAAGGAGATTTATACTGTTTAGATATTATAATCCCAATAATTCTTTTTTCTTTGCATCAAATTCTTCTTGTGTAATTATACCTGCATCGAGTAAATCTTTGAATTTTTTTAATTCTTCTGCTGGAGAAACCTGTTGCACTATTCCACCAACAGGTGCGTTTTTAATTTCTTCGATTTTATTTTTTATAAATGCTACTATAATCTCAGCTTCTGCATTTCTGTCTTTTCCACTAAACTGAATTGAGTTTTCACCGCCATATTGACTTGAAGATGATGTTACACCACCTGCCGCAGTCTCAACTTGAATATATCCATCAGCAATAGAAGATGGTTTATATTGAACTCCAATTGCATCTTTGTAATAAATTGTTTTTTCTCCTTGTGTAACAGAGGTGCCAAAAACAAGGCCCGTAACAAGTGTTGATGTTGATTTTGTAGAAGAAAACACAACTTTGTTATCATATACATCTAAAATTTTACCCAAATTATTAATGATGCAATATTTAACACCTTCCGGACGAGTTTTAATTCTTTCTTCCATAGGCATACTCAATAATTCCTTATTTTTAGCCTCGTTCTCTTTAAGTTCGTTGGTATAGTTTTTTGCAGCATTTTTTACCTTATCAAATACTCCCATTTTATTTTCTCCTTTATGCATATAATATCGGATGAAGTCCAATATTAGAATACCATAGTATTTTTAATTTGTCAAGATTTTCGAGATAATAGTATTGTGATATTTGTTTTGGGGGATAACTATGTTAAGCCAGAGAATATATGAATTAAGAATGTCTTTTAGTTGGACGCAAGTGCAGTTAGCGCAAAAATTAGGAATAACAAAACAAACCGTTTCAAATTGGGAAAACGATAATATTCAACCATCTATTGATATGTTAATTAAGTTATCGAAAATTTTCAATGTGTCCACCGATTATCTATTAGAATTAACACCAACAAACTCAATAAATGTTGACGGACTACCTACTGAATTTGTTTCCCATATTGTTCAAATTATTGATGATTATAAAGCAAAATAAGAAGTCAAAAGCGAGGTGAATTTCACCTCGCTTTTTTCTATAGGTTTTTGCTACGATAAACAAATCATTTTTATTTTTCAATATTCTTTTTCAACTGCGAAAAATCTTTTACTGCTTTACAGCCGATTTTTATAATTTTCTTAACATTAATTGAATTTGTTCCGCCTTGACGCGGTTTAAATGTAATCGGGATAAACTTTACCATTTCTTTATTATATACAAAATATGTAGTAAACATAATGTTTGGAATATTAAAGTCTACAGGCAGTTTATCAATATATTTAGCTACAAGTTCTGCTTTCATTAACCTAAACGGAGCATTTGCATCTTTTACTTTTACACCGAAAATTAAGCGCAACAAAAAGCAAACGACATTTTCAACAAACTTTCTGTCTTTACCGTCACCACGAACAACTCTGTTACCAATTATAGCATCAAATTCTTCCTTAGCTTGCCAAAATTGTTCAAACTCATCAGGATTAGTTTGTCCATCAGAATCGGTTTGAAAAATATAATCAGCCTTTTTTTCAATGGCGTAACGGTAACCATAAAGTACAGTAGAGCCGTGACCCCCGTTAGCTTTAGTAATAGGTTCAAGAAGCGGACGGTCCTTAGCAAATTCGCATAAAAGGTCATAGGTATTATCCTTGCTGCCATCGTCTATAACAACTAATCTTGATTTGCCATCACCATTGTGCTTTTCAATAATTGGATACCAATCTTTGATTAAATTCTTAATGTTTTTTGATTCGTTATATGCGGGAATAATAATATAAAGTTTATCCATGCTTTAGAATTTCCTTTCAAAAAAACTATTTTACTTAATAATTTTAACAACTTTGCATTATAAAGTCAATATACAACAGAAATTATAAACATTTACTTTTTACTAAATATTTGATATATTTATAAATGGGTGATATTATGTATAAAAAAAG
>JAZRAQ010000047.1:0-6312 GCA_045634645.1 Acutalibacteraceae bacterium
ATTATGTAAACCAAAATAGTTAAGGATATTTATATACTATATATACAATATTTTCGAACATAAGTCAACACTGAATTTAATTTTATAAAGTATTATGTAAACTTATTATGTTAACAACACAATATGTATGAATGTTTAAAATATAAAAACTCAACTTCTTGTAAAATAATGCTTTTATTTTTTTATAAAATGTGTTATATTATAATTAACATAAAATTTAGGAGAAAATTAAATGAAAAGGACTGTAATAATCACAGGTGCTTCAAAAGGTATTGGTGCCGCTACTGCTATTTTATTTGCGCAGAAAGGATATAACGTTGTAATCAATTATAACGATTCTTATGAATCGGCTTCCCTGCTCTGCCGTTCATTAGTTAATAACGGTTTTTCTGCTATTACCCAAAAAGCAAATGTTGCCAATCGGCTTGAAGCAGAACTGTTAATTAAAGAAACACTTTACAAATTCGGCACTGTTGATATTTTAGTTAATAACGCGGGTGTAGCTTTTGAAGGACTAATAACCCAAACTGATGAAGTTGATTTTGACCGAATAATTGATATTAACCTAAAAGGTACATTTAATTGCTGTAAAGCCGTAACACCTGTTATGGTAAATCAAAAATCTGGTAAAATAATCAATGTATCTTCAATGTGGGGTGAGGTTGGTGCCGCTTGTGAGGTTGCATATTCTGCATCAAAAGCGGGTGTAATCGGTCTTACAAAGGCATTAGCAAAGGAATTAGCGCCAAGCGGAATAACCGTTAATGCAGTTTCCCCCGGAATAATAGAAACCAGTATGAATCAAAATCTTTCAATCGAAGAATTGACCGAATTTGTTGAATCTGTACCGTTAGGCAGAATGGGTAGCGCCGATGAAATAGCTCAGGCTATTTATTATTTAGCAAGCGATAATGCAGATTACATAACAGGTCAAGTTTTAGGTATTAACGGCGGTTATGTTATATAAAAAAATAAAAAAATCCGTGCCAAACGGCACGGATTTTTAATATTTATTGTTTAATACATTCCACCTGCACCGGCAGCAGCGGCTGCGGCGGCAGCGGCTGCATTAGCAGCATCTTCAGGATTATCTGCAACCAAACTTTCGGTTGTGAGAACCATTGAGGCCACACTTGCAGCGTTTTCAAGTGCGGAACGAGTAACTTTAGTTGGGTCAACAATACCTGCATCTAACATATCGGTATAAACTTCATTATAAGCATCAAAACCGTAGTTAACTTTACCGCTTTCAATGATTTTATCAATAATTACAGAACCTTCAAGACCTGAATTGTAAGCAATTTGACGGATTGGCGCTTCAAGTGATTTGAGTACGATTTGAGCGCCAGTTTTTGTGTCGCCCTCAAGTGTATCAATTAAAGCATTAACTGCAGGAATTGCATTAATTAAAGCAACACCGCCGCCCGCAACGATACCTTCTTCAACAGCGGCCTTTGTAGCAGATAAAGCATCTTCAATGCGAAGCTTTTTATCCTTCATTTCAATTTCGGTTGCGGCACCAACCTTGATTACTGCAACACCGCCTGCTAATTTAGCAAGTCTTTCTTGCAATTTTTCACGGTCAAAATCAGAAGTGGTAACTGCGATTTCATTTTTAATTTGACCGATGCGGTCTTGAATCAATTGACTGTCGCCAGCGCCGTCAACTATAATAGTATTTTCTTTGGTAACTTTAACCTGACGAGCTTTGCCTAATTGGAACATTTGAGTTTCTTTAAGGTCAAGACCCAATTCTTCGGAAATAACTTCCCCGCCTGTTAAAATAGCGATATCGCGAAGCATTTCTTTTCTTCTGTCACCAAAACCGGGAGCTTTAACTGCAACACAAGTAAATGTACCGCGAAGTTTATTGACAATAAGGGTTGAGAGTGCTTCACCCTCTATATCCTCTGCAATAATTAAAAGCTTTTTGCCCGCATTAACAATTTGTTCTAAAATGGGTAAAATTTCCTGAATATTTCCTATTTTCTTATCGGTAATAAGGATTAATGCATCATCTAATACAGCTTCCATTTTATCGGTATCAGTAACCATATAAGGTGTGATATAACCGCGGTCAAACTGCATACCCTCAACAACCTCTGAATAGGTTTCGGCAGTTTTTGATTCTTCAACTGTAATTACACCGTCAGCAGAAACTTTAGCCATTGCTTCGGCAATTAACTCGCCGATAACACTGTCACCCGAAGATACAGTAGCAACACGGGCAATATCGTCTGAACCGCTTACTTTCTTAGAGTTTTCAATAACAGTTTTTGTAGCAGTATCAACTGCTAATTTAATACCTTTTTTAACTACCATCGGGTTTGCGCCTGCAGCGACATTTTTCATACCCTCATTAATAAGCGCTTGCGCTAAAACAGTAGCGGTTGTAGTACCGTCACCGGCAGCATCGTTAGTCTTAACCGATACCTCTTTAACCAATTGTGCGCCCATATTTTCAAATGGGTCCTTAAGTTCAATTTCTTTTGCGATTGTAACACCGTCATTTGTAATTAAAGGTGAACCGTATTTTTTATCTAAAACAACATTTCTACCTTTAGGTCCCAATGTAACTTTAACGGCATTTGCAAGTTTATCCACACCGTTTTGAAGTGATTTTCTTGCTTGTTCACCGAAAATTATATCTTTAGCCATTTTTTTGACCTCCTTATTCTACAATAGCTAAAATATCATTTTGACGAAGAATGGTATATTCTTCACCGTCAATTTTAATTTCTGTACCGGAATATTTAGCGGCAATAACCTTATCGCCAACTTTAACGGTCATTTTTACTTCTTTACCGTCAACCATTCCGCCCTCACCAACAGCTATGACCTCACAAATTTGTGGTTTTTCTTTTGCGGCAGATGTTAAAACAATACCGCTTTTTGTAGTTTCCTGTGCTTCAGTTGCTTTTATAACAACATTATCAGCCAAAGGTTTAATAGTCATATAAAATCCTCCCATAAAACTTTCTAATAGATATTTTAAACCCTAAAAACTAAAAGTCAAGTTATTTTAAAAAATATTAAAAAATTGCACAAAATTTTTTAATAAAATATGCTATAAATTTATATTTAATTTATTGACAAAATATTCGCGCTATGATATAATTTTTTTGTTCCTTGAAGCTGACGGAATAGTGTATTATCACAGTGTGGAGCACCACATGTTTTGAGGAATGTATTTTGCCGACCGTCTGGGCGCTCTTATCCGCTTTGGTTAAGTGCGCCCTATTTTTATTGGAGGAAAAATTTTATGAAAAAAATCGGTATTATTATGGGAAGCGACAGCGATTTACCAACCGTTCAAAAAGCTGTAGACACCCTAAAATCTTTCAACGTTCCGTATGAGGTTCATGTATTCTCAGCGCACAGAACACCCGTTGAAGCAAAAGAGTTTTCTCTTAACGCCCGCAAAAACGGTTTTGGCGCAATTATCGCCGCCGCAGGAATGGCTGCACACTTGGCAGGCGCTATCGCCGCTAATACAACACTTCCCGTTGTTGGAATACCCATTAAATCCGGTCATTTAAACGGTATGGACGCTCTTTTATCAACAGTACAAATGCCATCGGGAATACCGGTTGCAACAGTTGCGATAGATGGTGCAGTTAATGCCGCATTATTATGTATACAAATGCTCGCTATTGAAGACAGTGATTTGGCTAATCGCCTTGATGCTAAGCGTAAAGCTGATGCCGAAAAGGTTTTAGATAAAAACAACGCTATTGAAAAGCAATTTAATTAACGGAGGAATTTATAATGGAAAAGAAACTTATTTACACAGGAAAAACCAAAGATGTTTTTTCACTTGAAAACGGCAACTGCCTTTTGAAATTCAAGGACGATTGTACCGGTAAAGACGGTGTGTTTGACCCGGGCGAAAACTCTGTTGGACTTACTATTGACGGTGTTGGCGACGTAAACCTTCGTATGTCAATTTATTTCTTTGAAAAAGTAAATGCTGCTGGCATTAAAACTCACTATATCAATGCTAATTTGGACGACACTACTATGGAAGTTCTTCCGGCTAAGGTATTTGGCCACGGTCTTGAAGTTATTTGCCGTTACAAAGCAGTTGGTAGCTTTATCCGCCGTTATGGTGATTATATTGAAGAAGGCGCTGACCTTCCCGCTTATGTTGAAATGACATTCAAAAACGATGAAAAGGGCGACCCTCTAGTAATTAAAGATGCTTTAGTGGCTTTAGGTGTTATGACTGATAAACAGTATGATGATATTAAGGTTATGACTCAACAAATCACCAAAATCGTTGCAGACGACCTTAAAGAAAAAGGCCTCGACCTTTACGATATTAAGTTTGAGTTCGGTTACGATGCAGACGGTAACGTTATGCTTATTGACGAAATTGCATCAGGTAATATGCGTGTTTATAAGGACGGTAAATATATCGACCCAATGACGCTTTCAAAACTATTTTTTGCATAAATAAAATTTTCCAAGAATAATCCAATTTCGGTTGGATTATTCTTGCTATGTTAAGGAGTAAATTAATGGGCGGTTTTTTTGGCGCAGTCAGTAAAAATGACGTTATTTCTGACGTTTTCTTCGGCACTGACTATCATTCACATTTAGGTACCCGCAGAGCAGGTGTTGCCGCATTCGATAATGAAATCGGTCTTCAAAGGGATATTCACAATATACAAAACTCCCCTTTCCGTACTAAATTTGAAAAATTGTTTGATGAAATGTACGGAACCAGCGCGATTGGTTGTATAAGCGATTTTGACCCACAACCTTTGATTATGCGTTCTAAAATAGGTACCTATGCAATCTGCTTTATAGGTGCGATAGAAAACGCAGAAGAATTGATAAACGAATACTTGTTACCTGTCGGAGCGCATTTTAACGCTATGACGGGCGGTAAAGTCAACTCTGTCGAATTAGTTTCGGCGCTCATCAATAAGCGTGATAACTTTGTGGACGGTATTAAATTTGCACAAAGCGTAATTAAAGGCAGTGCTTCAATTTTAATTTTAACAAATAATAATTCACTTATCGCCGCGCGTGACAGTGTTGGCAGATTGCCTATACATATCGGCAAAAGTGATGACGGTTATTGCGTTGCTTTTGAATGTTTTTCTTTTGAAAAATTAGGATATGAATGCTATAAGGAATTAGGCCCCGGTGAAATTGTTGAGCTCACAAGTGAAAACTTTACTCAATTAGCACCGCCTAGCGAAAAAACAAAAATTTGCGCTTTTCTTTGGAGTTATTACGGATTTCCTACCTCTACTTATGAGGGTGTTAATGTTGAAATGATGCGTTATAGAAACGGTAAAATTTTAGCGAAGAACGATGCTAAAACAGGTTGTACCGCTAATGTTGATTATGTTGGCGGTGTTCCGGATTCGGGTACACCTCACGCTATTGGTTATGCAAATGAGAGTAATATTCCATTTGCGCGTGCATTTATTAAATATACTCCTACCTGGTCAAGAAGCTTTACCCCTCAAAAACAAAGTGAGCGCGCTAAAGTTGCTAAAATGAAACAAATACCCGTTCACGATTTAATTAAAGATAAAAATTTACTCTTTGTTGATGACTCTATCGTTCGCGGTACACAGTTAAAAGAAACTGTTGATTTTCTTTATAATAACGGCGCCAAATCAGTACATATGCGTTCTGCTTGTCCGCCGATTATGTATAGCTGTAAATATTTAAGTTTTTCTCGCAATAACAGCGATTATGATTTAATCGCACGCCGTATAATTTTAGAACTTGAAGGCGAAGAAGGCTTTAAGCATATTGCAGAATACAGTGACTCCTCTACCGAACGCGGTAAAAAACTTCGTGAAATGATTGCGAAAAAATTCAATTTTGCTTCTTTAGAATTCCAATCGTTAGATGGAATTATAGAAGCCATTGGAATTGATAAAGAAAAATTATGTACTTATTGTTGGGACGGAAAGGAATAATAAAATGAATAATTCACAATCTAAATCCTACGCTGATGCAGGCGTTGATATTACTGCCGGTTACAAAGCGGTAGAACTTATGAAAAAACATATTGCAAGAACTAAAAACGATGGTTGCCTTGATGATGTTGGTGGCTTTGGCGGTTGCTTTGGTCTTCCTATGGGCTATGAAGAACCCGTATTAGTTTCAGGCACCGACGGTTGCGGCACCAAAGTTAAGCTTGCTATTTTAATGGACAAGCACGACACTATCGGTATTGACGCTGTTGCAATGTGTGTTAATGATATTATTTGTGTTGGCGCAAAGCCTCTCTTCTTCCTTGACTATATTGCTTGCGGTAAAAATATTCCCGAAAAAATCGCTGAG